>JBIOVX010000211.1:0-98775 GCA_044868005.1 Thermoanaerobaculia bacterium | reverse complement strand
GTTCCGCGCACCAACAGACGGCGGCCACGTAGGGCCGCCGCTACGACCCTCCGACAATTCTCTTACTCCCCCTCTCCCGGTGAGGTGGGAAGGGAGGGGGTTCGGGGTGCCTCCCCGCTAGCGCATTTTTACCGTTAAGAGCAACCTTGTTCTTAGAGGCGGGGCTCCGCCGGCAATCCCGCCGCTCCCGAGACTCACGCCTCTGAAGGAGCTGCTCATGTCCACGAGCTCTCATCAGCGCCGTGCTTTTCCCGTATTCCTCCTCCTGGCGGCCCTGCTCTTCGGCAGCCTGCCGGCCCGCGCTCAGGCAGCCCGTAGGCCTGCAGGCGAGATGCGGAAGATTGCCGTTTTCGGCGAGAGCGCCCTCTCCCGGCTGCGCCTCTTCCTCGACAGCCTTTGGCGCCCGGAGATGGCCAAGGAGGGGCCGTCGATCGATCCGGACGGCCAAGCCGGCCAGCAGGGCGACGACGAAGGCATCACCATCGATCCCAACGGGTAGAACCAAGCCGCACGGAGGGGCCGGGGGTTGACCCTCCGGCCCTTTTCTTCTTTCCGGGTGTCACGAAAGAGCCCTCTGCGGTAACTATGTTGTTGAAGGAGGTAACTAGATGAGTGATCTGGCTCGGCCGGAAGAGACGGTACTGGAGGAGGCCCACCCGCCGCTGGAGACGCTGGCGAAGTGGCTCGCGGGAGTCCTGGAGCACGAGGACGTGCTGCGTCTGGTGGTTCCCCACGTCCTGGCTTGCTGCCCGGCCTGCCGGCAGCTCCACGAGGAGATCCTGCGGCTCCAGGAGGAGGTGGGCCACTGGGACGAAGAGGTGGCCGTCGTAGAAGGCCGGCGGGCGCCGGAGCTCTGGCAGCAGTTGGCGGAGCTTCCCTACGCCGAGCAGCTTCGGGAGGCCGAGCAGAACGAGGAGCTTCATATCTGGGGTTTTTGCCAACTCCTCCTCAGGAAGAGCAAAGAGGCGGCGTTCGCCGATCCGGCCAGGGCCGTGGAGCTGGCCAACCTGGCGTTACGGATCGTGCGCCGTCTCGGCGCGGCTTACGACACGAACTGGATCATGGACCTGCGCGCCCGCTGCTTCGCCTATCTCGGCAACGCCCGCCGGGTGCTCGGCGAGCTGCGCAGCGCGGACGACGCCTTCCTCAAGGCCGAGGGTTGCCTCGCCCGCGGCACGCGGGGCAACGCCGAGATCCAGGCCGAGGTGCTGGACTTGAAAAGCTCGCTGCGGAGGGCCCAAAGACGGCTCGACGAGGCATTGACCTTGGTCGACGAAGCCCTCGCGCTCTACCGTGAGGCGGGGGAGGAGCATGGGATCGGCAAGTCGCTGCTCAAGAAGGCCAAAATCCGCGAGGAGAGAGGAGATCTGGACGGAGCGATCGAGCTGCTGCGCCAGGTTGTAATGGAGCTCGACCGCTTTCGCGAGCCGCGCCTCTACAACTGCGCGCGCTACAACCTGCTCGTCGATCTTGTCCTGGCTGAGCGGTTCGGGGAAGCGGAGGCCTTCCTGCCGGACCTGCGGGATCTCTACCTGGAATCCGCGCAGCCGCTGGATCTGCTTCGGCTGCGCTGGACCGAAGGCCTCATCGATTTCGGCCTCGGCAGGCTCGGCCCGGCGGAGGCCGCCTTCCGCGAGGTCCAGCAGGAGTTCCTGGAGCGCCGCATGGGCTACGACGCGGCGCTCGTCTCCCTCGATCTCGCCCGGCTCTACGCGCAGGAGGGCTGCGCCGGCGAGCTGAAGCGGCTGGCGACCGAGATCGTGCCGGTCTTCGAGTCGCGCGACGTCCACCGCGAGGCACTCGTCGCCCTCCTCATGTTCCAGAAGGCCTGCGAAGAGGAGCGCCTGACGGTGGATCTCGTGCGCGAGCTGGCCCTCTACCTGCGTCGCGAGCGGCGGGGATGAGAAGGCGCGTGGGCCAGAAAAACCGGGCGGCCACATAGGGCCGCCCCTACAGATCGTTCTGTGGTCGATCCAGATTCGGTGTGTTTCACCTCGACGGATCTGTAGGGGCGGCCCTATGTGGCCGCCCTTCTTCAGGCCTGGCCCACATCGTCTCTCCGCTGTCGCGAGCTGTCGCGAGTCCTCGGTCCGCTGCCGCACAGCCCGCCGGACTGCCGCGAGATGAGCTCATCTCGCGACAATGTCTGCAGACTTTGTCGCAAGATCAGCTCGCGTAGCCGCAAAGTCCCGGGAAGTTGCCGCAAGGTCTCCTCGCGCCGGAAATACTCCCGAGAGGCTGGAAGAAGACGGACGCGAGTTGCCGCGAGGCCTGCTCCTTCTGCCGCAAAGTGTCGTGACATTGCCGCAAGACGCCGCGGTTTCATTCCGTTGCTGACGCGAGTAGTCGCGATATCGCGGCGCTTTGCGGCTCGGTCTCCGGATGTTGCCGCGAAGTGCCGCGAGTCTGCGGCAGAATCTCCTCCCCTTGCCGCAAGATGCCGCAAGCTCGTCTCGAACTTGCGGCGCTTCGCGGCATGAGGAGGCGATCTTGCGGCAAGCTCGATCCGGCTCGCGGCAGTTTGTATCAGATCTGTCGCGAGAGAAGCTCGACTTGCGGCGCTTGCCGCGAGCCTTGCGGCAAATTCGCGGCGCCTTGCGACCTGCTCGCGGCAGACAGCCGCAAGGGAATCCGTCTTGCAACTGAGCGTCGCGCTCTTGCGGCAACTCCGAGGCACTTCGCGGCACCTTAGACCCGCTTTGCCGCAAGATCCTCTTGTCGGGAGCCTTCCTCCGGCAAACTCGCGTCAGTTCCTCTCCGCACGGAAGGAGGATGAGCCGGTTCTGTCGCAAGATGAGCTCATCTTTTTCAAACTCCCGGGACTTTGTTCTTGGTCCCCTGGTAGAGTCGCAAGTCCGGAGGATCTGTCGCAGGATAAGCTGTCGCTGTCGCGAGTTGTCGCAAGCTCGCGGCGCGGTAAGGAGGAAGAGGGATGAGCACAGCCTATTCCGTCGCCGAAGTCCTGGAGAAGCTGGAAAAGCGGATCGCCTTCCACCGTGAGCAGGCGGACCATCACGCTCAGCAGGAGATCCACCACCGTGAGCAGAACGCCTTTCATCTCGCCGAGCTCAAGCGGGTGACCGAGCACTTCGAGGCGTTCAAAGGGACAGCGCTCACCGCGGCGGAATTGGCCGGGGAAGCGACGGCGCCGCCTCCCCCGGTCCGGAAAGCAGCGGACGACGACAGCGATCTCGCCGGCAAGGAGATCCAGACGTCCAAGCTCGTGGCGAGGGTGGTAGAACAGATGGAGGACGGCGCCAACTTCGGAGCCACGCAGATCGCCGCGGAGGCGAACCGACGCTACCGCGACAAGCTGCAACGGCCGCTCAAGGCCCGCGACGTCTCCGTCACCCTCCGCCGCCTGCGCGAAGGTGGCCGTCTGCGCCTCGTCCGCGAAGGCAAGTCCAATCAGGAAGCGCTCTACGCCAAGCGTGTCCGCCCGGCCGCGGCCACCCCGGCGAGCCCCGAAACGCCAAAGGCCTGAGCCCCAGGATACGGTCGCGTCCACCTTTCCTCATGCATTGGCCAGGAAAACCCGAGGGCGGGCGAATGAGGCTGGCAATTCGCTTTCCGGCGCCCAGATTCACATGACCTCTTGTTCAGGCGAGCGCCCGCCGCACCACTTGAGGCAGAGGCCATAAGCGCTCGAGAATGCCGTCATATTCTGGCCACCTTCTTGCTGAGATGCTTCCAGCACGGCAGCGGCGAGAGGACCAGGATTTCCTGCTCCGCGTGGCGCATACGATCGAATTTCTCTCCCCGGCGCCGGGCGGCGTCGAACCAGTAGCCCACCGCAGGCTCTCCCGTCAGCAGCGATTGCGCGCCTGCTACGCGGCTACGTCTCAGCCGGTGTGCCTCTAGCAAGTACGCCACTCGGGAAGGAAAAACCGGGATGCGTCCGTCTTCTCGATCTGAACGACCAATTGCGAGGGGCCGGCGGTCGCGAGACCGGTGCGGAACTCTCCTGGGGCCAGAGGAGCTTAAAGCATGAGTCGTCTCGTTCGAATATTCGCCTTTGTGGCGCTTGCCAGCGTTCCAGTTCTGGGTCAAAGCAATCCGCCAGTGGCGGTTCCGTTATCCCAGGGCGTGGACTTGAAAGAGGTTCAGGACTTTAGGCCGCTTTTCGAGAAACGCGAAACCATCGTCGAGGATATACGACAGCTAGAACGCGAGATAGATGAACGCGAGGCCGAAATTCGAGGTCTGCCGTCGGAATCTGAACTCCGGAAACAGCTCCGAGACACTCGAGTTAATTTGGAGAATGAAAAGAAGAATGCCGCTGACCCGACTAACTACGTGGGGTACCTCGACGGTCAGATTGAGGTATTTGAGGGTAATCTTAAAACGATTGAGCAAAATAGGCCGTTGATCAAGACGAAAAGAGATGAGGCTGAGCGAAAAAAACGAGAACTGTTTGCATTAGAACAGCGAATTGCGTCACTCTTTGATAATGCGCGTGATGTAAATCAGTTCCGGATCTATGTTGCCGTAGCCTTCAGTGCGCTGGTATTCGCAGTCATTCTTGGATTCTACTGGATCGCTAACAAGCAGAACATTGCTACCACGATTTTTTCGGGTGAGATGGGCATGCAGTTCGTAACGCTCTTTCTGATTGTCATCGCGATCATCCTGTTCGGAATCATTGGGACTTTGGAGGGCCGGGAGTTGGCTGCTCTTTTGGGTGGATTGTCCGGGTATATTCTGGGCCGGGCTTCAGACGCCAGGCGAAACCTGGTCCCAAGGGAGCAGAATTCTGCGGGAGACGGAACGGAAGTGACGGGAGACACACCGGATAGATACTAGTCCTTCGCCGGTCTAATTTCTCACCGGCGGCGGCGAGCTGCGATACCTCTAACACGTTTCACGGTACTTTGGGCTTGACGTACAGCACGATCCACTCGCACCGCAACTCCATCGGCTGGATTAGGTTTCAGGTGATTGGAGAAGATAGAAGGAACAATCCATTCGAGGTCGCCTGCAATTCGCCCAAGGAGACTTCGAATCGTGCGGTTGACGCTCCTCGGCCGGCTTAGGGACTGGCTGCGGATGGCGGCTTTCGGTAGGAAATCCGTATCGTGGACATACCTCTCCTGGGAGCGAAGCCCTGAGAAACCGAAAAGCTGTCAGCGGACGGATGAAAGCGCCTATCCGGCCACAAAAGGCCTGACGGTGGATCTCGTGCGCGTGCCCGCCCTCTACCTGCGCCGCGAGCGGCGGGGCGGAGATTGACTCAAGAGACCGGTCTCGTCTCGATTCTGCATTGCGTAACGATCTGGCACTGCGTGACGATCTGGCACTGCGTGACGATGGGATCGAGCCAGAGATCCTCGCCAAACTCCGCCGCGGCGAGATCCAGGGTGGCCGCGAACGCCGCCTGCAGATCCCGGGCGTCCTGCTCGCCGCGCATGCCGAAATAGGGGAAGTGGTGCAGGAAGTAGCCGAAGCACCGCTCGCAGTCCTCAGCGTACTTGCGCGTGTCCAGGATGTGGGAGTGCCAGAAGGCGTCGATAGCCTTCGTCGGAACGATCGGCCGGTCGGGATGCCGGGCCGAGAGGATCAGAAACTGCCGGTACTGCGTCTCGATCGCGTCCGCATAGGAGGGAGACCATCCTTCTCCCTCCCGGTCATCCATCAGCTTCGCCTTGATCGGCGCGAGGTCCAGGGAAAGGATGCTTGTCACGATGTCGTCGGGGTGGCGGGCCATGAGATCCTCCTTAGAGAGTTCCCTTTGAATACGATGTCGCCGGGAGCCTCGGATGAGGCTTCGCTGCTAGCGCGGCATCTGGAAGCTCGCCGGGTCGAGCTCCGGGTTGAGCTCGATCCGCTCGACGACGATCGTCAGGATCTGCGGCCGGTCCTTGACGTGGATTTCGAGGAGGTGGGGGAAGACGATTCCGGAGACCTTCCGGAAGTCCGAGAAGGTGCTCTGCAGCTCCACGCGATGCCCCCGGACCAACCGCGGGACGTCGGAACGCACGATCATGTGCGACGCGACGTCCACGTAGTCGTAGCGCACCACACCGCCTCGGAGCACCACTTTGAGCTTGTCGACCTCCGCGCCGGCGATCGATTCGCGTCCGGCGAGCTCGACGACATGCCCCTTCTTCCTCCAGTCGACGAGCGGCCCCTCGATGTCACGCTGGTCGGCTCCTCCCGCCGCGTCGGCCTCAGGCGGCATCGCCTGGGGCTCGAACTGGCCCTGCAGGGGCGCGATCTGCCAGCCGGCCTTGCCATCGTTCGCGAAGACGCTCGTGGTTCCCTGGTAGGAAAACTCGAGCCGGAAGAGCCCCGGGCGCTGGATCTCGCGGACGACGTGTGCGGACCGCCCGTCGCTCGCGGTCATCGTTCCGGTCTCACGGATCGAATGCAGCGCCTGGAGCCGGTCCTTGCCCCCGCGGGCCGCGAGATGCGCGGCGACGATCTCGTCCACCGAAGGCGGCGAGGGCGACGAGCAGGCCGTGAAGAGTGCGCCGAGGAGGGCGAGCGCCCAGAGCGGCCGTCCTGCCGCGGAACGGCCTCTCATTGCCGTCTCCCTGCCGGCAGCGTCCCCGCCCTTGGCCGATTCCCTGGCCCTGGCCGTGTGGGCCAGACCGTCGGCCCGTATCCATAGTAGACGGGGTATCCGTATGCATAGTCCCCGTCCAGGGGCTGGTCCAGGGGCCCGGTCCAGATGTCGCGCTCAGCGTCTTCGCGCGCCTCCTGCTCAGCCCGCTCAGCCTGGTCGGCCTCGATCTGGGCTTCCAGCGCCTGGCGGTCCGCCTCCTGGCCGGCTCGCCGCTCCTCCATGATCGCCTGCCTTTCTGCCGGCAACATCCATTCGCCCTCGAACTGCACGAAACCGCGGGCCGTGAAGCTTTCCTTCTCGGTGACCCAGTGGCCGTCGAGCAGAACCAGACCGAGGGCGCGATTCGCCTCCGGGTCGTTGGGCGCGATGGCCTTCACCTTGCCGAAGGCCTCGCGAGCCTGCTTCGTGAGCCCCTGGCGCGCCGCCGAGCGGCCCAGCTTCTTCCACCCCTCGACGTCCTCGGGCGCAAGGGTCGCAGCCTGCGCGCGGTACTCCTGCAGAGGCGAGGCGCTCCTCTCGATCCGCACCACGGTCGACTTCTGGACGGACATGGTCCCCATGCCGATGTCGACGGTCACCTTCTCCTCGGTCTCCTTGACGATCTCGCCCGTGACCTTGCCGCCGCCCTTGAGGAACACCTCGTCACCCAGGGCCGGAGCTGCCGCCAGGGCAAGCACTACGACTTGCCATCGCACATTTCTCTCCACTCGAGTAGGATGCCAGCGAGTCACTCGCGGGTAAATCGGACCAAGGTCTTACATGCTCGGGGCCGGGAAGCCAATTCGCAGGCCCTTGCGTGGAGAGGCAACTCGTGGCACTCGTGGTTCTTCTGAGGGGCCTCAACGTCGGCGGTCATAGAACCTTCCGACCTACGACGCTCGCCGCACAACTGCAGCACCTCGATGCCGTCAACATCGGCGCGGCGGGTACCTTCGTGATCCGGCAGCCGGTCAGCCGCGCGCAACTGCGCGTTGAAATCGCACGCCGGCTTCCCTTCGATGCCGAGATCGTGATCTGCCAGGGCCAGGAAATCGTCAGGCTGATGTCTCACGACTTTTTCGCGGGCCATCCGGTGCGACCCGACATCGTACGTTTCGTGAGCGTCCTGTCTCGGCTCCCTCGCTCGGTGCCGCGGCTGCCCATGAAGCTTCCTTCGCGCGGCAGGTGGCTGCTGAAAGTTGTCGCGCGCGATGAGCGGTTCGTCTGCGGTCTGTACCGGCGTCACATGAAGGTCATCGGCTATCTGGGCGCGTTGGACCAGCTCTTTGGGGTACCCGTCACCACGCGCAACTGGAATACCATCGCCGCGATCGGCAAGGTGCTGGATCACGGAGCGACCTGATGGTCGTCCATTCCAAGGCCGCGGACCCCGCAGTCATTGCGGGAGCCGGGCCGGATCACCGGATGAGACGAACGGCAGCGCTTCGCTTCGTTGGGTGCCTTTGGAGTCTTCGAGCGAGCCTGCATGATAGCTCAATCGAGGCCGAGCTCGGGCGGGAAAGCTCCCTTCGGGCTTCCTGGTATCATGGATTCATGAAGACCACGCTCGATCTGCCCGATGATGTTATGCGCGCGGTAAAGATCCGCGCCGTCGAGGAGAACAGAAGGCTCAAAGACACCATTGCCGACCTGCTGAGGCGCGGCTTGGCCGGCCAATCCTCCGGGCCGGTATCGGTCCGCAAGCGCGTCAAGCTGCCGCTCATCGAGTGCGCCCACGAAGCTCGGGCGGGCGAAGAAATGACTCCAGAGAGGGTGGCGAACGCCTTGCTTGACGAAGAGGCGGCGGGGCATCGTGATCCTCTGCGATAGCAACGTCTGGCTGGCTCTGGCTTTCTCCAAGCATAGCTACCACGCCGCCGCGCGCCGATAAGCGTCGCGTCCCCCGCGACTCTTCCCGAAGTGTTGCAACCGCGTCGAGATCCTCGCCGGGCCCCTGGCGACGCCTCTCCGCGAGTTCCTTGTTCCTACCTCTGCGCGTTCTTTCTCTAACGCCGAGCCGCCGGTAATGGGCGATGGTGCGCTCGCGCTCGCTGACCTTCCTGGAACCAATTCAGGCTCTTCACTTTCTAATAGATATAGGTCGTGGAGGGATGGAACGATGTTCGAGCACTCCTTGATCGATCTGGAACGTAAACCGCAACCTCGCCGCTGGATTTCTCTGCCTATCGCCGTCGGTCTGCACGTAGTGGGGCTGACAGCCATCGCGTTCGCCAGCTATTGGAGCGTCGGCACGGTGCCGGAGCCTGATTCCATTCCCATAGGTCCGGTGAAGATCATAGCGACCTTCCAAGAGCGGTCCGGCGGAGACGGACAGCGGCCCCCTGTAGCGCTGCCGGAGAGGAACCGGGAGAAGCAGAAGCCGCCGACGCCGGAGCAGCCCGTTCAGCCGACCGACGAGACCGTGCCCGAGAGGGTTCCGACGAATACGCCTTCTACCTCGGTGGGCAATGTCATTTCGTTGACTGGGACGGACGACGAGAACCTCGACTTCGGAGATGATCCGGCCTGCCCGGATTGTCCCGTCGGCGACTATCCCGTCGGACCTCCAATCGGACAGAGCGCCAGCGTTCCGGACGACCAGACGCCTCGCTCCATCACCGTCGGGATGACCCGGCCCGAGATCGTCCATCAGGTGAAACCCCGCTACCCCGAGCTCGCCCGGCGGACGGGGACGCAGGGCACGGTGATCGTTGAGGCGATCATCGACGAGCAGGGCCGCGTCACCAACGTGCGGGTACTGAGCGGTCAGCCGATGGGGCTCGACAAGGCGGCGATCGAGGCCGTCGAGCAGTGGCGCTTCAAGCCGGCCACGCTGGCCGGCAAGCCGGTCAAGGTGTACTACACGTTGACGGTGAACTTCACGTTCCGGCGCCAGGGCTGACAGTGAGATAGCCGGTCCGGCCAGGGTATACTCCGGCCGACCTTCAGAGGAAAGAACCGCTGTGTTCACTAAGAATCGGTGGACCGATAGACCGTGAACCGTAGCTCAGCTCTCCTTGAAATGTCTGAGACAACCGGCGAGTCCGTCAATGAGCGGAGAGATCGAATCCTCCCTGTCATTCTTGTCCCGCTTCTCCTCGGGCTGCTGGTAAGCGCTATCGTGGCGCTCTTCGAGCACGGCTCACCCGCCCTGCTTCTCGTCGGCCCATCCCTCGTGGTGTTCTGGTCTTGGGTCGGCTTGGGCACGAGCACAGGCCTCTCTGTCGCCGGTCGCCTTCTGGGGCCTCCGGTCTCGTGGCAAGCATACGCAGCCTCCCTCCTCACCGCTCTGCTCTGCGGAGCTTCCCTCTATGCAGGTATCCACGAGCGCGTGCTCCCGTCTTTCACAGAGCCCCTGCGCTTGAATCCGTCCCTCCTCGGCTACTACCTGATCTGGCTTCAGTTTCTCTACTTCGTGGCCGCCATCCTGTTCAGCATCGTCGCCTCAGCCGCTCTTCGCTCCATCGGCCGCCTTCAACATTAGCGGCCGGCCGCCTGACGCGTGGTAGGCCTCCTCGCGCTCGCCCGCACGTTGTTCCCGGCATTGCCCACGGCGGCCTTCGCGGCCATCCGAGGGCTGAAGCTCCTACAATATCCGCACCCCCTCATTCGTCTATCTATCGTAGATGGACGCGGCGAGCCTGGAACGGATGGCACTCAAACAGGACCAGCGGATCTCCGAGGTGGTCAAGCGGGAGCAGTCCCGGCTGCGTAGCTTCATTCGCCGGCGAGTGCCCGATCCGCGCGACGCCGAGGACATCCTGCAGGACGTCTTCTACGAGCTGGTGGAAGCGAACCGCCTGCTGATGCCGATCGACCACGTCACCGGCTGGCTGTTTCGCGTGGCGCGCAATCGCATCACGGACCTCTTCCGCAAGAAGAAGCCGGAGAGCTTCAGCGATGCCGCCGTCGTGGACGAGGAAGACGAGCTGCTGCAGGTGGAAGACCTGCTGCCTTCGCCCGCCGCCGGACCGGAGGCGCTCTACGCCCGCAACGCGCTGCTCGACGAGCTCGCGCTGGCGGTGGAGGAGCTGCCGGAGGAGCAACGCGAGGTGTTCGTTGCGCACGAGCTCGAAGGGCGCAGCTTCAAGGAGATGGCCGCCGCAACCGGCGTGAGCGTGAATACGCTGCTCTCCCGCAAGCGCTACGCGGTGCTGCATCTGCGCCAGAGATTGCAAAGCTTTTACGACGACTTCACGAAAGCATGAGGGAACTGAACATGAGATCGAAATCGAGAATAAAGAGAATGATTGTCTTTGCGCCGCTGGCGATCCTGGGGATGCTGCTCTTTGCCTTTATCGGCGGCGAGATCGTGCTGCAACTGTGGAACTGGCTGTTGCCGCCGCTCTTCGGCTGGCCCCGGATCACCTTCTGGCAGGCGCTTGGGCTGCTGGTGCTGTGCCGGATCCTGTTCGGCGGATCTGGAATGCGCGGTTCCGGCCGCTCCAATTGGCGTCGTCGCATGGAAGAGCGCTGCGAGAACATGACTCCGGAGGAGCGGGAACGGTTCCGGCAACGGATGCGCGAGCGTTGGGGCTTCGACCCGGCCACCAGCGAGAGCGCGGAGCCATGATGCTCGACCCGGGGGGCGAGCCGCTGAGGCGTCCTCAGCCGCCGCGTGCCTGCCGAATCCTGTCAGCACGGCTTCCAGCATGGGGCGCAGCCTGGCGATGTGCCGGGCGCGGATCACCAGGTCCCAGAGCGGCTCCAGCTTCTTCCATCCACCCGCGTAGGCGACGTGGCGAGCGGCCTCCATGAGGGAGGGCTTGCCCGCCGCCCCGCGCCAGATCGAGCTCCAACGGTAGAACTCGCGGTACGCCCACCAGTAGCCCGCCTCGAGCTGGTCCGCGCTGAGCCTCGCCGGGCGGTAGACGACATGGCGCGTGTCGTAGAGGTCCCAGTTGGAGTGGAGCAGACGGCCGGCCTGCCGCATGCGGTCGTGGAGCGCCGTTCCGGGATAGGGCGTCAGGATGTGGAAGGTAGCCGTCTCGATGCCCTGCCGGATCGCCCACTCCACCGTCCGCTCGAAGACCGTGGGATCGTCGCCGTCCATGCCGAAGACGAAGCTGCCGTTGACCATGATCCCCAGCTCGTGCAGACGCCGGATCGCCGCCCCGTAGTCCCGTCTCAGGTTCTGCGGCTTGTGCTGCTCCCTGAGGTTCTCCTCGCTGAGCGTCTCGAAGCCGACGAAGAGGCTGCGCAGGCCGCACTCCTTCGCTTTCTCCAGCAGACCCGGACGGAGCACGGAGGCCACCGTGCCGGCGGCTTGCCAGAGCCGGTTCATGCCGCGCATCCCCTCGAACAGCGCCGTGGCGAAAGGCACGTTGCCGAACAGGTGATCGTCGAGGAAGTAGAGGTGACGGCCGGGCAGCCGTTCGATCTCCGCCAGCGCGGCGTCCACCGTCTGGGTGTAGAAGCCCTTGCCGCCTTGAAAGAAGGCCTCCTTGTAGCAGAAGTCGCAGACGTGCGGGCAGCCGCGCGAGACCACGATGGAGTTCGGCACCAGGTAGAGATGGCGCTTGATAAGGTCGCGGCGGATCGGCGGTAGCTGCGCCAGCGTGCGGACGCTCGATCGGTAGACGGGAGCCGGCCGGCCGGCGCGGTAGTCGGCCAGAAACGCGGGCCAGATGTCCTCCCCCGGACCCAGGCAGACGGTATCCGCGTGCTGAGCCGCCTCGTCGGGAAGGGAGGTCACGTGCAGGCCGCCCAGCACGACGTAGGCGCCTCGCCGGCGGTAATGATCCGCGATCCGGTAGGCGCGAGATGCCGAGGTGATGTACACCTGGATCACCACGAGCTCCGGCTCGTCGTCGAGATCGAGCGTCTCCACGTGCTCGTCCTGGAGGCTGACCTCATCGGATTCGTCCAGATAGCCAGCCAGGGTGGCCAGCCCCAGCGGCGGAAAGAGCGAGTACTTAATGGGACGGAAGAAGGGGCTCTTCGCCTCGGTCAGCGCGGGCAGGATCATCTTGACTCGCATGGTGCCTCCATGAGCTTTGGGAGCTGGTGTCAACGTCGCGGAGGACTTTAAGCGACAAAGTACTTCCAGTCAAGTGGCTCGTTCTTGACCGGCATGGCGTGGACACGGTATCCTCCCGCCCTCGCGGTTGATCCCTCGGGTTGATCCTCGTTCGCATTCGACCGCAGATTCTCTCGGGGCGTAGCTCAGCTTGGTAGAGCGCACGGTTCGGGACCGTGAGGCCGGAGGTTCAAATCCTCTCGCCCCGACCATCTCAACTCCCTTTCACGCATCATGAAGACCCTGATTCCCGGTGGCTCGCGCCGCCCGGAAGGGGTGCATTCCCGAGGAGGACGCCGATGACCGGACGAAGATCGACCGCCGTGTGGCTCGCCTTGCTCGCTATCGCGGCGGCGGCCAGGGCGGAGGAGCCTCGCCTGCGTGACCAGGTGCGCACCTGGCGGGCGGCGCACGAGAAGGAGATCGTGAGCGAGCTTGCGGACCTGCTCGCGCTGCCCAACGTCGCCTCCAACGTGGCGGACATCGAGCGCAACGCCGACCGCCTGACGGAGATGCTCGGCCGCCGCGGCTTCGCCGTCCAACGCCTGTCCGCGGGCGAGGGGACGCCGCCCGCGCTCTACGGCGAGCTCAAGGTGCCCGGCGCGAAGCGGACGGTATTGTTCTACGCCCATTACGACGGCCAGCCGGTGAGCCAGAAAGGGTGGGTTTCCGATCCCTTCAAGCCCGTGCTGCGCTCGGGGCCGCTGGGCGAGGGCGTCAAGGATTTGGACCTCGCGGCGGTCTCGGGGCCGCTCGATCCGGAGTGGCGGATCTACGCCCGCTCGGCGAGCGACGACAAGTCGCCGATCGTCGCCCTGCTGGCGGCCCTCGACGCTTTGCGCGCCTCCGGCCGGCAGCCGTCGGCCAACGTCAAGCTCTTCCTCGAGGGCGAGGAGGAGGCCGGCTCGCCGCACCTGACGGAGATCCTGCGGCGTTACGCATCCCTGCTCGCCGCGGACGTCTGGATCCTCTGCGACGGCCCCGTCCATCCGACGCGGCGGATGCAGATCTACTACGGCGCGCGGGGCGTGAGCGGCGTGGAGATCACCGTCTACGGTCCGGTCCGTCCCCTCCACAGCGGGCATTACGGCAACTGGGCGCCGAACCCGGCAATGACGCTGGTTCACCTGCTGGCGAGCCTGCGCGACGAGGAGGGCCACATCCTCATCCCGGGCTTCTACGACGACGTGCGGCCGCTGAACGAGGCGGAGAAGCGGGCCGTGGCCGCCATGCCGGCCGTCGAGGAGGGGCTCGCCGCCGAGCTCGGCCTGGGGCGGATGGAGGGCAACGGCGCCCGTTTACAGGACCGGCTCATGGATCCCGCGCTCAACGTGCGCGGGCTGCGCTCGGCTGAGGTCGGGGACGCGGCTGCGAACGCCATTCCCACCGAGGCGCAGGCGTCGATCGATTTCCGCCTGGTGCCGGACCAGACGCCGCAGAAGGTGCGCGAGAGGGTGGAGGCCTTCCTGCGCGGCAAGGGCTGGTTCCTGGTCGGCGAGGCGCCGGACCGCGAGATGCGGCGGGCCCATCCCAGGATCGCGCGGCTCCAGTGGTCGCTCGACTATCCGGCGGCGCGCACGGACATGAGCCTGCCGGAGTCGCGCGCCGTCGCGGCCGTGGTCGAGCGGGCGATCGGCGGTCCGGTCATTCAAGTCCCCATGCTCGGCGGCAGCGTGCCGATGTACCTGTTCACCGAAGCTCTCGACGCGCCGGTGATCGGCGTGCCGATCGTCAACCACGACAACAACCAGCACGGCATCAACGAGAACCTACGGCTGCAAAACCTGTGGGACGGCATCGAGGTCTTTGCGGCGTTGATGGGGGAGCTGGGGAAGGAGTGGTAGGAGGTGAAGCAGGGCGGCACGCAAAAACAGGGCGGCCACATAGGGCCGCCCCTACAGATCGATGTTGCGAGGGGCTAGAGGACATAGCGCGACAGATCCTGGTCCTTGACGATGTCGGAGAGCACGCGCCGGACGTACTCGCCGTCCACCTTGACGCTCACTCCCGCCATGTCGGGAGCCTCGAAGGAGACCTCGTCGAGCAGGCGCTCCATGAGGGTGGAGAGGCGGCGGGCGCCGATGTTCTCCGTCGTGGAGTTCACCTCGACGGCCAGGCGCGCGATCTCGGCGACGGAATCCGGCGTGTACTCGAGCGTCACGCCCTCGGTCGCCAGCAGCGCCGAGTACTGCTTGGTGAGCGCGGTCTCCGGCTCGGTCAGGATGCGCACGAAATCCTGCTCGGTCAAGGCGTCCAGCTCGACGCGGATAGGAAAGCGCCCCTGCAGCTCCGGGATGAGGTCCGAAGGCTTGCTGACGTGGAAGGCGCCGGCGGCGATGAACAGGATGTGATCGGTCTTCACCATGCCGTACTTGGTCGACACGTTGGTGCCCTCGACGATCGGCAGCAGGTCGCGCTGCACGCCCTCGCGCGACACGTCGGGGCCGCGGCCGCCCTCGCGGCCGGCGATCTTGTCGATCTCGTCGAGGAAGATAAGGCCGCCCTGCTCGACGCGCTGGCGCGCCTCGCGGGCGACGATGGCGCGGTCGATCAGCTTCTCGGACTCCTGCTGCAGCAGGATCTCGCGCGCCTCCTCGACCGACACCTGCTGCTTCTTCTTGCGGCCGAAGAGGCCGGGGAGCATCTCCTTGATGTTGATGCCCACCTCTTCGACGCCCTGGGGCGTGAACATCTCGAGGCTGGGATAGGAGGCCTCGTCCACCTCGATCTCGACGCGCCGGTGATCCAGCGCGCCGGAGCGCAGCTTGTCGCGGAACTTCTCGCGCGTGGCGGCGAGATCGTCCTCGTTCTCCTCCTCGTGCCGCAGGTAGGCGTTGATCGGCCGCGGCGGCACCAGGAGCTGCAGCAGGCGGTCCTCGGCGCGCGCGGCGGCTGCCTCGCGCACCGCCTCCCGCTTCTCCTCCTTGACCATGGTGACGGCGATCTCCACCAGGTCGCGGATCATCGACTCGACGTCGCGCCCGACGTAGCCGACCTCGGTGAACTTGCTGGCTTCCACCTTGAGGAAGGGAGCTTTCGCCAAGCGCGCCAGCCGGCGGGCGATCTCCGTCTTGCCGACGCCGGTCGGACCGATCATCAGGATGTTCTTGGGCGCGATCTCCTCGGCGAGTTCGGGGGGGAGCTGCTGGCGGCGCCAGCGGTTGCGCAGGGCGATGGCCACGGCGCGCTTCGCCAGCTTCTGCCCGACGACGAACTTGTCGAGCTCGGCGACGATCTCCCGCGGCGTCATATTTTCGATCGCGAGGCCGGCTGGGGTCTCGCTGGAAACTTGGATCGACATAACCTTTCCCTACAGTTCCTCGATGGTCAGACGGTCGTTGGTGAAGATGCAGATCTCGGCGGCGATCTTCATCGCCTCGGCGACGATCTCGGGAGCGGCGAGCGAGGTGTGCCGCATCAGGGCGCGCGCGGCCGCCAGCGCGTAGTTGGCGCCCGAGCCCACGGCGAGCACGGCGTCGTCCTCGTCCGGCTGCAGCAGCTCGCCGCCGCCGGAGACGAAGAAGCTCTTCTGCTTGTCGGTGACGATGAGCACCGCCTGGAGCTGGCGCAGGGCGCGGTCCGTGCGCCAGTCCTTGGCCAGCTCGACCACCGCCCGCTCCAGGTTGCCGCCGAACTCCTCCAGCTTCGCCTCCAGCCGCGCGAAAAGCGCCAGCGTGTCCGCGCCGCCGCCGGCGAAGCCCACCAGCACCTGCCCCTTGCCGGCGCGGCGGATCTTCTTGGCGCCGCTCTTGACGATGGTGTTCTGGTTCATCGTCACCTGGCCGTCGCTCCCCATACAGACCCGGCCGTCCCGGCGGACGAGCAGCACGGTGGTGGAGGCGAAGGTGTCCATAGGGCGGGGATTGTATATCAGGGGGAGGAGAGGGCCTGGAGGAAGCCTTCCGGATCGTCCGGCGTGACGATCAGCCGCGTCTCCCCGAGGTCCACCAGCACGGCGTTGGCGAGGTCGGTGGCATAGAGGTCGAACTCGCCCAGGCGATGGGACTCGAAGCCGCCCGTCCCCGCCGTGACGCCGCCGTTCGTCGCCAGGCGCTCGAGGTGCTCGATCTCCTCCGGCGCGAGACGCCGGGCCGCGGCGCCGGCGAGATCGAAGCTCTCCTGCTGTCGGCGCATCCGGATCGTCAGCCGCCCATTCTCCACGTCGAGCCCGAGGAGATCCAGGTCGCCGCTCATCCGCCACGCCATCCACGGCACCGCGGCGGCGAGCAGCGCGAAGAGACCGGGCCACCAGGTGCCGCCTCGGCGGATCAGCAGGCTGAGCCAGAAGAGGACGGCCGCCGCGACCAGCACGAGGGCGAGCCCGAGCAGCAGCCGGCGGAGCCGCGTCCGTCCCCGGAGGATCGCGCCGGCGGGGGTGCAGGAGAACCGCCGCGCGCTCATTCCGCTCCGCCCGACCCCCGCCGCGCCCGCGGATGGGCGTCACGGTAGACGGAGAGCAGCCGCTCCACCTCCAGATGCGTGTACTTCTGGGTGGTGGAGAGCGAGCTGTGGCCGAGCAGCTCCTGGATGGCGCGAAGGTCGGCGCCGTTCTCCAGCAGGTGCGTAGCGAAAGTGTGCCGCAGCGTGTGCGGATGGACTCCCCGCGCCACCGCGGCGGCGTCCACCCAGCGGTCGATCACCCGCCGCACCGAGCGGTCGGTCAGCCGTGTGCCCCCGCGGTTGAGGAACACCGGCTCGCCGCCGTCCAGGGCCTCGCGCACGCTCTCCCAGACTTCCAGCCAGCGCCGCAGCGCCTCCGCCGCCGGCCGGCCGAAGGGCACCATGCGCTCCTTGCTCCCCTTGCCCATCACCCGCAGCACCCGCGCCGAGAGATCGACGTCCGGCCAGTCGAGCCCCACCAGCTCGGAGACGCGCAGGCCCGCGGCGTAGAGCAGCTCCAGGATGGCCCGATCGCGCCGCACCAGCGGCTCGTCGCCGGCCGGCGCCTCGATGAGGTCCTCCACCTCACCCGGCCGCAGGTGGCGCGGCAGCGCTTTAGGGAACTTTGGGGTCCGCACCCCTTGGGCAGGATTGGCCTGCATCACCCCTTCGAGGCAGGCGAAGCGGAAGAGGCTACGCACGGCCGCGAGCGCCCGACCCTGGCTGCGCTTGCCCAAACCCCGCCGGGTCAACGCCGCCAGGAACGAGCGCACCGCGAGAGCGTCCACATCCCGCGGCCGCACCTCCTCCGGCGCCTTGCCGAGAAAGTCGCGGGCGAGGAACTCGTGAAAGGAGACGAGATCGTACTCATAGGCGCGCAAGGTTTGCGGCGAGAGCTGCCTCTCTCCTTGGAGATGCTCGAGGAAGCGGTGGATCAGGCGGCGCATGCCCCGGTCATCATTCAGCCGGCGAAGGCGTCCCTGATCCAGGTGAAGATGTTGCCGAGCACCTCGGCGAAGAGCGGTCCCACCGTTTCGGTGGTGCCTCCCTGGCCATCTACCCAGTTGATCATCAGGCTGTAGTAGACCCAGCGGCGAGCGGGGATGAACATGCCGCCCGCGATCGACAACGCGTGCTCGTCGAACAGATCGAGGCTGCCGCCCTTCAGGAATGCGTTCACTCCGAGCGGCATGATCAACGGGATGGCGTCGGCCTGCGCCAGGATGGAACGAAACGGCGTCAGGGTTCCCTCCTCCTCGAAGAACTCGCCCTGCAGAGCGCGGGCATAAAACGAGACGAAATCGTTCGGCGTAGACGCCATCGTCTGCACACCGTTGATGATCGGTGGCCCTGTCCGAGGCAGGTTGCTGAACGCATCCAGCATTTCGGGCCAGGTGATCGTCCGCCAATTGGGCGCGCCAGCCTCGTAGGCGAAGAACTGGCGCGTGGCATTCGGAATCCGCGTGTCCTGCAGGCCGGCGCCGGCAATGAGCGCCCGCACCGAATCGGGGCCCAGACGCTTCAGCGCCATGTCGGTCGCGGTATTGTCGCTATGAGCGATCATCGCCTCGAGCGCCGTCAGCGCCGTGATGCGGCCGGTCACCATGCCCCCCTTCTCCGGCTTCGGAGCCAAGACGGGCGAGCCGAACATCCAGACGCTGTCGTTCACAGGCAGGAGCCTGGCCAGGAGCTTGGTCAACGGTGTGTTCGGCTTGACCTGTGCCTCGGCCCGCCGCAGAAACTCGGTCAGCACGAAGACCTTGAATGAGCTGGCGCAGAAGAGAACCTGCCCGGCGTTGAGCTCGGCAGACCATGGCGGCGCGGAGTCGACTCCTGGCGCGGAAATCTTGAGCGCCTTGCGCCCCGGCAACCGGCTGAACTCACGGATGATGTCCTCGCCGAGGTCGGGCGGTGGCAAGAGAGCGGCATCCGCCAGCCAAGGCACGGCAGGCACACCGGCGGCGATCAAGGGTGTGGCCAGAAATGAGCGGCGAGACATGGTCATTGGGGCATCCTCCCTCTGAAGTGAGTTCAACTGGCGTAGGCGTTCCCTCTCCAGCTCGCTGGAGAGGGGGCCACAGGGTGAGGTTTTGGGGCATACCTTTCCGTAATCGCCGAATCTTACGACGCAGCCATCGCCTCCGCCGGGATCTCTGCGCTGACCCCACTCCGCTCCGCCCACGCCGCGAGCTCCGCCCGCGCCCGCTCCACGTAGGCCGCTCTCCGGTCCCCTTTGCGCACCTTCTCCGGCAGCTCGGCGAACAAACCGTAGTTGATGTTAGCAGGCTGGAAGTGCCTGGCATCCGACTCCGTCAGATGGCGGGCGAGAGCGCCCAACGCCGTGGTGGCAGGAAAAGGCTCCGTCGCGTGCCCCTGACGCTCCAGGGCGATGTAGAGGCCGATAGCGAGGCCGGTCGCCGCCGATTCGAGGTAGCCCTCGACGCCGGTGATCTGGCCCGCCAGACGCATCTGCGGGCGGGTCTTCACCCGGTAATACGGATCGAGATGGATGGGCGCGTTGATGAACGTGTTGCGGTGGATCTGCCCGAAGCGCACGAAGCGCGCGTTCGCGAGGCCGGGGATCAGCCGCAGAACCCGCTCCTGCTCGCCCCATTTCATGCGCGACTGGAAGCCCACCAGGTTGAAGTGGCTCTTCGCGAGGTTCTCCTGCCGGAGCTGCACCACGGCGTACGGCCGCCGCCCGTCCGGCGCGGTGAGGCCCACCGGCTTCATGGGCCCGTAGCGGAGGGTGTCGACGCCGCGCCGGGCCAGCTCCTCGATGGGCAGGCAGCCCTCGAAGAACACCGCCTTCTCGAAATCGTGCGGCGCCACCACCTCGGCCTCGGCGACCGCCTGGTGGAAGGCGAGGTATTGCTCCTTGTCCATGGGCGCGTTGAGGTAATCCTCTCCCTCGCCCTTGCCGTAGCGCGACTGCCAGAAGAGCTTGGCGAGATCGAGGCTCTCCGCTTCCACGATAGGCGCGATGGCGTCGTAGAAGTAAAGGTATTCGCTGCCCAGCAGCCGCTGCAGGCCGGCGGACATCGCCTCCGAGGTGAGCGGGCCGGTGGCGATGACCACCTCGCCGTCCGGTATCTCCGTCACCTCCTCGCGCCGCAGCTCGATGCGGGGATGCCGGCGGATCGCCTCCGTCACCAATGCCGCGAAGCGGTCGCGGTCGAGAGCCAGGGCGCTCCCCGCCGGCACCGCCGCCCGGCGCGCCGAGCCGATGATGAGCGAGCCGAAGGCTTCCATCTCCCTCTTGAGCAACCCCGCGGCGTGGAACGGATCGTCGCTGCGCAGCGAGTTGCTGCACACCAGCTCGGCGAGGTCTCCGGTCTTGTGCGCCGGAGTGCCTTTTACCGGCCGCATCTCGTGCAGCACCACGGAAACGCCCCGCTCGGCGAGCTGCCAGGCGCACTCCGAACCGGCGAGTCCGCCGCCGATGACGTGGATGGGTGAGGACATACCTGCATTATAGGCTGCGCTGGCGAGAGGCCGTTGAGAATGTAGAATGAGGCAGGAGGAGGCGATGGCGACACCACATACGGAGCGGTTTCTGGTTGACGAAGAAGGACACCGAGTAGGAGTGCTGTTGGACATCAGTGACTACCGAAAGCTCCTGGAAGAAATTGAGGAGCTCGAGTCGATCCGCGCCTACGATGCCGCCAAGCAGAGCGGTGATGAGGTGATTCCCTTGGAGCAGGCGCTGCGGGAGATCCAGAGAACCCAAGAATGAATTACAGCGTCTCTATTCTGCGCCGGGCCCAGAGGGAGCTGGCACAGATAATCCATGGAGATCGCGATCGTCTGATCGAGGCTATCCGGAATCTGGGAGACAATCCTAGGCCCCATGGCTGCCGCAAGTTGACAGGCCGAGAGGGCTGGCGCATCCGGGTCGGCGACTACCGGGTCATCTATGAAATCGATGACGGCGGTCGCACGGTGACAATTCTCCATGTGGGACACCGGAGAGATGTTTACCGCTAAGAATTCCGATCTGTCGCCGGGATAGACGTCAGAAATCCTCAGGCGCGGACCACTCGAAGTCGTCCTCGGTCGCGCCCCCCTTGATGTCAGTCATCGAGCGCGTCTGGCTCATCGCAAGAACCGCACGATCCCCTGGTCGAGGGGTAACGCGTTCCGGACGCGCCGCGGCGGCGTGACCGGCTGCACCGGGAGCGGCGTTCCCTCGGCCTCGGCGGTGTCGAACGCCTCGGTGCCGGGCGACTGACCGGTAATCTCGAATTCGTCGATCTCGTACGGCAGGCCGTTCGAATCAAGCGGGAAGGCCCCGTCCATCACGTGGAAATGAAGGTGCGGGGCGATCGAGTTTCCGGAGTTGCCGACGAGTCCGAGCACCTCGCCACGCTTCACGCTATCGCCGGGGCGCACGCGGACACTCCCGCGCTTGAAGTGCGCGTAGAGCGCGAAACGCCTGCCACCCAGATCCAGAACGACCGCGTTGCCATCCGCCTGATCGAGCGGAAGCGCATCCGGAAACTTGCCGGGTATCTGCTCGGGCAGGCCGTCGATCGCGGTCACGACGCGAGCATCGGCCACCGCGATCGCTTCCTTGCCGTAGATGGTATAGCTCGTCAGTTGCTCGCGCGGTCCCGCGTAGATGCGGTTTGCGTCGTCCAGTCGCTCCCAGTCGACCGCGTACCGCTGGGCGATGCGCACGCGGCCGTTGACCGGCACCGTGGCGCGGGTGTGCCGGGTGGCATCGCAGCACGAGTCGGCGGCGATGTAACCCGCGCCGCGCAGCGGCGGCCCGATGACGATCGCGGGCCTGTGATTCATCGCGAAGCCGCCGCCTTCAAGCGTCATGTGCCGCATGCTCGGCGGAGCCGCCGAAATCTCCGCCCCGACGCGGTGCACGATCAGCTCCGGCAAGTTGGCGTCCGTCGGAAGCGTGAGGTGTACGAATAGAAGCGACGTGCCCCCGCCGGGGAGCACGACGGTGGCGTCACGACGGCCCGCGGGCTGCAGCCGCGTCGCGATGGCGGCCCGGTCGAGCATCGCGATCGGCTTGCCGTCGCCGAGCACATCGACTCTCTCGACCGTCGCATCGCCGCTCGTGAAATTAGTGATCCACACCTCGTAGACAAGATGCTGGCGCCCGTCTGAGCCGTTGAATGGTACGGGAGCGTCGTGCACGGCAAGGATCAGCGGTGTCATGCGGTCGTCCGCGAATGTCACCGGAGCCGCGAGCAGCGCCACGAAAGCCAGGACCGGCAGCGTCACGATTCTGACGGAGCACGTCTTCACCAGTCAGCCTCCAAGATGCAAGATGCCTTCGTTCAGCCCGGAATGTATACCAAAAACCTACCGAACGAACCGATGGGATGGCGACTGTAAGCATCGCGCCCGCTCGGCGTATCTTTAGCGTCCAAGGAGGAATCATGCGCGGATGCCTCAAGGTCGCGTTCTGGGCCATCGTTCTGCCGCTCATCGTATTCGCGGGTCTTGCGTTCTGGGCACTTCGTTCCAAGTTGCCGGCCGAGCCGCCATTGCCCGGCAAGATCGAGCGCGGCGCGCTGGAGCATGGCGGGCGCACGCGAACGTGGATCACGTATGTGCCCGCGAAGCCGCAGACGCATCCGGCGCTGGTGATCGTGCTGCACCCCTCGATGGGCACGGCGGAGCAGGCGCGGCAGGTCTACGGATACGACTTCGACCTGCTCGCCGAGAAGCATGGTTTCATCGCGGTCTATCCGCAGGGATACAAGGGCCACTGGAACGACTGCCGCGTGAAAGGACCGTTCGCCGCGAAGATCGAGAACGTGGACGATGTGGGGTTCCTGCACGCGCTCGTCGATCGCCTCGTCAAAAACCATGATGCCGACCGCGCGCACGTCTACGTGACCGGCGTGTCGAATGGCGGCGCGATGACGATCCGCCTCGCGCTGCAAACGCCGGATTTCGCGCGCGCCTACGCCGCCGTTGTCTCCAGCGTGCCGGCGACGGAGAACATGGCCATGACGCCGAAGGGCGAGCCGGTGTCGATGCTCCTCATGAACGGCACCGCCGACCCCTTCGTCCCGTGGGGCGGCGGCGATGTCGCGCTTTACGGCGTGTATGGCAACCGCGGGCGCGTCCTCTCCGCGCAGGCGAGCATCGACTACTTCCGCAAGCTCGACGGGCTCGGCGGGCCTCCGGCAAGGACGCAATTTCCTGACACCGACCCGACCGATGGCAGCACCGCCGAGCGCCAAAGCTGGACCGCCCCCGGCAAGCGCCATGTGACGCTCATCAAGATTCAAGGCGGCGGTCATGCCGTATCCCATCCCGCCGTGCACGGCCGGCGTCTCCTCGGCCATACCAACCGCGACTTCCACGCCGCGAACGAGATTTGGGACTTCTTCCAGAAGGCACCGTGATGTACTCTCGTCTTATGAACCCGGAAGACGTGCGCCGTATGGTGGCGGGCTGGCAGATGGTTGAGGAGCGAGAACGCGAAGAGCGCCGCAAGGCGGGACCCGACCCTGCGGCAGCCGTCGAGGGCGCCTTGGAGCTCATGGATCTGTTCGGCGAAATGCACGGTTGGCCGCCTCCTGAAAACGAAGCTCGCCGCCGCGACGACGAGCTGGCACGCGAGCGTTGGGTCCGCGTCCGCAACTACTACGTTGCCCATGGCAAAGCGGCCAAACCCAAAGATCCGTGAGGCGCTCGGCGACCCTGACGAAAGGTCTTTAGCAGCTCGAGAGTAGGGGCGAGATGTCTCGAGGTCAACTCGCCCCTACAAGACTACATCAAGGCGTATACGCCTCTTTGTCCACCAGGCCTGGAAGCTCCGCGCTGTCTGTCGGCACTGCCGGCAGATTGTAGTAGTTGATCTGCCCGCCGGCCAGACGCTGAATCCAGACCTCAAGCCGCGAGGTGGTGAAGCGTACGAGTTGCGCCCAAAGAAAACCGTTGGGGCGCGGACCGATAATCCGTAGGAATAGTTCGGTGCGGGTTGGGATGGCGCCGGCGACACACAGAGTTTCGGGAACGCAGTCGACTACCTGAGTGCCTACGGCGGAGCCGTTGATGCGGACCTTGAACTGGTAGCCGGAAAGCGCGGAGGTGGTCAGCCAGGGGCCGGCCGGAGGGTCGGGGTCGGGCGGCGGCGGTGGGGGCGGGGCCGGAGCAACGAACTTCGCCCGAATTCCCAGATCTTCAAAGAGAGGATCTCCCAGCAAGAGGTTCAAATTCGGGACGCACTGGGCATCGGTGCCAGTTCCGCAAAGATAGGACGGTCTTGCCGGCGCAACACCGGTATCGACGCACAGGAAGAAATCAACATCGCTTTGAGCATTCCAATCGGGGCCGATGAACACCGGTCCGTTGATCTCGATTCCCGCGCCGCCTATCTCATACCGGTAGAAGGTGCCGCTCAATGCTGTGCCAACTGCGCTGGCCTGGAGCGCCGTTACGCGACCGAGCAAAGCGCCTGGTGTTCCGCTGCTTCCGTCCCAGACGTTGAGGTTAAAGTTTATGAGGCTGTCCCCCCCTTGTCGGATCCAGCAAAGGCACACGGAGTCGAGCTTTGCAGGATAGAAGGGGGCATCAAATTTCATACCGTAGGCTCCCCGCGCGACATTTACCTCGTTGAAGCCATATCCGGTCTCATACTGGCCGATACCGTCATCGTAAAAGGTTCCGTCCGAGCAGTTGCTTTGAGCAATCACAACGGACGGCGCAAGGCAACACGCCACAAGAAGAAGTAGGAAAGTGCGCATATCTCCTCCCTTCTAAGCCATTCCAGGTGAAACTAATTTTCCTGCTTAGCGGCGGAGCCTGTCTACACGCCGGACTTGCGCCCCGCCGGTCAGAGGTGGTCGGCAACTGGTTACGCTGAGGTAAGGCGATCTGCCTCGTTACTGACTTCATGCAGCGTAACCAAACTGCTGCCTAAGCTGCGGATCCATTCATTGGAGCTGCGGCTTTTCGACGCCTGGTCTGCACCTTGGGTCTGGCCGCTGAGTGGTCTGGGGCAATTGTCTTAGCCTGATGCGACCGGGATATCTGGAGGGTCTCTCCGCCACGGAGGCGAAGCCATCCGCGCCGAAGGCCTTGACCTGCTTGGTTCAGTTAGGCCGTCACTTGGACGATGTCGTGCAAGAACTCCGGCGCGAAGTCGGCTCCGTTCGGCCAGACGAGGGTATGGAAGTCGGGATGAATCTCGAACTCCTGGAAGAATGCAACGTCTTTGAGCGGCTCCATGATAGGGCCACGAAGGGCAGGAGCGAGATCGATCTCACCAGCCAATCCGTCTCGAAACCGCAGCCAGACCGTGTACGCGCGAACATGCCGGGCCTCAGTCACGTGGTAATCCATGGCTCCTACTCCAAGGGTTCGATCCGCTTGAGCGGCTGGACTCCGGTAACGGCAATCTTCTTATTGCCAAAGGCCGCGACGAGCTCCAGGTCCCCACCTAGAGCTGCGACATACTCTCTGAAGGGTCGAGACCTGGCAGTCCTCAAGCTCTCTCGACTTTCGAGACGAGAGATGTCCGCCTGATCGATTCCGGATGCTGCGGCGATGTCGGCCTGCGTCTTTCCCGTCGCTTCGCGAAGGATTCGCAGTGTGAGGTGAACCCCTCGCTGTGCCCGCAGACCGCGACTCAGAACACGCACCGGTTCCGCCTCGGATTCAATTCGCCGTTTGGTTGCCAGACTCATAGTTGACGAAGAGGACGCGCTCTCGAAGCGAGGCTCCGATGTCGCCTTTGACCGCCGTGGCCACGGCACGAGTATGGCTATGGCCCATGCCGAGGTCAACCATGAAGGCGTAGCTTGCCGCTCAGCTCGAGGCTTCCGAGCTCCTCGAAGTCCTGGCAGGGTACTCAATTCACCCATGGATATTCGCCGAAGCTGATAGCCGGACTCTCTCACTTTCGCTTATCGCGCACCACTCCTTGCTCAATTTCGCTAGACGAGTCCACTGCTGGTGTACCACTCGATGCAACTTCCGATGTTGCTTCGCCCTCGTCGTTGTCGACGCTGCTCGTTGGCAACGGAGAAGTCGCATCTGGATCCGTCGTCGCGATAGCTGCCTCTTGCAATACTAACTTCTGCACCGCCAGCCGCCCCGCATATCGCACGCGCTCAAGGCCTTCGCGGAACTGGTCATAGTCACCGACCTGTTCAGTGAGATCGTCATCGATTTTGAAGTCGCGCCGAAGTGACTGAATCTCGCGCTTTATATTGTCTGACTCTTCACTGTTGTCGAGGGACGATTCAATTTCTTCGAACAGCACGAAGACGTGCTCCCGCTTCGCGCTTACCGGATGATCTTGAAGGAACGAAGACTTTGCGCGGTTGACCCGGGCTGATACGCGTTCGGAAGTGAGCTCACGCTCAGCTTCCCGTTGCATCTGCCGCAATCGCCGAAATAACGCCTTCATGTTAGCTTCGAACTCTCGGAGCAACCCAGTGGCCTCGCCATCGTTCTCGGCATGTTTCTTCAGACCAACAATGGTTTCAATAACAGCCCGCGCGAAACCAATTTTCTCGATGTGAAGCTCGCTGTTGATCTTCTTCAAACACTCCTCGATCGCTTTGAAGATCCCTTCGCTGTCGGCCATCTCCGCGATGATCGCATCCGCGGTTACACGGTCCACCACATCTGGGTCCTCTGCACACACTTCCCGAACGTATCGCTGCGCGGCCTCCGCGCAGATCTGGACAGGTACAAGATCCTCGGTCTCGACAAGTGGGCTGTTATTCCGCCTCAGAACCGAATTTCCCGCCGAGAGTTCGCCGAGCTGCAGAATGTAGCGTGAATTGAGCAACTCCTTCCGGTGAGGACCTCCCTTGAGTAAGGTTTTCTTCGCCTCGTTTCCGGGCTTATCGCTGTCCAACATTACGATGACGGCCGGCCTTTCGACGTCCCTCCCGCGAGCTAGATAGACCAAGTAAGGTATGTGCGATGCACCGCTGGCAGGAACAATGGTGATGTGATTTAGGTCGAGCGTCTCCACTTCGGGGGCGCCGGTACCCCGAAGGTAGGTTGCCGCCCCAGCGAGCAGAATCTGATCTGCAGGCCCCTCGACCATAAGATTACAGTTACCGATAAAGGTCGTCTCACCCACGAATGATCCGAAGGCCGAACGGAGTGGCTCGTAGTGATTACGTGACGCATCACGGACTACCCGTGTGCCCTCTTCGCCTACACCTTTCTCCAGCACACGGATACGCTCGCCACGATTCTTGTCGATCAGGAACGGCGAGTGTGTTACGTAGATGAGCTGAATTGGGGTGCTGCCATCGTCTGGGCTTGCGAAGGCATGAAATATCTTCAGTAAATCCTGCTGCCCCTGATTGGACAGGAAGGCATCTGGTTCATCCATGAGTAGAATCTCGCGCCCATCAATTCGGCGCTCATGCGCCAGATATTGAATGTAGTAGCTCAGGAAATAACGGAGCCCGCTGCTGCGCTCGCCGAAAGCGTACTCCGTGTCGGTACGGTCCCGAATCGTGAATACCAAATCATACTCGCGCGGGGAGACGAGGAGGCGAAATTCCCGGTCCTGAACCCACCAGTTAGGGAAATTTAACTTCGCCTGGAGTGCATCATTGATCGCGTCGATCAAGCTGTTCGCGAAAGCATCTTGGCCTTCGCGCAGCGCGGCGTCAAGTTCTTTCAGCGCTTCCGAGTCTATTCGCGCGACCTTGCGGATGAGATCCCGCGCAAGGTCGAGTTCAGCCACGCGCCGTTTAAGCACTCGGGCATCCTCCTTGGTTGCGGAGAACCTGCCCATTGTACTAGCAATTGGCTCTGCGTTTTGAGTCACGGTCTCCTTCGTCTGGAACCAAGCCATGCTACTCCAGATGCTTTCAAGTAATCCGACGCGCTGATTTCTAGATAGCGTTTCCAGTCCGTGCGACGCACGCTCCTCACCCGCCAGGAATCGAATGGGGACGCTCTCAGGCAACGCGACGTTCTCTTTGAGACGAAATACCGACGGCAGGAGCTGCAGCAATTTCGAGGGGTTTTTGACCGGATGCGCTGTGTACTGCCTCGCTTTCGGAACGTACACAGTTACTTTCGTCCTCAATGTTCGAAACATTAGGAAATGATCAAAGCTGACGGTCAGGTCTTCGCAGGTCGACGCCACAGCTTCGCTTTCCTCTCGCGATAGGCCAGCCCACTCGAATCCGAAGTCAGGCCATCTCATCTGGCCTTCCTCCACGGCAAAAAACTTGGAGTATCGGCAGAAGTCGCCGCGCGCGATGTCCTTTCCGGAGAGGCCCCTCTCAATGGCGGTGAGCAAGTGAGTTTTACCGGATTCGTTCGCGCCGACGATCGTGGTGATCTTCTCGTCGATGGGTATGCGAACAAATGGATACCAGAGATGATCCACCATCTCCCACTCGTGCTTGGTCTCTACCTTCGGGTCATACTTGCGGAGGTAGTCGAAGTTGAATGACTTATAGAAGCGGACGAATACATTTCTCAAGTACATGGGGTTCTCCGAGATCTGAATTGGTGCCTGAGCGGAACTCTTCGAGGTGATACGAAGATGTTCTGCCTGAAATCGTAATCGCGGCGGAAGTTCAATGTCAAGGTGACCGCAGCCTAAACCTCTCGAAGGCGAGGTGTTTCCGGCGCTGCGGCTCGGTTTGAGGCGAAGCTTCGCTAGGTGCCCCCACTAGCATACTCGCTCGTGCCGGTCCACCTGGATGTGGGTCTTTCTGCTCTACGGGCCGCCTAGTAGCCGATTGGGCCTGCATTCCGCCTCAATCGGGGCCTTTGACCGTTCGACGACGAGCTGCAGCCGGGCCCTCTCACCTTTAGGCTGCCTTCTTGGTGGGATTCGACCTTTCGGGCGCAATCGGAGCGACATCGCCGCTGCGGAGACGACCCGCCGTCCCCGTGGCCTGCGGAGGGTGTCGTAGATCGTCCGGGTCGTCTCTACGGGACGTGTCGCGATAGCAAAGGATGGGCGATTGTGGGGTATCGCGAAACGAAATCTTCCAACGCCTCCGTAATCTCTATCTCTGGCGGTGACCGATCTGGGTGCACCTCCAGCGTCGCGGGCCCAACGCTGAGAGGATGGGCTGACGCCCGGGGCTACGAGTATGCCGCCCTCCGGGCTCTTTGGAACCAGCCGCGGGGAATTTCCTCCCGCTCCGGGAGATTACAGACTGCGAGCCCGTAAAGGGTCCCCCCTTGGCAGACGGCGCGCGATGTGACATGCTGCGTGCCGGCCGTGACAGCCAAGGATGGCTGAAGCGGTTTTCATCGGGCTTTATCGCCCAACGGCGGCCTCGCCGGCTTAGTCCTCCGTTAAAAATTCCTGCCGGATCGTTCGAGCGGTGTCGAGACCCTGCTCCAGGAGCATGGCCCGCGCCCTCAGAAAGTACACGTGTCATCCAGATGAGTTTTTCAAGTTTCAAGCTCGATCCCAGCCTGCTGCGCGGCGTCGCCGCCCTCGGCTTCACCGAACCGACTCCCATTCAGCGCGACGGCATTCCGCCCGCCCTCGAAGGACGCGACCTGCTGGCCTGTGCCATGACCGGCAGCGGCAAGACCGCGGCGTTCGCCCTACCGATCCTGCAGCGGCTGCTGGGCAAGAAGCGCGGCACCACGCGGGCCCTGGTACTGGCGCCCACGCGCGAACTGGCGGCCCAGATCGTCGAGCACTTCAACGCCCTCGGCCGGCACTCCGGCCTCAAGGCCGCCGCAATCTACGGCGGCGTCGGCATGCAGCCCCAGGAACGCGCCCTGCGCAGCGGTGTGGACATCATCGTCGCCTGCCCGGGCCGTCTGCTGGATCACTTCCAGTACTCCTATGCCAAGCTGGCCGGCCTCGAAATCCTGGTGCTGGACGAAGCCGACCGCATGCTGGACATGGGCTTCCTGCCGGACATCCGGCGCATCCTCAAGCACCTGCCGCCGGTCTCCCAGACGCTCTTCTTCTCCGCCACTCTGCCGCCGCCGATCCGCGAGCTGTCGCGCGAGATGCTGCGCAACCCTGTGGCGCTCAACGTCGAGCGTCCCGCGGCGCCGGCCACCGGCGTCAGTCAGGCGGTCTATGCAGTGCGGCAGGAGGTCAAATCCGCCCTGCTGCTCGAGCTGCTGCGGCGGGAGAAGGCGATCGCGAACGCGCTCGTCTTCACGCGCACCAAGCACCGCGCCAACCGGCTCGCCCAGTTCCTGCACCGCAACGGCGTCGCCTGCGAGCGCGTGCACGGCAACCGCACCCAGGCGCAACGCACGGAAGCGTTGGCCGGCTTCAAGGGCGGCCGCTTCCGCGTGCTGGTCGCGACGGACATCGCCGCGCGCGGCATCGACGTCGAGGGCCTCTCGCACGTCGTCAACTTCGACGTGCCCCACGTGCCCGAGGACTACATCCACCGCGTGGGACGCACGGCCCGCGCCGGCGCCACCGGCGAAGCGCTCACCTTCGTGTCGCCCGAGGAGACCAACGAGTTGCGGGCCATCGAACGCACAGTCGCCAAGGTGCTGCCGCGGCGCACGCTCGAGGGCTTCGATTATCAGGCCCGGCCGGCGGAACGTCTCGAGATCCCGGTCACCGAACGCCTGGCGGCGATGCGCGCGCAGAGGTCCCGTGGCCCGGCGCGCGGCAGAACGGACCACGGCGCCGCGCGCCGTCACGACTCCCGGCGCCGCGGCTCCGAGTCGAGCCCACCGCCGGCGCGCGCCGCCTCTCCCGGCAGCCCCCGCCGGCGGATCTGGTAAAGCCGCCGCTCGGACTCATGAAGCTCTGGATCGACGCCGACGCCGCTCCGAGGGATGTAAAAGAAATCGCCTATCGGGCCGCCCGGCGGCTCGAGTTGGAGACCGTGCTGGTGGCGAACCAGCGGCTCTCGGAGCCTTTCGGCCATCCCTTCGTCTCCACCGTGCGCGTGGAAGGCGGCCCGGACGTGGCCGACCGCCACATCGCGGACCACGCCGAGCCGGGCGACGTCGCCGTCACGGCCGACATCCCTCTCGCCGCCCGTCTGGTCGAGAAGGGCGTCACCGCGATCGACCCGCGCGGCGAGGAATACACGGCGGAGAACGTCGGCGAGCGGCTCGCCGTGCGCGACCTCATGGATGGGCTGCGGGGAGCGGGCATGCTCACCGGCGGCCCGCGGCCCTACGGCCCGAAGGACCGGCAAGCCTTCGCGGCGGCGCTGGACCGTGTGCTCGCCCGCGCTTTGCGGCAACGTTGATTCGGTCCCGGGACTCGGGTCAGCCCGGTGCGCGGCGGCCCGACTGCGACGCCCCGCTGGTTGCAATGGGCCTCACAGCGGTTGCAATGGGTCGTCCAATGGCTGCAATGGGTCGTACAGTGGCAGCTCGGGGACGTCCAAGGGTTGCAATAGGCCGTGCATCGGTTGGGATGGGACGTCCATTTGTTGAAATGGGACACCCATTCGCAACATTGCGACGTCCAGACGCTGGCTTGGGACGGCCATTCGCAGCATTGGGACGACCAGCGGCTGCGTTGGGACGACTCTGGCAACGGCGGGGTCTCACCGCGCAGCCGCTTCAGAGACGCCTCCGGCGAGGATCTCGGCGTAGAACCGCTCGCGTACGCCCTCGGCGTTCATTCGGCACATCGGCACCATCTCGCCCTTGTAGGGAAGGCGGAAGACGCAGGCGGCGAGGCGCTCGCGGCCGACGGGCGTGCGCGTCTCTTCGGGGCTCATGAAGTGGTGGCTGGTGAGGGTGAGGCCGTCGAGGCGGAGGCGGCCGCGCAGGCTGTCGAGGCACAGGCGCTGCAGCGAGAGACCCGCCTCGCGGCGGAACCGGCCGTCCGCCCAGCGCCGCGCGCGGCCGAGAAGGAATCCCGGCGCGGTACGCACCATGCCGAGGAAGCGGGCCGCCTTCTCCATGGGGCGATCGTCGCGGAAGGCGACCCCGCCCAGGCCGCGCGCGAAAAACCCGCGCACGATGTCCACGTCCTCGGGCTCGTCCCGGAAAGCCCGGAAGAGCTGCGGCTCCTCGCCGGGACGCTGGAGGGCGAGGAGCGGCACGAAGCGCGTGCACTCGGTGTGGCCGAAATGCATGGGTCCCGTGCCGTCCAGCGCGAGGCCGAAATCGGCCGTGCCCCGGCCGACCTCGCGCCAGAGGGCGTCCGCCGTCACTCCCTGCTCGTTCTTGCGCGTGCGTCCCACCTGGGCGAGCGGTTGGAAGCTGACAAGGCTGAAGGCGTCGCGGTTGCGTACCAGCCAGCGGACGACGTCGGCGATCTGTGGCAGGTTGTCGCGGGTCACCGTCAGCGTCATGGCCGCGCGCAGCGGGCGCCCGGTCTCGCGGCGCGCGGCGCGCACCATGGCCGCGAATTTGTCGCGCAGCGGCATGAGCTCCAGCTCCGACTTCGGCAGGCGGTAGCCGTCGCGGCCGCGCTGCGTGATGTCGACGTGGATGGAGATCTCGGTCAGGCCTCCCTCCGTCATCAGCCGCTCCAGCAGGCCGGGCCGGCGGCGGAGGTTGTCGCCGTGGGTCATCACCATGGGGATGACGCCGATCTCGCGCGCGTAACGGAGGATCCCGGTGAGCTCCTCGACGGGGCGGAGCGTCACCTCGCCGTCGGTGATCTGGACGTTGCTCTTGGGTCCTAAATAGCGGCGCAGCTCGTCGAGCTGGCGCAGAATGGCGGCGGTGGGCAGGGCCGGGATGCGGTTCGCCTCGTGGTCGAGATAGCAGCCGGTGCAGGCGAAGTCACAGCGCGGCTGGATGCCGATGGTGGCGCCGCAGCCGGTGGCCTTCTGCCCCAGGCCCTGGCCCGGTGAACGAAGGGCGGGGTCGAGCCCCGCCCACCGTTGCGCCAGCAGCGCGCGCTTCTCGGCCGTCGCCGGATCCCGGAAGAGATCCACCACTCCGCTGAGGGACATGGGCTGGCCGATCATGCGGAGGAGACTTCGGAGGGGATTTCCCGTGCTTTCCACAACTCAGCTATTCTCCACCTTATCAGGCTTTTGAGCGAGACACTGCATCGCAGTGCTGCGAGGAAACATGGCAAACACTGATTCTCGCGTAACGATCCACATGGCGGCGAGCCTCGACGGCTTCATCGCTCGAAGAGACGGGGGCGTCGACTGGCTCGAGACCTCAGACGAATTCGTAGACGGGGATACCATGGACCCAGGGTTCGTCGAGGCGTTCCTCAAGACGATCGACTGCTACGTCATGGGGTCGCGAACCTATGAGACCGCCTTGAATTTTGAGGCCAAAGGGCTGGGGTGGGCGTACGGCGACAAACCCACCTTCGTCCTCACTCGTCGCGAGCTGCCGCGGACCCGGGATACCGTCGAGTTCTACTCAGGCGATCTCGCGCAGTTCGTGAATGGGCGCCTGCGGCCCGCGTTCCGTACCATCTGGTTTGTTGGAGGCGGTGCAGTCTCCTCCGAATGCCTCCGTCTCGGGCTAGCCGACGAAGTTCGTTATTCGATCCTACCGATCTTGATTGGTGATGGGATCCCATTCTTCGAGAAGCTCGGCAGAGACATCGCTCTCCATCTGGCGGAGGTCAAAGCCTACAAGAGCGGCATGGTGGAGCTTTGTTACGAGGTGAGAGGATAGGCGGTTCAATAAACACAACCATGACGACGTGGCGTCCGGATCCAAACGCCTTACGAGGCCGCATCGCGGTTGTCGCCGGGGCGACACGCGGTGCCGGCCGTGGCATCGCGGCGGCCCTGGGAGAGGCTGGCGCCACGGTCATCTGCACCGGCCGCAGCAGCCGCAGCCGCGTCCTGCAGTCCGACTATGACCGGCCCGAGACGATCGAAGAAACCGCTGAGCTGGTCACCTCGTTGGGCGGCAACGGCGTTCCCGTCGTTGTCGATCACCTCGACGTCAGCCAGGTCGCGCGGCTGGCGGACCAGATCCGAGATGCGCACGGCCACATCGACATCTTGATCAACGACATTTGGGGCGCCGAGAAACTCAAAGGTGGACCACCCGACTGGAACAAACCTATCTGGCAGCTAGATCTCCAGAAAGGGCTCCGGATTCTCCGTCTCGCCATCGATACCCATCTAATAACCTCCTATTACCTCCTGCCCCTCCTGATTCATCGCCCCGGTGGACTCCTGGTCGAGGTAACCGACGGAACCTCCGAGTACAACGCGTCGCGGTATCGAATCTCGGTGTTCTACGACCTGGCAAAGGTTGCGGTGAATCGCCTGGCGTTTTCCCAGGGAAATGAGCTTGCGCCCTACCTGGCAACGGCAGTGGCGATCACTCCGGGATGGCTGCGGTCGGAGATGATGCTCGACGCCTACAACGTCACCGAGGACAACTGGCGCACCGCGGCTGCTCCGCCTGGGTTCGCAGTATCCGAGTCGCCTCGCTATGTGGGACGCGCCGTCGTGGCGCTTGCAACCGACCCTGAACGTCAGCGCTGGAACCAGCGGTCCGTGTCATCGGCTCAACTCGCAGATGAATACGGCTTCACGGACATTGACGGTTCACGTCCCGACGTGTGGCGATACAACGAGGCCGTCGAGGAAGGCAACCGAGATGCTAACCCGAGTGATTACCGCTAGCCGCCGTATTCCTTGACGTGGGTCCCGTCGAGGTTCTACCATGATTCAAGTGCTTGCAGGAGAGTGGCATGCGCCCTTGGCTATTTACGACTGCCTCGGGCCAGAGAGGTGCGCCGGTGAAGCCAGAGGCACTCAGCGGAGAAAGATCAACTGTAGGTTGGCCGTCATAAATGAGTTTCGTAGAAATACTGGCACTCATGGCTGACTCTCTTAACCGAACGAAAGGAGGTGAGGTCCATGAAAGTCAAGACGAATCTCAAGGCTGGCAATAACCTCCAGGGTCTTAGAGTGGAAGATAACTAAGACACCGTATATGCCGGACTGTTGACGTCCGCTGCAGACGGGATTCCGGCACGTCCATTCTCAGCCGAGAGGACCACAATGGCGAGGTAGGGGCGCCTCATCCGCACCCAGCGGCCAACCGGCAATTGAAACGGAAACCGCATAATGCGGTCCACCGCTGAGGCCTCGAGCGTTGGCCGGACAAGAGCGCTAGCTGGAGTTTGGGCATGACAGTCGAGTACACACTAAGCCGCGGAGAGGTGGTTAAAGGGTACCTCTACAGCTGGAAGTACTTGCCATCGTTTCGCTACCAGATGCTCATACTCGCCCTTGGAATCGGACTACTGGTGGTGTTTGAGCGATGGCTCCTCACAGGTGGTGTGCGAGCCAGTGATTTACGCGTTGGCATGTTCTGGGGTGTCGGGTTATTCCTCTTCATGCCCATATGGTTCGCGCTACGGAACAAGCGTCAAAGGCGGCGTCTCGAAGTCTCCGACGCCGGCATCGTGATGGTAATGGGTGGCCGCACGATGAGTGTGCCGTGGTCTGCCTTGTCTACTGTGTCCGATGCGAAGGAGTTCGTCATCATCGCTCGACGGAACATGAATGCGTTCTACATTCCCAAGCGCGCGTTTACCGATGATCACGAGAGAGCGCGGTTCCTTGAGAGCGCACGAATGAACCTCATGCGCTGTCGTCAAGGTGCCGGCTAACCACGCCGTGCGGATCAGGCTCCGGCTCCCTTCTCAAGGCGGCGAGCGAGATCGTGCCTGTTTCCTCGGCTTCGCGGCGGGCGGCGCGAGCGTCTTCGACGTCGAGGCGCTCTTCCGTGGCCTCCATCAGCTCAAGATCCTCAACCGGAACGATGGCTACCAGCTCCTTGCCGGCACGGGTGATGACTATTCTCTCCTGCCGGTCGCCACGCGATCTACAAGATCGGGAAAGTTATCCCCGGCTTCTCGGGTCGACAGGCTTGCCATGGATTCCTCCCCCTAGAAGGTACAGATCAGGGCTCCGACAGTCAATCCCCAAAGGCTCGACCCCAGAGCTCAGCGCCGGTTCAGGCGATGAATGCGCTCAGCTTGGATAAGCTCCCGAGACTCAGTTGAGTTCTCGGGGAGCCTGAAGCCCCATGGGGGGGGTATTGGACCAAGGTCCCATAACGCCGCCGCCGCGGCGCAAGTATGGTGGTCGGGAAGTACGAGTCGCTCCTGGCCATGCTCGACACATTCCTGAAAGGAGCATCGAACATGAAAAGTCTGATGGCGGCGACTTTCGCGGCGACGGTGCTTCTGGCAACGCCGGTCATGGCGCAGGAGGCGACGAGCGCCGGAACCAACATGGAAATCCTGGTCGAGAAGGTCAAGGCGGACAAGAAGCTGGTCGTTGCCGCGAACATGGATTTGACCGACGCGGAAGCCAAGAGCTTCTGGCCGCTGTACGACGCTTACCAGAAGGAACTGGCGCAGTTGAACGAGCGCTTGCGCAAGGCGATCGAGGAGTACGCGGCGGCCTACAACAAAGGGCCGATTCCGGACGACACCGCGAAGAGATTGATGGACGAGGTGTTGTCCATTGAGGAGGCGGAGGCGAAGGCCAAGCGGTCGTACGCGGACAAGATCGGCACGGTGTTGCCGGCGGCCAAGACCGCCCGCTACATCCAGATCGAGACCAAGATCCGGTCGCTGCTGAAAGCCGAGCTCGCGGAGCAGGTTCCGTTGGTGTACTGAGGCGAAGCCGGTCCTCGCTAGACCGCCGCGCGTCCTGGTACCGCACGAAGCACCCCTCCTTTCACGCCGGAGTCCCATGCAAGACTCTGACCGCGGTGAGCCCATGCTAGGCTTGGCGCGCTCATGAAGACGCTGCGCATCGGCAACGGCCAGGGGTTCTGGGGCGACAACGTCGATGCGCCGGTGGAGCTGCTGCGCGGCGGTCCGATCGACTACATCGGCATGGACTACCTCGCCGAGGTGACGCTGTCGATCATGATGCGGCAGAAGCTCAAGAATCCGAAGCTCGGCTACGCCACGGACTTCATCGGCTTCATCCGCCGCGTGCTTCCCGAGCTCAAGGAGCGCGGCGTCCGCGTCCTCACCAACGCCGGCGGGCTGAACCCCCGGGCCTGCCGCAACCGCATCTTCGAGGTGGCGCGCGACCGCGGCATCAAGGGCCTGCGGGTAGGCGTCGTCGAAGGGGACGATCTGCTGCCGCGCCTCAAAGACCTCATCGCCGCCGGCCACGCGCTCGCCAACATGGACACCGGCGAGCCGCTGGCGCCGATCGTCGACAAGGTGATGAGCGCCAACGCCTACCTCGGCGCGAAGCCCGTCGTGGAGGCTCTCGCCCAGGGCGCCCAGATCGTGCTCTGCGGCCGCATCACCGACACGGCGCTGGCGCTGGCGCCGATGCTTCACGAGTTCGGCTGGCCCGCGGACGACTGGAACCGGCTCGCCGCCGGCACCATCGCCGGCCACATCATCGAGTGCGGCGCCCAGTGCACGGGCGGCAACTTCAGCCGCTGGTGGGAGGTGCCGGACTTGTGGAACGCCGGTTACCCCATCGTCGAGGCGCGCGAGGACGGCACCTTCGTGGTCACCAAGCACGAGGGCACGGGCGGCATGGTGACGGTGGACACCATCGCCGAGCAGCTCGTCTACGAGATGGGCGATCCGGCGAGCTACGTCACGCCGGACGTGACGGCGGACTTCACCACCATCCGCCTGCGCCCGGACGGCAAGGACCGCGTGGAGGTCTCGGGCATCGAGGGCCGTCCGAACACGCCGTTCCTCAAGGTCTCCGCCTCGTACCTTGCCGGCTATAAGGCCTCGGGGGACATTACCCTCTCGGGTCCGCGCGCCGCCGACAAGGCGAAGCTCGCCGCCGAGATCGTGTGGAAGCGCCTGGAGCGCGCCGGCGTCGTCTTCGCGCCGGAGGACCGCGAGACCGAGCTGCTGGGGACGGGCGCCTGCCTGCCCGGCATCTTTGCGGCGCCGGAGGAGCTGCCGGAGGTGGTCCTCCGGCTCGGCGTGCGCCACGCGGACTCGCTCAAGGTGGAACGCTTCGGCAAGGAGATCGCGCCGCTGGTGACTGCCGGCCCGCCCGGGGTGACCGGTTTTGCGGGCGGGCGGCCGAAGCCGCAGGAGATCGTCGCCTACTGGCCGGCGCTCCTCGCCCGGGAGGAGGTGGAGAGCCGCATCGAGGTCACGGTGGAGGAGGTATGAGCGAAGACCGCGCGCTCGATCGTTCGCTCGCTCGGGCCTGGTACGGCGGCGTGCTCGGCGGCCTGCTGCCGGTGCTGCTGCTCGGCTTCCTCTACAGCGCCTTGGCGGACCGCACCGTCTTCGTCCTCTGGGCGCTGGTCACGGGGGCCTGTTGGGTCGTGCTCCTGCACCGGGCTTTGAGCGCCGGCTGGGGCCGATTCCGTCTCCTCGGCGCCCTGGCGCTGCTGCTGGCGGCCGGGCTCGCCGTCTTCGCCTGGCTGGAGTCGAAGCACCATGAGATCCTGGATTTGGGATTCCGGGCGGTCTTCCCGGATCTATACCATCCGATCGCCACGGGGCCTCGGACGGCGGGGATTCTGGCGGCGGTTCTCGGCGTGATCGGCATCGTCGGCGTCGTCGCGCGAAGCCCTCACCTCCCCGGCCCTCCTCTCCCAAAGGGAGAGGAGGGAGAAAGACAGGGATGAAGATCAAGCTCGAACGCATCGCCCACGCCCGCTCGGGCGACAAAGGAGATGCCTCCAACGTCGGTCTGATCGCCGAGAGGCCGGAGCTGTACGCGGTGCTCCGCGAGCAGGTGACGGCCGAGCGGGTGAAGGAGCATTTCCGGGAGGTCTGCCGGGGACCCGTGCAGCGTTACGAGCTGCCGAACATCCTGGCGCTCAACTTCATCCTCCACGACTCCCTGGGCGGCGGCGGCACCGAGAGCCTGAAGAACGACGCTCAGGGCAAGACCCACGCGCAGGGGCTGCTGCAGATGGAGATCGAGGTGCCGGACGAGCTGGTGGGGGGCCGATGAACGATCTCGGCAGCTTCGAACGGATCGAGGCGCGCCGCGACGGCGATCTGCTGCGGGTCACCCTCAACGATCCGGACCGCGCCAACGCTCTCTCGCCGGCGATGATCGGCGAGCTGACCGGGCTCTACCGCCGGCCCTGGCGCGAGGAAGGCGTCCGCGCCATCCTGCTTTCCGGAGCCGGCAAGAACTTCTCGGCGGGCGCCGACCTGGAGCATCTGCGCTCGCTGCGCGACGCGGGGCACGAGGAGAACCTCCGCGACTCGCTCCGCCTGCGCGACCTGTTCGAATCGGTGCTGCGCCAGGACGCCCTCACCGTCGCCCTCGTCCATGGCGCTTGCGTGGCCGGCGGCTGCGGCCTCGCCACCGCGCACGACTTCGTCGTGGCCGCCGAGGACGCCCGCTTCCTCTACAGCGAGGTGCGCATCGGCTTCGTGGCGGCGCTCGTGGCCACCTACCTGCCGCTGCGCCTGCGCGGCTCGGACATCCGCGAGCTGCTGCTCAACCCCCAGTTCATCGATGCGCGGAAAGCTCTGGAGATCGGCCTCGCGAACCGCCTGGTGCCTGCCGCGGACCTGCGTGCCGTGGGCGAGGCGCTCGCGGCGCAGGTCCTGGAGACCGGCAGCTCCGAGTCGATCGCCCGCACCAAGCGGCTGTTGCTCGACGTCGTGGGCCGGCCGCTCGGCGAGGCCCTGGCGCTCGCCGCCGAGGTCAACGCCGCCGCGCGCGCCACGGACGACTGCAAGCGCGGCATCGCGACCTTCCTGGAAACCAAGAAGCCGCCGAAATGGCGCTGAATGTTGAACAGCGAATAACGGATAGCGAATGAGGCTTGTTCTCTTTGATATCGACGGTACTCTGCTCGACTGCGGTCCGCAGGTGCGGCCGCTCTTCGCCTCGAGCTTGATGGAGGTCTACGGCACGACCGGCGACGTGGACGGCTACGATTTCGCGGGGCGGACCGATCCGCAGATCGTGCTCGACCTGGTGACCGCGGCCGGCGTGCCGGAGCAGGAGGCGCGAGCGAAGCTGCCGCGCATGCGGGAGCTCTACGTGCAGCGGCTGGCGCGGGCGCTCGACCGGGAAAGGATGCGGCTCCATGCCGGCGTCGTGGAGCTGCTGGAGCGCTTGGCGGCCCGCCGCGACGTGGTGCTGGCTCTCCTCACCGGCAATTGGGAGCCTGGAGCGCGGACGAAGCTGGCGCGCTTCGATCTCAACCGCTTCTTCGGCTTCGGCGCTTTCGGCTGCGACGGCATCGACCGTTCGGATCTGCCTCCCGTGGCGCTCGACCGGGCTCAACAGGAGAGCGGGCGGCGTTTCCGGCCGGAGGAGACGTTGATCGTGGGCGACAGCCGCTTTGACGTCTCGTGCGCCCGGGCGCACGGCATCCCCTGCCTCGCCGTTTCGACCGGCCGCACCCCCGCCGCCGTGCTCCGTGATGCCGGGGCTGACTGGGTGGCGCCCGATCTCCGCGCCGCGCCTGGTTTCGTCGCCTGGCTGGGTTAAGCCGCTTTCGCCTGGCCGCCCTCGAGCGGACCTCCTGCGAGGCGCCACTCCACCATGCCGCCGGTCAGCTCGACGACGCGATGGGCGCCGAGGCGTCGCAGGGCCAGGCTCACCCGCCGCATGGCGGGATCTTCCGGTTCGCTGCCGACGACGAAGAATTCCGTCCGCTCCGACGTGCCCGGCAGCGCAGCGGGGCCGTCCGGCCCTGCCGGGAGGGCTCCGGGAATGTGCCCCTCGTCGTATTCGCCGCGCCAGCGCGCGTCCACCACGCAGAACGGCGGATAGGGACGGCGTATGCGGCGGATGAGCTCCGCGGCGTGCGTCTTGAAGATCACTCCGTCGAAGTGCGGGTCCATGGCGGCGTCCTCCTTCAGGGATCGGACGCCGATGCTATCGCAAGACCGCGGCGCCGCCGTCTCGGCGACCGGTTGCCGCGGCCGACGAGGCGAAGGATGCGGTTCAGGACCTGCTGCGGGGAACCGCTCCCGGAGGAACCGCCCCCGGAGCGGGAAGGGTCGACGAAGCACTGGAGCCTTTGCCCGTGGGCGACCTCGCGGGCAAGCCGGGAACAGCGCGGGCATTGGGTCAGGAGGTGGCGCACGACCTCCCGGTTCTCTCCCCGGGAGAGCTCTGCCCGGAAGAAGCGTTCGATGACCTCGTGCGAGAAGTGCTCGTCTGCCATGTCATCCCTCCCGGAAAAACATAAGACCTTCAACAAGTGAAGTTGCCGGAAGGCGGAATTTTGGGACAGAACGAGCGCAGTGTCCCAAAATCCGGAAACGCAAAGAGGGAGAAGCTACAGGTGCGCCCGGAACCAGCGCTGCGTGGCGTTGAGCACCTGGATGAGCTGCGGCGTGGGGCCCGCGAAGGGATGGCGGGCGCCGAACGTGTGGTTGGCCTCGGCAACGATCAGCAGCTCCTTTTCGCCTCCGGCACGCGCGGCGAGGCGGTGGGCCTCGGCGGCCGGCACGCTCTCGTCGCCCGCGCCGTGCACGATCAGCCAGGGCGCGCTGCGGGCCGCCGAAGCGGCGAGGAGATCCAGCTCAGTCCGCCGCTCCTCGATGTCGTCGAGCAGTCCCGCGCCGAGGGCCAGCCGCTGCCCGGTGCGCGCGTTGACCACGGGCAGCTCGCCCGCCCGGCGCCATTCCGCCTTCTGCTCCGGCGTGAAACGGTCCACGTCCGCGATCGCCGCCCAGGTGACCAGAGCGCGGATCCTCTCGCGCCAGGGAGGGCGCGCCGCGGCGAGGAGCGCAACTCCGCCGCCGCGGCTGTGGCCGAAGAGGCCCAGCCGGCGCCGATCCACCCGGCCGGGCGCGATCGTAGTCCCGACGGCCTCGAGCACGGCCAGCAGATCCGCCAGCTCGCGGCTGTAGGTGTTCTCCCGGAAGGCGCCGAGGTCCGTCACCAGCTCGTCGCCGGGGCGCATGCCGGCGCCTGAGAGATTGAAGCGCACGGCGACGAAGCCTCTCTCGGCCAGCAGGGTCGCGACGTAGGGGAAAAACCCCCACTCCATGAAGCCCTTGAAGCCGTGGCAGATGACGACCGCCGGACGCTCGCCCGGGAGATCCGGCAGGTCGACGATCCCATGGAGGGTGGTGGGCCCGGCTTCGACGGTAAAAGGAACCGACTCGCTCATTGGTAGATCCTTACTCCTTGGCCGCGTTGTCGCGGCGTTTGAAGTCAAGACCCCCTTTCAAACCGTGCGTGCGGATTTCCCGCACACGGCTTACCGGTGGTCTCTCATGCCACAGCATTACGCAGCCTCCGGGTACTGGATGGTGCCGCGCAGGCGGACTAAACCGAGGGCTTCAAAATAGCCGCGGTGCCACTTCTCGAGCTGTCCGGGCCGTAGGGAGCGCCCGGCGCGCTGCACCCGCAGCCGCTTCAGACGCCTTTCCACGTACCGGTCAATCGAGGTCAGTTGGTTCGCAGCATTGCCGGTGCGGAAGTAGTTGCCCCAGCCCCGCAGCACGGGATTGACTGTGGCGATGACCTGCCGCAGGTCCTCGTGACAGCGACCGCGTGGAGTCAGCTCCTTGATCCGCTGGCGCACCCGCTTCAGGCTGCGCTGCGACGGCCAGCGCTGGAGGAAGTAGACCCGTCGGCCTTCCCTCTCCCAGAGCGGACCGCTCAGCCGCTTGCGCAGGTGGCAGCCGAGGAAGTCGAAGCCTTCTTTACCCCACGAAAGCTCCACCCGCCTCGTCTTTTCCGGATGCAGGGAAAGGCCCAGCCGGCCGAGGATCTGCTTGACCCTCTGCTCGGCCTGCTCGCACTCCGATCTCGTACGGCACACCACCACGAAATCGTCCGCGTAGCGCACCAGCACGCCCAAATGCGCGTACCGTTTCTCCCACACGGTGTCGAGCACGTTCAGGTAGATGTTCGAGAGAAGAGGCGAGATCACCCCTCCTTGCGGGGTCCCGGATAGACTCTCCGTGACCCCACCCTCTTCCATCACTCCTGCCCGCAGCCATTGCCGCAGCAGCTTCAGGACTCGCCGGTCCGAGATGCGTCGCTCCACCAGCTTCATCAGCTTGGCTTGGTCGATGCTCCCAAAGTAGTCCGGTAGGTCAGCATCCAGCACGTGGTTGTACCCTTCGGCTCCCAGCTTGCGCAGGGTCTCCAGGGCTTCCGTCGCACTGCGCCGCGGCCGAAAACCGTACGAGCACGGACGAAAATCCGCCTCGAAGATCGGCTCCAGCACCAGCTTCGCCGCCATCTGCGCTACCCGGTCTCGGACCGTCGGAATCCCCAGCGGCCGCTTCCTGCCGTCCGCCTTCGGAATGTACCGCCGCAGGACCGCCTGCGGCCAATACTGGCCTGCTCGCAACTCAGCGCCAAGCTCCTCCAAGAAGGGCTCCACGCCGCTCTGCTCGATCGCAACGAGCGTCTGTGCATCGACTCCCGCCGCGCCGCGGTTCCTCCGTACCCGCTTCCACGCTTCCCACAGGACGTCACGCCGGTGGATGCGGTCCATCAATGCGTGGAAACGACGACCCGGCTGCCGCTTGGCTGCCGCATACAGACAGCGTTGGAGTTGTCGCACTTTGTCGCGCGGCTCGCGCCGCTCGGGGTGGTTGGAACCGGTCTTGCCGGCCATGCCCTTGCGCTTACCTCCACCGCTGTCACGACCACCGCAGGGACCCTTCCCTCCGGGAGCGTTGTTCTTCACTCCCATCTCCGGTACTACGATCCCCTCGGACTCCCGCTGCGCAGCGCTCGACTTCGCCTTCGGCTTATACGAGCCGCCTTGCCCCGACAAGGGCAGCGCAGACGGGCCTCTCGTGTTCCGTGCTCTTCCTTCAACGCGTGCTGCGCCCCATACCCCGGGGGAACCCGTCGCGCGTACACCTCCGGACCGGGACGCGACGGACGTGGCCTTCGCCGTGACATGAGCGGCTCGGCTTCCCCGTTGTAAATCTGTCGAGGCTGCAGGCTTCACTTCATGTTGCGGCCCGCGTTGTTGCTCCCTCCGTGGAGGCTTTTGACGCCCCGCTTCGACCCCAAGGCTCTTACCTTGCGCAGTCGGGGGCCTGCTACCCGGCGCTCCGGCGCTTACCGGGACGGGACTCTCACCCGTTGGATGAGCACAGCTCGGAGACGGCGCGCTCCGGCCTATCGGCCGACCTGCTCCGCTTCCTTCACGACGCACCATGGCGGAGGATTGTAGACTGGGGCTATGACGGTCGCGGAGGAGTACCGCGCTCTGCGCGAGGGTTGCGGGCTGGCCGACCTCTCCTGGACGGGCCGGCTGGAGGTTCTGGGAGCGGATCGCCAACGCTTCCTGAACGCTTATGCCACCTGCGACGTCAAGAGCCTCACGCCGGGCGAGGGAGCGTACGGCTTCTTCACCAGTCCCCAAGGCAAGATCCTCTCGGATGTCGTCGTGATCGTTCATGAGGACCGGCTCTGGCTGCAGCTCCCACCCGGCCGGGAAGAGGCCGTCGCGAGCCATCTGCGGAAGTACATCCTCGCCGACCGGGTGGAGGTCCGCGGCTTGGAAGACATGCTGCCCATCTCTCTTATCGGACCTCGCGCCGGGGAGGCTCTGGGTGCAGCCGAGCTGCCGCCGCCGGGAGACTGGCGGCACGTGCGCTCGATGGTGCATGGCACCGAGGTCGAGCTCCAGCGGACGGGCCGCCTGGGGGCGGAGGCCTACACCCTATGGGTCTCGGCCTCCATCGCCCGCCATCTCATCGCGCGGTTGCTCGAGGAGCCTGCGGTCAAAATGGTTGGCTTCGAAGCCCTGGAGATCCTGCGGACCGAGGCCGGCATCCCGCGGTTCGGCCGCGACTTCGGCCCTGAGAACTTCCCCCAGGAGACCGGCGCCGAGGACGCGGTGAGCTACACCAAGGGGTGCTACCTCGGTCAGGAGGTGGTGGCCCGCATCCACTACCGCGGCGGCGTGCAGAAGGCGTTGCAGGGGCTCGTCTTCGAGACCGGTTCAACCCCCCGTCCGGGAATGCCGCTCGCTTTCGAGGGGCGCGAGGTCGGGATCGCGGGAACGGTCGTCGATTCGATCGCGCTCGGCCGCCCGGTGGGCCTCGCCATCGTCCACCGCCGCGCCGCCGCGCCCGGCACGAGATTGGATGTCGAAGGGGGAGGGCAGGCCGAGGTCAGCGGCCTGCCGTTCGTCTAGACCGCGAACGAAGATCCGCAGCCGCAGGTGCCGGCGGCCTTGGGATTGTTGAACTTGAATCCCGCCCCGGCCATGCCGAGGACGTAATCGATGCTGGTGCCCTGCAGGTAGCGGGCGCTCACCGCGTCGATATAGATCGTGAGGCCGTTCTGGTCGTACACCCAGTCGTTCTCCCGCGCCTCCTTCTCGAAGTCGAGGGCATATTCGAAGCCGCTACATCCGCCGCCGCGCACCGCTATACGCAGGCCGTGCGAGGCGTCGATCCCCTCCTGCTCGCGGGTGATCTTGACCATCTCGGCCGCTTTGGGGGTCAAGGTGACGGGCAGATCCTCCGGCGGCGGCGCGGAGGAGACCGCCGGGGTCTGGGCTTGCTCGGTATTTTCCATTTTGAAACGCTCCTTACGTTCCGGGCGAAGGCCCGGAGCATCTTTCAAGATACAAGCCGTCCCGGGGCTTGTCAAATTCCGTTGCCGAACGCGCGGGGTATGATCCGGAGGTGCTGCGGGCCATCCTCTTCGACTTCAACGGCGTCCTCGTCGACGACGAGCCGATCCATCTGGAGATCTTCCAACGGGTGCTCGCCGAGGAGGGGATCCCGCTCTCGGTGGAAGAGTATTACTCCCGCTATCTGGGCCTGGACGACCGCGCCTGTTTCGCGGCGGTGCTCGCGTCCGCCGGCGAGACGGCCACCGTTCCCCGCCTGATGCGGCTGATCGCGCGCAAAGCCAGTTACTACCAGGAGCGTATCCGCCGCGAGGGGTATCCGTTCTTTCCCGGCGCCGCCGAGCTGGTGGCCGCCCTCGCCGCCGGCGGGCGGATGCTCGGCGTGGTGAGCGGCGCCCTGCGGGAGGAGGTCGAGGGGGCGCTGCGCCAGGCCGGCATCCTGGACCGCTTCAAGGTGCTGATCACCGCCGAGGACGTCGGCGAAGGCAAGCCGAGCCCGGAAGGTTACCAGCGGGCCATGGAGGCCCTGAACTCGCTGCCGCCGCTGCCGGAGCGCCTCTTCCATCCCCATGAGGTGCTCGCCGTCGAGGACAGCCCCGCCGGGCTCGCCGCCGCCGCGGATCTGGGCCTCGTCACGCTCGGCATCGCCCATTCCTTTCCGGCGCACCGCCTGCGCGGTGCCAACGCCGTCGCCGGAAGCCTCCGGGAGCTGACGCCCGAGGGCCTGGATCGGCTCTTCTCCGAAGTTTCCCGCCGGTGAACCGAGTTGTTCTTTTTCCCCTCCTCGCCCGGAAGGGTGGGCGCGCGGCTGGGAGAGGAGGGGTAGGGGGAGGTGAGGGCCTAATTGATCGGCAGGCGTCCCGCGAAGCCTTCGTCGTAGGTATGGAAGAAGCCGATGGACTGCTCGGGGAAGCGCCAGCAGTAATAGCCGTCGCCGCTGTCCCAATCCACCAGCCAGACGCCCTTGACCTCGCAGCCGAGGGATGTGATCTCGCGTGCCCAGTTGCGGACGATCCGCTCGCGCGCCTCCACGAGCTTCTCGCGGCGCGCGTCCGTCTCCTCGCTGTCGTCGAGACCGTCGGTCAGCGCCTCCACCTGGCGCACCGCCGCCGCCGTCAGGTCCCGCACGGCGGGGAAGGTGGAGAGCGCCTCGTCGTAGCTGAAGATCCGCCTGCCGGAACGTCTTTGCGCCATGGGTCACGGCATAGTAACAGACTAGACCTCAAGGGTCTGGCGCGGGCCCGCGGCTGCTGGTAGATTTCTCCCACGTGAACATTCTCGACAGCATCGGCGAGCGCTCCCGCGAGGGTCGCATCGAGGCCATCAGCGGCGGCATGTTCTCCGGCAAGAGCGAGGAGCTGGTGCGCCGCCTGCGCCGCGCCGCCATCGCCCGCCAGGTGGTCCAGGTCTTCAAGCCGGCCGCCGACACCCGGCACGATCCGCAGCGCCTGATCACCCGTGACAAGCGGGAGCTGGAGGCGGTGAGCGTCGCCTGCAGTTGCGAGCTGCGGCAGAAGCTCCTGCCCGACGTGCAGGTGGTGGGAGTCGACGAGGCCCAGTTCTTCGACGACGGGCTGATCGAGCTGGCGAGCGAGTTGGCGGACTCCGGCGTGCGGGTGATCATCGCCGGGCTCGACCTCGACTACCTCCGGCGCCCGTTCGGACCGATGCCGCGTATCCTCGCCATCGCGGAGTACGTCGACAAGGTTCACGCCGTCTGTATGCGCTGTGGGGCGCCCGCCCACTACAGCCAGCGCATCGCCGGCGGTGCCGAGCAGCTCGAGGTCGGCGACGCCGCCTCCTACGAGGCCCGCTGCCGCCTCTGCTACGAGCCCTTCGAGCCGTAGGCCGCTTCGCGGCTGTTGTCTCTTCCCGCAACATTCCCGGGTATTTCGGTGCCGAAAGGCAGACCGATGTGCCGGAGAAGCGTATACTTGTCGCATGGAGGTGCCTTTTTACGCTTCTTCTTTCCTCCAGCAGCAACGCCAGGGGGCCGCCGAGCCCCGAGCGATGCTTCTCGAGTACCTCGAGCAGGTCTACGAGTTGGAGAGGCGCCCGGAGGCCCGGGAAGAGAGCTTCTACCCTTACCTGCTGGAGCTGCTGGGGCGGTACGCGGCCCATCGCAACCGGGAGGTCGAGGTGATCCCCTTTCCTCGCAAGACGGGGAACTGCCTGCTCGATTTTCAGGTGCGCGGCGAGGGGCAATGCATCGTCGGCTACATCGAGGCGAAGCGTCCGGGAACAGATCTCGAGGCGGCCGAGAATTCGGAACAGGTGGAGCGGTACCGCACGGCGTTTCCCAATCTGATCCTGACCAACTTCTACGAGTTCCGCCTCTATCGCGACGGCGAGCCGGCGTTGCGGGTGGAGATCGCGACTTCGCTCACCCTTCAGCGATTGCAAACCGGTCCGGTCCTGCAGCGGGAGGCCGAGCTTGCCGCATTGCTCGATCTCTTCCTCGACTTCGCGGCGCCGCGGCATAAAGGCGCTGACTCGTTGGCGGTGGCTCTGGCGCTCAGGGCCCGCATCCTGGGGGCGCGGATCGAGGAGCTGCTGGAGCAGGATAAGGAGGAGACCTCGGAGCTGGCAGGCCTCTACAACGCCTTCAAGGAACACCTTTTGGCGGACCTCGATCACCGAGAGTTCGCCGCTCTCTACGCACAGACCATCGCCTACGGCTTGCTCGTTGCCGGCCACCGGGCGCCGGCCGGCTTCGATCGTAGCTCGGTGGATCGGTACATTCCGCCGACGAACGGAATCCTGCGGCAGGTCTTCCGCTATGTCTCCCTGGCCACGACGCCGAAGGAGATCGCGTGGATCGTCGATGACATCGTCGCCCTCCTCGCCCACACCCCCGTGGGAAAGATCTTCGAGCGGTACTTCTATCGCCATCGCGGGCGCGATCCCGTGCTGCATTTCTATGAAACATTCCTCCAGAACTACGACAGCCAGCTCCGCAAACAGCGGGGGGTCTACTACACACCGCCGGAGCTGGTTTCCTACGTCGTGCGCTCCGTCCACCGGCTGCTCCAGAGCCGGTTAGGCAAGCGGGATGGGTTGGCGGATTCCACGGTGACTCTCCTCGATCCCGCGGCAGGGACGTTGGCGTTCATCGTGGAAGCCATTCGGTGCGCCATCAACGCCGTCCGGAGCGAAGTAGGAGAGGGAGGTGTAACGCCTCTGCTGAGGGATCACGTCTTGCAGGACTTCTACGCCTTCGAGCTGATGATGGCGCCCTACGCCATCGGGCACCTCAAGATCGGGCTCATCCTCGACGAGATGGGTCATCCCCTCGAGGATGACGAACGCGTGCAGCTCTATCTGACCAACGCCCTCGAAATGGAGGACCTGGAGCAGACCAGCTTTCCCGGCATGGCGGCGCTGTCGCGGGAGTCTCACGCCGCCGCGGTGATCAAGAAGGAACGGGCGATCACCGTCATCCTCGGGAATCCTCCATGGTCGGGTCACTCCGCAAATCGGAGCAAGGCGATCCTCCAACAGCACAGAGAAGGAAACGTGGCCGCGGATGGCCGGCGGGACGAGGGCTACTACTGGCTCGAAGGCGAGGCGTTGTCGTTGCAAGAGAAGAATCCGAAGTGGCTGCAGGACGACTATGTGAAATTCCTCCGTTTCGCCCAACGCAAGATCGATCAGGCCGGCGCAGGCATCGTCGCCTTCGTCACCAACCACAGCTATCTGGACAATCCAACGTTTCGCGCCATGCGGCGGTCTCTCCTGGGCACCTTCGACGAGATCTACCTGCTCGACCTCCATGGCAACAGCAAGAAGAAGGAGCAGGCTCCCGACGGCTCGCCGGACGCCAACGTTTTCGAGGGCATCAGGCAGGGCGTGGCAGTCGCGTTCTTCGTCAGGAAGCCAGGCCTCCGGAAACGGGTGGTGCGGGCCGATCTCCAGGACAACCGCTCTGCCAAGCTCGACTGGCTCACGCGCCATGATGTCGAGTCGACCGACTGGCGGGAGATCGCGCCCACGGGCCCTGCTTTTCTCTTCGTTCCCAGGGATGCCGTCCTGGAGGAGGAGTACCGCAAGGGCGAGCCGTTGACCAGGATCTTTCTCGATCATTCGGTGGGCATCGTCACCGGGCGCGATGCCTTCGTGATCGATACCGATCCTGGTGAGCTGCGGCGGCGAATCGAAAGATGGCGCCGTTCTCTCTTTCCCGGCGAGCCGGAGCCCAGGGAGAGGGCGCTGTCTGACGAGAGATGGGAGGAAAGGCTTCTCCGCATTCTGTATCGGCCGTTCGACTGGCGAACGATCTTCTACGCCGACTATCTGATCGAACGCCCGCGCAAGAAAACGATGCACCACCTGCTGGTCGGACCTAACCTGGGGCTCGTCGTTCCCCGCCAGTGCAAAGAGGAACCGGGTGCGCTGGTCACCGACTTGATCATCGCCCACAAGGCGGTCAGCGCGTATGACATCAACACCCTCTTTCCTCTTTACCTCTACCCGGAAAAGGGCCGGCTGGACGGGTCCGAGCGCAAGGCGAACATCGCTCAGAGCTTCCTCGACCTCATGGCCGCCCGAGTCGGCGAGGAGCCGTCGCCCGAGCTCGTTCTGCAGTTCATCTACGCCGTCCTCTACAGCCCCGCCTACCGCCGCCGGTATACCGACCTGCTGCGAGCGGACTTCCCGCGCGTCCCGTTGCCACGGAATCGTGGCGCTTTCCTCGAGTTGGCCGGACTCGGTGCGATTCTGATCGACCTGCACCTGCTGCGATCGGACCGGTTGAACCACCCACGCGTCCGCTTCGAGGGGACGGGAATCGGCAAGCTGACGAAACGCGAATACCGCTCCTCCGAGCAGCGGGTCGTCATCAACAAGGAAGGACAGAGCTTCGACGGAATCGACCCCGAGGTCTGGAATTACCGCATCGGCGGTTATCAGGTGCTCGACCATTGGCTGGCCGGCCGCGCGAAGCGGGCGTTGCGGTTCGACGAGATCGAAGAGCTCCGGCGGATCGCCGCGGCGGTTCAGGAGACGATCCGGGTGCAGAGGCGCATCGACGAGGTCTGGCCGCTCACCTCCTGACCGCGCGCCGGGCCGGCCGGCGTTCCGGCTTGGCGTTCCAGGGATCCGCGGGCCAGGCGTGCTTGGGGTAACGCCCCTGCAGCTCCTTGCGCACCTGCGGGTAGGTGTTCTCCCAGAAGCTGCGCAGATCGCGAGTGACCTGCTGGGGCCGGCCGCTGGGAGCGAGGAGGTGCAGGAGCACGGGAATTCTGCCCCCGGCGACTCGTGGCGTCTCCGCCAGTCCGAACAGCTCCTGGATGCGCGCCGCCAGCACCGGCGGCTTTCCGGGCTCGTAGACGAGCTTGATGCGGCTGCCGCTCGGCACCTCGAGCCGCTCCGGCGCCTCCCGCCGCACGGCCTCGAGCTGCGCGTAGGAGAGCGTCCCCTGGAGTGTCGCCAGCAGGGGAGCGCGGCGCAGCTCCGCGAAGGATTTCCGGCGGGCGGCGAGAGCGGGGAGCAAAGCGCGGATCTCGCCGTCGGTGAAGCGAGGCAGGCCCAGCTCCGGCATCCACTCCGCCAGGCTGCGGACGCGGGCGAGGAACGAGGCGACCTCCGGATCGTCCAAAGAGAGGGCGCGGTTTAGCCGGTCCGTGGCTGCCTGGGCGAGGATCTTCTCGGTCTCGGACGCATCCGGAGCGGAGATTTCGGCCTCCGCGATGACGAGGTCCTCGTACCGCGTCCGTTTCCAGGCTGCCACCCGTTCGCGCTCCGCGTCGAATTCCAGGTCGACCGTGGTGCTCAGCCGTCCCGCGGCGAGCCACTCCGGCTCCAGGGCCGAGGCCTTGCGCACCAGCGCCTCCGAAAAAGGCCCGGAGCGGCCGGCGTCGAGATCCACGCAGAGGAACAGCTCCGCTTCGAGGACCGCGCTCTCTTCGGCGAGGCGGACGCCGCGACCGCCCACCATCACTCCGCGCGGGCTGCCGGCCTCGCGCCGGCGCGCCACACGATCAGGATAGGCGGCGAGGAGAGCGCGCAGCAGGGCATCCTCTCCTTGTCCTTGCTGTCTCTGCTGTCCTTGCTGTCCCTTTTGTCCTTCCATCTCCCTCCGCACGATCTCCGCGATCTGATCCCGCGCCTTGAAAACGAAAGAGGCACCGCCCGGCGTGAGGGTTTCCAGAGCGTCGAGCCGGTCGAGGAGATCCGAGCGCGACGTGCGGCGGGGTCCGCTCCCTCGCGCGGGGCTCCGGGGAAAAGGGTCGCGCTCGGAGAGGAGGGCGGCCAAGAGAGCGGCCTCCCGCGTACGGCCGGCGCGGTGTCCCTCGATCAGCAGGCGGGCGAGCCGCGGGTGAACAGGAAAGCGGGCCAGCGTCTTGCCCAGAGAGGTGACGCCGTGATCGCCCACCGCCTCGAGACGCCGCAGCAGGTCGAGGGCGGCCGTCAAAGCTTCCGGCGCGGGAGCCTCGAACCAGTCGAAAGCGGCGAGATCCCTCTCTCCCCAGGCGAGGAGCTGAAGCGCCGGCCCGGCGAGGTCCACCCGCGCGATCTCCGGGCTCTCGCGCTCGGGAAGCGTGGCGTGCTCGTAGGCGGGCCACAGCCGCAGGCAGATCCCCGGCGCCTGCCGGCCCGCGCGGCCCGCCCGCTGATCCGCCGAGGCGCGGCTGATGCGGCCCAGCTCCAGGCGGTCGAGCCCGGTCGCCGGATCGAAGCGCAGCCGGCGCACGAGCCCGGAATCCACCACAGCGGTGACGCCGTCGAGGGTGATCGAGGTCTCGGCAACGTTGGTGGCGAGCACCACCTTGCGGCGGTCGAGAGGGCGCAGCGCCGCGTCCTGCCGCTCGGCCGGGAGATCGCCGTAGAGAGGAAGCACCGCGAGGTTCCGCTCCGCGGCCAGGCCGGCGAGAGCCTCGGCCGTGCGCTGGATCTCTCCGACTCCTGGCAGGAAGACCAGGACGTCGCCCGCCGCCGCGTCGAGAGCCTTTCGCACTCCCGCGGCGATCCGGGCGGCGAGGGGCCGCTCATCCGGACGTTCGAGATAGGAGATCTCGATCGGATGGAGCCGGCCCCGGCTTTCCAGCGTGGGACAATCGCCAAGGAAAGCCGCAACGGGACCGGGATCGAGCGTGGCGGACATCGCCACCAGCTTCAGGTCCGGCCGCGCCTCGCGCTGGACCCGCCGCGCCATGGCGAGGGAAAGGTCCGTCTGCAGATTTCGCTCGTGGAGCTCGTCGAAGATCACGGCGCCGACGTCTTCGAGAAACGGGTCCTGCTGGAGCATCTGCACCAGGATGCCTTCGGTCACTACGAGGATCCGCGTGTCCGGCCCCGCCCGGCGCTCGAAGCGGATCTGATAGCCGATCTCGCCGCCCAGCGTCCACCCGTTCTCCTCGGCCATGCGCCGCGCGGCCGCACGGGCGGCGATGCGGCGCGGCTCCAGCATCACGATCCGCCGGCCGCCGCCGATCCCCGCCGCCAACAGCGCGGGCGGCACGCGGGTCGTCTTCCCCGCGCCGGTCGGCGCGACGAGCACGGCCGCGGGAGCGGACTGCAGAGCCGCGATCAGCTCGGGCAGGACTTCGTCGATGGGAAGGGGGAGCGTCAGAGATCCGGCTCCGGCTCGTGGACCTCGTCGGCGTAGGGAAGCACGCGGAATCCCTCAAGAGCGGCGGCCAGGCGGAGCGGCTCGTCGATGGAAACGAAGCTCACACCCTGGGTCCGCTCCTGGCACCAGATCAAGGCCGCGGCAAGCTCGAAAGCCGCGGCGGCGCGCAAGGCATGAACGGAAAGAATGCGCAAGGCGCGAGCCCGCACCGCCTCGGTGGGCTGGACCTCGACGGCGCGCGCCCGCAGGTGATCGATCAGCACCCTTGCCTTCTGAACGTCGGCGTGGGAAATGCGCTCCCGCCGTTGAGCGTTCATGAGAGCCCCGGCGCATTCGATCGGAGCTCCCCACCAGAGCGCCACCTCGGGGTCCCGCTGCAGGAGAGGCTCGACTTTTTCCGCAGCGGGTTCCCGCACCACCAGGGCGAGGAGCGCGGAGCTGTCCCAGAACTTCAGACGGCCTCCAGGAGCTCCGCATCCTCCATTTCATCTTCTTCGCGGCGGCGGAGCGGCTGCCGGTACCGTGCCCGCGGCAGCTTCCAGAAGGTCTCGTCCAGCGGCTTCTCCGGAGCCCGCACCAAGCCCGCCCGCATGAGCTGCTGCGTGGCCTCGGCCGGCGAAGCGGCCGAGAGCGGCAAGATGCGGGCGATGGGCCGGCCATGCTCGGTAACGAGGACCTCATCGCCGTCTTTCACCCGGGCGAGGGTTTCGGAAAGCAGCGCCTTCAGCTCGGCAATTCCCATGGATCGCATAGGCAAAACTCTAGCCCAATCAAAATGACCTGTCAAGTCATAATTCACAGAGCCGTCAGCCTTGCGCTTCCCCAACCAGTTCCCAAAGGCGGCTCGGCTTGAGCGGGATCTCGAGGATCTCAAAGCCGGGGATGGCCAGCGCGTCCTCCACCGCCTGGGCGAAGAGGGCGCCGACCGGGATCGCGCCGGCCTCGCCCGCTCCCTTGGTTCCCAGCGCGTTGAGCGGCGACGGCGTCTCCTCGTGGCCGACCTCGACGCGCGGCACGTCGAGCGCGGTGGGGAGGAGGAAGTCCATGAAGGAGGCGTTGAGGAGCTGACCGTTGTCGTCGTAGACGAGCTGCTCGTAGAAGGCGTTGCCGAGCCCCTGCGCCACGCCGCCGTGCACCTGGCCGTCGACGATCAGCGGGTTGAGCACCACGCCGCAGTCGTGGACGACGACGTACTTCTTGACCTTGACCTGCAGGGTCTCGGGGTCCACCTCCACGATGCAGGCGTGGCAGCCGCTCGCCGTGGCGCCGCGGTAGGGACCGAAGTAGCGGGTGGCCTCGAGGCCCGGCTCGGTGCCCGGCTTGACGGCGCCGCGCATCGGGTTGGCGCGCTTCGCCAGCTCCCCCAGCGCGATCGAGCGCGCCGGCTCGGCGGCCACTCGCGCCGTGCCCTCCGCCAGCTCGATCTGGTCTTCGCTCACGCCGAGCTGCTCGGCGGCCAGGCGGAGCGCCTTCTCGCGCACCGCCTTCGCCGCCTCGTTGGTGGCGTTGCCGGCCACCACTGCGCCGCGGCTGGCGAAGGTCCCGGTCCCCCAGTGGAACTGATCGCTGTCGCCGGTGACCACGTCGACGTCCTCCACCGCCACGCCGAGCTGCTGCGCAGCGACCTGCGCGAGCACGGTGAAGTGGCCCTGCCCCTGCGTGCCGATGCCGGTCACCACCGTCACCTTGCCGCTCGTCTGCACCTGCACCCGCGCGCCTTCGAAGGGTCCGATGCCGGTGCCCTCGACGTAGGCGACGACGCCGATGCCCACCGCCTTGCCCTCGGCCCGCAGGCGCGGCTGCTCGTCGCGGAGGAACGCCTCATAGCCGATCATGTCCAGCGTCTTGTCGAGCACCGGCTCGTAGTTGCCGCTGTCGTAGTAGAGGGGCGCGAAATCCTGGTAGATGATCACGTGGTCGTGCGGGAACTCGTCCGGCCGCAGGAAGTTGCGCCGGCGGATCTCGATGCGGTCGAGCCCGAGCTCGCGCGCGGCGAGGTCCATCAGCCGCTCGATGACGAACACGCCGTGCTGGCGGCCGGCGCCGCGGTAGGGCGTGACGATCGTCTTGTTGGTGAACACGGCGCGGAACTCGCTCTCGTAGGCGGGCACGCGGTATGGGCCCATGAGCGTGCACTGGCTATTGAGCGGCACGGTGAGACCGTAAGGATCGTAGGCGCCGGTGTCGTGCAGGAACGAGTCCTTCACCCCCAGGATGCGGCCGTCGCGGGTGAGCGCGATCTCGGCGTCGTGGATCTGCCCGCGCTCCTGCGTCGTGGCGAGGAAGTTCTCCGCCCGGTCCTCGATCCACTTGACCGGCCGCTCGAGCCGCAGGGCGAGCCAGGGGATGAGCACCTCTTCGGGATAGAACATCATGATCTTCGGGCCGAAGCCGCCGCCGATGAACGGCGTCACCAGCCGCACCTGGTGATCGGAGAGGCCGAGCATGGCGGCGAGGCCGTTGCGCACCGGGATCGGCGCCTGGGTGGTGTCCCAGATGGTCAGCTTCTGGGCGCGCACGTCCCACTGCGCGACGATGCCGCGGTTCTCGATCGCCGCCGCGGCGCCGCGGTCGTAGGAGAACCGCCGGCGGATCACCACGTCGGCCTGCTCCTTCGCCGCCGCATAGTCCTCCTTCTTCTGCGGCACGTAGGCCGCGAGGTTCGAGCTCAGGTCCTCGTGGATCAAGGCCACCTCCGGCGCCAGCGCCTTCTCGAGATCCACCACCGCCGGCAGCGGCTCGTAATCGACGACGATGCGCTCGGCGGCGTCCTCGGCCAGGTAGCGGCTCTCCGCCACCACGGCCGCGACGGCCTCGCCCAGGTGGCGGACCTTGTCCTTCGCCAGGGGCACCTGCGTGCGCTGGTGGAAGACCATGCCCTCGACCGGCGGCGGCGGCACCAAGAGCGGCCCCGGCTGCCAGTAGTCGCCGAGATCGGCGGCCGTGTAGATGGCCACGACCCCGGGCATCTCGCGCGCCTCCGACACGTCGATGGCGCCGAGCCGCGCGTGGGCGTGCGGGCTGCGCACGAAGGCCACGTGCGCCGTCCCCGCCGGCTCGACGTCGTCGATGAACAGCGCCCGCCCGGTGAGCAGGCGCGGATCCTCGTTGCGCTTGGTGCGGGTGCCGATCATCGCTCCTCCACGAACGCCACGATCCTCGCGAATGCCGCCTCGCCGCCGCGAAAGCGGAAGGGGAAGCAGCCGAGCCAGACTTTCTGATCGAGCACCTCGTCGATCTGGCCGCCGACGTTCTCGGCGTGGAAGACGCCGCGCGGGAAGAGCTTGACGTGCATGCACTGGTAGTCCGCGGGCCAGGGGAACGCCTCGTCGAGCGACATGCCGATGGCGGCCTCGACCTCCGGGATGAGATCCGGCCGCGCCCGCCGCACGTTGGTGTTCCACGGATGGTCGGCGGCGATGCAGTCCACCGCCAGCCAGCGGATGCCGCGGTCGAGCACCCAGTCGACGAACAGGCTGCGCGGCCCGGGGTGCTTCAGGAAGGCGCGCGGCAGGTCCGCCTTGTCCTGGTTCTTCACCTTGTACCAATCCTCGTTGTAGTAATGGTGATAGCCGGTGTGGATCACCAGGATGTCGCCGCGCTCGATCGTGATGCCCGTCTTGCGCTCCCACTCCTCGAAGTGCTCGGGACCGTAGATCTGATAGTCGCCGATGCCGAACTGCGTGAGGTCCACGATGCAGGCCGGACCGACGAGCGTATCGATGGGAATCCCCGCGATGTCCGGCCCCGGATCGTAGAAGTGGATCGGCGAGTCGAGGTGGGTCGCGATGTGGTTGGTCGTCGAGATGAACTGGGCGTTGACTCCCTCGAAGGCGAGCCGTTTCACCCACTTGACGGTGGGTCCTTCGTAGAACGCGAAGGACGGCGAATCCATGCTGAAGTTCTGGGAGAGGTCGAGGACTTTCACCTTGCTCAGGTCATAGGGAACGTACATGAGTTCGCGCCTCCGATGGAGTTGATGAATCCGCCCAGAAATAGAATCCGCCCGCATCGCCCTCATGGGGGCCGCAGGTCTGCACCGTGAGAGTCGCCGCCGCGGAGCGAGGCGGCAACGGGAACCGTACCGCGTCGGCGAGCACCGCTTCGCGCGCGCCGCCGACGGCCAGCACCTCGCGGCCGGCGAAGGCGACGCGCGTCGGGCCCGCGGGCGCGATCGCCCAGCGGTCGCCCGCGGCGGACGGCGCGAGCGCCGTCGCCAGAACGCGGCAGGACGCGGGGCCGCCCATTCGCCGGAGGTCGACGAAGCCTTCCGCCGATCTCGCCGGCGCCTCAGTCTCCCATGGATACGCCGTCCACGTTCCGTCAGGGGTCTGCGCCAAATCGTTCACGCCGAGCGGCGCCACGCTCCACGGCCGCACGAAGCTAGCGTTGGCGCCGGGCCGCCAGCGCGCCAGGAGGTGAAGACCGTCGTGGAGGATCTCCATGCGCGGATCTCCTTCCAGGCGGCGAAGCAGGCCCGCCTGCTCCGGCTTGAGCCGCGAGGCTACGAGGTAGTCGCTGTCGAGCGCCGTGACCAGCGCCCGCGGCACGTCGCGCTCGCTGCCTCCCCAGACCCGCAGCTTCGCCTGATACGCCTCGGGGCTGGCGAGCGACATGGGCAGCGGGTCGAGGACCTCGAGGTATCGCGCCCAGGGAGCATAGAACACCAGGAGATCGGTGTCGCCCCAGGTGGCGGCCACCCGCGCACCCTTCGGCAGCAGGGCGGCGAGAGCGCGGCGGTCGCGGAAGCGGATCTCGTCGGGTCCTCCCGTGGCTCGGCGCGCGAAGGTGCCCGCCGAAACGACCGCGGGATACGCCGCGGCCAGCGCGCAGGCGGCCAATCCAAGACCGAGGGGCATCCTGCGTCCGAGAAGATCGAAGGAGCCGCCCACGGTTTCGCCACGCGCTCTGAGACTCCAGAGGAGCCAAAGCGCCGCGATCGGAAACGCGAAGAGCGCGAAACGTGCGCTCGTCAAGTAGAGGACTCCGAAGGCCGCGGCCAGGACTCCCAACACGTCGCGGAGCCGGGCGTCGTCCGGGCGCGGCGGACCCGTGGGACGCCGCGCGAGCCAGACGACGAGGAAAGCACCGAGGAGGCCGACCTGGGTGAGAAACGCGACGAGTGTCGAGTGCGGCTGCAGCTCCCTGCCCGAGCCTTCCAGCGCGGCGCCGCCGAGGCCGACCCGGAACGCCATGGCGAGGGCGTCGAGGTTGGCCGGAAAGCGCGGATGCACGACGAGGCCGAGCCCCAGGCCCAGCGCGGCGTACAGCGGCAGGGCCCACTCCCACCGCCGCCGGCTCCAGCCCCAGAAGAGGAAGAGCGCGCACCACACGACGAGCCAGGCATGGACGGCGCTATAGCAGAGCGCGAAGAGGGCCGAGAGCACCCCGAACGTTCGGTAGCGCCCACGGCCCACCAGCCAGGCCGCGGCGAGCAGCAGCAGAAGCGCCAGGAGCTCGGGCCGCAGCCGCACCAGGCGCAGCGCCGCCTCGCTCGAGCCGGCGAACACGGCGAAGGGCACGAGAAGGCCCCACCAGCCGATGGCGCCTGCCGAGAGGCCCGCGATCGTCGCAAACAACGCCGCGTCGAGCAGCGCGAGCGCCACCAGGCCGCCGCGCTCGGGATCCTTCCCTGCCGCGAAGGGAGCGAGGAGGAGATGGAAGCCGAGCACCGGATCGCCGAAACGCTGACCGTAGGGAGTCATCCGCGCCCATTCGAGACGGTCCGGAATCCCTTCGCGCGCGATCTGCCGCGCCAAGGCCAGGTGATAGTAGCTGTCGGTATCCTGGAGCGCGGTGTATCTGCTGTAGAGCGCCAGCGCTCCGGCGAAGACGATGACGAACGTCGCGGCAGTCACTCCGAGGACCGCGCGGCGCCGCCCCGCGGGCTCAGCTGTCTCCGTCATGGAAATAGCGATCCGCGTAGGCCACCAGCGCCGCTTCGAAGATCTCCATCGGCGGCCGCACCAGCCCGGCGCCGATCTGGCCGACGCCGGCCTGCCGGTGGGCGATGCCGGTGTTGACGCGCGGCGTGATGCCGAGCTCCACCACCTTGCGGAGATCGATCCCTACCGGCGTGCCGCGGAAGCCGAGCGCGGGGATGGTGAACTGGCCGTGCTCGGCGGCGGTGATCTCGTACATCTCCAGCGTGGCGTTGACGGCGTCCTGGGGCGTGCCGCCGATGAAGGTGACGATGGCCGGAGCGGCCGCCATGGCGAAGGCGCCGATGCCCGCAGTCTCGGTGATCGTGCTGTCGCCGATGTCCGGATTGGCGTCCGCGCTCGAAAAGCCCGGGAAGTAGAGGCCGTCCGGCGCCTGGGCGGGCGCGGTGAACCAGCGGTCGCCGAGGCCGCTCACGCGGATGCCGAAGTCCGTACCGTTGCGCGCCATGGTGGAGACGATCGTGCTCCCCTCGACGCCGTGCGCCGCGTCGGCCATGGCCTTGCAAGCCGCCATCACCGGGTTGAGCACGGAGAGCGGATTGTCGCCCAGGAACTTCACCACCTCGGCGTGGATGGCAGCGGCCGGCGAAACCTTGGCGATCGCCGGTGAGAGGAGCTTGAGGAAGAGGAGCGAGCCGGCCTTGTTGCGGTTGTGCCCCTCGTCGCCCATGTGGAGGGCTTCGGCGATCAGCGTGCGCAGGTCGATCCCCTCCAAGAGCTCGATCGCCTTGGCGAGGACCGGCGCCAGAAAATCATTCATCCAGCGCAGCTTCGCCAGCACCTCTTCGCTGAAGGCGCCGTAGCGCAGCACCTTGCCGTAGCCCTCGTTGAGGTTCGAGAACGTGCGATGGCCGTGGACGGCGTCCTCCACCACATAGACTTTCATCGACGACGAGATGACGCCCGCCATGGGTCCCACGGCGCCGTGGTGATGGCATGGCTCGAAGGCGACCTCGCCGCGCTCGACGAGCGCCACAGCGCCGGCCTCGTCGCGGGCGCGCCCCTCGAAGATCAGGGCGCCGGTCACCGCGCCTCGCAGCGGACCCGACATACGCGCCCATTCGATAGGCGGTCCCGCATGGAGCAGGAGATCGTCGCGCATGCCGGGGATGACGTCGCGAGCCACGGCCAGTCCCCTGAGGACCGGCCGGGCGGCGGTCATGCGCTCGACGGCGGTGCGGTTGGCGTGGTCGATTTCGATTCCCATCTGGAATCCAGGTCCTTTATGTCCTTGAGGTCTCTTTGGTCCCTTTCATTCTTGCCAGGATTCCAGCCAGTCTCTCATTACCTCCCGCTGGCGGCTTCCACTCCACCTGCACGGCTCGGGCTCCCTGAGCGGTAAGGCTATCGTAGAAGGATTCCAGCCCGACGTTGACTGCCGCGAGCGGCTGCTGGACCGCCTCCAACGGGACCGGCTCCGCATTGTCCTTCTCCGCCTCCGGGGCCAGCCGAACGGCCGCATATTCGACCAGCTCGTTGACGCTGCGACAGACGCGGGCGCCGGCTCGTTCCAGAGTGGCGATCTGTAGCGCGAGATCCTGCGGATCTTCATCGGTGCCGATCACCAGGACGGCGACCTCCAAGGTACCGCCCTCCAACGCGCGCTCGATCTCCGGCGCCAGCTCGCCGGCGGGATCGGCGTGCGCTCCCTCGCCGAGCACCACGTCCAGCACGATCAGACCGACCTCGGGATCGGCCGCCTCTTGACGCAGCCTTCGTCGCCGCAGATCGAAGTCCATCATGGGATGCAGCCGGCCAACCGTGAATTCGTCCGCTCCCAAATCGAGGATCGTGTGGCCCTGGCTGTGCAGAGGATCCGCCAAGCGTTGCGATTCTGAAAGAGGAGCGTTCGAGTACACCGGAGCAAGAAACGCCGAGATCCCCAGGAGCGTCTCGTACGCCAACGTCCCACCCGAGAAAAGCCCGCGCAGGAAGGTCGCTGTTCCTGGCGTAGGGGCGGGGCTTGTCCCCGCCCGGGACTGGTCCTCCGACAACCTCACCGCCAGCTCCGCCGCCTCACCCAGGCTCGCCGCGAAATGGAGATTCCCGAGTTGCCTTGCCGGCAGCGGAGCGCCGAGAAAGTTCACCACGACCGGTTTCCCGACCGCGCGCGCTGCCCCCAGCAGGCGCACCGCCACCTCCGGTGAAGGCGGCTTGGAGACCAGGACGATCACCTGCGTCTCCGGATCGCGGTGAAGCAGATCGAGCGCCTGCCCTACCGTGAGGCCGCAGACCGCAGAGGAAAGATCGCGCCCGCCGGTGCCGATCGCCTGCGAGATGCCCGAGCCCAGCGTGTGGATGTGGCTCATGATCGCCTGGAGTCCTGTACCCGAGGCTCCCACCAGACCGATGGGACCGCGCCGCACGCGGTTGGCGAAGCCGAGCCCAAGGCCGCCGACGACCGCCGTGCCGCAGTCCGGCCCCAGGACGAACAGGCCCTTCGCGCGCGCCTGCCGCTTGAGGGCCACCTCCTCCGCCACCGGCACGTTGTCGCTGTAGAGGAAGACGTTGCGGCCGTGGCCCAGGGCCTCGTCCGCCACGCCGGCGGCGTAGCGGCCCGGCACCGAGATCAGCACCCAGCGCGCCTCCGGCAGCATTTTGAAAGCGGAGGCGAGGCTGCGCGGCCGGAAATCCTGCTCGCCGCCGCCGCGCCGCACCTGCAGCAAGGCATCGACCCGCGCCAGGGCCTCACCCGCCGCCGCGTCGGTCTCCGCCTTGACGGCGATCAGCAGGTCGTGCGGACCAGCCGCCACTTCTTCGCCGGGTTCGAGACCGCTCGCGGCGAGCACCTCCCGGTTGGCGGGAGTCGCCATCACCACGCCGGCGTCGAGCACTCCCGGCAGGCCGGCGAGCGCGCGCTGGAGCTGCATCAGCACGACCGAGTCGTGATAGGCGCCGGGACGGACGGCGCAGCGGGTGACCGGCTCGCCGCTCACGCGCGGACGGCGCCTTCCAACTCCCCCGTCCACGCCAGCAGGTCCTCGTCGGCCCACCAGCGGGCGGAAACCTGGAGGCCCATCGGCAGGCCGGCCGCGTTGCGACCCGCCGGCAGGCAGACGGCGGGCATTCCGGCGTGTGTCCAGGGGATGTTCATCACCGGATCTCCCGTGCTGTCGAGGCCGCGCGGGGCGGGCCCCAGAGCCGGCGGCGAGAGCCACAGGTCGATCCCGTGCGCGTCCATCAAGACCGTCAACGTCCGGCGGAGATCCTCGCGGCTGTCCAGGTCGCGTGCGAGCTGCTCGTCCGTCACCGGCCGGCCGCGCTCGATCAGCTCGACCGTCTTGGCGTGATAGAGCTGTCCGAAGCGGGCGTACAAATCCCGGTGGACGCGGGCCGCCTCGGCGGCGACGATGCGGAAATGACGTTCCGCCAGCTCGGCGAAGTCGTCCATCGCGGGAACCGGCTCGACCTCATAATCGGCGCTGGCCAGCCGCCGGCAGACCTCGCGGAAATGGACCAGCCCCTCGCCCGCGGCGCGTTCGAGATAGGGACCCTCCGGCACCCCCAGCCGCGGCTTGCGCGGCGGCGCCGCGGGCCGCCAGACGCGGCAGAGCACCGCGGCGGCCCCCGCCGCGCCGGCCACGTCGGGGGTGAAGAAGCCGATATGGTCGAAGGAAGGCGCGAGCGGGATCACCCCGTCGCGCGAGATCCGTTCGTAGCTGGGCTTGAAGCCGACGACGCCACAGAAGGCGGCCGGCCGGAGAATCGAGCCGATCGTCTGCGTGCCGAGCGCCAGCGGCGCGAGGCCGGCGGCGACCGCCGCCGCCGAGCCGCTGCTCGAGCCGCCCGGCGTGTGCTCCAGGTTCCACGGATTGCGCGTCGGCCCGGGCGCGAAGAAGGCGAACTCGGTGGAGACGGTCTTGCCCAGGATCAGCGCCCCGGCCGCCTTGAGCGCCGAGACGCTCGCGGCTTCCGGACCCGCGAGCTCGTCCGGCGGCAGCCGGCTGCCGCCGCGGGTCTCGAAGCCGTCCACACGGAAGATGTCCTTGACGCCGACCGGGACACCGAAAAGTGGCGGCCGCGGCCAGGGGCCGGGCCAGTGCTCCTCGAGCGCCGCGGCTTCCCGGCGCAGGCGCTCGAAGCGGCGCTCCTCCGGCATGAAAGCCCGCACGTCGGGCTCGCGCACGGCGAAGAGCGCCTCCAGGCGGCCGAGATCGCTCACCCCATGGATTGGCGCCGCCTTTCCGCGGCGAGCTTCACCGCGTCGACGATGTGCTGGTAGCCGGTGCAGCGGCAGAGATTGCCGGAGATCGCCTGGCGGATCTCCTCCTCGGAGGGATCGGAGTTCTCCTCCAGGAACGGCACCAACGTCATCAGGAAGCCCGGCGTACAGAAGCCGCACTGGAGGCCGTGGCACTCCCAGAAGGCCTGCTGCAGTGGATGCAGATGGTCGGGCCCGGGAGAGAGGCTTTCGACCGTCTCGAGATCGTGTCCGTCCGCCTGCACGGCGAGCATGATGCACGAGCGCACCGGCTGGCCGTCGAAGAGGATCGTGCAGGCGCCGCACACGCCGTGCTCGCAGCCGACGTGCGTGCCGGTGAGGTTCAGCTCGTGGCGCAGGAAGTCCGAGAGCAGCAGGCGCGGCTCGATCGCGCGCTCGTAGGCGCGGCCGTTGACGGTGACGGAGACCTTGTAGAGCCCGTTCACGCCGCGGCCCTCGCCCGTTCGGCCGCCCGGCGCAAGGCGCGGCCGGTGAGCACGCGCGCCAGATGGCGTTTGAAATCGGCCGACGCGTGGACGTCCCCGAACGGGCTCATCTCCTCGCGCGAGGCCTTCTGCGCCGCGGCCTCGATCGCCGGCGGCGAGATCTCCTCGCCGGCCAGCAGCCGCGCCGCCTCGCGCGCCACGACCGGCCGGTCGCCGGCGCTCAGATAGACCAGCCGGGCCTCGCGGCACTTGCCGGCGTCGTCGAGCGTCACCAGGGCCGCGATCCCCACCTGCGCGTAATCGCCGTGCCGGCGGGCGATCTCCAGGAAGGCCCAGCCGGTGCGCGGCGGCAGCGGCGGAATCTCGGCTTCGACCAGCATCTCGTCCGGCTCCAGCGCGGTGGTGAAGAGGCCGGCGAAGAAGTCTCCGGCGTCCACCCAGCGGTCGCCGCCGGCCTTGCGCAGCCGCAGCCGGGCGCGCAGCGCCACGGCGAGCGCCGGCAGCTCGGCCGCCGGATCGGCGTGCGCCAGGCTGCCGCCGAAGGTGCCGCGGTTGCGGATCTGCGGATGGGCGATGAACGGTACGGCCTCATGGAGCAGCGGCGCCGATTCGGCCACGAGGGGGTCCCGCTCCAGCCGGCGCTGGCGCGTCAAGGCGCCGATCCGCAGGGTGCCGTCCTCGCCGCGGCGGATGAAGTCCAGCTCCGTCAGCTTGTTGATGTCGACGAGCAGCGCCGGCGCCGCCAGCCGGAAGTTCATCACCGGGATCAGGCTCTGCCCGCCGGCCAGCAGCTTGGCGTCCCCGCCATGGCGGGCGAGGACGTCGAGCGCAGCCTCCAGCGAGGCGGGTGCCTGATACTCGAATGGAGCGGGCTTCATCCGCGGACTCCCCCTTCCTCCGGGTCGATCCGCGGGATTGTATCCTGCTTGAGGGAAACCGGATCTGTAGGGGCGCCCCTGTGTGGGCGCCCTGGGGGGAGGGCGGCCACGTAGGGCCGCCCCTACATTGGATTTCTCTCCGCCCTTACGGCTCCAACCCATACGGCGCCAGGAGCCGGGTGGCGTTGGCCAGGGCCTCGCCGGACTGCCTGAACAGCACTCGCGCCTCCGCGTCCCGGCCGCCCGCACAGGCGGAGGCCAGCTTCGCGAGCAGCTCATAGGTGTCGCGCAGCGCCCGGTTGACCTTGGGGTCGGGAGAGGACCACAACTGGGGGTCGGCGAGCGAATGGGACACCGCGATCGACAGGGCGTTGCACGATCGCGCCGGGTTCGCCGTCGACTTCCCCGTATATACCTGGAGGATCTCCCTGAAGGCCTGCCGGACTCCCTCGGTCCGCGGGGCGTATACGCGGTGCCAGGCGGCCATGGCCCGGCGCCGCTCCTCGGCCTGCTGCTCGTCGAGGACCATCTTCGAACGGATCTCCTCGCGCAGTCCGATCTGCGGCGCGGTGTCGTCCTCCTTCCGGCCCCGCTCGTGCATCACCTGCGAGATGTACTCCTTCTCATAGAGCCGCACCTCCAGGTTGCGGCTCTTCGGCGCCCGCGAGGTGCCCCACGCCCAGAGCGCGCGATCGAACTCGGCCTGCGAAAGGCCGCAGACCTCGCGCAGGGCCTGCTCCGTGGTCTTGCCGGCGGCGAAGGCGGCGAGCAGCCGGTGAATCCCCTTGACGCCCCAGCGCGATTCGATGAAATTCACCGTCCACGCCGCTTCGCCATAGGCGAGATCCACGAGCTGCGGCTCGGCGAACCCGCGCAGGATGAGGTCGATCGTCGGAAACGACAGGGCGCGGCCGGTGCGCGCCAGATCCGGCATGGGATTGAGCCGGCCCACTCCCATCTCGATGTGCTGCGCCAACCCCTCCTGCAGCCAGTGCGGCGCCTGGTCGCGCGTCCTCGCGGCGATCATGGCGTGGGCCAGCTCGTGGGAGAGGATCGCCACCAGCACCGGATCGAGGCTCCACAGATCGGCGAGGGGCACCCGCACCTTGCCGTCGAAGATGCCCACGACGCCGCCGCCGCCGAAGCTGCTCATGAACTCCTGAACCGAGAAGAGGTGGACTTCGATCGGCTTCTTGCCGGCTTCCGGGATCCACTGCTGCAGGCGGCGGTGCTCCGCCTCGAGCACCTGCGACACGCCGCGGGCGTAGAGCTCGCCCGTGGCCCGCGGATACCGCACGTCGAAGTGCTCCGAGCGGTAGCTGGCATACGACGCGGCGAGGTCGCGCTCCAGGGCGAGCTGCCTGCGGCGGCGCTCCCCGCGCGGCTCGGGCAATTGGGAGTCGGCCTTGCGCGACAGCTTGATCGCCGTGTCGTACTGGCCGGTGGCGGCGAACAGCTCGGCGAGCTCGAAGAGCGTTCCCGGGGCGGGCCGGCGGCTGGCGATGTCGGTCTTGGCGAGGCGGATGAGGAGCCGCCTCGCCTCCTCGTCGCGCTCGAGCTGATGGAGCGCCTGGGCCCGCAGGCGGACGAGGATCGCCGGCGCCTTCTCGACGTGGGCCGCGACCGGCTCGGTGAGAGCGAGCAGATCGCTCCAGCGGTTCTGCTCGGCGAGAGCCCGGCCCGCCAGCTCGGCGAGGCGCAGGCGGCGGGGCTGGAAGCTCTCCTGCGCGCCGCCGGCGGTGAGGGTCGGCAGGGCGGCGAGCGCCTTCTCCTCGACGTGGCGGCTCCAGACGTCCGCGTCCTCCACGACCGAGCTCGCCGGTGCCAGCTCCGCGCCGCCGGGCACCAGCAGCTCCGCCGTGCCGAAGACGAGGCGGAGCGACTGGCCGCACGTAGCGGCGCTCGCCGTGTCCGGCAGGAGGAGGGGGCGCGGCGTTCCCTTGGGCGGGACGCGAGCCTCCTCGGTCTTGCCGAACGCGAACAGCGGAAAGACCTTCGGCCGCGCCACCACCACCGAGAGCAGGGGATTGCCGAACAGCTCCGAGCGCGGCACCGGCTGGAGCTGCCAGGCCTGGCGCAGGAGGCTCTCGGCGTCCTCCATCTGATCATCCGCGGCGCTGACCTCGGCGGCGGCATACCAGGACTCCGCCAGCCGCGAGCCCATCTCCGCCATGAGGGTGAACTCGACCTGCGCCAGGCCCATCTCGTTGCTCAGGGTCTTGACGACCGCCGACTCCAGGCGCAGGCCGTCGTCGTCGAGGCTGGAGTCGATGAGCCGGTCGTAGGACTTGGCCGCCTCTTTGGGCTGCAGCCGGACGAAGGCGAGGCGGGCGCGCAGCAGCTCGGCGAGCGGATATTCCGTGGGGGAGGGGAAGCGGTCCAGGATGCCGTCGACCGCCGGCAGCTTCGCTTCCCCGAGCAGGTACTGGGCGCGCCAGAGATCCTGCACGTCGCGCAGCGCCGGGTCCCGGGGCGAGGCGGCCAGGCGCCGCTCGATCTCGGCGCGGTCGGAGCCCGCGGCGAGCGCGGCCCGCAGCGGGGCCAGCTCGCCCAGCCGGACGACGGCCGGCGGCTTGTCCGGCTTGTCCCGCTTGATCAGTCGGGGAGCGCCGGGCAGCAACTGCCAGAACAGCACGCCGGCGCCGAGGGCGAAGGCCGTGAGCGCGGCGGCGACCGCCGCGCTGCGTTTGCGGGCACGCTCGAGCTGAGAGGCCGCGCCCACACCGACGAAGAACAGGAGAATGGCGGCGGCCACGGCGATGCGCTTGCGGCGCCGCGACTGGAACATCATGGATGCCGCGGATTCGGAAGGCGCCTTGATCTCGACCGGATCGACGCTCGTCCGGATGTCGGAGAGCTTCCATCCGCCCTGGCTCACGAGATGAAAGACGAGGGTCTCGTCCAACCCCGAGGCGAACTCCACGCCGAAGACCGCGGTCCGCTGGTCGAAGCCCGGACCCGGCGTGAGCAACTGCCAGGTGGCGCCGTCGGCCGGGCCTACCCGGGCGGCGATCTCCCGCAGCGCGCTGGCGTGGCCGAGCTTGCGCAGCGGAGAAGCGGGCGCCAGCCGCGGCCAGAGAGCTTCGGGCCCCTGCTGGAGGAATCCGGCCGCCATCTCCACGGCGGCGCGCTCGGCCGCCGACACCGCGCGCGGCTTCGCCGTGCTCGCCACGCGGACGGCGGACCCCTCTGAATCGCCGGCCGCGTTGTCGGCCCGCGCCTCCCGGCCGCCCAACGCCAGAGCCAGCAGAATGACCGCCCCGATCTGGCACCAGCGCCGCACAGCTTCTCCTCGTCCCATGACGGATGCCGCCTCGCCCATTCGTTGATTCGCGACAGATTTTGAGTTCAACAAGAAGCCTAGCACAGGGGGAATGGAGACCGCCGGACTCGACTCCGCGGTAGAGGTACAGTCAGCCGGTGATTCTGAATGGGGGTGCCCTCCGAAGCCTCAGGGGGTGAGGCTTCGAAGGGTTCCCCCGTCTGTGGTCCACAACGCAACTGAACTTAGCCGTCTAGGGGTAGAGATAAGCGGCGGTAGCCGGAGAAGCTTCCACCCTGCACGTCCGCGTCTCGATGCTGTAGGCGCTCGCGCCGGAGGGCACCGCCGTCGGCTGGCTCTCCGCCCGCCGGAAGGTGTCGAGCGCGAGCGCGGTGAGCTCTTCCGCCGCGATCTTGATGGCGGCGAGATGGCCGGCCCCGGGCACGATGTGACAGCGGCCGCCGGTGAGCGCGGCGAGCTCGCGGGTGTCCTCCGGCCGCACCCCGCGGTCGCGCTCGCCGCTGGCGTAGGCGACCGCGCGCAGGGACATCGCGGCGGCGTGGTGGCGGATGTCCAGAAAGCGGTACGCGGACGGCAGGCACCAGCGGAAGAGGAAATATCCCGGCCGGTACAGCGGCGCCTCGCGCCACGACCATTCGAAGAGATGGGGCGAGACGTCCTCGAACATGGCGCCCGCCACCAAGTCGGTGCGGCTGAGGAACGGATGAGCCCAGTAGCCGCCGGCGCTGATTCCCCACAGATGCAAGGGCAGGTCTCCCACGCGCTGCAGCAGCGCCTCGATGCCTGCCTCCACGTCGCGGTCGAAGAAGCCGCCGGCGGCACCGCTCTCGCCGAAGCCCGGGAAGTCCAATGCCAGCACGTGGTATCCGGCCTGCCGCAGGGCCTCGACGCGGCCGCGCAGATGGAAGTAGGCCTTGCCCCACACCAGCCACGGATGGAGGAGGAGCACGCCGCCGCGCGGATGGGCGGACGCCGGATACCAGGTCGCCGAGAGAGTGCCGGGCGCCTGGCGCCGCGGCAAGGTCACGCTCTCGAAAGGCGCCAGTCTCTCCGGCGGCTCCGGCTGCGCGACGGGCGGCAGATGCGGTGACAGCGCCAGGAAGTAGCGCATCGCCATCCGTTCGATTCGGGCCGGTGGCCGCGGTGGGGCCGTTCTCTGCACCATCACTATCCTCCTCGCCATTTCGCCCTCCCACGGGACATTAGTCGCGGCGGAAGGCTTCGGCGTTACATCCGGAGCAGAGTCTGCGCTTTTTAATGGAAAGGAATAAATTGAACGGCCCTGGGCTGCGGCCCCCCTCCTCCCAGAGGGAATTCGAGTATGGCAGGAAAAACGCTGGTTGCAAAGCCCTGCGCTGAAAACGCAGCGGCGATCACAATATTAAATTGCGCCATCGCACGATTGTTAACAAAGGTTCCAAGGACATAAAGGATAACAAGGACGCCAACGTCCAGGAGGCTTCTTGATCCTTTATGTCTTTTCAGCTTTTTTTGGCGCCGATCACCCCGAAAGGAACAACCCCTCGATCGTCCCCTGGACGTGCAGCGCCGCCTCGTAGGGATCGGGAGCGTCGCGGATGGGCCGGCCGACGACGATGTAGTCGGCGCCGTGGCGGAGCGCCTCTTCGACGGTGACCACGCGCTTCTGGTCGTCCGCCGGACGGTTGCCGGCGGGACGGATGCCGGGAGTGACGATGAGCATCTTCCCTCCGAGCTGGTCGCGCAGGTTGCGCGCCTCGAGGCCGGAAGCGATGACGCCGTCGCAGCCCACCTCCTGGGCGCGGCGGGCGCGGGAGAGGACGAGATCCGCCATCTCGCCGCCGAAGCCGAGCTCGCGCAGGCCCTCGCGGTCGAGGCTGGTGAGGACGGTGACGGCGAGGATCTTCAGCTCCCCCTTCTCGCGGCAGGCGGCCTCCAGGATGTCGCCGTCGCCGTGCACGGTGAGGAAGGTGACCGGCCGCGCGCGCAGCCGGCGGACGGCGCGTCCCACCGTCTCGGGGATGTCATAGAGCTTGAGATCGAGGAAGACCTTCTTCTCCTGCTCGACCAGCCAGTCGACCAGCGCGAACCCCTCGCCGGAGAGGAACAGCTCCAGCCCCACCTTGTAGAACTGCACCGCCTCGCGCAGCACGCCGACCAGGCGCCGCGCCTCCGCCGCGTCCGGCACGTCGAGAGCGAAGATCAGCCGCTCCTCCGGCGGAATCGTCTTCGCCGAGAGATAGATGGGATCGCCGGCTTCGGGCTCTTTGGGGTCGTCGAACATCGTCCTCCCTCCAGTCGGATCAACGTAACACAGGCGGCGTACGCTTCGAGACCTCACCCCCTGTCCCCCTCTCCCTGACGGGCGAGGGGGGACGCCAATGAAGGGGCTTGCCGGAAAAGGTGGCCGCCTATTGCCAAGGCTGGCTGTGAATCGTCCCCCCTCGCCCGTCAGGGAGAGGGGGCCAGGGGGTGAGGCTTCGGAGCGCAGAACGCCTCAACTAAGAGGCACCTCTGGAGAGCGTCTGTGACGTAACATACCCGCCCATGCTCGAACGCCTCTTCCACGTCCGCGCGGCCGGCTCGACGCCGGGCCGGGAGATCCTCGGCGGCGTCACGACGTTCCTCACCATGGCCTACATCCTGGCCGTCAATCCGATGTTCCTGACGGCGGCCAAGATGCCGGCCGAGGGCGCCATCATCGCCACCGCGCTCTCCGCAGCTTTCGCCACTCTGCTCATGGCCTTCATCGCCAACTATCCCATCGCGCTCGCGCCGGGGATGGGCATGAACGCCTTCTTCGCCTACGGCATCTGCATCGGCGCGGGGGTGCCCTGGCAGACGGCGCTCGGCATGGTGTTCTGGGCCGGGCTCGTCTTCGTGGTGCTGACGGTGACCGGCGCGCGCAGGGTGCTCGTGCAAGCGGTGCCGGAGAGCATCAAGCTCGCCGGCGCCGTGGGCATCGGCCTCTTCATCGCCTTCATCGGCCTGCAGCACGGCGGCATCGTGCGCGCCGATCCCGCGACGCAGGTGGCGATGGCGGACCTCCATACGCCCGCCGCCCTGCTGACCCTCTTCGGCCTCGCGGTGTCGCTGGTGCTGATGGCGCTTGGCGCGCGTACGGCCATCTTCTGGGGCCTCGCCGCGACGCTCGTCGCGGGTCTCGCGACCGGCGAGGTGCAAGCACCGGCGGCGATCGTCTCCGTGCCGAGCCTGGCGCTTCCCGGACTCCAGATCGACATCCTCGGCGCGCTGCGGCTCGAATACCTGCCGCTCATCCTCGTGCTCCTCTTCTTCGCCCTCTTCGACACCCTGGGGACGCTGATGGGCCTGGCGCACGAGGCCGGCCTGCTGGTCAAGGGCGAGCTGCCGCGCATCGAGCGCGCGCTCACCGCCGACGCGGCCGGCATGGTGGGCGGCGCGCTCATCGGCACCTCGCCGGTGACCTCCTACATCGAGAGCGGCTCCGGCATCGGCGTCGGCGCGCGCACGGGGCTCGCCAACGTGGTCACCGGCGCGCTGCTCCTCCTCTCGCTCTTCCTCACGCCGCTCGTCGGCATGATCAGCCGGCCGGACTCCGGCGGCTTCACCCCGGTCACGGCGCCGGCGCTCATCCTCGTCGGCATCCTCATGGTGCGCGCCGTGCGCGAGATCGACTGGTCGGACATCACCGAGGCGGCCCCGGCCTTCTTCACCGCCCTGCTCATGCCGCTCACCTTCAACATCTCGCACGGCCTGGCGGCGGGGATCGTCGTCTACGCGCTCGTCAAGCTCGCCGCCCGCCGCTGGGGCGAGGTGCACTGGCTGATGTGGGCCCTCGCGGTGCTCTTCGTGCTGCGCTACGCGTTTTTACCGGTGTAGGCGGCGTACCCTGCGAAGCCCTCACCACCCCGGCCCTCCTCTCCCAGAGGGAGAGGAGGGAGCAAGACAGAAAACGCGCTTCTTATTCCCCTCTCTCCCCCCGGGAGAGAGGGGCTAGGGGAGTGAGGGCTTCGGAGGGCATGCCGCATGCGCGGGATAAAAAGGTGACAGGTTCCACCCGCCTACTCCTTCACGTAGCAGGGATATTCGCTCTGCGCCCGGCGGACGAGGGCGATGTCGATCTCGTGGACGGCGACCGGCGCCTCTGGAGAGGTCTCGGCGACGAGATCGCCGGAAGGATCCACGATCCAACCCGCGCCGCCGAAGGCCTGACCGCGCGAACCGGCTCCGGCACGGTTCGAGGAAAGGACGTAGCATCCGGAGACGATGGCGGCCATGCGCGCCGCGACGAGCCAGCGGCGCAGCGAGCCCGCTCCGACGGCGCGGGGCACCAGAAGGACGTCGGCGCCCGCCCTGCCGTAGCGCCGCGCGTGCTCGTTGAACATCAGCTCGGTGCAGATGAGGAAGCCCACCTGGAGGCCCGCAACCTCCGCCGTCATGAAGTGCCGGTCTCCGCCCTCGAACCAGCGAGCTTCGTAGTAGCCCTCCTCGTCCGGGAAGTACTGCTTCGTGTGGACGCCGCGCAGCCCGCCGTCGCGAGTCCACACGAACGCCTCGTTGACCCGGCGACCGTCGAGCACCCGCGGCCTGGTGCCGGCGACGGCCCTGGCGCCGAGCTCGGGGAGGCGAGCCAGGCCCGCCTCGTGGAGGGAGAGGGAACGGCTCCACGCGTCTTCCTCGAACGCCTCGCCCGCGCTGATCCAGGCGCCGAAAGGCATCTCGTTGAGCAGCAGGAGGTCCGGAGCCTGCCGCGAGGCCGCCGCGCAGAGTTCTTCCCACGCCGCCGTCCCGGCCTCGAGTTCGGCAGGCGCCTCGCAGACGCCGACCTTGATTTTCCCTGCGGGTTCCACGGCGAGCGATTTTATGACGGGAGGAGCTGATCTCGCGACAACGTCTCGGGACCTTGCGGCAGATCCCTGGATGCCCGCAGACTTTGCGGCAACTCGCGCCGACGCAACGCCACACCGGGGGGCCGCGTACATAAGATGAGCGCAAGGAGGGTCTATGCGACGAACGATGATGACGCTGTGGCTGGCGCTGCTGCCGATCTCCGCCGCCGCTCAGAGCGCACCGGCCGATCCCGTGGCGGCGGAGCTGGCCAAGGTCAACGCCACGCTCAAGGAGATCAGCGCGCTCCTGAGCCGCCAGTCGGACCTGCAGAGCGCCGAGCTGCTGATGAGGCGCGTACAGTTGAGCGATTACCAGGTAACCGAGCTCGAGCGCCGCCTGCGGAGCGCTCAAGGCGAGCTGCGGGATCTCGAAAACTCGCGCAGCAGCATGGAGACCCAGTTGACGATCCTCGATTCCCGCAAGGACCGGGGTGACGAGCGGCTGGAAGACCTCAAGGCGATGGCCGCCGATGCGGCAGTAGGACTGAAGCGCACCCGGCAGCGCATCGGCGAGGTCAAGCAGGAGATCGCCGCGCTCGAAGGCGAGCTGGCAACCCGTCGCGAAGAGCTCCGGTCCTGGCAGTCCGTCCTGGACCGGCGGCTGGCGCGATATCAGGGGTGACTAAGAGGAGGTCTTGCCTCTTAGCCGCTCCAGCTCCTCACGAAGCTGAGCCGCCTCGATCTCCGCGGTCCTTCTCCGAGCCTGTTCTTCGTCCGAATACAGGAGCGGCTGACCTGTCCGGTCATCGATGACACGAACACGGTCTTTCTCGATGAAGAACCGGAGACGAGTCGCTTTGCACAACAGATGGCCCTGCGCATCGGGTTCGATCGGCGTGTATCCCCCACGCTCATCCAGCCGGTAGCCCTTGATCCCGAGCCGGTATGCGTTGCCACGGCGGGGCAGATCGATCAGGAGATACTCGGGGATGCCGGCCCGGCTATAGGCCTTCACCTTGTCCACCTCATCCACCTTCCGGATCGCCTTCTTGTTGGGGGACAGGATCTCGATGATCAGGTCGGGCCGGACACCCTCCTCCGTCACAGAGAAGCTCGACCGCTGGCCGGGCCGTGCTCCGAGAATGATGGATACGTCCGGCGAGGGGGAGGGCAGGCCCGGGCCGAGCTGGTGGATTACGTCTCCCAGGATCAGCGCGTTCGGTTCGAAGTGGCGTTTCAACAGGTCTGCGAGCTGTATCCTGAGATTGAAGTGCAGCTCTCCCTCGGACATCGTGTCCTCGGGCTGCGGATTGAGAAAGTCCTCGGGGCTGAGGGGCCTTACCAGCAACTCGAGGCGTCCGTCGGGATGCTCGATCCACCGCTGGAGGACCGGAAATTCCGGTACGTCGTCGTCTTCGCGTGGGATTGGCAGAATCCTGGCAGGCTCGGCCATGCTTGGAGTATAAGGAGTCTCTTCCAGGGCCGTCAAAGTCGTTGAGAGCTCCCCGATCACGGGCGCGGTTTCCGAGCCACTCGGGGAAACTGCCAGATTGCGTCGAAGCTCTAAAGTCTTGTGTATCGGCCACTTGCGCGGGGAAACGGCTGGCACTTCTCTGGCTGAAGATCGATTTGGGCTCCACGTGCCGCGCCTCTACAGGGTAAGAGGGTCCGCACCGAGGTGGCGGCGACGTCACCGCGGTATGGTCCGGGTCGCACCGCGGTATGAGGCCGCCATACCGCGGTGTAGGCACGTCATACCGCGGTACGGACGGTTCCCACCCAGGTATTGCCGGGGCGCACCATGGTATGAGGCCGCCATGCCGCGGTATAGGCGCTTCACACCGCGGTGGAAGCCCGCCACACCGCGGTGGAAGCCCGCCATACCGCGGTGCAAGCCGGCCATACCGCGGTGCGGGCAGCTCTCACCGAGGTGGCGACGCCCCACGAGCCGGTGCGGCTGCCTCATACCGCGGTGGGGCTGGACCATACCGCGGTGAGAACCGTGCGCACCGCGGTGCAGATGGCTCCCACCGAGGCGGCGCCGGCGCGCGAGTACCGCGAATCCAACCTGTGCGTTCGCGGAACGGCAGATGCGTTCCGCGATTCCAGTGGCAGCGAGCTCGGAACCAGCCGGAAGCGGCAGCCCCGGGGCTCGACTGAGTTACGGCGTCACCTCGCTGTAGATGCTGTCGGAGACGATCTTGCGGAGCTTGTCGAGGCTCTGCAGCCACGCTCTGAGGTCGGCGTCCGACGCCATCATGGCTTCGTCCTTGGCCAGAGCTTCGAGGCTGGGGTACTCCGCCGAGATGACGACCGACCCGGCGTCGGCTCCCGCAAAGCGGGCCCTCCACACCCGAATCTCGATCTGGCTTCCCTTGCTCTTCAGCAGCGCCTCGCCCTGCGCGAGCGCCTTGGCGTAGGCGCCGGCGTCGCTGGTTTCGACGACGAGAATGCGCATCGTGGCCGCCTGCGCCACGACTCCGCCCAACAGACACCACACAAAGAATGCCACTAGACACTTGAGTCGCATGGGCTTCCCTCCTGGTTTCCCTCGGTTACGCGGCCGACCCTACGCCCGGATGAACCCGTGCGTCAAACCGCGCTGCCGGCACGTTGATGTCAAGACCATAAAGCCTTGTGGGGCTGAGACTTGCAAGAAGGAAGGGCCTCCGCGCCTGCCTCTCCTCCCGCGAGATACGTCTCTGGATTCGCGGTACGACCGGCGCGTTCCGCGAAACCAATGGCTCCTTTCGCGAGACAACCTATGGCGCCCGCGGAACCACCGGTTGGTACCGCGAACGCAGTCATTGGTCCGCGGTACCAGCCATTCGTACCGCGAGACGAGCCCTTGGTACCGCGAGACGAGAGGCTCGTACCGCGAGACCAGCCTGTGCGTTCGCGGAACGGCAGATGCGTTCCGCGGTTCCAGTGCCAGCGCGCTCGGAACCAGCCGAAAGCGGCGACCGTGAACCGTGCCGGATCTCCTGCCGCGGCTGGCGTGATTCCGCCCCTATTACGCCGTTCGACGCGCGTGGGTCCGCTTCGCCGCCGTCTGAGCCGGTCCGGTGAACAGCTCACTTGGAAGGCACGGGGCAGCCGCATATCATGGCACTCCCCGGCGGCTCGACTCATGCTCGATCGGCGCACGCCGGCAGGCCGAGAGCCCGGAGGGCGGCATACTCATAGCCCCGTGGCGTCAGCCCGGGGTACGCGGCAACCCAAAACTCGCCTGAGTCCCGTCAGGGACGGCATCGGTGAGCGCACGACCTGCCTCAGCACGCTGAGCCGCTCAACGCGCCTGGGCCCGCTTCGCCGCCGCGGCCAGTGAGCTGGACATGCAGCTCACCTTCGAGGGCACGGGCCAAGCGCACCATTGTGGCGAGAGTGAAGTTCACCTTCCCTCGGAGGATCTTGGTCACGTACGCCGGGGTCGCTCCGAGCCTCCGGGCAAGCTCCGTACGGGTGATACCCTGGTGATCCATCTCCCGCACCAGGTTCTCGGTGAACTCCAAGATCGCACCAGCCACCCAGTAGTCCTCATGCTGCTCAGCTTCCTGGAACAGCTCGGAGAAGGTTCTTGCCTTCATGATCGCGCTATCGTATACGAGCGAGGTAGCAAGATGTCTCGAAAGACATTGGTTCGCGGACGGCTCCGACGTCCACCTGTCCATCCGGGAGAGATCCTCCGTGAGGACGTGCTGCCAGCGCTCGACCTCTCGGTAAGCGAGGCCGCACGACAGCTCAGGGTGCCCCCGCCAAACCCTTCACCGGATCCTTGCTGGCACCTCCGACATCAGTCCCGAGATGGCGGTACGGCTTGGCAAGTTCTGTGGCAACGGTCCGGATCTCTGGCTGCGCCTGCAGCAGAGCTACGACCTGTGGCATGCCGAGGAACGCCTCCGAGGCGAGTTGGAGAAGATCCCGTCGCGTGGAGTCCGCTGACGTCTCGCGGGCGCCGGCTCAGCCGAGAGTCCGGAGGGCGACATACTCCCCAAGCCCCCGGGGAAAGCGGCATCGGAAGCGCAGGATCTGCCAGCCGCTCGAATGCGCCGGAATTCCTAAATCTTTTAGGTGACTGCCACCTTGCGTGGGGAATCAGGCGAGCGGCAGGCTAAGTCGAGAGCTCGCGGGGCTGCATAAACTTTTAACCCCGGGTGTGCAAGTAGAGATAAGTTACCTTCGGATTGTCTTTCTTTTCTGGACTGCAGGCGCAGAAGGCTGGCTAACATAGCCCAGATTAATCAGGCGAAACGTGAGTGCTTGAGGACTTACATCAAACTTCTTTGCCAACCCAGCTATTAAACTCTGATCCTCAATATCAATGGATAGTCTGCCGAGAACAGGAATAAAGATGCGCCTCGGCATAAGCAACTCCGCAGCGAACTGATTTGCTTCAATCTCGGCCGTGACTTCAGCCTTACTAGATTGCTCGTTACGAAAATATACTGGGAATTTTCTATCTATATGGTCCCGATCAGGATGTAAGATTAGATGCCCGATCTCATGCGCCACAGTAAACCTTTGGCGAGTACGAGAGTGCGTGCTATTAACACCAAGAATAGCCTTTTTGTCCTGAAATAAGAGAAACCCGCTCAGTTCCTCGGGAAGCGGTCCCACACGCAAGGTAGCCCCTGCTAACTTAGCGAGCGCAGTCACAGGAACAGGCGCGCGAAAAACTCTGCCCGCTTCAAGAAGCCTTTCAGCCTCCCTTTTTATCTTTTCGGTAGACATTTTCTCCTCCGAGCAGCCGCGCTATAGCAGACAGCTCCTCAGGATTGAGTTCCTGTCGAAAGGACGGCGGCAAATGACGGTTCTGGTGGTACGGAGCGAACGCAGACAATGGCGGAAGAAGATCAGAGGGTTCAACGCCTAGTACCAGAGCAATTTCATAGAGTACATGAATCTGGATCCTGTGGCGACCCTTCTCTAGGTTCGCAATTGAGGTTCGGGAAAGCCCAACGGCCTTCCCAAGCTCTAGTTGGCTACGGCGCCTTTCAGGCCGCTGACGCAACTCTGCTACGCGTTCCCCGATGAGCCGATAGAGGGCGCCTGCTTCCACAGCAAGAAGTGTACCACGCCGAATCCCCAGGTGTCAATCTCTGCAAACATGTTTATGAATCTGCCCTAAAAGAAATTGACGTTCTTACCTCTTGACACGCGCCATTTCCTTCGGTAGCCTTTATCCATCAAGGAATCTGGCCAGTAACGGGGGGACCTTGAGAGGCTAGAACTTGAGGGTTGAATCAAGGACCTATGGGCTTCCAAAAAGGAGAAGATCATGCAGGCTACGACCATGACCGCGGCCGCGAAACAGTTCGAAGTGACCATTGTGTACAACGGACTTCCCAGGCAAGTGACGGCTAACCCGAAGCAGGCGGTGGAGGCCGTGCTGCAGCACGCGCTGAACACCTTCGACATCCGACAAGGTCGTGAGAATTTGGGACTTTTCAATGAAGCAGGTCAGCTGCTGGAGACCAGCAAGTCTGTGGAGGAGGCAGGTATTGCCCCCGGGGCCAAGCTCCTGCTTCGGCCCCGCACGGTCGGAGGCGGATAGTGGAGCGCTTGTACAGCATCCCACAGGCGCAGCTCCGCAGAACCTTTGAGGAGCTGCGCCTATGTGGAAAAGGAACCCGAGAGTGCCAAGTGCTGTGGACCAGCTCCTGGGATCACCCGCAGGCGATCACGGCGATAGTCCATCCCGAACATACCGCCACAGCCGTTGGGTTCGAGCTGGATGGGCAGTGGCTCACTGCGCTTTGGCGTCAGCTCTACGCGCAGAACGCGGGGGTGAGAGTCCAAGTCCACACCCACCCTGGCAGTGCATTCCACTCCCAGACGGACGATAGCTTGCCCCTGATCCACACGCCGGGCTTCCTCTCGCTGGTGATTCCGAACTTCGCAATGGGGGAGATCGGCTTCGAGGGGGCCTATCTTGCCGAGCGCACCTCCGAGGGCGGCTGGCAAAGGGTGGAAATCTCCGAAAGGCTTGAGGTGATCCCGTGACAGCAGCCGAAGCACTGAGCCGCACGATTCTCCTCATGCGGTCGGGGGTAGACCCGAATATCCCGGACGAGGTTCTGCTCGAGGCATTACTGGGAACAGAGGTAGCTCTGGTGGCAGATTCAGAGAATCTCCAGTCAGCAGAGGGCCAGCACGCCCTAACTACTGCTGTCGGACTGATTGCTCGATCGGGTGCTCAATGCTACCTCGATTGTCCAGACGTACCAGTACGCGGAACTGGAGCTCCACTCCGCGGCGAGCGTCTGGCCGAAGCTCTCTTTGACCTCGGTGCCGATCTAGTGCCTGGACGCCGCATCATCCCCGAGCTTCCCCGTCATCCTGTTGATATCGCTGTGATTCTCGGGGACACCGATCGAGAGGTCAGAGCCCGGCAGGTCTACCGGATCAGCGGTGATGCCTGGATCGGAAGGATCGGTTCCTCAGGAGAACGATGGCAGGAGTGGGCCTCTCCCTTTGGCGCCCTAGCTGCCGCCGGCCTTGCTGCGGGAGAAGCCTACAAGGTAGCGATGCGCAAGGTGCAGATACACGCGGCTAGGCAGGACATCTTTGAGGAACTCTTCGGGCCAGTGATGACTGCTGAAGTGGCTCTCGCACCTCCAGGCACACCAGCTCCTTCTCCCGATCTTGGGTCCTTCGATTTTGTAAGCGGAGGCGCTATAACGCAAGCCGCACTATACGCTCTTGCCAGGATTCCGGAGGTGCAGGGACAAGCTCGGGTGATCGAGCCGGAGAAGAGCGACCTGACGAACCTGAATCGCTACCAACTTCTTCGCCGGTCGAGGGTCGGGTTGAGCAAGGCCGACGATCTCGCAACGCTGACCTTGGGAGGAATCCGCATAACTGGGGTCCCCGTTCGATATGAGGATCGGTATCTCGAAGAGATTGGCCCTTTAGCACCCTCGGTCCTTGTGGGCGTGGATCATGTGCCTTCACGGTGGGCGGTTCAGCAAGCCCACCCAGAATGGCTCGGCATCGGAGCTACTGCCGACTACTTGGCCGTGATCACCTACCACTTGCCAGGACTAACCTGCGCCCGTTGTCTGCATATGGCAGGACCGGAAGCGAGAGCTCCGATCCCCACTGTTTCCTTTGTCTCCCATTGGGCTGGTCTCTGGCTGGCGAGTCTCTTCGCCAGAAAGATGACAGTAAGCGAACGCGATCCCGACCCACAGCTCACCCAAATGGCCACTCTCCGACCTGATTTGGACTCGATCTGGCGCACACCCGGGATGCCTAGCCAAGGCTGTGAATGCCGCAGCAATGGGCTTGAGAGTTCCCGGTTATCACCCGCAAGCTGCGGTTTACCCCCGGCGGCTTGAAGATCTTCTAAAGGTAACGTGGAGGTAAAAATGGCAAATAATCTGTTTGTATCCTACGATCTATACAATCCTGGCCAGAACTATGAGAAGGTTATTGAGGCAATCAAAGCGCTTGGCTCCTGGGCCAAGATTCACCAGTCGGTTTGGTATGTCAGAAGCAGCTATTCGGCCGAGCAGGTGGCAAATGCCGTCTGGAAGGTGATGGACAGCTCGGATTCGCTGATTGTAATCGACGCTACAAATAACACAGCCTATTGGTACAATCTCAACAACAAGGTCTCCGACTATCTAAAGACTAATTGGGCTTAGTGCATGTAGAGGCGTAGCAGCACGCTCCCTCCGAGCGGCAGGGCTGGCTGTTCAAATCGCCCTCGGGCGCTTACGTACGGGCTGTTCAAGTCCTGACCCTTCGGGGCGGGCGCGAGTGGCCGCGTGGCCGATCCTCGCCTGTTGTGCTCGCCTGTCGGTCCTGTACTCGGCGCCGCTCTCAGATCCACCGCCGCACCTGCCTCTTGTACCGCTGGTATTCGTCCCCGAAGCTGGCTTCCAGGTAGCGCTCTTCCCTGGCGATCACGAGCCGGCCGACGAGCGTCACGAGCACCGGCGTGAGCAGGAGAGCCCAGACCACATCGAAGAGAAGAGCGACGCCGAGGTAGAGCAGCAGCATGGCGAGGTACATCGGGTTGCGCGTCCAGCGATAGGGTCCGGAGCGGACGATCGCCGTCGTGGGCCTCATCGGCAGCGGGCTCGTGCGGGCGCGCAGGAAGAGCCAGAGGCTCCAGAAGAGCAGGCCGAAGCCCGGCAGGAGCAGGACCGCGGCGAGCAGGCGCGAAGGAGTGCGCGGCAGCGCCGGCAGGGGAATCCAGCGGTCGAGCAGCCATCCCAGCAGGAAATGGCCGACGTATAGGAACGGAGGCGGGAAGTGGATCCCGGAGGTCTTCACAGGGCGTCGAAGATCTCGGCCAACGGGATCTCGAGCCCCGGCAGCAGCGGCGTCGTAAGGACGTCTCCCGCGGCCGCGGAGAGCTGCGCCTTGCGCCGGAGATTTTCGCCGCTCCGTTCCCAGATCTGGGCCGTCTTCCAGCGTGGATCGAAAATCCAGTACTCCCGCACTCCGAACCGCTCGTAGGCCCGGCGCTTGATCACCACATCGAGGCGGCGGTTTCTTTCACCGAGGATCTCAATGAGCAGGTCCGGTGCACCCTGAATGTTCTCTTCCGTGAGGATGGAGCTCCTCTCGTTGGAGACGAAGAGGAGGTCGGGCTGGACGATGTCGTAACGCGAGAGGACTACATCCGTCGGGGCGGGGAGGATCTCTCCGAGGCGGTGGCCCTCGACGAATACGCCGACATGGTACATGAGGCGCATGAGGAGCCTCTGATGCCGGAGGTATGGGGTGCCGCTCACGTAATGGACCCCGTCGATGATCTCGTGACGCTTCCTGTCCTCCGGGATACGGAGATAGTCCTCGTAGGTGAGCTTCGGGGAAGAGTCGTGGGGAGCCATGCGGTCGCCTCTAACCGGGGTGTGCCCTCACGGCGCGTCGAAGATCTCGGCTAAGGAAATCTCGAGCCCCGGCAACAGTGGGGTCGCAAGGAGATCTCCCGCAGCCGCGGAGAGCTGGGGTCGGCGCCGGAGACCTTCTGGGGATCGTTCCAAAACCTGGGCCGTTTTCCAACGCGGATCGAGGATCCAGTACTCCCGCGCCCCGAACCGCTCGTAGGCTTGGCGCTTGATCACCTCATCCAGGCGGCGGTTGCTCGAGAGGATCTCGATGACCAGGTCCGGCGCACCTTGGACGTTCTTCTCCGCTGCGATCGAGGCCCTCTCGTTGGAGATGAAGAGGAGGTCAGGCTGGACGATGTCGTGAGGCGAGAGGACCACGTCGGTCGGGGCAAAGAAGAACTCTCCAAGAGGGTTCTTGCGGAGGAATTCCTCAAGTCTAAAAGCCAGCCGCCGGGCGATCCTCTGATGCCGGAGAAACGGAGCGGCAGTCACGTAGTGCACTCCGTCGATGATCTCGTGACGCTTCCCGTCGTCCGGGATGCGGAGATAGTCCTCGTAGGTGAGTTTCGGGGAAGAGTCTTGGGGAGCCATGCGGTCGCCTCCTCTGCCATCGTCATGGTAGCACCACCGTTCGGAGCGGGTCACGGGCGGGGAAATCCGTCCGTAACCCTCTATAAACGGAAAATCGGTGTTTTATCGCTCAACTTTTTTTGCCGGCTCGACCTCACCCCCACCCCTCTCCTAAAGGAGAGGGGCTTCAAGATTGCCGTTCCCCTTCTCCTTTAGGAGAAGGGGTCAGGGGATGAGGTCAGTGCGTCGGGCCGCCGTGCTGCTCTTCGAGCAGGGCGCGGAGCTGGGCGGGATCGACGGGCTTGGTGAGGTGCATGTCGAAGCCGGCGGCTTTGGAGCGGCGGCGGTCTTCGTCGCGGCCGTAGCCGGTGACGGCGATCAGCTTGGCGGAGCGGGTGGAGGGATCGCGGCGCAGTTCCTCGGCCACTTCGTAGCCGTTCATGCCGGGGAGCCCGAGGTCGCAGAGCACCACCTCGGGATGGAACCGGCGGGCGGCTTCGACGCCGTCCTGGCCGGAGACGGCGAGCGCTACTTCGTGACCGGAGAGCTCCAGGAACTCCCGCATCATGGCGCCGGCGTCCGGATTGTCTTCGACGACCAGGACCTTCTTCGCGCTGTGCGCCTCCTCGGGTTGCTCCTCGCTCTCGGCCGCGGCGGTGTCGAGGGGAATCCGCAGGAAGAGCTCGGTGCCTTTCCCCGGCCCTTCGCTGCGCGCCTCGACCTCGCCGCCGTGCATCTCGACGATGCCCTTGACGATGGCGAGGCCGACGCCGAGGCCGCCGAGCGAACGGTCGAGGCTATGGTCGCCCTGGGTGAAGACTTCGAAGACGTGCGGCAGCTCTTCCGGCTGGATGCCGGCGCCGTCGTCCGCGACGCGCACCTCGGCCCGACGCCCCCCCGGAGTGCGCGCTGCGCGCACGGCGATGCGCCCGCCGGCGGGGGTGAACTTGACGGCGTTGTCCAGCAGGTTGGAGAGGGTCTGGGAGAGCCGCAGGCGGTCGCCGCGGACGTGCAGCGGCTCGCCCGGGAGCTCGAGCTCGAGCCGGAGGCCGGCGTCCTCGAACGTCTTCAGGTAGCTCTCGGCCGTCTCGCCCACCAGCTTCGCGAGGTCCAGGTCCTCGAGGTGCAGCTCGATCTCGCCGCTGGTGACGAGAGAGGCCTCGAGCAGGTCGTCGATCAGCATCGCCTGGTGACCGACCTGGCGCTCGGCGGCGTCGATGGCCCGCCGGCGCGTCTCGTCCCCGTCGCCCTTCAGGCGGATCACCTGCAGGGCGTTGCTGATGACGCCGAGCGGATTGCGCAGCTCGTGGGCGAGCATGGAGAGCAGATCCTCCTTGGCCTGGTTGGCCCGCGCCAGCGCCGCCCGCTTCTGGGAGAGCCGCCGGGAGGTCTCCTCGAGCTTCTGCTCGTTGAGACGGTTGCGCCAGAGCTGGGCCATCATCCAGTCGATGCGCTCCTCCGGCGAGCGGCCGCCGAGCACCATCTCCGGCGGTTCGTAGTAGGCGTTGGAGCAGATCTGCTCGCCCAGCACGGCCAGCGGGTGGGTGTGGAGGGCCTCCTGGATCGTCGCCGCCGGACAGGCGTCGTGGGAGTAGCGGCAGAGGACGCAGGTGCGGCTGCCGGCGAGGACGCGGGTGAGCTGCGCCTCGTACTCGGTCAAGCGGTCGGCGCCGGGGGATTCCTCCAGCAGCCAGCAGAGATTCCAGGTGACCCGCAGGCCGGAGAAGCCGGCGTTCAAGGCCCGCCGCTCGGCGTGCCGGAGGAGGTCGATCATGGCCCTGGGCTCGAAGCGTCCGCCGGGCAGCCAGTCCTCGCGCCGCGTCAGCAGGAGGAGGGCGCCACGGTTACCTTCGGCGTCGGCGTCGACGCCCGCCATGCCGAGCGCGTGCACGAGCCGCCGGCTGCTCGTGGCATGGCCGAGAAAGAGGCACTGCTCTCCCGCCGCGAGGCCGGCCTTGAGAAAATCCACCACCGCCGACGTCTGCTCGGCGGCGCTGTGATAGATCAGGCACAGGTGATCGCCTTGCCGTAAACGGGCGGATCGACGCTCTAGATCTGCTTCCACAAATCATCTCCGTTGGGCGCTCCCTCTCATTCCCCCAGGGCCTTCCAAGGGCCCGCTGGAGAGGCGGTGCAAGAAGCGTGCGCGTGGGCTCACGCCCCCCAGAATCCTTCTTTCCCGGAGTCTGTGAAGTCATCGCGGTGGTATGCCCTCCGAAGCCCTCACCTCCCCGGCCCTCCTCTCCCGGGGGAGAGGAGGGAGAAAGACAGGAGAAACAACGGTTGAGGGTTCTTGGTTTTGTTCCCCTCTCTCCCTTTTGGGAGAGAGGGGTCAGGGGAGTGAGGGCTTCGGAGGGCAGGCCGCCGACAACTTCAAAGGCCCTCTGGGAGAGAGAGGAAGGCCCTCAGCTCGCCTCGCCGGCGGGCGGCGGGGTCATGCTGTGGAGGTAGCGGACCATCTTGTGGAAGCCTTCCAGCATCTCGGAGAGGGCGCGTTCTTCTTCCGTCGGAAGCTGGCGGGTGAGGCCGAGGACGCGATAGAGGTCGAGACCGGGGGCTTCGCTTTCCTCGTTTTGGCGGGGCGGCAACCATTCCTCGCGCAGGGTGCCGGACTTGCGGATGGCTTCCGGCTGCCCGTTGACGATCTGCAAGGCATTGTGGAGATCGTTGAGATCGCAGCTCAGCGCGGTCAGGATCTTCTCCAGGGTATCGAGGGACGGCTTCTGCTTGCCGGTCTCATACGCCGAGAGCATGGCCTTGGTGATGCCTGCCGTGTCGGCCACCTGGTACTGCCGCTTGTTCTGCCGGTCGCGGAGCCAGCGGAGGGCCCTTCCGAGTCCATTGAGGAGTGACATGCGAGAAATCTACCTTCGTCAGAGCCTTGATGCAAGCGCAAACTTATTGGTGTCAATGACTTGGACGAAAAATAGATATTCTCTGAAGCCATGACTTGTCTCTTGGTTGCGTGTTGAGGGAGTGCGAAAGTTGTCTCCTTCGACAATATATGCTCTATAATCGATCCGAAAATCTCCTCCGTGAATCCAGGCTTCGTCGGCCCCGCAGGTTTCGAGATGCCGTTCGAAGTGGCCAGGACCGGACCCGTAGTTGGAGAAACGATGTCGAAAACCATACCGGAAGAGCATCCCGATCCTCAGCTCCTCGAGCGTTTCATGCGCGACGAGACCGGCCGGGAAGAGCGCCGCGGCGTAGTCCGCCATCTGCTCGCCGGCTGCGCGGAATGCCTGCGGTTGACGCAACGTCTGTGGCGGCTGGGCGAGCCCCGGCCGCAGGCGGTGCAGCCGGAGGCCGGAGCGGAGCCGCCGCCGGCGAGCTACGGAGAAGTGTTCAGCCGGCTGGCGGCGCGCGGTCCGCGCCGTGCCGCCTTCGCGCTGCACGCCCTGGCCTTGCAGCTCGCCGGCGCCGGCCGCGGCGAGGAGGCGCTGCAGGCGGTGCGCACGGCGCGGCCGATCTATCAACAGTACGGAGACCGGCCCAATCTCCTGCGGCTGCGCCATCTGGAGGGCCGGATCGAAGCCGCTCTCGGCTCGACGCGGGAGGCGGAGGCAGCCTTCCTCGACGCCCGCCGGGGCTTTCTTCTCGCGGGACTCGGCGCCGAGGCGGCCGTGGTGCTGCTCGACCATGCGCTCCTCTACCAGCGGGAGGATCGCGTGCAAGAGGTCCGGCGGCTGGCCGGCGAGCTGTTCCCGATTCTCCGCGCCGGCGGCCTCCGGCAAGGCGCGGCGGTGGCGCTGCTGTGGTTCCGCGATCTGGTAGAGACCGGCCGGGCCACGCCCGCGGGGCTGGGCGCGGTGGCGGGGTATCTGGGCTCTTCCAGTACAGGCGGTCCTTGATAGGCGCGGCGGCCTGTACAGGGGCGCCTTGTCAGTTGAGGCGTTCTGCCCTCCGAAGCCTCACCCCCTGTCCCCCTCTCCCTGACGGGCGAGGGGGGACGCCTGCGAAAGGGTTTGCCGAAAAAGGTGGCCTCCTATCGGCAACACGGGTTGTGAATCGTCCCCCCTCGCCCGTCAGAGAGAGGGGGACAGGGGGTGAGGCTTCGGAGGGCAGAACGGCACTGTTACACTCGCCCTGGTGAACATCCCCGCCTCGCGCCCCTCCCCCATCCTCTCCCCAGCCACCGCGCAGGCGCTGGAGTTTCCGAGCCTGCTCGCCGTGGTGGCGCGCTTCGCGGCGAGCGATCTGGGGCGCGCCAACGTGGTGGGCTTGCGGCCCTTCGCGGAGGAGGGCGAGCTGCGGGCGCGGCGGACGTTCTTCGAGGAGGCGTCGCGGCTCGTGGGAGAGCGGGGGCTGGTGCCGGATTTCGAGGTGCCGCTGGGCGAGCTGATGGAGCGGCTGACCACCGGCCGGCCGCCGGTCGAAGGAATCGATCTGGCGCGGCTGGCGGACTTCGGGAAGGCCACGCGCGTCGCGGCGGCGAGGATCCTCGAGGCGGTCCCTCCCTGCCCGGCGCTCGCGGCGCTGGCGCGGGAGCTGCCCGACCTCCAGCCGCTGCTCCAGCGCATCGACCGCACCCTGGACCGCCGCGGCGAGGTGCGCGAGGACGCCAGCCCGCGCCTCGCGGCGCTGCGTCGGCAGATCCGCACGGTGCGCGGCCAGATCTACCGCGAGCTGGGCGAGTTCGTCGCCGGCCATCAGGAGGACCTCTCGGAGGAGACCATCCCGATGCGCGGCGGCCGCCTGGTGGTGATGCTGCAGGCCGGCGCGCGCGGGCGTAGCGGCGGCCTCGTCCACGGCCGCTCGTCCACCGGCCGCAGCCTCTACTTCGAGCCGCTGCACGTCGTCGAATCGAACAACTCGCTGCAGCAGTCGGTCGAGGACGAGGAGGCGGAGCGGCGGCGGATCCTGGTGGAGCTGATCGAAGCCGCCCGCGAGTCGCTGCCGGCGTTGCACGGGCACGCGCGCTTCCTCGCCGATCTCGACCTGCTGCAGGCGGCGGCGCGCTTCGGCGAGCGCTGCGGCGCGAGCCTGCCGGAGATCGGGGCGCGGCACGGCCTGCGGCTGAAAGCGGCGCGGCATCCGCTGCTCGACCCTTGTCTCGCCGAGGTTCGCGAGGAGGCGCTGGGCCAGGCCGGGCACTCGGGGGATATCGTGCCGCTCGACGTCGAGCTCGCCGCGGACCGGCGCATCCTGGTGATCACCGGCCCGAACGCGGGCGGCAAGACGGTGGCGCTCAAGACGGCGGGCATCCTGGCGTTGCTCGCGCAGTGCGGCCTGCCGATCCCCGCCGCGGCGGGTAGCCGCGTGCCGTTCCTCGCCCGCCTGGTGGCGACGGTAGGCGACGAGCAGGACCTGCTCGCCGATCGCTCCACGTTCAGCGGCCGGCTGCTGCGGCTCAAGGAGGCGTGGGAGGGAGCGGGGCCGGACAGCCTCATCCTCCTCGACGAGCTGGGCTCGGGCACCGATCCCGAGGAGGGCTCGGCGCTCGCCGGGGCGCTGCTCGAAGGGCTGCTGGAGAAGGGCAGCCTCGGGGTGATCACCACGCATCTGGCGCAGCTCGCCGCGGCGGCGCTGGAGCTCGACGGCGCCTCCTGCGCGGCCATGGAGTTCGATCCGGCGACCGGACGGCCGACCTTCCGGCTCGTCCCCGGTCCGCCGGGAGGGAGCGAGGCCCTGGCGCTCGCCCGCCGCCTGGGGCTGCCGGCGGAGTGGCTCGACCGCGCCGAGGCCCGGCTGGGCTCCGAGCACCGCGACCTCCGCCGCCTGATCGCCGAGGTGGAGCGGGTGCGCCAGGAGCTGGCCGAGACCCGCGGCCGCCTGGAGACCGAGCACGCCGACGCCGCCAAGCTCCGCCGCCGGCTGGCCGACGAGCGGTCGGCGCTGGAGGAGGAGAGGCGGAGCGTCGCCAAGAAGATGAAGGCGGAGCTGGACGCCTTCCGGCGCGACACGACGGAGCGCCTGCGCCGCGAGGAGAGCCGCCTGCGCGAGCGTTTCGAGGAGGGGCGGCGGCGCGGCCTGGCCGGCGAGGCTGTCGAGACTCTCTTCGCCGCGGCGCCTATCTTTGGGGAGGCTGCGCCGGAGCCTGCCGGTCCGCTGGCGGTGGGCGAGACGGTGCGCCATCTGGGGCTCGGCTGGCAGGGCGTGCTGGAGAAGCTGGAGGACGGCCGGGCGCAGGTGCTGGTGCGCGGCAAGCGCGTGCGCTGCCGGCCGGAGGAGCTGGCTCCCGCCATCGCCGCGGAGGCACCTTCAGGAAGAGAGCGGGAGGCCACGGTGCGCGCGGCGCGGCCGCAACCCGGCGATCTCGACGAGGCCGCGGCGGTGGCGCCGGAGATCAACCTCATCGGCCTCCGCGTCGAGCCGGCGCTCGAGCAGTTGGACACCTATCTCGACCGTGCGCTGCTCGCCTCGCGCCGGCAGGTGCGGGTCATCCACGGCCACGGCTCGGGGCGGCTGCGCCAAGCCGTGCGCGAGCACCTGCGCGGCCATCGGGGAATCGCGGACGTGCGCGCCGGCGCGCCGAACGAGGGTGGGGATGGGGCTACGGTGGTGACGTTCAGGGGGGCGTAGTGAATCGAGCTTGTCTGCCCTGCGAAGCCTCACCCCCCGGCCCCCTCTCCGTAACCGGAGAGGGGGAGAACAGCAAGAAAGAGACAGACGTGTTTCCTCCCCCTCTCCCGTCCGGGAGAGGGGGCCAGGGGGTGAGGCTTCGGAGCGCAGATCGCCGGCTTTGGGAATAACTCCCTGGACGCTTTCTTTCTCTAACCACCCATGCCCCTAGGCAACGTCAACCTCACCCCCCAGCTCGTGCAGGCGGTGCGCGACGCGGTGGACATCGTCTCCATCGCTTCCGACCACACGCGCCTGCGCAAGGCCGGCCGGCGGTACCAGGGGCTCTGCCCGATCCACAAGGAGAAGACGCCGTCGTTCAGCATCGATCCCGTGCAGGGGCTTTTCTACTGCTTCGGCTGCGGCGCCGGCGGCGACGCCATCAAGCTCCACATGCTGACCAGCGGCGATGATTTCCCGGCGGCCATCGAGACGCTGGCCACGCGCTACGGCATCCCGCTGCCCAGCCGCGCCGAGGCGCGCTTCGCCGGCGGCAAGCCCGAGCGGGACCTCGAGGGCGCACTGGCGGCGGCGGCGGAGTTCTTCCGCGATCAGCTCCGCCGGTCGCCCTTCGCCTGCGAGTACCTGGAGCGGCGGCGTATCCCGCCGGAGCTGATCGAGAAGTTCGGCCTCGGCTACGCGCCGGACGGCTTTCGAAATCTCCTCGCGGCCCTCCATCCGCGCATCCCGCAGGCGGACCTGGAGGCGGCCGGGCTCGTCGGGCGTTCGGAACGGGGGGACCTCTACGACCGCTTCCGGCACCGGCTGATGTTCCCCATCCACAACCAGGCGGGCCGGCTGGTGGGCTTCGGCGGCCGCACCCTGGGGGACGACAAGGCCAAGTACGTCAACACCAACGAGACGGACCGCTTCCACAAGGGCTTTCTCCTCTATGGTCTGCACCTGGCCAAGCGCGACATCCGGGAGACCGGCCGGGCGGTGCTCTGCGAGGGCTACTTCGACGTCATCGGCACCGTGGCGAGCGGCGTCGAGGGGGCGGTGGCCGGCATGGGCACGGCCTTGACGCCGGAGCAGGCGAAGCTCCTCTCGCGCTACGCCGAGGAGGTGGTGGTGGCCTACGACGGCGACGAGGCGGGCGAGAGCGCTTTCCGGCGGGCCCTGCCGCTGCTGCTGGCCGACGGGCTCGGCGTGCGCCGGGCGCGGTTTCCGGGCACGCACGATCCGGACTCGCTGCGCCTGGAGGAGGGGGAGGAGGCCGTCCGCTCGGCGGTGGAGCGGGCCGAGGACGCGGTGACGGCCGAGCTGGACCGCGCCATTCCGGCCGGGGCGGCCCGCGATCCCCGCCTCCAGGCCAAGGCGGCCGCCGCGGTGGCGGAGCTGCTGCGGCCGATCCCGGACTCCATCCTCCGCTTCAGCTACTCCCGGCTCGCCGCCGACCGCCTGGGAATCCCCGTCGAGATGCTCGCCCGGCGCGTGGGGAGCACCGGTATCTCCAGGGGGGACGCGAGCCCGCCGCCGCAGGCGTCCCCCGCGGCGACAAGCCCCCGGCTCGTGCGCAGCCTGGAGGAGCAGGTGCTGGAGCGGCTCCTGCGGGAGGACGAGACGGCCCAGGTGCCTCCCCTGGAGGCGCTGCCCCGGCCGGAGGTCTTTTTCGACACCGGATGCAGGAATATTTTCGGGGTCTTCTGCACTCTATATGCAGAAGCCGGCCGCCCCCCGGACTTCCAGAAGTTGAAGTCGGGGCTGGGCGAGGACGAGGGATCGGTTGCCCGATTAGCGAAAATCATGCTAGAAAGGGAGATTACTCCCGGACGAATCGGGCTGCTGGAGTCTCTCGACAAGCTGGCGGACCGCTGGCGGCGGCAGCGGATCAAGGAACTGCAGGGAGAGATCAGCGAGGCGCAGCGCAAGGGGGATCATGCGCTCCGCGACCGCCTCGTGGACGAGAAGACACGGTTGAGCCACAGCTTGCATCGGGGATCCCGGCACGGCGCCAAGGGCGGGCTCGGGTGAGCCCTCTATTGCGTTCCGTCCCGATCGAGGCTGAGAGGAGAAACTCTTGACGATTTCCAGTATCGCGCCCGTCGAAGAGAAGTACAGCTCGGTCAAGCAGCTCATCGAGCTTGGCAAGGAGAAGGGCTACCTTCTCTACGACGAGATCTACGAGATGTTGCCCGAGGAGGTGGTGAGCCTCCCGGACGAGCTGGACGAGATCTATCTGCGGTTCACGGATCTGGGCGTCGACGTCATCGACCGGCCCGAGCGCTACCAGAACCGCGACGATTTCGAGTCCGGCCCGAGCGAGTTCGACAAGAAAGAGGACGAGACGACGGAATTCGGTCTCGCCGCTCACGAGAAGACGAACGACCCCGTGCGCATGTACCTGCGCGAGATGGGGACGGTGCCCCTCCTCGACCGCGAGGGCGAGGTGGAGATCGCCCAGCGCATCGAGCAGGGCGAGTGGCTGATCTACGAGGCGCTGTGCGAGAACCCGGTGGTGCTGCGCGAGCTGCTGCGGCTCAACGAGATGGCCGCCAAGGACAAGCGCATCCTGCGCGAGCTGATCGACGCCGATCCCGACGAGCCGCTCGATCCCAAGGCCGCCGACCGCATCAAGGGCAACCTCAAGATCTTCGAGCAGATCGCCGAGAACGACGGCGGCATCGGCGAGCTGCGCAAGCGCCAGAAGCGCTGCAAGCCGGACGGCGAGAAGTACATGGAGTTCGAGCGCGAGATCGACCGCCTGGTGGCGAAGATCGCCAAGGACATCCGCACGATCGACTTCAGCCTGCAGACGCGCAACCGCTTGGTGGACTTCCTGAAGGACATCGACAAGCAGTTCTCGCGCTTCGAGCAGGACATCAAGCGGGCGCAGACGGCGCTCAAGCGCGAGACCAACGACGAGCTGAAGACGCTGCACCGCCGCCGCATCGAGAAGTACCGCGCCCACCTGCGCGAGCTGGAGGAGCGCTACGGCACCACGCACGCCGAGATCGCCGCCACCATCGACAAGATCCGCCAGGGCGAGGCGATCTGCGAGCGTGCCAAGGAGGAGCTCATCGTCGCCAACCTGCGGCTGGTGGTGTCGATCGCCAAGAAGTACACCAACCGCGGGCTGCAGTTCCTCGACCTCATCCAGGAGGGGAACATCGGCCTGATGAAGGCGGTGGAAAAGTTCGAGTACCGCCGCGGCTACAAGTTCTCGACCTATGCCACCTGGTGGATCCGGCAGGCGATCACGCGCGCCATCGCCGACCAGGCGCGGACGATCCGCATCCCGGTGCACATGATCGAGACCATCAACAAGCTCACCCGCACCAGCCGCTCGCTGGTGCAGGAGCTGGGCCGCGAGCCCACGGCGGAGGAGATCGGCGAGCGCATGGACCTGCCGGCCAACAAGGTGCGCAAGATCATGAAGATCGCCCAGGAGCCCATCTCCCTCGAGACGCCCATCGGCGAAGAGGAGGATTCGCACCTCGGCGACTTCATCGAGGACAAGAACGCCACCTCGCCCATCGACTCGGTGATCTTCGCCAACCTGAAGGACCAGACCCGCAAGGTGCTCAAGACGCTGACGCCGCGCGAGGAGCTGGTGCTGAAGATGCGCTTCGGCGTCGGCGACGGCTCCGAGCACACGCTCGAAGAGGTGGGCCGGTCCTTCAACGTCACGCGCGAGCGCATCCGGCAGATCGAGTCCAAGGCGCTGCGCAAGCTGCGTCACCCCAGCCGGGCGACGAAGCTGAAGCCGTTCCTGGACAACACGATGTAGCGCCGCCCGCGTTGACAGCGGTGCGCGATGTCCCTAGAATTCCGCGTCCCGGGCCAGTCCCGGGACGCTTCTTTCCACCTTCCTCGGTAGCTCAACGGTAGAGCGTTCGGCTGTTAACCGAAATGTTGGGGGTTCGAGTCCCTCCCGAGGAGCCATTCCCCCTTCGCAACCTGACGAACCTGGTCACAGACGCGCTGCCGTGCCGGTGCGCCTTCTACCGCCGGGGGTAGACGGTCCACCGCCGGCGGTACGTGTTCCACCGCCGGGGGTAGACGGTCTGCCGCCGGGGGTGGACGGTCTACCGCCGGGGGTGGACGGTCTACCGCCTCCGGTGTGCGTTCCACCGCCGACGGCGGACGCTTCACCGCCGGGGGTGGACGGTCTACCGCCTCCGGTATGCGTTCCACCGCCGACGGTGGACGTTCCACCCCTGGCGGTGGACGTTCCACCGCCGCCGGTGCGCGAGCCGGCTCATGCTCTAGCCAGCCCCTGGAGAATTTCCTCGTAACTCCGCTGAAGGATCGGCCCCGCATCGCACCAGAAGGACACGGCCTCAAACCAGAAGTCCTCGAAGACGCCTGGAGCGGCCTCGAACAGCGGATGTCCCTCCGCCGCGGCGCGATAACGGAGCTGGCCGTTGGCGCGCCCGAGATCGACCAGATCTATCTGATCGGTGCCCAGGAGAAGGACCAGCCGAGCGAGAAGGTCGTCGGCGTCGAAGCCGGGATTCGCGAGATAACCGAAGTCCCAGTCGGAGCGCGGATGGACATCGCCGCGAGCGCGGGAGCCGAAGAGCAGGAGCAGGTCGAGCCCCGAAAACTCCCGCGCCAGTGATTTGATCCGATCCTCTTCCGCCGCAGACATGCTCCAAGCCTAGCAGACCCATCATCAAGGCTGCGCCGGCTGGCGGTCCGGGATCGAGGGGCCGGGCTGGGAGAAGATCGAGTTGAGCAGCCCCGCCAGCCGCACCCCGGCTTGCAGAAGCCGCTGCTTGATCAGCGGCATGTTGTCGAAGGCGTACTGGAAGCTGAGCTTGCCGTCGCCGATCGCGTAGACCCGCTCGCGCACGGCTTTCGATTCCTTGGCCCAGTCAGCGGGGGTCGCGCTCTGCCAGGCCTGCAGCTCCAGCAACGTGGGATGATCGATGAAGGCGGCGAGCTCGGAGAAGCTCAGCTTCTCGCTCTCGATGAGCCCGCTGTCCCAAACCGAGTGGAGGTTGGTCGCCTGGCCGAACAACGTCACCTGGATGGAGTTGCCGCCCCGGTCGGCCCGCCGCCCGACGTGCAAGGGCTGGTGGATGTCGCCCACGAAGTGGACGACGAACCTCAACGCCTCCTGCTTTGCCTGCCGCGTCGCCTGAGGGTCGCGCAGCACGGCCGAGAACCGCTCGATGGCCTCGAGCACGTCGCCATTGGGATCGCGCGCGGTGGTCTCCAGGGTCTCGGCGTCGTCGATGCTGATGAAGTGCCAGGGGCTCGGGTTTTTCAGCGGCGGCTGCCAGTTCGGATCGTTGCGGATCTCGTCCCCCCAGGTGCTCGCCTGGTCCAGACCCTCGGGACCGATCAGGCACGTCACGGCGACGGCGGCCTCGCTCGTGAGGTGGTTGGCGGCGATGCGGCCGACGACGCGGTGGCCGTTGGGACCCCAGGCGAGGAGCGACGAGGGAGCGATTAACAGCAGGACGAGGACCAGCCGGGCTCGGTTCACTTTCGACCCTCCTGCCGGCGACCCTCCGCCGGAGTCTCTTCAGCTTTGGTTGATGTTTCCGACTATATCAGACGTCTCCGGGAGCCGCTCCGCCAGCGTCCACGCCACGAGGCCGAAGGTCATGCGGGCGTTGATCTCTCCCAGCGGATTGAACGCGATCGAACCATCCTCCCTGCGGTAACGCCAGGCGTCGATCCCGAAGGGGCCGGCGTAGCCGGCGCGCCGGAGGGCCGCGGCGGCGGATTCGGCTGTCTCTGCCAGACGATGCCGATCCTCCGCGGACAGGCCGGATTCGAGATCGATCCCCACGAACTGGCCCTTGACGTCCACCCGCTGGCGGTGGATGCCCACGATGCGCAGCTCGCCGTGGGTGAGGAGCGCGGAGACGCCGAAGTCGGCCACCCGCTCCATCCAGGGCTCGAAGAGGAGGGCACCGTGGCGCGCGAAGAGCCGCTCTACCGTCCGCCGCGCCTTGGGATCGGAGAGGGCGGGTCCATTCCGTTCGATGTAGCGCTCGCGTCCCGCGGCCGAGAGAGACGCCTTGACGACCCAGCTCCGGGGACCGTGCTGAAGGACGCGGTCCAGCTCGGACATGTTGTTCACCATGCGGGCGCCGGGGAGGGCACAGCCGATCTCTTCGGCGATGTGGAGATGGCAGGCCCGATGATGGACGGCCGCGACTGCGGCGGGCTCCGGCGTGGGCAGATTCCAGAGCAGCTCGTGGAGAGGAGCGTCCAGGGAGAGCGCGCGGGGACTGCGCGCGCCGCCCCGGTGCGCCGCGGCCTCGGGCGTCTCGCACCAGGCGAGGACCTCGTCCGCGGCGGGGAGATCGCGGAGCGGTCCGGATTCGAAAACCGGCCGGGGCAGTCCCCGCAAGTCCGGAACGCGATCCGGATCCACGGGCGCGGGCGTCCACAGCCGATCTCCGTCACGGGCGAAGACGCGCAGGAGCGTGCCGAGCCGGGAGATCTTCGTGAGGACTGAGCGCGGCGGAGGCGCGATCCGGTTCGGTTGAAGCGCGAGCTCGCCTTCGCAGAGGAGATTGGCGAGGATGCGCCTCACGACTCGCTCTGCTCGAGCCGCGCGATGAACTCCGCGTCCAGCCCCGCCGCCTCGCGCCCGCCGCGATGGAACGTCCGGCCGCGCGCCTTCGCCGGGCTGAGCGGCCACGTCAGGTTCGCCCGAAACGCGTCCCAGGCGGACTCGTCCCGACGCTTGAAGATCTGCAGCCAGGTCCAGCCGAAGCGGACGTGCTCGATCTCGTCGCGATGGACCGCGTCGATGACGGCGGCCGTCTTGAGGTCGCCCGCCTTCCGGGCCGCTTCGCCGTACTCCTTGGTGTGGTCGAGGTTGGCGTTTTCGAAGGTGAGCGACATGGCGCAGAGGAAGCGGAGCGGCGAGGTGATCGCCTCGATCTTGCCCCAGAAATAACCGTTCACCGGCAGGTCGCCGAAGCGCGCGCCGGCGTCCTCCACGCGGGCGATGTACATGCGGGTGTGGCGCTGCTCGTCGTCGAGGATGCGGAGCAGGCCGCGGCGGAAGTCCGCGGGCGAGTCGGGAAAGGCGAGGAGAGCCCACGCGAACAGCTCGGCCGCCTGCAGCTCGTGATTGGCGAGGGCGTGCAGGATGCGCGGCCGTTGCGCGGGATCGTGCATCCCCTCGCTCGCCGGCACCGCGACGGCCTGAAACCGCAGGTGCGGCGGCCGGCCCGGAGCCGCGGCGCGGAACGGCGGACCGGGATCGTGATCGGTCAGCTCGGCGGGAGCCGCCGCGAGCTTGACGTTCAGATCCTCGGTCAGCAGGACGGTGCGGGCGAAGTCGCGGATCTCCACGATTCGAACCTTACCGCAAGGGCTGTGGTCAGACGTAGGGGCGGGGCTTGTCCCCGCCCGGGAGGTGGGGTGGGGACAAGCCCCACCCCTACGAAAACCGCCTGCTAGAACCGGATGATCGTCGACAGCACCAAGGCCCGCGGATCCGAGATCTGGGTCGGCTTGCCGAACTGCGGGTTGTTCGACGGTTGGTCGATCGACGGGCTGAGCGCCGGGTTGCCCGGGACCAGCGGCCGGTTGAGGATGTAGCGGTTGTCCACCTGCAACGCCACCTGCTCGTCGAAGACGTTGTTGAGCCGGGCCTCGACCTCCACGCCGATGCCGCCGAAGCGGAATTCGTACGAGGTCAGCAGGTCGACGTTGAACCAGTCTTCCATCCGCCGCGAGCCCGCCGGCTCGAGGTAGTAGTAGTAGCTGCTGGTGACGTTGGCGGAGGGTTGCGCCCGCGCTTCCCAGGCGGCGCCGCTCTGGTAGCGGATATAGGTGCCGGCGCGCAGCCGGTCGATGGGCTCGATGGTGGCGAACAGCTTGACCAGGTGCGTGCGGTCGCCGAGCAGCTCGCCTTCGCGGTTGTCGGTGATCAGCACGCCGGGGCCGTCCTGGAGGATCGACGAGTTGTAGAAGAGCGAGTCGGCGTAGTCGACGTCCCAGTTGCCCTTGAGGCGGCTCCAGGTGTAGCTGGCGTTGATCCACAGGCGCTTGAGGCGGTCGTTGACCGGCCGGCGGTTCAGTTGCAGCGTGGCGGCCGTGTACTCCCGGAAGGCGCCGGGAAGCTGGCTGACGTGGAACGGCCCGTTGCCGAGGCCGTCGGCGCTGATGTCCTCGAAGATGTCATTCACCTCGCGGTACATGCCCCAGACCTCCGCCGACCAGGCGACGCCGAGCGGCCGCGCGTAGCCGGCAAGGTACTCGTCGGTGTACATCGGATCGATGTTCTTGTCGATCGTCTTGGTCTGCGTGTTGGCGGCCGGGACGTCGGAGATGAGGACGCCGGCGGCGTCGAAGGTGGCGCGGGTGGTGAAGATGCGGGTCGGCGAGCCGGCGCGGGTGAGCGATTTGTTCTCGGTGTTGTAGTAGCGGCCGGCGGCGGCGTAGAGCTTATCGCCCCGCTGCGGATCGAGCACGTAGGAGATTCCGAGCCGCGGCTGGATCTGCTGGTCCCAATCGAAGGTGAGGATCTTCTTCTTCACCTTGGTGCCCGGCGTGGCGCCCAGGGCTTCGCCGAAGTACTCGTCCTTGTTGACCAGCAAGCCGGCGGTGAAGGTCAGCCGCTCGCCGAAGGTCATCTGGTCCTGGGCGAAGACGCCGTAGGTCTCGGCGCGGCCGATGTGCGGCGGCTGGATCGAGTTGTAGGTGGCGGTAAACCGCTGGGTCGTGGCGCTCCAGGTGATGCTTCCCCAGCCGTTCGCCACACGCTCGAGGCGCTCCTCGTTCTTGTCATAGGTGAGGCCGGCGCGCAGGTCGTGGCGGCTGCTGCCAAAGCTGGCGAACTGCTGGTAGATGAGCCGCGCCTCGTCGCGCTTGAAGTCCTGGAAGTTGTTGAGGCTGGCGCCGCCCACGGTCTGGCCCGCGGCGGTGGCGCCGCCGATGATGCGGTCCGAGGTGGTGGCGAAGGCGCCCATCAGGTCCGGGCGAGCGGGGTTGAACGCCGGGCGATAACCCAGATCGGTGATCGGGATGCCCGAGTTCTCCTCCTTGTTGTGGTTCAGCTTCAGCTCGGCGAGGCTGTTCGCGGTGAGGTTCCACACCCAGTCGAAGGTGCCGAGCAGGTAATCGGTCGAATCGTCGGTGGCCACCGAGGGATGGACGTTGGCGGTGATACCGGAGTTCTTGGTGGTGGTGTCGCGCGAGCGCACCGAAGCGGCCAGGAAGTGGCTCGACGCCGGATTGGCCGTGATCTTGCCGAAGTACTCGTCCGTGCTCTCTTCGCGGTCCGGCACCGCTCCGAGGTTGTTCCTGCGGTCGACGAGGTTCTCCTGGGGCATGTTCACCGAGGCGTAGAACCAGAAGCGGTCGCGCAGGATGGGCCCGCCGAGCGCGCCGGCGAGCAGATCGCGCTCCCGGGTGTTCTGCAGCGTCGCGATCTTGCTGTCGTTGACGAAGCTCTCCGGCTGGTACTCGGCGCGGATCTCGCCCCGGAAGTCGTTCGTCCCCGACTTGGTGATGGCGTTGACCACCATGCCAGCCGAGCGGCCGTACTCGGCGGAGATGCCGCCTCGCTTGATGCTCACCTCGGAGATGTCGAGCTCCGTCACATTGGGCAGGATGTCGCCGTAGTGCGGATTGGTCACGTTGATGCCGTCGATCAGATAGGTGTTGTCCATCCGCGCCGCGCCGGCGTTGGGCGTCAGCCGGCCGTTCTCGGCGACCCCCGGCGCGAGCTGGAAGAGCCCCTTGTAGGTGCGCGCTACCGGCAGGTCCTCGATCTGCTCGTTGGTGTAGTTGACCTGCACGTCGTTCGACTTGACGTCGATCGTCGGCAGCGCCGCCGTAACGGTGATCTCCTCGGCGATCGAGGGCTTGATGTCCAGGTTGACCTGCGTGTCCCGGTCGAGCGCGACGACGGCCGGGCGCTTGGCGTTGCCCATCCCCGTCAGCTCGGCCGTCACCTCGTATTCGCCGGGCGGCAGGCGCAGGATGCTGAACGCGCCCTGCTCGTCCGTCACGCCGATACGGCCGGCGGGCAGCAGGGGCCCGCTCGCCGTCACTGTGACGCCCGGGAGCGGCGCGCCGTCGGCGCCGCGGACGACGCCGGAGATCGACCCGGAGTCCTGCGCGAGAGCAGCCCCGGCCATCGCGAGCATCAAAAGCAAGAGCCAGAGGAACGGTTGAGATTTCCGAACCATACGAGCCTCCCTCCAGTCTTCCGCCGCCCACCTCGGGCGCGGAGGCATGTGTTCATTCGTGTCAGCCTATAGATCCTAGCACGGAGGTGACGGAGAGGTGACAAAGAGAACGGTCCTTCAGGTGTTGCGTGTCGGGGCCGTCTACGCTCCGAGGCCTCACCCCCTGTCCCCCTCTCCCTGACGGGCGAGGGGGGACGAATCACAGCCGGTTTTGCCAATAGGAGGCCACTTTTTTCGGCAAGACTCTTCGCAG
>JBIOVX010000210.1:0-25951 GCA_044868005.1 Thermoanaerobaculia bacterium | reverse complement strand
CTAGGTCAGGCGCTTCGCACCCAGGGCGGGGACAAGCCCCGCCCCTACGAAAAACGGACGTAGGGTAAGGCCTGTGAGATCCTGGCGCACCCGCAGTGAGGCCGAAACCCAGGCCCTCGGCCGCGATCTCGCCCGCGAGCTGGCGCCGGACGGCGTCCTCCTGCTCTCGGGCGAGCTGGGAAGCGGCAAGAGCGTGCTGGCGCGGGGGATCGGCGAGGGTCTGGGCATCGATCCTCGGGACGTGCAGTCGCCCACCTTCACGCTGATCCGCGAGCACCGGGGAGGCGGCGGCCGCCTGATCCACGTCGACCTCTACCGGCTGGAGCCGGAGCAGGTGGCGGCGCTGGGGCTCGAAGAGATGCTGGCCGGACCGGGGGTCAAGGTGGTGGAGTGGGCCGAGCGGCTGCCGTTCGCCGTGCCCGGGGCCCGGATGTTGCGGCTGGCGCGGCTGGCGGAGCAGGATGGGCGGGAGATCGTGGAAAACGAAGCATCTTGAATTCGAGATAGGAGGGGTTGCATGAAGAAGATCAGGAAGGTGGGAGTCCTCGGCTGCGGCCTGATGGGCTCGGGAATCGCCGAGGTCGCCGCGCGCTCCGGCTACGAGACCGTGGTGCGCGAGGTCACCGAGGAGCTGGTGGACAAGGGCCTCGCCAAGATCAACGGCTCGCTCGGCAAGGCGGTGGAGAAGGGCAAGCTCGCCGAGGCGGCCCGCGACGAGGCCGCCGCCCGGCTCTCCGGCACGGTGGACCTCGCGGCCCTCGCCGATTGCGACCTGGTGGTCGAGGCCATCGTCGAGAACGTGGAGGAGAAGCACAAGACGCTCTCCGCCCTCGACCAGGCGGTCAAGGAGGACGCGATCTTCGCCAGCAACACCTCGTCGCTCACCATCACCCAGCTCGCCATGTTCACCCGCCGGCCGGAGAAGTTCGTCGGCCTCCACTTCTTCAACCCGGTGCCGGTGATGAAGCTGGTCGAGGTGGTGCGCACCATCGTCACCGCGGACGAGACCTTCGACCGCGCCTTCGAGTTCGCCCGCTCGCTCGGCAAGGAGCCCATCGCCTGCCGCGACAACTCGGGCTTCGTCGTCAACCGCCTGCTGGTGCCCTACCTGCTCGACGCCGTGCGCGCCCTGGAGGAGGGGGTGGGCAGCGTCGAGGACATCGACAAAGGCATGCAGCTCGGCTGCGGCTACCCCATGGGGCCGTTCACCCTGCTCGACTTCGTCGGCCTCGACACCACCTACTACATCGCCAACATCATGTTCGAGGAGTACCGCGAAAAGCGCTTCGCGCCGCCGGCGCTCCTCAAGCAGATGGTCCTCGCCGGCCGCCTCGGCAAGAAGAGCGGGCGGGGGTTCTACGAGTATGGGAAGAAGTAGGTCTGCTACACTGGACTTCCCCGGACCGGCCCAGCCTCTGACGCTGGCCCGGTCCCGCGAGAACGAACCACGATGACCCAAGTCACACTTGCCGAGGAGGGGCTGGACACCCTCTTCGGCACCCAGGACGAAAACCTGCGCCGCATCGAGCGCACCTTCGACGTCACCGTCGCGGCCCGCGGCAACGAGCTGCACATCAACGGCGACCCCGAGCGGGTGCGCGTCGTCGAGCGCCTGCTGGCGGAGCTGACGGCGGTGACCGAGAAGGGCTACCGCTTCCGGCCGGGCGACGTGCAGACGGCGATCCGCGTCGTCGCCGAGGCTCCCGAGACCTCGCTGGTGAGCTTCTTCCTGCCCGAGGGCATGCTCGCCTCGGTGCGCCGGCTGGTGGCGCCCCGCAGCTTCAAGCAGCAGCTCTACGTGCAGTCGATGATCGACCACGACATCGTCATCTCGATCGGCCCCGCCGGCACCGGCAAGACCTACCTCGCCGTGGCCATGGCCGCGGCGGCGCTGCTGGAGAAGCGGGTGCGGCGCATCATCCTGGCCCGTCCCGCGGTCGAGGCCGGCGAGAAGCTCGGCTTTCTGCCCGGCGACCTGGTGGAGAAGGTGAATCCCTACCTGCGGCCGCTTCACGACGCCCTGCACGACATCATCGGCTACGAGAAGGTGGGCCGGATGCTGGAGCGCGGCATCATCGAGATCGCGCCCATCGCCTTCATGCGCGGCCGCACGCTGAACGACAGCTTCATCATCCTCGACGAGGCCCAGAACACCACCACCGAGCAGATGAAGATGTTCCTCACCCGCATCGGCTTCAACTCCAAGGCGGTGATCAACGGCGACGTCACGCAGGTGGACCTGCCGCAGGGGCGGACCTCCGGCCTGCGCGAGGCCCAGGAGGTGCTCTCCGGCGTCGAGGGCATCAAGTTCTTCTATTTCGACCAGCGGGACGTCGTGCGCCATGCCCTGGTGCAGAAGATCGTCACCGCTTACGACGATTTCGAGAAGCGCAAGACCGAACGCGAGGCGGAGGCGAGAAGGAACCCTTGAGCCGGGGGATCCCTTATGGCCCGTGACAGGATGGCCCGCGACAAGGAAGCGACCTCGGAGATCCGCGCCGTCACCGGCGCCATCCGCATCGGCAGGCGCCTGCGGCCCCGGGACTTCTGGGACGGCGCGATGGAGATGCCCCGCCTCTGGCTGCCCCTCTTTCTCGTGCTGGGGACGTGGTGCCTGCTGCCGGGCGCCTTCCTGTTCTCCAACCGCGCGGTGCCGGGCACCATCGCCGACCGCGACTACGTGGCCTCGCGCGACCTGCTGCTCGGCGATGACGAAGCTACCCTGGTCAAGCAGCGCGAAGCCCGCGAGAGCGTGCTGCCGGTCTACGATTTCGATCCCGGCGTCATCGCCGAGAGCGACGCCCAGGTGGCGCAGCTCTTCGCCCGCGGCCGCCGCCTCGTGACGCGGGCGGCGGCCGAAGAGGGCGAGGCCGAGGCCGAGGCGGCGCGGCAGGCGATCGTCCGCGAGCTGATGGCCGATTCCTCGTCGCCGAGCAACCTCAAGCTCACGCCGGCGCGCCTTCAACTGCTGATCCGCAAAGGCTTCTCACCCGATCTCGAGGACAGCGTCCGCGGCGCCCTCACGCAGGCGCTGCGCCGCGGCGTCGTGGCCAACAAGGACCTGCTGCTCGAAAACCGCCTGCGCGGCATCGCTCTCCGCAACCTGGCGACGGGAGGCGAGCGGATCCACCTGAACCTCTTCGAGAACCTCGGCTACCCCGGAGAGGCGCGCGAGTTCTTCGAGTCGGAGGTGCGCGGCTGGAGCGGCTTCTCCGCCGCGGAACGGCGGCTGCTGGTGGACCTGCTGCTGGAGAACCTGACCCCCAACCTGCTGCCCAACCGCAGCGAGACGCTGGCGCGGCAGGGCGTCGCCGCGGCTTCCGTCGGACAAGTCTTCAACCAGGTCCGCAAGGGCCAGGTGATCGTCCGCCAAGGGGATCCGATCGATAACGCCCATGCCCGCATCCTGGCGCAGATGCGGGGCGAGCGGCAGCTCCGAAGGCAGCTGCCTCCGCTCGTCGCCACCCTCTCCCTGTTGTCGCTGGTGGCCCTGGTGATCTGGTTCGCAGAGCGCGGGGAGCGGGTGGCGGACCACAGCCGGGACCGCCTGTTCTGCGAGAGCCTCCTGCTGCTCCTCGTCTCGCTGCTGGGAGCGAAGTTCTGCTTCCTGGTGGCAAACGCGCTCTCGGGAGCCTTCGAGGCCGTGCCCTTCAACTCGGTGCAGAGCTGGGCCTATGCCATCCCGTTCGCCTCGCTGGCCGTGCTGGCCACCTTGCTGCTGGGGCGCAACGCGGCCCTCGTGCTCTCCATCCTCTTCTCCGTCCTCTGCTCCCGCCTGGCGGTGGACGGCAACGGCCTGTGGATCGTCTTCTTCGGCCTCGCCGGCTCTCTCGCCGTGATCCATACCCTGGACCACGCCCAGTTCCGCCACCGCCTGGTGATCGCCCGCATCGGCCTCGCCGTGGGGGCCGTCAATGTCGTCATGGTGCTCGTGCTCACCGCTCTGCCGTCCGCGGACCGCGGCTCCATGCAGGTGGTCTTCGACCTCGTCTGCGCTCTCGCCGGCGGCCTGCTGGTCACCGCCGCGGCGAGCTTCGCGCTGCCCATCCTCGAGTGGCTGCTCGGCCTCACCACCGACATCACCCTGGTCGAGATCTCGAACACCAACCTGCCGCTGTTGCGCCGCCTGGCGTTCGAGGCGCCCGGCACCTTCCAGCATTCCCTGATGGTGGCCAACCTCGCCAAGGAAGGGTGCGAGGCGATCGGCGCCGATCCGGTGCTCGCCTACGCCGCGGGCCTCTACCACGACGTCGGCAAGGTGCGGCGCCCCGATTACTTCGTCGAGAACCAGCGGCCCGGCCACAATCCCCACGACAAGCTCGTGCCGTCGATGAGCGCCTTGATCCTCACCAACCACGTCAAGGACGGCGTCGAGCTGGCGCGGGAGCACAACCTGCCGCGGGTGATCAAGGACGCCATCCGGCAGCACCACGGCACGCGGCTGATCAAGTTCTTCTACCACAAGGCCGCCGAGCAGCGGGACGTCGATGCCGGCGAGCTGACGGAGGAGAAATACCGCTATCCCGGCCCCAAGCCCCAGAACAAGGCGATGGGCGTGCTCATGCTGGCCGACGCCGTCGAGGCGGCGAGCCGCACGCTCGCCGAGCCCTCGCCCGCCAAGATCCGCGGGCTCATCCGCACCATCCTCGACGACTGCCTGCAGGAGGGCCAGCTCGAGCACACCGACCTCACCCTCTCGGACCTGCGGAGCGTCTCGGAGTCGTTCGATCGGGTGCTGTCCAACATCTACCACCAGCGGATCGACTATCCCGGCTTCGACTTCAACGCCGGGCCGAAACGGGAGAAGCGGGCCATCCGTCAGGCCTCATAACGCGAACCCATTGTGAACGATCCGGCGCCAGGCCCCGAGCTCGCTCTCCTGAATCCCAACCGCTATCCGGAGTCCGCACCCCGCCGGCTGCGCCCGTGGCTCGCCTCTCTCGTGGCCGCGCTCGCGCCAGGGGCGGAGAGCTTCGGCGTGCGGTTCGCCGGCGACCGCGAGATGCGGCGGGTCAACCGGCAGTTCCGGGACAAGGACCGGACGACCGACGTGCTCTCTTTTCCGGGTGACGACGGGCACCTCGGCGACGTGCTGATCTCGGTGCCCGCGGCGCGGCGCCAGGCCGCGGCGGCGGGACACGCCGTGGAGCGCGAGCTTAAAGTCCTGCTGCTGCACGGCGTCCTCCACTGCCTGGGCTACGACCACGAGACCGACCGGGGAGAGATGGAACGGCTCGAAAGGCGCCTGCGCCGGAGCTGGATCCGCGAGGGGCAGGATGGCTGACCAGGGCTCGTGGCTCTCGCTGAGCGTCCTGATCTGGGGGCTGGTGCTGCTCACTCCCGCCGCGGCGCTCACGGCGATGCTCTCGGCCATGATGGAGCGCAGCGGCCCGATCCGGCTCCGCCATTGGGCCGAGGAGGCCGGCGGCTCGCTGCTGGCGCTCTCCGCGTCGCCCGTCCGCTTCGGCATCTTCCGTTATCTCCTGTCGCTGCTGGCCCGTACGCTGCCCATCGTCGTCGCCGCGTTGCTGGCTGAGCTGCTGGAGCGCTGGCACCGCGCTCACCCGATCCTCTGGGCGCTCGCCGCCGTCCTGCTCTTCGTCGCCGCCGTCGAAGCGATCAACCGCACGCTGGTGGGGAAGGACCCGGAGCGGGCCCTCCGCGCGTTGACCCGCGTCTACCGCGTCGCGCTCTGGGTGCTCAAGCCGCTGATGGCGCTCCTCGTTCCTTTCGTGCCCGCACTCTCCTTCGAACGCGACGAAGAGGGAGAGGAGGACCAGGCCTCTGACGAGGAGATCGAGGCGTTCATCGACGTCGGCACGCGCGAGGGCATCCTGGAACCGGAAGAGGGAGAGTGGCTGTGGGGCATCGTCGGCTTCGGCGATACCCAGGCGCGCAGCGTGATGACGCCGCGCATCGACATGATCTGTGCTCCGGTCGACTCCAGTCTCGACGCGCTGGCGGAGCGCTTCATCGAGTCGGGCCACTCGCGCATCCCGATCTACGAGGACTCGATCGACCACGTCATCGGCATCCTCCACATCCGCGACGTCCTGCGCGCCGTCCGCGACCCGGAGACGCCCGCCGTCCGCGAGCTGCTGAAGCCGGCGCTCTTCATCCCCGAGACCAAGCCGCTCACCGAGCTGCTCAAGGAGCTTCAGGCACGCTTCCAGCAAGTGGCGATCGTCGTGGACGAGTACGGTGGCACGGCCGGACTGGTGACCGTGGAGGACCTCGTCGAGGAGATCGTCGGCGAGATCATGGACGAGCACGAGGCGCTGGCGGCCGAGCTCGAGCCGCTGGAGAACGGCGCCTACCGCCTCGACGGCCGCGCCCACATCGAGCTGCTCGACGAGCTGTTCGGCGTGGAGATCGAAGACCCCGAGTACGAAACCGTGGCCGGCCTGATCTTCAGCGCTCTCGGCTACGTGCCGCAGGTGGGGGAGACCGTGGAAACCCATGGCCTCCGCTTCACCGTCGAAGGGGTCGCCGACCGCCGCATCCAGACCGTCCGCGTCGAGAAGATCGAGCCGGCCGCAGAGGCACCGGAGGCGGAGGCCTGATGGCGAAGTCCGGCTCCGTCGCCCTCGTCGGCCGGCCCAACGCCGGCAAGTCGACGCTGATGAACTACCTTCTCCAGGAGAAGCTGGCGATCGTTTCCAACAAGCCGCAGACCACCCGCCACCGCATCATCGGCATCCTCTCCGGCGAGCGCGGCCAGATGGTGTTCTACGACACGCCCGGCATTCACCGGCCTCTCCACCGCCTCAACCGCCAGATGGTGCGCTACGCCCTGGACGCCATGAACGAGGCCGACGTGACCTGTCTCTTGGTGGACGTCTCCGAAAAGTTCGGCTCGGGGGACGCCTACACGCTCGATCTGGTCGGCAAGGCCGAGGGGCCGCGGGTGCTCATCCTCAACAAGGTGGACCGCGTCAAGAAGCCGCAGATCCTGCCGCGCATCGAGCAGTACGCCAAGAGCGGCCTGTTCGCGGAGATCGTGCCGATCAGCGCGCAGAAAGGCGACAACTGCGACCGCCTGCTGGACGTGCTCTGGAACCTGCTGCCGGAGGGGGAGCCGAGGTTCGATCCGGAGCTGCTCACCGTCCATCCCGAGCGGTTCCTCGTCGCCGAGCGCATCCGCGAGAAGGTCCTCGAGCTGACCACGGAAGAGCTTCCTTTCTCGACCGCCGTGGTCCTCGAGCGCTGGGAGGAGGAAGAGGAGCGGAACCTCATCCGCATCTACGCCTCGATCCTCGTCGAGCGCGAGGGCCAGAAGAAGATCGTCGTCGGCCGTCAGGGCCAGATGATCAAGGCCATCGGCACCGCCGCCCGGCTCGACCTCGAGCAGTACCTCGAGCGCCGCGTCTACCTCGACCTCAACGTGCGGGTGGAGCCTGACTGGCGCGAGAACCAGGCCGTGCTGGCGGCGCTGGATCGGGACGTGGATCTGGGCTTAGATTAGGTCCTCGGCGATTCTGTGGGTATACTTGGAGGTCGGGGCACGAAGGTGCGGCGCAACGAGGACTGAGTCATGGATGGTCCAGAGATCGACGAGAATGACGAGCTCCTGTTGCTGGATCGCGGCTATGCTCATTCCATCAAAACTGCCTTGATCTTCCTTCTCCTGGGGGGAGGGTTTCTAGTATCGGCGAGACTCTTGGGTTTAGCCGCTACGCGCCTCCCCCTGGCTTCTATCGCGGAGCTATTGGGCTGGGGTTCTTTGGCTTCGACATCGGTTGTGCTGTACAACAGGATGAGATCTAGAAAGGAGCTTCCACCCCGAAGAGATATGAGGTTAGGGCCGATGAAATATCCTCGGCGTAGCTTCGGGATCGAAAGTCACCGAAGTAAGCCGTGGCCTTTCCGGATTCTTACCACCAGCCCTGCCCATAGTGAAGATGTTCGACGAGCAGAAAGAATCGACAGGCTATATGCTGAGCTACACCCCCTGATGAGCCGAGCCTCTGTTGATCCGAGTTTGGAGAAGGAGGTCCAGACCAAGCTTTCCCTTCTGCGCCAGCTCCAAAGCGCGGAGGCGGATGAGATGGAGAAGCGCTTCGAAGAGACTCTCCTCCTGAAGCCGGGCGAAGGATGGAAGGCGCTCGAGCGAGCGAGAGAAATTTTAGCCCGCTATGAGAATCCTTCCGCTCCGGACACACCCACCGAACGAAAGGATTGAGCGGCGGCATACTCCGCCTGAGGCGACTGGCCGGTACGGATACCGCGACTACCGGTCGTGTCTACGATGGGATTTCGGCTTTACGTGTGCCTTTTGCCTTCTTCACGAGGGAGATCTCGCGGATCTTGGCGCGGAGGGTATGGGAGTTACATGGATCGAGCACTTCACACCAGCCAGCACTGACATTCAAAGCGTCAACGACTATGCGAACTGCTTCTATACCTGTCGTTTCTGCAATCTTTCCCGGGCGAAAGCCGCCTTGGTCGACAAGAGTGGCCGGAAACTGATTGATCCGTGCAATCACGTGTGGGAAGAACGCTTTTCACTCTCAGAAGACGATCGTCTCTTGCCAGACAAGGGCGATCCTGATGCTGTCTACACCTCTCAAGCTTACGATCTCAACGATTTACGGAAGGTGCGGAGACGACAACGCAGGCGCGAGCGATTGACGGAATGGCTTGGCGTGCTTGCGGAAGGGCCTCATCAAGTCCGATCGCTCACCGTTCTTTCGGAGAATGCGGGCTCCGTGGCGGATGCGGCGGTGATGTTGGAAGTGGCGGCTTCCCTACGCCACCGCATCTTCCGGGCGGCGATCGAAATCCTTCGGTATGGTGCGGTCCCGGCTGATGCCGACCTTTCTTGTAGCTGTGGACAAGCCGACCACTGCCGACTGCCTGAATGGTTGGCTGCTCAGACTCAGGATATTCCGATACCTGACATACCTGCCGGGGAGGCGCTGCCGTTGTAGTCGGTCCGTCGGTGGCAGCGTCTCTCGACATGGTGCAGGCAGTCGACGTCAATCGGCAGGATACCGTCCGGCGTCGGGTCATTGAAGAGGTTCGCGAAGCGGGCGTTCGAGACGATCTCGGCGCGGCTACGTCCTGGGCACCACCGGCAGCCCGGCGGCCTGCCAGGCAGCCCAGCCGCCGGTGAGGGCGACGGCCTTAGGCCAGCCGGCCCGCCTCAGCTCGAGCGCCACCCGGGCGCTCGTCGCTTCGTTCTCTCAGGCACAGAAGGCGACGAGCCACGCCTCCTTGGGAAGATGGAGCCGCTGCGCCTCCTGGACCGGCCGTTCGGGATCGAGCCGGATCGAGCCCCGGGCCGTGAGCTCGCTCGTCTCCAGGCTGCGCTGAGTCCGCACGTCGAGGATCACCACTGGTTCGCCGGCCTCCTGGAGAGCCCGCAGCTCCTCGATTCCGAGCCGCTCCGGAATCCGCTCGCCGGCTGGCGGCGCCGCTGATTCCAGGATCGGCAGAACGGGTTTCTTCTCGGCGTCCGGGGGAGGCGATGGACCTGCCGGCGGCTTGTCGGCCGTCTCGGAGAGAGCGGCGGCGCGCCGTCCGAGCAGCATGATCGAACCGCCGTGCAGCAAGACCGACAACAGGACCACGAGGCTGCAGAGCGAGAAGAGGCGGGGGCTGCCGGGAAGGCCGGCGAACACCGGCAGGAGCACGAGCAGGAGCGAGCTCAAGCCCCGCGGCCCGAACCAAGCGATCAGCGCCAGGCTCTTGCGATCGAGCCGGGTCGGGGCGAGAGACACCAGGAAGGCGACCGGCCGCACGAGCAGAGCGATCAAGGCGAAGAGGAGCACGCGGCCGTCCATCAGAGGGAGACCGCTCCAGATCAGCGAGTTACCAAGCAGGACGAAACTCAAGAGCAGCGCCAGCTCGGCCGTCGTCTCGCCGTATTCCTGGAAGCAGTCGCAGAGCTCGACGTCCAGGGTCGAGATCGTCATACCGGCGGCGAAGGCGGCGAGAAAGCCGCTGCCGTGCAGGGATTCCGCGGCGGCGTAGGCCGCGAAGGCCAGGCCAAGCGAGTAGAGAGACTCGTAATCGCGGCGCATTCCCAAGCGCCGCCGCACCAGGTCGAGCGTCGCCACGCCGAGGAGCCCCACCGCGATTCCCGCCGCCGGACCGAGGAGAAAGAGTTCGAGCCCCATCTTCGACCACCTCGCCGCCTCCATCACAGGCTGCGGGACGAGGAGCACCATGGCGACCAGGACGACCGGCAGGAGGACAACGTCGTTGAGACCGCTCTCCAGGCGCAGGGCTTGCCGTGCGTCCGTGGGTAGCCCGGGCCGGCGGAGCAGACCCCGCAGCAGCACGGGATCGGTGGAGGCGAGAGCGGCGCCGAGAATGGCGGCGAAAGGCCAGGAGAGGTCGAGCAACCACCACGCGGCCACCGTCACCAGCGCGGCCGAGAGGAGGGTTCCAGGCCCCAAGACGAGCAGGGTCAAACGGCTGTGACGACGGATCTGGGCGAGGTCGAGCGAGAGGGCATCGGTGAACAGCACGAGCGCCAGGCTCAAGATCGCAACCGCCCGCAGCACCGGCGAGTCCAGCCGGGTATCGATCAGGCCCAGGCCATAGGGCCCCAGGATGGCGCCGAGCGCCAGCAATACGCCCACCTGCGGCACGCCGCTGCGCTCGATGAGACCGGAGAGGAGGGCCGCGATGACGATGACCACCCCTACCAGAGCGAGGGTGGCGAGGAACGGATCGGCCGCGAGAGTCATCCAAGGCCTCTGGCGGGGTCCGGCGGCAGCGCCTTCTCGATCTGATGCAGGCGGCCGACATCGATCGACAACGTTCCGTCAGGCTTCGGGTCATTGAAGAGATCCCCGAAGCGGGCATTCCAGACGATCTCGTGCGCCTTGTAGGAAGAACGGGTGTGGAGCGTCTGCGAGAAGGTCTCGTCGATGCCGGAGAGCAGGATCAGGAACTCCGCGTCCCAATCCTTCAGATCCTCGTGGGTGGCTCCCCACAGCGGGCTCTGCTCGTCGATGGGATGGACGATCGTCCATGCCAGCGGAAAGAAGACGACCTGCGTGCGCTCCAGCTTGAGGTTGACGAACTCGCGGTTGCCGCTGCCGTCCCGCTTGAAGCGGCTGAGCAGCACCCGCGCCTCGACCTGGATCATCTCGTTCGCCCGCGCGTTGGCGATGCGGAACTCGAACGCCGTGATGCCGCGGTAGGGAGCGATGATGGCGTTCCGGCTGAACAGGATCTTCGCCGTCGGCTGCGAGAAGCGGGCGAAGAGGATGCCGGTGGCGAGGGCAAAGCCCAGCAGGCCCACCAGCGACTCCAGGGTGACCAGCAGATTGGCCGCGAGCCCCACCGGATGCATGCCGCCGTAGCCGATGGTGGCGAAGGTCTGGACGCTGAAGAAGAAATCCTCCAGGAACTGGCTGTGGAGGTTGGTGGCGTTCGAGCCCGCGATCTGTTCCGGACCACAGGCGAAGTAGGCGAGGCCGAAGACGAGGTTGGTCACCAGGTAGAAGAGGACGATGAACCCGAGAAAACGCGGCCAGGAGGTGGTGAGGAGATACTGGTAAGGGCTGAGTGTCTGGAAGAAGCTCAAGCCTTCGCGCACCACGTTGAAGCTGCCGTCCCGGTTGAGCAGGCGTTTGCGGCTCTCCCGGGCGACGACGGAGCCGAAACCGAGATCGCGGTTCGGGTCGTCGTCGGCGAGGATCGGAGATCTGGGAGCGCTGGCGGCCATGGTTTGTCGAAGTGTATAGCAGGCGTTCTGTTACCATCCGAGGATGGCTTTGCTCACCGCCGAGGCGCTGATCCTCGACGTCACGGACCTGCACGACCGCGACCGCATCGTCACCTTCCTCACCCGCGAGCACGGCAAGAAGAAAGGCGTGGCGAAAGGCGCGCGGGTGAAGCACAGCCGCTTCGGCGGCCAGCTCCAGCCGCTCGCCAAGGCGCAGATCACCTGGTTCGAGAAGGAGGGGCGGGATCTCGCGCGCATCTCCTCGGTGGAGCTCATCCGTACCGCCCATCCGCTGCAGACCGATCTCGAAGGCATCCTGCTCGGCAGCTACCTCGCCGATCATCTGCTGGAGTTCGCGCAGGAGGGCGAGTCGTCCGATCACCTCTACCGGCTGCTCGACGCCACCGTGCAGGCCCTGCTGGCCGGGGTGGACCGCGATCTGGCGACCCGCTACTTCGAGGCCTGGATGCTGAGGCTGGCGGGGATCTTCCCGGCGCCCGACGTCTGTCCCTCGTGCGGCTCGCCGTTCCCGCCGGAAGGAGCCGTGCTGCCGCGCTCGGGAGAGATGCTGCTGTGCCCGGACTGTGGCGGCCGCGGCGGTTTCTCGGTCTCTCCGGCGGCGTTGGATTTCCTCCGCCGCATCAGCCGCGAGAGCCTGCCGGCGGTGGCAAAACGGGTGCCTCCGGCCGCGGTGCTGCGCCAGGTCGAGGACCTCTGCGCCCACGTGCGGCGGCATTTCCTGCAGCGCGAGCTGCGCAGCTATGAGGTCATCCAGCGGACTCTCGCCGAGGTCTGATACCCTAGCCCGCTCATCATGCAGACTTTCCAGGAGTTGATCCTCAAGCTGTCGGAGTTCTGGGCCCGCGAAGGCTGCGTGCTGCAACAGCCGCTCGACCTGGAGGTGGGCGCGGGCACCATGCACCCGGACACCTTCCTGCGCGTGCTGGGGCCGGAGCCCTGGCGCGTGGCCTACGTGCAGCCGTCGCGCCGGCCCGCCGACGGCCGCTATGGCGACAATCCGTTCCGGCTCGGCAAGCATCACCAGTTCCAGGTGATCCTCAAGCCCTCGCCGCTCGACGTGCAGCGGCTCTACGTGCGCAGCCTGGAGGCGATCGGGCTCGACCTGACGAACCATGACCTGCGCTTCGAGGAGGACAACTGGGAGGCGCCCACCCTCGGCGCCTGGGGCGTCGGCTGGCAGGTGATGCTCGACGGCATGGAGATCACCCAGTTCACCTACTTCCAGCAGGCCGGCGGCCTGGAGCTCAAGCCGATCAGCGCCGAGATCACCTACGGCCTGGAGCGGCTCACCATGTTCCTCTCGCTCTCGCAGAGCATCTACGAGATCGACTGGGTGGAGGGGATCGACTACGGCCAGGTGCGCAAGCAGGAGGAGTACGAGCTCTCCCGCTACTACTTCGAGCTGGCGGACGTCCCCTTCCTGCAGCGCCAGTTCGACGGCTATGAGGCGGAGGCGAACCGCTGCCTCGAAGCCGGGCTGGTGCTGCCGGCCTACGAGTGCGCTCTGAAGTGCTCGCACAGCTTCAACGTCCTCGACGCCCGCGGCGCCGTCTCGGTGACCGAGCGGGTCGGCCTGATGAAGCGGGTGCGCGATCTGGCCGTCGGCTGCGCCCGTGCCTACGTCGAGAGCCGCGAGAAGATGGGTTTCCCCTTGCTCAAAGGAGAGGCCCGCGAAGCCTTGCCCGCGGAGGTTGCCGATGCCGCGCGGTGAATATCTGTTGGAAGTGAGGAGCGAGGAGATCCCGGCCCGCATGCTGGAGCCGGGAGTGCGCGAGCTGGCGACGCGCGTCTTCGAGGAGTTGATGGCACGCAACGTCGGCCCGCGCGAGTTGGAGACCGCCTACACGCCGCGCCGGCTGACGCTGATCCTCTCCGGCCTGCCCGAGCGCGAGCCCGACCGCGAAGAGCAGGTTATGGGTCCGCCTGTGCGCGCCGCCTTCGCCGCCGACGGCTCGCCGACGCCGGCCCTGCTCGGCTTCGCCAAGCGCACCGGCCTCGCGCCGGAGGACCTCGCGCGGGTGAAGACCGACAAGGGCGAGTACCTGGCGGCGACGAAGAAGATCGAGGGCCGTCCGACGAGCGAAGTGCTGGCCGAGATCGTGCCGCGCGTGCTCGCCGCCATCTCCTGGGCCAAGACCATGCGCTGGGGCAGCGGCGAAGGGCCGTGGGTGCGGCCCGTCCACGGAGTGGTCTCCCTGCTCGACGGCGCCGTCGTGCCGTTCGACTTCTTCGGCGTCGCGGCCGGCGACGAGACGCAGGGGCATCCCACGCTCTCGCCCGAGCCCTTCCGCGTCTCCGGCGCCGAGGACTACAAGCGCCGCCTTGCCGAGCAGCAGATCGAGGTGCGGCCCGCGGAGCGCCTGAAGATCCTGCACGAGACCATGCGGTCCCGCACCGAAGCGCTGGGTGGCCGGCTCGTCGAGGATCCGGCCCTGCTCGACAAGCTGACCGCCATCTGCGAGATCCCCGGCGTGCTGGAGGGCCGCTTCGGCGACGCCTTCCTGGAATTGCCGGCCGAGGTCCTCTCCACCAGCCTGCGCGATCACCAGAGCGCGCTGACGGTGGCGGCTCCGAACGGCGAGGGCGGTTTGCTGCCGTATTTCCTCACCGTCATGGACCGGCCGGATGACCGGCAGGGCCGCGCCCGCTCGGGCAACGAGTGGGTGGTCGCCGCGCGTCTCGCGGACGCCCGCTTCTTCTACGGCGAGGATCGCAAGGCGGGGCTCGCCCATCGCGCCGAGCAGCTCGCGCGCCTCGCCTTCCATGAGCGCTTGGGGAGCTACGCCGCGAAGACCGAGCGGCTGGTGGCTCTCTCGGCCGTCATCTGCGATCAGCTCGGCTGGGCCGAAGAGAAGCCGAAGGCGGCCGAGGCGGCGCGCCTGCTCAAGGTGGATCTGGCGACCGAGATGGTCAAGGAGTTCACCTCGCTCCAGGGCGTCATGGGCGGCATCTACGCGCGCGAGGAAGGCCAGCCGGAAGAGATCTGGCAGGCGATCTACGACCAGTACCTCCCCGCCTCCATCGACGACCGCGTCCCACGCGGCCGCGTCGGACAGGTCACCGGTCTCGCCGACCGCATCGACACGCTGGTGGGCATCTTCGGCCTCGGCCTGATCCCCACCGGCAGCCGCGATCCCTTCGGCCTGCGCCGCGCCGCTCAAGGGACGGTGCGCATCGCCCTCGAAGGCAACCTGCCGCTCGATCTCGAAGCCGTCGCCGCCGAAGCCGCGCGCCTCTACGGCGACAAGCTGACCCGCGGCGCCGGGGAGATCCTGGAAGACCTGCGGCCGTTCCTCTACGACCGCATCCGCTACATCCTGGGCCTGCAAGGCTACGCCTACGACGAGATCGAAGCCGCGCTCGCGGTGGGCGTCTCCAGCCTGCCGGACCTCAAGGCGCGCGTGGACGCCCTGCACCGGATGCGCGAATCGCCCGATTTCCTCACCGTGGTGCTGGCGGCCAAGCGCATCGCCAACATCGTCAAGGAAGCCGCCGAGAAGCCGCTCGACGAGTCCCTCCTCACCGAGCCGGCGGAGAAGGATCTCGCGACAGCCTTCCGGGATCTCCGAGCGGATATCGAAGCCGCCGCGTCGGCCGGCGACTACGAGCGTTGCCTGCGCCGCATCGCCGATCTGGCCCCCGTGCTCGACCGCTTCTTCGTCGAGGTGCTCGTAATGGCCGAGGACGAGAAAGTCCGCGCCAACCGCATCGCCCTGCTGCAAGCGATCGGTCGTGCCGTCTCGCGCACCGCCAGGCTGACCGAAATGGTGGTGGACAAGGCGGAGGCGCGGGCGAAGGCGGGGTAAGGGACGATCGTTTCTCTTCCGGTTCCTGTTCCAGCCAGTTATACGCTAGACTTCAGATCTTGCGTATAACCGTTCCACGGAGCGATCCCGTGGCCCACCAACGCCTTCCCGAATCCATCCAGACGCTCTACGCCGAGCTGCTGGAGCAGACGATTCACGCCGAGGCCGAAGCGGCGGCGACCGGAGCGCCGCATGGGACCTTCGTCTCCAAGACGATCAAGGGCGGGACCTACTGGTATTTGCAGAGAATGGAGGGAGACCGCAAGCGCCAGCATTACCTGGGTCGGGAATCCGCCGCCCTGCTCGACTGGATGGAGAAGGTCCGGCGGGCTCGCGCCCGATCTGCGGCCGACGACGCGCAACGGGCGAACCTCGTCAGCATGCTGGCCGCTGGCGGCGCCACGACGGAGAGCGCTCCGGTCATCAAGGTCCTGTCGCTGCTCGCGGAGTCCGGCGTGTTCCGAATGGGAGGGGTCCTCGTCGGTACCCAGGCTTTCGTCGCCTATGGCAACATGCTGGGCGTTCGATTCGAGAAGGGAAGCTTGAGGACACAGGACGTCGACATCGCGCAGGACCGCGCGATCGGCATCGCCCTCTCCCTTGAGGCTGGGACGGTCAACATCGAGCGTTCCCTCACGGACTCCAACCTTGGCTTTTTTCCGGTTCCTGGCTTTGACCCGAGACAGCCCAGCACCTCGTTCAAGATCCGCGGGCGCGAGCTGCGGATCGATTTCCTGACGCCTCTGGTTGGACGAGACTCTGAGCGGCCGGTCTTCCTACCGGCTCTGGGGATTTCCGCCCATCCTCTGCGGTTCCTGGATTACCTGATCGAGAGTCCTGCGCAGGCCGTTGTCATCGGCGGGGCCGGCATTCTGGTCAATGTACCCGATCCGGCGCGGTTCGCCTTCCACAAACTTTGGATTTCGGAGAGGCGTCCTGTTGCCGAGCAGACGAAGGCCATTAAGGATCGCCGTCAGGCTGGGGACCTGCTGGAAGTTTTGCTTGAGGATCGGCCTGCCGATCTTGAAAGGGCTTGGGGGGCATTGTCCCGTAATGCCTCGGCCTCCAAGACCGTCCGGACCGCGATCGGTAGGCTGTCGCCTGATCTCCAAGAGCGGGTGAAGACGAAGCTAAACTGAGCCGCGTTCTGCCATCTCCTTCGCCATCCCCCGCTCCACCGCCTCGATCAAATACGGCCGCAGCCGCTCAGGCGCTACGATGTGGTGGACCGAACCCACCTTCTGTGCACGCTCGATGCTGTGCACGGCGTCGAACTCCGCGGCCACTTCGGTCAGCTTCTCGGAGCGTACGGCTTCCAGCGCCTCGTTGAGGCTCGCGCGCAGCCGCGCCTGGTCGGTCCGCTCGGCATCGGCGATCGCTTTCTCCAGCTCGACGATCCGCGGGTCCTGCCGCGTTCTGCGGCTGACCTCGCGTGACAAGGCGACCACCGCGGCCGGCGCGCCTCCGATCACCGAGGCGTACGAACCTTCCAGCGCCGCCACCTCGAGGTTGTCGTGGAGAGTGCTCGAGAAGACCACGAAGGCGCCGCCGTGGTAACGGGAGATGACGCAGAAGACGATCGGTCCCTTGAAGTTCACCACGGCGCGGCCGATCTCGGCGCCGTATTCGAGCTGCCAGAAGCGCATCGACTCCGGCGAGCCGTCGAACCCCGAGAGGTTGGCGAGCACCACCAGCGGCCGGTTGCCGCTCGCGGCGTTGATCGCCCGCGCCACTTTCTTCGACGCCAGCGGAAAGAGGGTTCCGCCTGTCCACTGCTCCGGACCGAATCCCGGCACGGAGCCGAGCCGCTGCAGGGGCTTGGACTCGAACCCGAGCAGGCAGACCGGATGGCCGCCCAGGCAGATGTCCCAGACCACGGCGATCTCGGCGTCGCGCATGCCGTACCAGCGCTCCAGCGCCGGATGGTCCTGGTCGGAGACGGCTTCCATGACGCGGCGGATCTCGAACGGCTTCTTGCGTCCCGGATTGGTGAGAGGCGAGAAGACGTCGCCGACCGTCTTGAGCTCGCCGCCATGGGGGAAGCCGCGCACGTCGCGGTCCCGCGGATCGCTGGTCGGCCAGGGCCGGGGAAAGCGCTCACCCGAAGCCACGTAGGTGCGGTCGTAGTAGCGGTGCAGGAGGCGGCAAGCCTCGCCGAGATCTCGCGCGAAGTACTGCGCCTGGCCGTTGGGCCCCATGATCCGCTCGTAGCCGCCGATCCCCAGGTTGTCTTCCGCCGAGACGCCGCCGGAGTAGGCAAGCGCTTGCTTGCCGGTGAGCAGCATCGAGCCTTCGGGCGTCATGATGAGGATGCCGCGCGTGTGCATCAGCATCGTGGCCTCGGCGTTCCAGTAGGGCTGGGCGCCGGCGTTGACCCCGGCTACCACGACGTTGACCTCCAGCCCGTTCTGCGTCAGCTCCACCAGGCGGCGCAGCACGCGGCCGATCCAGTCCATGGTCTCGGTGCCGTCCTCCATCGAGATTCTGGCGCCGGCGGAGAGCGCGAACCATTCCACCGGTACGCGCATCGCCGCGGCGAGATCGAGGGCGGCGAGGATGCGCCGGCATTCGGGCTCGGCCAGCGCTCCCATGCCGCGGCTGGCGTCGCCCAGCAGGATCACGCGGGCCATTCCCTCGGGATGGCGCAGGGTGAAGTTGCGCACGATGCCGGCGACGACGCCGGCCGTGTTCTGACCATAAGGCCGATCCACCGGCACGAGCCGGCCTTCGGCGTCGAGATCGTGCTCGACGAAATCTCCGGCGGGCACGTCCGCCTGGGCATCCCGCCGCGGCGGCGCCAGCCGCTTGACGACCTCGTAGGGATAGGGAAGGCCCCGGCGCCGCAGGTCCACGACCTTCTGGGCATACTCGCGCAGCGGTTTCAACGGCGCCTCGGAGGGCTTGCGGAAGCGCAACACCACGCCCGCCTCTTCGAAGCTGGAGATCTCCAGCACGCGGTCTTGCAACTCGCCGCTCTCGCGGTCCGGGATCCGGCAGCGGACCGCCACTTTTTCGAGACCGAGCCCTTCGGAGAGCGGCGCCAGGCGGCGGACGAGACGAGCGAGCTCGTCCGGCCGCAGGTCCACCGGCGGCCAGAGGTTGAGCAGCACGCGGTTCCACTGCAGGCGCTCGGAGACGGCGCGGCGCGACTGGAACCTGCGGATGCCCGTCAGCGCCTCCATCAGCATGTGCTCGAGCTGCGGCAGCTCGACGACCTGGCCGCCGTCGTCGCGCGCCGGCGTCAGGTCCCGCACCTCGGCCACGGCGAACAGGCGCTCGTCGCGCGGATTCTCGCGCGCCACGCCATGAAAGAAGTAGACCCGTTCGGGCGCGGGCAGACGGTCCAGATGGAAGTTCTGCAGCCGCCACAGCTCCAGCCGCAACGCCAGCATCGGATGGATGCCGCGGTAGACCCGCTCCTCGCGGAAGGCGTCGCCGTCGCTCTCGTTGCGGCGAAAGGTGAAGATCTGGCTTCCCTCCGCTCCCGAGATGACGACCGCGACGCGGCGGAGGCCGGCAGGCAAGGAGGGGTTCGCCAGGAGATCGGCGAGCTGCTGGGCGACGCCGTCCTCCTCGGCCGGCGGGCCGGCACGCCAGAAGTAGAGATCCGCGACGATCTCCGCTCCCGGCTCGGCGTCCGCGGCCAGGTGGCGGACGGCTTCGACGGACCCTGCGAGCCGGCCGTGGTCCTCATGGGTGGTGATCAGGTGGACGTGAGAGCCGCGATGCTCGTAGGTGGCCACGGCGAAGAGCTGCCCGTCGACGCGCGCCGGCAGCAGACTGCGCAGCTCGCGGATGCGGTAATACCGCCTCACCATCACCTCGAGCAGGGCTTCACGCATGCCGGCGCTCGCCCTCTCGTAGCACTTGGACAGCACGAGGTGGAGAGGCTGCGGACATTCGACGAGCGCGCGGATCCGCTCGGCCCGTTCTTGCGGACCAGGGTCGGCCGCCAGCCGCGCGAGATCGGCGTTGGCTGCGGCATAGATTTCCTCGCGCACGGCAAGCAGCACGGGCCGATCGAAGCGGCGGTAGCGCACCTCGCGCACCAGGTCGTGCACCGCCGGCTCGCCGCCCTGGGATTCGGCGATCATCCGATCGAGCAGCTCGCGCAGCTCGGTTCCGCCGGCGCCATCATCGTCCCGTTCCAACCATCTCTCCAGGACGGCCAGGACGGGAGGGATCTGCCGCGCCAGCCGGCGGTGGGAAATGGCGATGCGAAAGAGGCTCTCCTCCAGCTCCGGCGTGCGGTCGAGGCTGCCGACGCCATAGTGGGCCAGCGCCCGCTTCAGCTTGTCGAGGAACCCCTCCGGCAGACCTTCGCCCCCGGCGTCGAGATCGCGGAAATAGGCGGCGAGAACCTCCTCGGTGCTGTGCCGGCCGTCGCTTCCAATCCCGTCGGCGGCGTGGCGCCGGAAGAGAAACGGCACGTCGGCGAAGGCGCGGAGGATCTCCTCTTCGAGCGGACGGTCTTCTTCGACCCGCGCGGTTGCGGCGAAGAGGCGCTGCACCGTCTCGGCGTCGGCGTCGTAGCCCAGCATGAGCCGGCGGGCCTCCGGCAGACTGCGGTCCTTCACCGAAGCGGCGCCATCCTCCGGCACGACGAGGCCCTCGAACTGCACGCGCGCGCGCCGTTCAAGCGGTATGGAGGGATGCGAGGGAACGATAGGCTCGAGCACCAGCAGCGGACCGCCGGTTCCCACCTGCGCGTTCTTGCGCGTCAGGACCTTGCGCACGCGGCCCGGCTCCTCGGCCACCAGCGTGGTCTCCACCTTCATGGCTTCGAGCACCGCCAGGGGATCGCCGGCGGCCACCTCGTCCCCTTCCTGGACGGCGATCGAGGAGACCACCGCCGGGGCCGGCGAACGCACGATCGCGCCTTCATCGCGCTCGATGCGATGGGGAATGCCGTCCACCTCCACGATCTGCCAGCTCTCGTGGAGGGCCAGCGCGGTTCGCCATCTCCGCTCGCCGCAGGAGATCGTGCGGCCGGTGCGCCCCGGCCGCTCGGCCAGCACCTCGAGGCGGATGCCGTCCACCTCGGCGCGGAACCGCCGCCAGTCGAGCCGGGCGATACGGAAGAGATAGCCGTGGCCACGATACCGCAGCTCCACGGCGCGGCCGATCTCCTCCGGCACCTCCAGCCGGCCGCGGACGGCCGAGGCGTAGAAGCGATCCCTCGCCTCTTCGAGCGCCGCCTCATAGCCGGCGATCGCGGCCGCCAGCAACGCCGCCTCGGCGCCCCGCCGCGGCAGGTGCTCGCCGCTCTCCACCAGACGGTCCAGCCAGCCGGGGTCCACCGGCTCACGCGCCGTCAGCTCAGGCCGGTCCAGGACCTCCGTGAGGAAGGCCTTGTCCGTGCCGCCGTCGCGCAGGGAGACCTCCGTGCGGGCGAGACCGAGCTGCAGGCGGTCGAGAGCCTCGGCCCGGGTGCGGCCGTGCGACGTGATGCGCACGATCTCGGCGCCGGCCGCCGGCAGGTCTCCCTCCTCGACGGCAGGATCGGCGCGCACGCCAGGGCCGGCGGGAAGGCGAATGGCCTCGACGACGCCGGGGCTGGGCGCGAAGCCGTCCTCGGGATCGAGCGCCGAAAGACAGACCTGCAAGGCGTGTCCCCGGGACTCCGGCGGCTGGCCGTCGAGGGTGCCGCCGCGCGAGAGATGAGCCTCCAACGCGGCGAGATCCACCTCGTCCAGAGCTTCGAGGACGGCGATCCCTTTCGGCAGGCCGGGCGCCGTGCCCAGGAAGCGGTGCTCGCCGCTGGACGGCTCGGCGAGGAACGACACCGTGAAGACGCCGACTCCGCCGCGGGCGCTCGCCAGGCGCGAAGCGGCCTCCCGCAGCGACCGCGTCAGCTCCGGGCTCAGCCCCGGCGGCGGCGACTCGACGAGCACCACGCGATCGTGATGCCGGACGGTGACGTCGATCAGCCCCGCCGTCCGCACCGTGCCGCGCCGGTCTACGAGCACGGGGGCTTCGATGTAGCACACGCCAGGAGACCCGAGGCTGATGGCGGTCATTACGATCGGATCTCCCTGAAGGCGCTGCACCGCGGGGTATCATCGGGCGCGAGGTTTACGGCGAGCATCTTGGCTGCCGGAGCTTCGACAGTCCCGAGATCTGTCCCGAGATGCCTGAGCTCCAGGATCTCCGAGGATATCGCGACTTCTCAGGGGCGGGGATTTCATCGTGAGGCTGTGGTCGATCCATCCCAAGTACCTGGACCCGCAAGGCCTGGTCGCGCTATGGCGGGAGGGGCTCCTGGCGCAGAAGGTCCTCGCGGGCCTCACCCGCGGCTACAAGCACCATCCCCAGCTCGACCGCTTCCGGGACAAGGCCGATCCCGCGGCTGTGATCGCCGCCTACTTGTGGGCGGTCCATGAGGAGGCGTGCCGCCGGGCATACTCCTTCGACTCCTCCAAGCTCCCGCCCCTCAGACCTTGCGCGCGGCTGGTTTCGACCGATGGGCAGATCCTCCTCGAGTGGGCTCATCTGAGAAGCAAGCTCCGCTCGCGCTCGCCTTCGACCTACTCGTTGGTGCGGGATATCGAGAGACCCCAGCCGCACCCGCTGTTTCGGATCGTCCCTGGACCGGTCGCAGCATGGGAACGCAGGATCGGAGAAGATATAAGCAACCCTGAAGGAGATGTCGATGCGTAGAGTTGCGGTGTTGGTCCTGTCGGGATGGTTCGCCTTGTCCGCCGCCGGAACGAGCCAGTCCGTGTCTCTCGAGGTCCCGGGCGGCTCGCCGAGAGGAGTTGCCAAGGCGGGAACGGAATGCACGGGCGGCATCCGCTATGACGACGGGACCTTCGAGTTCGGCTTCGGATTCCAGCCGGAAGCCGTCGATGGAAGATACGCGGCGCGGTTCATCCTGCCGGGTACGGTGAACCGCCTCGACGCGGTCTGCCTGGCCCTGACCCGGAAGCGAGGCTCCACCCAGGACTCCTTCAGCGCCATGGTCGAGATCTGGAACATCAGCGGCGACGCGCCGGGAACCCGGCTCGCCTCCTTCCCGGCCTCTTTCACCGGCGTTCCCGACATCGATCACGGCTTCGCCTTGTACCGCGTCAACATTCCGCAGGGCTTCGTGGTGAATGCGAAGAGGTTTTTCATCGGGCTGAGCTGGGCTCCCTCCGCTGGAGCCAGCGATCTCTACATCGCCGCGGACGGCAGCGATCCGGACCGGTCACCTGCCTTTGTCCAGGGTGACGGCAGCACTTGGCACTCGGTGGCGGAGGGCGCCGCGCTGGCTCCCGCCCTGCTCGGAATCCGCGCGGAAGCCAGTGACGTCACGCCACCGGACAGTCCCTGGCTCATGACGGCCGCGCTGCCCGATTTCCGCTTCAAGGTCCGCATCACCGGGGGAGCCCAGCCGATCGCGGGAGTCCAGGAGGCGGACTGCGTTCCCGAGACGCTCTGCGTCAGCGGCGCGGTCCGCGGGCGCTCCGAGGTCTTCGTCCGCATCATCGGGCCGCGCCCCAACGGCTTTCTCTGGCCCAACATCGTGAAGTTCACCGTCTCCCAGGTGGAGGTCTGGATCGAGCAGCTCGGCACGAACCAGCTCCGCTACTACAAGCTGCCCGCCCAGAGTCCGGCCGACACGAGCCTGCCTGGTCTGGTAGACCGCCAGGGGTTCGAACCTTGAAATCGGGTCGTGGTGAAAACTGCTTAAAGGGAGCCGCGCTCGACGACCCACTCCACGGGCTGGTGGGTGATTTCAGCAATCAGGTCATAGTCGCGGTCGTAGTGGAGTAGCGTCAAGCCGGCGGCCTCAGCAGTCGCTGCAATGATGAGGTCAGCGATTGGAACTCGGTGGCGGCCACTCAGGGCCAGCTCCGCCTGGATATCGATGGCGCGTCCGAGGATCGTCTCGTCGATCGGGATTGAATCGTAGGCGAGAGCTCTCCGGTACCGGATCCGATCGTGCTCCTCGCGGTTACGCGCGCTGAACAGCACCTCTAAGTCGATGATGGCGCAAGTCGCGGCCTCGCCCGCTTCGATGATGGGTGCAAGTCGTTCCTGGACTCTCTCATCCGGCATCCGGGCCAACGCACTTTTGTCAATGAGATAGCGGGGCTTCACGAGCGCCAAGCCCCTGCCATGACCGCCGGGTCTGCCAGGTCCATGCCTCGCATACTGGACAGGGCCTCGACCTCCTCGCGCCGCGCTTTCCTCCGCAGCACCTCGCGCAACGCCTCCTCGATCGTGTCCTTGATGGTTGTGGTCGCAAGCACTCGCTGAGCGGCGCTCAAGAGCTCTTCGTTGATCTCGACGCTGGTTTTCCGGACACCCATGGTTCACCTCCAACCCCTCTGAGAGGAGGATATCATGGATGGATTTCTTTTGATATCTCAAATAGGTCAAATGAGATATCGGCCGTCTAGGCAATCCGCTGCCCCAGCAGCTCCAGGCTCCGTTCCAGATCCGGCCGCACTTCGAGCACCGGCAGCAGCGGATCTTCCTTCAACCTGCGGATCCGCGCCGGCACGGTCTCCAGGTTGAAGGCGCGGACGTCCAGCGACTCGTTCACCTCGCTCCACTGCAGCGGCGTCGAGGCCGGCGCGCCGGGACGCGGCCGGACGGAATACGGCGCGACGAGGAGCTTGCCGCGGCCGTTTTGCAGGGCGTCGATGTACACCTTGCCTTCGCGCGTGCGCAGGGAACGCGCCGTGGTGGCGATTTTCGGCAGGCGCCTCACCAGCACGCCGGCCAGCAGCTCGGCGAGCTGGCGGACCTGATCGTGCTCGAGCCGGCCGCCGGTCGGCGTCAGCACGTGCAAGCCACTGCCGCCGCTCGTCTTGATGAAGCTCGGCAGCTCGATCTCCTCGCACAGCTCGCGCACGGCGCGGGCAATCTCCACGACGTGCGTGAACGGCGCGCTCTTCGGATCGAGATCGAGGATGCACCAGTCCGGCCGGTCGAGGGCCGGCACGCGGCTGGACCACACATGAAAGGGGATGGCGCCGAAGTTCACCAGCTCGAGCAGGGTGTCCACGTCGTCGCAGAGGACGTACTCGTGGCCGCGGTCCGAGCCGCCGGTGTCGATCGCCACCGTGCGGAACCGGCCGGAGGAGCCGGCGGGTGCGCTCTTCTGAAAGAACGATTTCCCGGTGATGCCGTCCGGAAATCGATCGAGGACCAGCGGACGGTCGCGGAGGAAGCGGAGCATCCACGGCGAGACGGCTCTGTAATACTTGACGAGATCTCCCTTGGTGATTCCTTCCCCCGGCCAGAAGACCTTGTCGAGATTCGTGAACACCTGCCGGTCAGCGGGCGCAGCATGCTGCGCTCGCTTCGCCTCGGCGTCTTCCAACATCTCCTCGCCCGGCCGGAAGCACTCGCCGGCCGCCTTGTCGTCGCGCACGCGCAGGAACACGGGACCGCGCAGCCGGCCGTCCTCCGTCCACTTCTGATACCGCACCTCGACGACCATCTCCGGCTCGACCCAGACGGTATTGCCGCGCGGCGCCTCGGCGATCACAGCCTTCGGCCGGCGGATCGCGTCGAGGCGCGGACGCAGCGCCGCGAAATCCGTACCGACGAAGCCGGTGCCCACCGTGCCCGTGTAGTGCCAACCCCCTCGGGTCTTGCGCACCGCGAGATGGAGATTGCGGAAACCGCCGGCGCTCCGCGGTACGGGATCGAAGCCGATGACGGCGAAGTCCGACGAGCGCTCGATGCGGACCTTCACCCAGTCGGCCGAATAGCCGCCGCGGTACGGCGAGTCCGCGCGCTTGCCGACCATGCCTTCGAGCCCCAGCTCGACGACGGCGGCGTAGAGATCCTCCCCGCGCTCGGGGATCTCCTCGGCGATGCGCAGCACGCCATCGCCGGGGATGACACGCCGCAGGATCGCCTTGCGCGCCGCGAGCGGCAGCGACCGCAGGTCGAAGTCCTCGCAGGCGAGCAGATCGAAAACGAAGAGCACGGCGGGCTCGGCGGCGGCCTGAGCGGCAGAGACCGGGCCCGTCGGCAGGCCGCGCCGCTGCAGCTTCTGGAAATCCGGACGGCCCTGCTCGTCGAGGATCACCACTTCGCCGTCGAGGATCAGGGAGCGGAAAGGCAGGGCGGCCACGGCCGCGGCCAGCTCGGGGAAGGTCTTCGCCGCGTCGCGGCCCTTCTTGTAGAGCAGGCGCGCCTCGCCGCCGCCGCCCGTGGCCAGCATGCGGAAGCCGTCGTGCTTGAGCTCGAAGATCCATCCGGCGCGGCTGAACGGCCGCTCGCGGCTCTGCGGCTTCATCACCTCGACGGCGGCCGCATCGACCGGCCGGCGGGGCGCTCCCAGGCGGGTGAGCTCGGCGCGGAGGGCGCGGGTGTTCGCTGAAGTCGGATTCACGTTACAGGAGATCTTGTTTATCGGGCGCGCCTGCCCTCCGAGACCTCACCCGCCTGGGAGCGCCCCGCCGGCCGGTCGATGCGGCCGCCGTCGAGGTGATGA
>JBIOVX010000209.1:0-9578 GCA_044868005.1 Thermoanaerobaculia bacterium | reverse complement strand
CCCCCCCGCCCCGCATCGCATACTGCCGCCCTCCGTTTCAGCGGCTCCCTCGGGTTCCCGCCCCGCCCACCGCGAAGGGGGCCATGCTGGTCTGCACCTTGCCGGTGGCGTCGGTGACGGTCACCCGCAGCACGTACTCGCCCGGCTGCAGCGCCGGCGGCTGGAAGGTGGCGGAGACCCGCAGCGGGCCGCTGGCTCCCCCCTCCTTGTCGCTCAGCTTGAGGGCGCCGCCCGGCACCTCCTGGCCGTCCGCCCCCAGCACCTTGGCCTCGGCCTTGAGGTCGCCGGCGCCGAGGTTGTAGCCCTGCAGCACCACCGCGGCGGGCTGGCCCGGAGCGAGCACCGGCCGCGACGCCGGGATGTACGGCTGATCCTTGAGCATGAAGGGGTACGGCGCCTGGGCCTGCCCCGCCTGCTGGGTCTCGCGCACCATCACCCAACGGCCGGGAGGCTCGGGGAAGAGGGCCGGCAGCAGCGCCGCCTCGCCGCTGGCGAACGCCGGCACCGCCAGATCCGTGATCCGCAGGCCGGAGGCGCCGGTGGCGCCGTTGCGCACCAGCGTGCGCAGCGAGTACTTGCCCTGGGGCAGGTCGAGGTGGCCGAAGAACTTGAGGCCGGACTGCCGCAGGGCCGCCTCGCCCTTGACGAGATCCACCCCGAAGCTCTGGGTGAGGAAGTCCTGCACGGCGCCGTTCTGGTCGATGGCGTAGACGTAGATCTCCACCGGCAGGCTGGTCCCCTGCTTGCCGGCGAGGAGGTTGGCGCCGTTGATCTCCAGCACCACCGGCACGTAAGCCCGGTCGCCGCCCACCGCGAACGGCGCCGCCAGCACCGCCGCGTTGATGACGCCTCCCTCCTCGCCCATCACGGTGTTGGCCGTCTCCAGCAGGCGCTGCAGCGGCGGCTGTTCCTTGTACGGCCGCGGAGCGTAGTAGCCCGGCCGGTGCACCACGCGCGCGCCGCGGGCGTTCTTGACCTCCACCCGCAGCTTGTGGAACCCGCCGTCGAGCTTCAGGTCGTCCGGCTGGAAGGAGAGCACGTAGGTGACGCCGGTGCGGCGCAGCATCTGGCCCATGGCCGCCGTGAGGTCGTTGAAGTTCTCGTAGAACTCGCCCCCGGTGCTCTTCGCCATGTTGAGCAGGCTCTCCTTGCCGTCGATGTGCTGGAGGCCCTGGTTGTTCGGCGCCCGCAGGCCGCCGATGTTCACCGCCTGGATCTGGCAGTCGGCGCGGCGGAACTCCTCGAGCATCTTCTCGACGGCGTTCTGCGTGCGGGTGTCGCCGAACTGGGAGTCCGAGCCCGTGCCGAAGGTCGGCTCGGCGGCCGGATCCCCGGTGGCCGCCTCGATCGAGCTCTGGAGATCGTTGCTGCCGGCTTGCGTGCTGCCGCTCCCCGTCACCAGCGAGCTGTCGAACCCCTCGGAGAGGAAGACCACGTACTTCCGCCCTTCGACCTCGCCCATGAGGTGGGCGAGATCGGCGAGGTGCTGGGTCAGATTGCGCACGAGCTGCTGCTGCACCGACTTCTCGGCGCGCGAGGAGACGATGCTCACCGTCTGCAGGGTGTCGATGATCTCCGCGTCGATCGCCGCCCGTACGTCGGAGCCCTGGCCCTGGCGCCCCTGCGAGCCCTGCGCTATGGAGGTGAGGGCGTCGGTGAGCACGAGGCGGAGAGGATCGGGCGTGCGGTTGAAGAGCTTCGGCAGGCCCAGGGTGTCGACGGCGGCGATGATCTGCTGGCGGTCCGGCGTGAAGCCGAGCACGAGCTGCGGCCCCTGCATCGAGCTGTAGGTGGCCACCGCCACGAGATCGGTCGGGTGCAGGGTCTTGACCACGTCCTTGGCGGCGTCGCGCGCCTTGGTGAGCGCGCTGGGCTCGGAGAAGGTGAGGTCGAAGAGCATCAGGAAGTGGCGGCGCGCCGAGGCCGGGATCTGCGCCTCGGCCGCGGCCCCCGCGGGCGCCGAGACGGCGAGGTCCAGCACCTCGAAGCCGGTGACCGGCACCTTCTTGCGCCCGTCGAAGACCTCGAAGTCGTTGGCGGTGAGGCCGCGGACGGGCTCGCCGTCCTTGACCACCTGGACGGGGACTTCCACCACCACGACCTCGGTGGCCCCGGCGAAGGTCTGCTGGGCGGCGGCCGGCCCGCAGCAAAGGCTCGGAGCGATGGCCGCCAGCGCGGCGGCGCCCAGCCAGGGGAGCAAAGATTGCAGGCGGCTACGGTTGTTCATGCATCGTCCTTTCAGCCCTCGAAGATGAAACCTCCCAAGCGAGAAGAAGAAGAAAAAGTCCCCATAACGGTACCACCGATCAGCGCCCGGCGCTCACCACGAAGGGCGCGCCGCTCGCCGTGACGGAGCCGGAAGGACCGGAGAGCGACAGCCGCAGGGAATACTCGCCCGGCGCCAGCTTCGGCGGCTTGAACACCGCCGCCAGGCGGTCCGTGCCGCCGGCGCTCTCGCGCTCCAGCAGCCGCACCTCGCCGCTGCCGGCCTCGCGGCCGTCGCGGGTGAGGATGCGGCCCTCGGCCTTGAGCTCTCCCGGTCCGAGGTTGTAACCGACGAGCGACAGCGGAACTTCCTCACCCGGGGCGAGCGCCGGCCGCGACGCCGGGATGAACGGCTGCTGCCGGGCCATGAACGGATAGGAGACCTGCGGCCCCCGCGGCGTCTCGCGGCTGAGCAGCCAGCGGTTCGCCGGCTCGGGGAAGAAGGGCGGCAGCAGCACCGGGCCGGCGGTGAAGGAAGGCACCGTGAGCGGCACCACCCGCAGGCTGAAGGCGCCGGTGGCGCCGTTGCGCACCAGCGTGCGCAGCGAGTGCTCGCCGGCCGGCAGGTCGAGATGGCCGAAGAACTTGAGGCCGCTCTGGCGCAGCACGGGCTCCGCCTTGGCGACGTCGAGGCCGAGCGACTGGACGAGGAAGTCCTGGATGGCGCCGCCGGCGTCCAGGGCGTAGACGTAGATCTCCACCGGCAGCGATCCCTGCGGCTTGCCGGCGAGCAACGCCGGCCCGTCCACCTCGATGAGCACCGGCACGTAGGCGCGGTCCGCCCCGGCGCGGAAGGGCGCCGCCAGCACCGCGCTGCCGATGGCGCCCGAGTCCACTCCGCCCATCACCCGCGAGGAGGTCTCGAACATCTTCTCCAGCGGGTTGAGCGACGCGTAGGGCTTCGGCGAGTAATAGCCGGCCCGGTAGGAGAGGCGGGTGCCGCGCGGCGCGTTCTTGAGCTCCACGCGCAGCCGGTGATACGAGCCGTCGGGCTTGACGCTCTCCGGCTGGAACGACAGCACGTAGGTGAGGCTCGTGCGCTCCAGGATGCCGCTCATCGCCGCCGACAGCTCGTTCGAGCTCTCGAACAGCTCGCCGTCCGTGCCGCGGGCGAGGGTCACCAGGGTGTCCTTGCCGCCCGTGCGCGTCGCCCGCTGCTCGCCGCCGGCGCGCAGGCCGCCGATGTCCACCGCCTGGATGACGCAGTCGGCGCGGCGGAGCTCCTCCAGCATCCGCTCCACCTCGTTGACCGACCGCGAGCTGCCGAAGCTCTCGTCGGTGCTGCCGAGGATGGGCTCGCTCGAGCCGACGCCGCGGTCCGCGGCGGCGGTCGGGTCCTCGCTGCCGGTCTGGATGCTGCCGCCGCCGCTGGCCCCCGACGCGGAAGCGCCGCCGGAGCCGGTGAGCAGCGAGCTGTCGAAGCCCTCGGAAAAGTAGACGATCTGCTTGCGGCCGGGGATGGCGGCGAGCATGTGGGCGAAGCCGGAGACGGACCGCGTCAGCGCCGTCACCGCGGCGGTCTGCGCCGAGCGGTTGGCCTCGCGGCCCAGGTTGGCCTGCTCGGGTCCGAGCTGGCTGACGAGGGCGTCGTTGTGCGCGGAGACCTCCTCCAGGGAGCGCTCGGCGAGGAGAGGGCGGCCCCCGGCGCCGCCGCGCGCCACCACCAGCCGCAGGGGATCGTTGGGCTCGCTGCGCACGAGGCCCAGGGATTCGAGGGCCGAGTCCACCTGCCGGCGGTCGGAGGTGAAGCCGAGCACGAGTTGGGGTCCGCGGGCGGCGCTGTAGGTGGCCACCCCGACCAGGTCTGCGGAGCGCGCTCCCTTGAGCACCAGCTCGCGGGCGGCCTCGCGCGCCTTGACGATCGCCTGCGCATCGGAGAAGGCGAGGTCGAAGAAGAGCAGGAACTGCCGGCGGCCGGCGAGAGGCAGGGCGGCCGCCCCCGCGCTGGCGAGATCGACGGCGTGGAAGCCGGTGACCGTCTGCTTCTTGCGCCCGTCGTAGATCTCGAAGTCGGCCGCCGTCAGGCCGCGCACCGGCTGGCCGTCGCGCACGACCTGCACGGGGACCTCGACCTCCACCACCTCGGCGGTGCCGGCGAAGGTCTGGCCCCCAGCCGGCGCGGCGGCGCAGGCCAGCGCCACCGCGGCGCCGAGCCACCCCAACAGCGTCCTTCTGCCCATGCTGAGCCCCTCCGCCCCGGACCGCCGGCCCGGGGCCTGCCCCCGCTTCATCTTCATGACTGCAAGACCGCCAACGGCAAAAATTCTCAATAGATATGGAACGGCAGGGAGCTGGCTTCCTTGCGCCCCGTCGCCGGATCCGTCACCGCCACCTGCAGCACGTAATCGCCGGCGTTGAGCCCCGCCGGATCGAAGGTGGCCACCAGCTTGTCGAGCCCCTGGATGCCGGTGGCCGTGCGCTCCACTTTCGACAGCCGGCCGGCCAGAAACGCCTTGCCGTCGGCCGCCGTCACCCGTCCCTGCACGGCGAGGTCGCCCTTGCCGAGATTGTAGGCCACCAGGCAGAGCCGGGCCGGCTTCTCGCGGGCCAGCACCGGACGGGCGGCGGGCACGTAGGGCTCGCCGCCGACGGTGAACGGATAGACGACCGACTGTTGCAGGCCGCCGCCGCCCTCCTGCTCGCGCACCAGCAGCCATTTCTGGCGGTCCTCCATGAAGAAGGGCGGCAGCAGCACGGGACCGCTCTGCGCGTAGGTGGGCACCTCCACCGGCACCGTCTGCACGCCGGTACGGCCGGTCTCGCCGTTGCGCACCAGCACCCGCACCTGGTAGTTGCCGGGCTCGAGGTCGAAGTGGCCGTAGTACTTGATGCCGCCCGCCTCCATGGCGGCGCGGTTCTTGCCGATGTCGAGCGCCACGCGCTGGTTGAAGAAGTCGCGCATGCGGCCCTCGGCGTCGCTGACGTAGCTGTAGATCTCGACGTTGAGCTTGTTCTCCTTCTGCCCGGCGAGCAGGCTGCGGCCGCCGATCTCGAGGATCACCGGCACGTAGGAGAGCGTCTCGCCGGCGCGGAACGCCGCCGCCAGCACGTTGAGGTCCACGTCGCGCTTCGCGACGGCGCTGGCGATGCCGTCGGAGGCGAGCAGCCCCTTCTCCAGCGGATCGAGCTCCTTGAACGGGCGCGGCGCGTAGTAGCCGGCGCGGTGCGAGAGGCGGGCCCCCGACGGCAGCTTCGCCTTCACCCGCAGCCGGTGATAGGCGCCGTCGAGCTTGAGATCCGAGCGCTCGAACGTCAGCAGGTAGGTCACGCCGGTGCGCTCGAGCACCCGCTCCAGCGGCTGGCGGAGGTTGTTGGCGTCCTTGAACAGCTCGCCGCCGGTCTCGTTGGCGATGTAGAACAGCGCCTCCTGGCCGCTCGGCCGCGACCGCTGATCGGCGCCGGCGCGCAGGCCGCCGATGTCCACCGCCTGGATGACGCAGTCGGCGCGCCGGAACTCGTCGAGCATGCGGTTGAGGTCCCCCTGCAGGCCGGTGTTGCCGTAGCGCTGGTCGTTGTCCACCTTCCAGGTCTCGCCGAAGGCGATGTTCAAGTTGTCCTCTTCGGTGTCCTGGTCCGTGGTCTCGCGGCCGATGAGCAGCCGGCTGTCGAAACCCTCGGAAAAGAGGATGACGTTCTTGCGGCCCTTGATGGCGTTGAGCGTGCGGGCCATGTCGCCCAGCGAGCGGGAGTAGGAGGAGATCCGCCCCACCTCGAAAGCGCGCTCGGCGCGCTCGGCGGCGAAGGCGAGCGACTTCAGGTAATCGCGGATGGCCTGGTCGCGCTGCTGCGAGAGGTCCGTTCCCTCGGTGTTGAAGTTGCTGCCGCTGGTCCCCTCGGTGGGCGGATCGATCATGAAGCGCAGGGGATCGACCCGGCGCGCGTCGAGGGCCTCGCGGTAGCCGAGCGTGTCGATGGCGCGCGCGAGCTGCGAACGGTCGGGGGTGAAGGTGACCAGCAGCTTCGGCCCGTTCTCCAGCGAATAGGTGGCGACCGCCGCGAGGTCCGTGGGGTGCAGCGCGTTGAGCACCAGGTCGCGCGCCGCCAGCCGCGCCTTGAGCACCGACGTCGGGCTGGAGAACGACAGGTCGAAGAGGAAGAGGAAATGCCGCCGGGCCCCCGACGGCAGGTTCTCCACCGGCGGCGCCGGAGCGGCGCCGGACTCGCTCTGCACCATCTTCAGGTCGATGACCTCGAAGCCGGTGAGGGTCTGCAGCTCGTTGCCGTCGAAGACCTGGAAGTCGTCGCGGTCAAGCCCGCGCACCGGCTGGCCGTCGCGGTCGATGACGTTCACCGGCACCTCGACGGCCACCACCTGCGAGGCGCCCTCGAAGGTCGGCCGCTGGGCGGCCGGCTTCTGGGCGGCGAGCGGCGGGGCGAGCAGCAGCGGCAGCAGCAGTGCGAGGTGGAGGGGAAAACGGTGACGGACGACTTCGAGCGCGCTCATCGCGGCCTCCTTGTACAACCTTGGCATGGTACTACCGGAGCGGGTTTCCGTACAGCTCCGGGCCGCGGCGCCGCGGCCCGGACGGTGAGTGCCCGGCCGGGAAGAGCAGGTTCTGCTCACTGCCCCAGCAGGCGGGCGTACTGGAGGGCGTCCTGGTTGGTGGCGTCCAGCTTCAGGGCGCGCCCCAGGTGGTGCCGCGCCTTCTGCGTATCGCCCATGGCGAGATAGACCTTGACCAGGCCGAGGTGCACCTCGGGCAGCTCGCTGTCCAGGCGCAGCGCGCGCGCCATGTAGTCCAGCGCCTTCTCGGTCTGGCCGCGGGAGAGCGCCACCTCCCCCTGATAGACGAAGAAGAAGGGATTGGTGGTGTTGATGCCCTCGATCTTCGCCAGCAGCTCGCTGGCCTCGGACTGGCGGCCGAGCTGCTGCAGCGAGCGCGCCATGTTGATGAGCAGGGTCGAGTCGTCGGGCTTGATCTCGAGCCCGCGGTGATAGATCTCCAGCGCCTTCTCCGGGTGGCCGCTGCGCGACTCGGCGACGCCCAGGTTGTTGACCGCCTTGTCGAAGCGGGGAGCGATCCGCGTCGCCGTCGTCAGCAGCTCCCGCGCGCGGCCGAGGTCACCGCCGAGCAGCGCCTCGGCGCCGAGGTTGTTGTAGTAGTGCGCCGCCGCCGTCAGGTCGTCGATCGGGTTGAAGTCGCGGTAGGCCTTGCGCCGGTAGGGCAGGAAGTCGAAAGTGCGCAGGATGCCGTCCAGGTACATGCCGGCCACGATGTGGCCCTGGCTGACCACCATGCCGTCGCGATGGTTCCACTTCTGCAGGTCGGTGACCTCGACGTAGTAGGGATTGAGGCCCACGTGCCGCGCCACGCCGACGAAGAGGTTGACGAAGGAGAGGCAGTTGCCCTCGCGCGTGCGGTAGGTGTCCACCGCGTTGCGGGTGGGGGTCAGCGAGTACTGCAGGTCCAGGCCGTCGAAGATGAACGCGTTGACCTGATTGATCTTGCGCAGCTCGCTGGGGATCCTCTGCATCTTGTCGAGCTCGTGCCGGATGTGGTCGTCGAGCTCGAAGGGGACCTCGACCTGCGCGGCGGCCTGCGGCCCGATCTCCTTGGCGTACTGCTGGCGCAGGAAGCCCACCGAATCGAACAGCTTGTACTCGGAGCAGCCGGCGGCCAGCACCACTCCCAGCAACGGCAGGACCAGAGAAATCTTCCGCATCATGGCGCCTTTCAATATAACAGGGACCCGGGACGAACGGACCCCCGCAGCAGGGAACGTGCCATGGGCCGGAGCGGATTCCTGCGGCAAGGTCGCGACGGGCGAAAATCCTTATCCCATGCGGGCCAGCGCGTCACCTGGCCGCGGCGTCGAACGGCGCCCTCCCAGTCCGCGCTTCAAGAATTTGAATCAACCCCGTTCAAGGGACTGGATCAGCCCTCGATCCTGCTGCGGCATACATCATGGTAAAGGATTGAACAGAAAGGAGTTGGTTCGCCTTCCACAGCCTCTGTCGCGAGTGGCACCCCGCTTGCTTGACCGGGGATGGGACAGTTGACTAGAGTTATGAGTTCAAAGCAGTTCCAAATGCCTCAGTTCGGAGAGGAGGTGCACGGCACAGAGTCCAGCGGCTTTCACACGGCTGTCTTTTCTTGCCGCTGCCGCGAACGTTCGCGGCGGCCTACAACCACCAAACGGGAGGTTTATCGAAATGAAGAGCATCAACCTTAGGGGACGGATCGTAGCCGTCGCCGCGTTGTTGCTGCTGGTCGTCGGCGGCACCGCCTTCGCCCAGTTGCAGAGCGGCAACCTCTACGGCACCGTCAAGGACGACCAGGGGGCGGCGCTGCCTGGAGTCACCATGACCCTCACCGGCGGCGGCGCGCCGCAGGTGCAGGTGACCAACGCCCAGGGGCAGTTCCGTTTCCTGGGTCTGGGCCCTGGCAGCTACGCCCTCAAGGCGGAGCTGGAGGGTTTCTCCACCCTCGACTATCCGAACATCACCATCAACGTCGGGCGCAACACCAACCTCGACATGACGATGAACGCGGCGGTCGAGGACGTCATCACGGTCACGGCGGAGAGCCCGCTGCTCGACGAGCGGCGCATCTCCACCGGCGCCACGGTCAACTCGACGGAGCTCGAGAAGATCCCGACGGCGCGCGACCCCTGGGCCATCCTGCAGACCACTCCCGGCGTGCTGACCGACCGCATCAACGTCGGCGGCAACGAGAGCGGCCAGCAGTCGCAGTACGTCGGTCCCGGCTCCTCTGGCGATCAGGCCATCTGGGCGGTGGACGGCGTGGTGATCACCGACATGGCGGCCCTCGGCTCCTCGCCGGCGTACTATGACTTCGACGCCTTCGAAGAGATGCAGGTCACCACCGGCGGCTCCGACACCACGATCGCCACCGGCGGCGTCGTCCTCAACATGGTGACCAAGCGCGGCACCAACGAGTGGCGCGGTTCCGGCCGCTACTACAACTCCGACGAGGCCCGGCAGTCCGACACCTCGTTCGAGGACAGCGACCTGTCCGCCAGCGAGTGCTCGGCGGCGCACCCGTGCCTCTACCGGGCCGGCAGCGGCCAGATCTTGACGCAGCTCCAGCAGTTCCAGCTCGGCCTGCTGACCAACGGCAAACCGGTCCCCACCTTCAAGCAGGGCAACCGCATCGTCAGCGTCAAGGACTACGGCGCTGAGGTGGGCGGCCCGATCGTCAAGGACCGCTTGTGGATCTGGGGCTCCTACGGCCGCCAGAAGGTGGACCTGCTGACCATCTCCGACGTCAGCGACTTCACCGACCTGGAGACCAAGAACGCCAAGCTCAACGCCCAGATCGCCGCCAACAACTCGGCGACGGCGTTCTACT
>JBIOVX010000208.1:0-10484 GCA_044868005.1 Thermoanaerobaculia bacterium | reverse complement strand
GCCGCTGGCGAGCCCTGTCGAGGCTTGCTTTCAGATCGACCTCCGGCAGGATTGCGTCACTGTCATGCCGGGTGCGGACTTGGTCCTCCCTTCCGAGCTTCGCTCCCTCAAGCTCGAAGGCCCCGATTACGGGCCTCTTTCGGTGTCGGAGCGCGAGGCCCACCGTAAGGCCTCCGAGGCGCAGCCTCTCCACGTAGCGCGTAAAGCGGCTCTCCAAGTGCGGCAGCCTGGAAAGGCGCCTCTGGTCTTGAGTCTCTATTCCTTCGATGATCCTGACCTGCGGAAACGGGCCTATCGTACCGACCTTCCCGAGAAGGGAGCGGTCAAAGTCCCGGCTGGAGATTTTCTCGCCTCGTTGTCACAAGCTGGCTCCGCCCCGGACCTGCAACTCGTCGCGTTTGCGCCGGGCGGCCATCACAACCTGAGATTCACCTCGCGGCCCGGCTGGTCCCTCGTGCTTCGCGTGGTGGATTCCGAGTCGAAGAAGCCCGTCTCCGCGGCGTCGGTCGCTCTGCGCGGCATCCCCGGATATTCGCACGCGTCCGCTGCGGCGCACGCGGCGAAGACGGAGCGTCGCGGACTCGCGCTCTTCTCCGGACTGACGGACGCCATGATGGAGGCCGCGATCCGTCATCCTGGCCATATCGAGCAAGCGGTGCGAGGGTTGCTTGCGAGCCCCGGAGCCTTCGCTTATCAGGCCGTCAGCCTGGAGATCGGGGGCAGGGTGCGGGCAACTGTGCACCTGGAAGGTCGACCCGCGGCAGGAGTTAGCTGCGAGATCGTGCGCTATACCCGCCGTCCTGCAGGCAAGCGCCCGCCTCCCGAAATCCTGTTTCATGGCCTGACCGGCGCCAGCGGGACCTGCCTAACGCAGTCTCTCGCCACTGGCAGCTACATCCTGCGGGTGTCCTTGCCGGCGCGAGCTGCCCGGAGCGACGTGGACGTTGAGGTCGTAGCCGGACAGGAAACCGGCGTCAGGATGGATCTGACGCCCATCCGGCTACACGGCTCAGCCCGGCTCGGCACGAAACCAGCCCAGGGGTTCCTCGTGAACATTTTCAGCGACGATGCAGTCATCCCTCGGCGTAGCAGCGAGGATGCGGTCGCTACCGCCACTACGGACGAAGAGGGCGAATATGAAGCCACCTTGTGGTCGGCGGGCAAGTACAGCCTTTCCCTGACGACTCCTCAAGGCACCCCGGCCACCGCGAAGTGGCAGGATCTGGAGCCGCCTGAGGAGGTGGTCGACTTCCAACTCGATGAGGCGAGCGTTTCCGGAGCCGTGGAGGACCAGGCGGGCAAAGCAGTCGAAGGCGCGGCGGTCGTCCTGCGCTGGCAGGGCGCGGAGAATACGAACACCCGGGTCGCCTTCTCGGGTGCGGATGGAACCTTCCAGTTTCCGATGGTGACGAGCGGGCCCGCCGTCCTCCAAGCCCATCGCGAAGGCTACCGTTCGACCGAGCCCCTGGCGCTGGACTTCGTCTCCGGTAAGTCGGTAGGTCCTCTGAAGCTGGTGCTGCGCAAAGAAAGGTCGATTCGAGGGGTCGTGACCAGAGCAGCGGGTGCTCCCGTGGCGCAGGCGTGGGTCGCGAGCTACGCCTCCCTTACAGGCGAGGTGACGCAGCGCATTGCAACGACGCTCACCGGCCCGGACGGCTCCTTCGAGATCCAGATCGCCGAGTCCGGCACCGTGGACCTGGTCGTCAGCGGTCCTGGATGTCCTCTCGCCGCTTTCGCCGTAGTGCCTGAGCAGGAAGCGTATCTCTCCTGTGCCCTGGCCCCCTCAGCCCTCGGAATCACCGTGAAGGACCGCGATGGCAACCCTCTCACGCAGGCGAACCTGATCCTGCGCAGAGACGGCGTCGTTCTGCCCCGAGACGCCATCGCCTCCCACCTCGGCCTGCTTCAGCTCCCCGCCGAAACGGACGGCTTGGGACGGCTCACCGTCGCCGGCCTCGCGCCGGGCAACTACGACGTCTTTCTTGCTACGGCAACCTCCGAGGCTCTGGCCAGCCAAGGAACCTCGCATGGTTACCTCGGCTCGTTCTCGCTCGCGCCTCTGTTCCTGACCGAGGTGGAGGTGCAGGTGGGATGGGAGCAGCCCATCGTCGAAGCGGCGCCGCACTGAAGCTCGCGGGGGAATCTTCCCCTTCCGCGGACTTTGCAGCAGGTGCCGGGATTCGTTCGTCATGCAGGGGGGAAGCAGGCGAGCCGCTTCAAGTCTCGGCGGCACCGCGAGATAGGGGGCTTGCAACCGCTTTCGGCTGGGTGTAGAGTTCCCGAACTGGTCAATATAGCCATAGATGCATGAGCGTCTTGACACCGACGCTTGAGGGTGGTAGCTTCCAGCGAAGCTTTAAGTTTCAGCAGGTAAGTTGCCTTGAACGTTGGGCTTTGAGGAGTTGAACGTGCTCTTCTCCCGAACGAAGAAGGGTGTGGTGGGCCTCGACATCGGCAGCTCGGCGATCAAGCTCGTCGAGCTGAAGGAGCGCAAGGGAGAGTTCCATCTGCAACGCCTCGGCGTCGAGCCGCTGTCGCCGGAGGCCATCGTGGACGGCTCGATCATGGACTCGTCGCTGGTGGTGGACGCCATCCACCGGCTGAACGACCAGACCAAGGTCAAGGGCACGAGCTACGCCACGTCGCTCTCCGGGCACTCGGTCATCATCAAGAAGATCCAGCTCCCGGCGATGGCGGAAGAGGAGCTGGCGGACTCCATCCAGTGGGAGGCCGAGCAGTACATCCCGTTCGACATCAACGACGTGCGGCTGGACTACGTGGTGCTCTCCGAGGGCGAGCCCGGGCGGGACAACATGGAGGTCCTGCTGGTCGCCGTCAAGCGCGACAAGGTCAACGACTACGTGTCGGTGATCAGCCAGACCGGCAAGACGCCGACGGTGGTGGACGTCGACGTCTTCGCCGTGCAGAACGCCTACGAGGTCAATTACGAGCTCGATCCGCGCAAGGTCGTGGCATTGATCAACATGGGAGCGGGGGTCACCAACATCAACATCCTGGCGCGCGGCGGCACGGTCTTCTGGCGCGACATCTCGCTGGGCGGCAACCAGTTCACCGAGGCGCTGCAGCGCGAGTTCAACCTTTCGTTCGCGCAGTCGGAGACGCTGAAACAGGGCGAGGCGGTGGACCGCTACTCGCCCGCCGACGCCCGGCCGGTGCTCGACGCGGTGTCGGCGGAGATGGCGTCGGAGATCCGCAAGACGTTCGACTTCTTCTCCGCCACGTCCTCGGAAGGCCCGGTCGACGAGCTGGTGATCTCCGGCGGCTGCGCCCTGACGCCGAACCTGCTGCAGGTGCTGCGGGAGCGTTTCCAGGTGCCCACGGAGCTGATGAACCCGCTGCGCCGCATCCATTTCAAGGAGAGCGATTTCGACGGCGAATGGCTGCGCTCGATCGCGCCGATGATGGCGGTGGCCGTGGGTCTCGGCATCCGCAAGGCGGGAGACTAGGCCGATGATCAAGATCAACCTGCTCTCGGAGGGCAAGCGGCCGGCGGCGGTGCGCAAGGTGAAGGTGCCGGCGGCCCTGCGGCTGGAGGGGCAGGACGTCGGCCAGTGGATGCTCGGCATCGGCCTGCTCCTCGGCGTCATCGCCCTGGCGCTCGCCTGGTGGATCTGGGACAAGCGGGTGGAGGCGAAGACGCAGGAGGTGGCCGCCGCGCAGCGGGAGGTCGACGCCCTGGCCTCGGTGATCAAGGAGGTCGAGGACTACAAGGCGAAGAAGGCCGAGCTCGAGCGCAAGATCGGCATCATCAACGATCTCAAGGCGAACCAGCGCGGGCCGGTGCGGGTGATGGACTACATCTCGCGCGCGCTGCCGGAGCTGCTGTGGCTGGACCGCCTGAAGATGACCACCGACACCATCGAGATCGAGGGCCGCGCTTTCAACACCAACGCGGTCGCCAACTTCATCGACAACCTCGACAAGGTGCCGGAGTTCGACGAGCCGACGCTGAAGATCACCGAGCAGCAGCAGGGCGGCATCTACAGTTTTCTGATCAGTTTCCATTACTCGTTCGCGACCCACGCCAAGCCGGCGGAGGGTGAGCCCGGTGCCGCGCCGGCGGCCGGCACCGCGACGTCGGGTTAAGGAGGGCAGGCCCCGGTGGCGCTCAAGACGGGACTCGAAGGCAGGCCCTGGTATTTCGGCCTGGGGCTGGGACTGGCGATCGGCGCTCTGCTGTTCGCGGTGGGCTATTGGCGCCTGGTGACTCCGAAGACCCAGGAGTACGAGAACCTGGAGGCGAAGCTGGCGGAGCTGCAGACCAAGATCCAGGAAGGCCGGGCGGCCCGCCAGGAGCTGCCGAAGTTCCGCGAGGAAGTGCGGCAGCTCGAGCTCGAGCTCGACAAGCTGTTGCGCATCCTGCCGGCGCGGCGCAATACGCCGGACCTGATGCGGCGCATCCGCTCGCTCGCCGAGCAGGGGGACTTCTCGCTCAAGCGCTTCGCTCCCGACATCCTCACCGACAGGGAGTTCTTCAGCGAGTGGCCGATCAAGGTCAACGTCGAGGCGGGTTACCACAACCTGGCCCTCTTCTTCGACCGCATCAGCCGCTTCTCGCGCATCATCAATATCGAGGACCTGGAGATCCGGGCGCTGCAGCAGACCGCGGGCACCCACACCATCAGCTCCGCCTTCACGGCCAAGACCTTCGTCTACAAGGAGCCGGAACCCGAGCCGCCGCCGGAGGCCGCGGCCGCCGCTCCGCCCGCGGCCCCGCCGCCGGGTCCCGCGGCGGGCGTCAAGCCGGGCGCCCCGCCCCCCGGAGGACCCGATTGATGTGGCGCATCCTCAAACCCGCGAGCTTGCTCCTCCTCCTCGTCGCGCTGGCGGCGTGGGCCGCCCGGGCGCAGGCCCAGGGTCAGCAGCAGCCGCCGCCCAAGCCGGAGGAGAAGCCACAGCAGGGGCAGCAGCAGGGGCAGGGGGAGGAGGCCACCTCGCCGGAGAGCGAGCTCGGCAACATCGACGAGATCCTGGAGGGCGAGGAGGAGGTGCTCTCGGGAGGCACCTTCTCGTACGACCCGGGCAACCGGCGCGATCCTTTCAAGTCGCTGCTGGCGGCGCCGGACCGCCCCGAGTTTCGCGGTCCGCGGCCGGAGGGCATTCCGGGGCTGCTGATCGACGAGATCGATCTCACGGGGATCTTCCGCACCAGCAAGGGTTTCGTGGCCCAGGTGGTGGCCGCGAACCAGAAGAAGAGCTATCTGCTGAAGGAGGGGGACCAGCTCTACGACGGCGACGTGGTGAGCATCAGCAGGAACGAGGTGGTGTTCAAACAGATCGTGCAGGATCCGACCGCCCTCAAGCCGTTTCGCGAGGTGGTCAAGAGCCTGAGTCCTTCCTAGCCGCGGGCTTAACCCCGTGCCGGGAGGCGAGTTGCTAAGGGATAAGGGAGATGTCGTCATGAGAAGACGGAGCGCACGCTGGCAGCGTTGGGTCGCTTCGGCGGCGGTGTCGATAGTGGCCATGGGCGTCGGCTGCACCGCCTCCAAGCCGGCGCGCGTGGTCGAGGCGGCCCCCGTGTCCGCGCGGGAAGCCGCGGTCGAGACCAAGCCGGGCGCGGTCGAGATCCGCAGCCTGGATCTGCGCGAGGGCGCGCCTGAGACCTTCGTCGACGTGGTGGCGAGCGGGCCGCTGGTGTGGACCAGTTTCCGCAACGCCGAAGGCCGGGTGGTCGTCGAGCTGCCGAACGCCGTCCCCGGGCCGGGCCTCGCCGACCTCGCTCCCCAGGAAGGGCTGATCTCGGCGGTCGACATCGAGAAGAGCGAGGAGGGCAGCCGGCCCTTGACCCGGCTGGTGATCGCCACCCGCCAGGAGGCGGAGCACTCGATCGCCGCCGAGGGTACCGGGCTGCGCATCCAGCTCATGCCGGTCGGCGAGGCCAAGCTCGCCTTCGAGCCGCTCGGCGAGGAGCCCGCCGCCGCTCCGCCGCCGGCCGCCGCGTCCGAGACGGCGGCCCCGGCGCCTGCCGCGCCGTCCGAGGCGGCCGCAGCCGCCGGCACGGCCGACCGCCCGGCGATCGCGCCGGCGCCCGCCGGCGCCGCCGCCACGCGCCTGGACAACATCGAGGTGCTGGCCGCCGACGGCGGCGCGGTCATCCGCATCTCCGGCGACGGCGAGTTCCCGTACTCGACCTTCGCCCTCTCCGAGCCCCAGCGCTTCGTCATCGATCTCAACGGCGTCGTCAACCGCAGCCAGCGCACCAACATGGCGGTGCCGAGCAGCACCGTGGAGCGCGTCCGCGTCGCCCAGTTCAAGCCGTCGCCGACGCCGGTGGCGCGCGTCGTCTTCGACCTGCGCCGTCCGAGCGTGCCGGCGATCGAGCGCACGACGGACGCCCTGGTGGTCTCCTTCCCGATGTCGGCGGGAGAGCCGGCGGTCGCCGTCCCGGAGGCTCCGGCGCCGGCGCCCGCCTCGCCGCTGCCGGCCAGCCCGAGCCCGGCGGCGCCCCCGCCGTCGGACGTGACGCTGGCCCAGGCTCGCCCCCCGGCCATCGAGACGGAGGAAGCGCCGCCGATGCCGGCGCCGGCGCCCTCCTCGCCGCCGCGCCAGGGCCAGGTTCAGGTCACCCCCTCGCGGCCGCCGGCCAGCACGGCGGGGTCGCAGCCCGGCGCGCCGCCGCCGAGCGACGCGCCGGTGGACGTCACGCAGGCGGCGCCGAGCCTCGCCTCGCCGCTGCGCAGCTTCCAGACCGGAACGCCGACCGAGAAGCAGCGCGTCTACGTCGGCGAGCCGATCGATCTCAAGGTGACCAACGCCGACGTGACGGACGTCATCCGCACCTTCGCTCAGATCAGCGGCCTCAACATCATCGTGCAGCCGGGAGTCACCGGCGTGGTGACGGCGGAGCTCGAGAACGTCCCCTGGGACCAGGCCCTGGAGCAGGTGCTCAAGATCAACAACCTGGATTACGAGCTGGACGGCAACGTCATGCGCATCGCGCCGACCGCCGTGCTGCGCCAGGAAGCGGTCGAGCGGCAGCAGCTCGCCGCGGCCAAGGCGCTCTCCATCCAGTTGCGCACGGTCTACCAGCGCCTGAGCTACGCCGACGCCGACGAGGTGTCGCGGCTGCTCAAGTCCGGCGCCTCGGCCGGCATCCTCAGCCAGCGCGGCAGCGTGGTGGTGGACCGCCGCACCAACGCCGTCATCATCAAGGAGCTGCCGTCCAACATGGACGCCGTGCTCTCCGTCGTCGACCTGCTCGACAAGCCCGAGCCGCAGGTGATGATCGAGGCGCGGATCATCGAATCGACGAAGCGCTTCACCCGCGACATCGGCATCGATTGGGGCGTCGACGCCGTGGCGGACGCCGCGCACGGCAACACCACCGGCCTGGTGTTCCCCAACAACGCCGCCGCCAGCGGCCGGGTCTTCACCGGCGGCAACGCCGCCAATTTCCTCGGCATCCGGCTCGGCAACGTGCTCAACACCTTCACCCTGGACGCGGTGCTGCGCGCGGCGGAGAACGAGGGGCTGATCTCCATCCTCTCGGCGCCCAAGGTGGCGACCCTCAACAACCGGCGGGCGTCGATCCAGAGCGGCTTGCAGATTCCGGTGCAGACGATCCTCAACAACACGGTGACGGTGCAGTTCATCAACGTCACTCTGCGGCTCGACGTGGTGCCCCAGGTCACCGCCGAGGGGACGGTGCTGATGGAGATCGACATCTCGAAGAAGGAGCCGGCGAACGCCTTCCTGGTTCCCGGCGCCACCAACGCTCCCATCGCCACCAAGGACGCGCGCACCCAGTTGCTGGTCCGCGACGGCGGCACGGCGGTGATCGGCGGCATCTACAGGGTCACCGGCAACTACGGCGACAACCGGATCCCGGGCCTGTCGAACATTCCGATCATCGGCCACCTGTTCCGCAACAAGACGCGGTCGGAAGAGAACGAAGAGCTCTTGATTTTCATCACGCCGCGTATTATCAAGATCTAACCCTAGTGGAGCGGACCATGCCATGAAGAATCACCGCGCCCTCCTACTGCTGCTGCTGCTGATGGTGGCGGCCCTGGCCTTGGCGAGCTGCCGCGAGCGCACCGACCGGAGCGAAGGGACCGTGCTGTTGACGGTCAGCGACTTCGACGGCCTGCCGGCGGCCGTTTCGATCAACTCCGAGCTCACCGCCACCAACCGCGTGCCGTTCTCGATCGATTCCCTGACGCTGCGCAACGTGGCCAAGGATCCGACGGGCACCACGAGCTCTCTGATGGACATCGAGATCCGGTCCTACGAGGTCACCTTCCGGCGCCGCGACAGCGGCACGCGGGTGCCGCCGCCGTTCACGCAAGGGCTCTTCGGCGTCGTGCCGGTCAACAGCACGGCGGTGTTCAACAATCTCAACTTCCTGCTGATCAGCCAGACGGCTGAACAGCCGTTGCGGGATCTGCGCGACTTCGGCGTGGACCGGGAGACCGGGTCCACGGTCATCGCGCTCGACGTGAGAATGCGTTTCTTCGGCCGCACGCTGTCGGGTGACGACGTCGTCACGGAGCCGGCCACGTTTACCATCGACGTCCTTCCATGAGACCTGCAGGAGCCACCGCTATGCGACACTTCAAGAACGCTCTCCTCCTGTCGTCCGCGTTCGCTTTGGCGGCGGTGCTGGGATGCACCTCCTCGCCGACCGAGCCCTCCGGCGGCGGCGGCACCCCGATTCCTCCCACGCCTCCCCCGACGGTCGTCACTTTCAACGTGACGGTGACGGCCAATCCGAGCCAGCTCACCGCCGGCGGCACCAACTCGAGCACCATCACGGTCGACGTGCACCGCGCGGACAACGGCCTGCCGCCGGCGGACCTCACGCCGGTGACGCTCTCCACCACCCTCGGCGGCTTTGGCAGCGTGGGCGGCCCGCAGTCGATTCAGCTCCAGCTCATCAACGGCCGCGCGCAGGCGACGCTCTTCCCCGGCACCGAGACGGGCAACGCCACGGTGCGCGCCGTGGTGGCCGGCGGCTCCGGCGGCACCAACGTGGGCATCGGCCAGGCGGCGACGTTCTTCGTCTCCTCCGTCGAGCCGGGCGTCGGCAGCCCGCAGGGGGGCGAGACCGTCAGCATCCTGGGCGGCGGCTTCCAGCAGCCGGTGCGGGTGACCTTCAACGGCGCCGCGGCGACCGTGCGTTCGGTCAGCGGTAACCGCATCACGGTCACCACGCCCTCCGCGGCCGCCGCCGGCGTCACCGTCGGCGTCGGGGAGACGGCGGCGGTGAGCGTCACGGTGACGATCAACGTCAACGAGACGAACCAGGACTCCGACACCCTCGACCGCGGCTTCACCTACGCCCTGGGCGGCGGCATAGACCAGCCGCAGATCTTCTCGGTCTCGCCGGCCTCCGGCACCAACGACGGCGGCACGCGGGTCACCATCGTCGGCGCCGGTTTCCAGGCGCCGGTGCAGGTCTTCTTCGGCACCGGCAACGACGTCACCACCTTCAACGGCGTCGAGGCGTCCGTGCTCTCCGTCACCCCCACCCAGATCGTCGCCGTCACGCCGGCGGCCCGCGGTTTCGGGCAGAACCTGCAGAACCAGGTGGTGAACGTGCTGGTGAAGAACGTCAACACCGGTTTCAGCACCATCGGCCGCCAGCAGTTCAAGTACGGCACGGACGTGCTGATCACCTCCATGGACCAGGGTTCCGGTTCGTATCTCGGCGGCACTCTGGTGACCATCCACGGCCAGGGCTTCGACGATCCGGTCGCCGTGGCCTTCCACTTCCCGGCCACCAACATCAGCGTCGCCCAGTCGGTGTTCTCGGTGACGGGCACCGAGATCGTCATCCGCACCTCGGCGGCGCCGCTGCCGGCGCAGTGCCCGGTCAACGGCATCATCGCCAGCGACGAGGTGAGCGTGGTCAACATCGAGACCGGCGACGGCGACACCGCCGACATCGGCTTCAACTTCCTGGTGCCGCTGCCGCAGATCTTCGGCATCAGCCCCACCAGCGGCGCCCCCGGAGCGGCGGTCACGATCTCGGGCCAGAACTTCGCGGCGAACGTCCAGGTGCTCTTCGGCGATCCGGCCAACGGCAGCTCGGCGCCGATCGGCGCCCACTCGTCGAGCTCCATCGCCGTCACGGTGCCCAACGCGCCGCAGGGCTTCACCTTCATCACCGAGCCCTGCGACGGCAACGGCGACGGCATCCCGGGCGGCACGCGGCTGACGCCGACGCCGATCACCGTCACCGTGCGCAACCTCGACGGCACCGGCTGCCTCTCGACGCTGACCAACGCCTTCGTGCTCAATCCGCCGAACACCACCTGCCAGGGCGACAACTCGACGCCGCCGCCGCCGCCGACGGTGCAGTGCAACGACGGGTTCGACAACGACAGCGACGGCCTGATCGACGCCGCGGACCCGCAGTGCACCGGGCCGAGCGACAACAGCGAGTCGACGTAGCGGCTTCACTGTTCTTACAGGAGGCAGGACGTAGGGGCGGGGCTTGTCCCCGCCCTCTTCGTATCCGG
>JBIOVX010000207.1:0-2701 GCA_044868005.1 Thermoanaerobaculia bacterium | reverse complement strand
ACCTTTTCGGGTCGTAGCGGCGGGCCTACGTGCCCGCCGTCGAGGTGGCACCGACTCTGCAGTGAGGCCGCGCGTGCGATACCGCATTTTGTCGTTTCTATGCTTGCTGTCTCTGCTGTCCCTGCTGTCGTTTTCCTCCCTGACCGCCCAGAATTCCTCGCCGAACGACCCCACCCTGTGGCCGGAGGCGGAGCGCGCCTTCTTCCAGGACGGGCCCGGCCTGCTCCTCAGCGCCGAGCAGCGCACGGAGCTGCTCGGCCTCGATCCCGCCGCGCGGAGCCAGTGGATCGAGGAGTTCCTCGATAAGGACCCCATTCCACACACGCCGGCCAACGAGCTGCGCGAAGGCGTAGGGCGGCGGCAACGGCTGATCGAGGACCAGTTCCTCTCGCCGCGCGATGCGCGAGCCCAGCTCATGTTCCTCAACGGCATGCCCGACGACCGCCTGATCGTGGACTGCGGCGCGGTGTTCACGCCGCTGGAGATCTGGACCTACCGGCAGGGCCTGGGGAACGACGGCAAGCCGATCGAGCGGCAGGCGCTCCTCTTCACTCCCGGCAAAGGCGAGCCCTACCGCCTGTGGGTGCCGAGCGACTCGAAGCGCGCCCTCTACACGCCGATGATGGAGTACTGGCTGGAGCAGTGGGAGGAGATGCAGGGCAGGGTCTTCCTCGCCAAGCGCTTCGATCTCCAGAACTGCGACGAGGCGAAGGACGTCGACGAGACCACCGGCATCCCCGGGCTGACCGGCGCCCACGCCAGGCGCGGATCGTTCCGGCCCAAGGACGCCTCCTCCTTCCTCGCGCCGCCGGCCGACCTCGCCGTGTGGGCCGAGAAGGCCTCGGCCACCGAGCTGCCGGCGTTGCCGGCGGACCTGAAGATCGCCTCGGCGGAGATGCGGTTCCCCGCCGGCGAGGGCCAGCGCATCGTCGCCCGCGCCCTCGTCACCCTGCCGCCCGACGCCGGCTTCGAGGTCTCCAAGGAAGAGAAGCCGGCGGTCAAGCTGATCGTCGAGGGCATGGTCGAGCAGGGGGAGGGCCGGTCTTTCGAGGACTTCCGCCTGCGCTTCCAGCTCCCCGTTCCCAAGCCGGGCGAGCCGCTCGTGCTGGCGATCGACCGCCCGCTGCGGCCGAAAGAGACCTTCACCATGCGGCTCAAGGTCCACGACGAGACCGGCGGCGCCGAGGCGCGGATCTTCCGCAGCTTCCGGGTGCCCTTGCAGCCGACGCCGGAGCCGATGCCCGCGGGCGCCGCGAAGGGCGATCTGGTGCCGGCCGCCGCCGCCGCCGGCGCGGACAGCCTGCTGCTCCTGCCGCCGCCGCAGGACATCCTGATGGGCCTCTGGCGGGCCGAGGCCATCGTCACCGGCGAGCGCATCCAGAAAGTCACCTTCTTCGTCGACGGCAAGCCCCAGCTCACCACCGCGAAGCAGCCGTTCTCGGCCGAGGTGCGGCTGGAGCAATTCCCCACCGAGCAGACCGTGCGCGCCGAAGGCTACGACGCTGAAGGCAAGCTGGTGGCCTCCGACGAGGTGATCCTCAACCAACCGCGCGGCTCGTTCAACGTGCGCATCGTCTCGCCGTCCAAGGGCGTCCGGCTGCAGCCGCGCGCCAAGGCCCGGGCGCGCGCCGAGGTGGTGGTGCCCGACGGGCGCCGTATCCAGAGCGTCGAGTTCCGCGTCAACGACACGCCGGTGGTCTCGCTGACCACGCCGCCCTGGGAGGCCGAGGTCACCGCGACGGACGAGGACCTCGTCTACCTCACGGTGGTAGCCACGCTCGACGACGGCACGCGGGCCGAGGCCACGCGCTACCTGCGGGCGCCGCAGTACGCCTCCGAGGTGGACGTCAACCTCGTCGAGCTGTACGTGGCGGTGAGCGACCGCTCCGGCCAGCTCGTCAAGGACCTGCAGCAGGACGATTTCGAGGTCTACGAGAACGGCAAGAAGCAGGAGATCGCCAAGTTCGAGGTGGTGCAGAACCTGCCGCTCGTCGTCGGCGTCCTCATCGACACCTCGGGCTCGATGGCGGGCTCGCTCGTCGATACGGTGAAGGCGGCGTCCGGCTTCCTGGAGGGCGTGCTGACGCCGCGGGACAAGGCCTTCGCCGTGAGCTTCGCCCGCCGCCCGAGCCTGCTGATGCCGCCCACCGACGACGTGGGCGCCGTCGTACAGGCCATCGAGGGCGTGCAGGCCGTGGGCGACACGGCGCTCCACGACGCCCTGGTGCACAGCCTCTACTACTTCCGCGGCGTCCAGGGGCAGCGCGCCCTCGTGCTGCTCTCGGACGGCGACGACAACGCGAGCTACATCAAGTACAAGGACGCCCTGGAGTACGCCCGCCGCAGCGGCGTCGCCATCTACGCCATTGGCCTCAACCTGCCGCCTTTCGAGGCCGCGGTCCGCGCCAAGCTCGAGGAGTTCACCCAGGCGACCGGCGGCCGCGTCTTCTTCACCCACAACCCTGAAGAGCTCCCGGGCATCTACAAGCAGATCGAGACCGAGCTGCGCAGCCGCTATCTGGTGGCCTACAACTCCACCGACCTCAACACCGCCGGCGGCTTCCGTCCGGTCGAGATCAAGCTCAAGAAGGGGGGACTCAAGGCGCGGACGGCGCGCGGGTACTATCCGTGAGGAACCGGGTCCATTGGGTGGAAAAGGAAAGTAGGGGCGGGGCTTGTCCCCGCCCAGGCGCGGTCAGCG
>JBIOVX010000206.1:0-10391 GCA_044868005.1 Thermoanaerobaculia bacterium | reverse complement strand
CCCCCCGCCCCTACATTGAAGAATCGGAATCATTGAGAACCCTCATCCGGGACCAGCAGCACCTTCAGAGCCCGCCGATCCCGCGCGAGATCGACGGCTTCCCCGAAACGGGAGAGCGGCAGCCGGTGAGTCACCAGAGGCGAGGGATCGAGGCGCCGCGTCACCAGCAGGCGGAAGGCCTCGCGCAGATCGGCCGGCGAGCTGGAGTAGGTGCCGAGGAGGCGCCGCTCGCTCTTGAAGAAGGCGTTGAGATCGAAGCCCGCCCGCTCGCCGGCATCGGCGTGGGCGAAGAGCACCACGGCACCGCCTGGACGGGAGACGGCGAGCGCCTCCGTCAGGGGTCCGGCTCCGCCGGCGGTGTCGAAGACGGCGTCGGCGCCGAGCCTATCGGTCAGCTCGGCGATCTGCTCTTGAAAGGCCGGTCCCGGAGGTGCCGCCGCATCGGTTCCCAGGCGCAGGGCGAGGTCCCGCCGCTCTTCCAGGGGATCGCAGACCGCCACCCGCAGCTCCGGATGGACCGCCTTCAGCGCCAGGAGGTGGAGGAGCCCCATGCTGCCGCCGCCGAGGATCGCCGCGCAGCCGGGCGAGGAGCCGGCGAGAGCGGTCTCCGGCAGCCGCGCGTGACGGACGCCGCGCAGCACGCAGGCCGCCGGCTCCAAGAAGACGGCGGCTTCGTCGGAGAGGTGAGGCGGCAATCCGAAGGCGGCCTCCCGCACCGCGCGCTCGCGCACCAGCAGCCATTCGCTGAAGCCGCCCGGCGCCAGCAGGTTGTCGCGAAAAGCGGGGCAGAGGGGCTCGTTGCCGCGCCGGCAGATCTCGCACGTGCCGCAGGCGGCGTGGTGCGCCACCGCGACGCGATCGCCGGGCGCGAAGCCGGTGGTGCCCGCGCCCAGGGCCTCGACCGTGCCCACCACCTCGTGCCCGAGGACGGAGCCCTCCGGCGCCGTAGCGTGGCGGAGCTTGAAGAGATCGGTGCCGCAGAGGCCGGCGCAGCGCAGCCGGAGCAGCATCTCGCCCGGCCCGGGCTCCGGCCGCGGCCGGCTCTCCAGGCGCACCGAGCCGCCGGCGCCGACGGCGACAGTGAGCGAGCCGGTGCGGGGGGTGGCGAGGATCTCCATGGGCAGATCGTACCGCCCTTTTCGCCCAGCGCTTCCGCACTGGCCTATCGAAACGTCGCTTCTCTGAAGCGAATCGCCCTCTGGGCGACGTTTCTCTAGCCCGGTGCGGAAGCGCCGGGCTAGCAGGGTCGCGATAAGATAGATGCGATGTCCCGCCGCCGCGCCACGCGCCGCGCCCGCCGCGTTCAAGTCCATTTCTGGAAACAGAGTGAGCCGACGGCTTACGTTGGCTATACCACCAACATCTCGACGACGGGGATGTTCGTCGCCACCAACAGTCCGATGCCCTCCGGCACCCGCATCCGGGTGGAGGTGATCGACCGCGACCGGGGTTTCATGGTGGAGGGTGTGGTGGCGCACGCGCGCAAGGTGCGCAGCGAGCTGGCCGCCATCACCCAGTCGGGGATGGGGGTGCGCTTCCTCTCGGTGGAGGAGCTGGTCCGCGAGCTGATCCCGGCGGCCTTCGGCCAGACCGAGGAGATCCCTCACAACGCGGACCGCGGCTCGTACTCGACGTCGCCCAACCTGCACGCGGCGGAGCCCGAGCCTGCGGAGCCGTCCGCCGCACCGGCACCCGCCGAACCGGCTCCGGCCGCGCCTTCCGCGCGTAAGCCCGCACGGACACCCACTCGGCCGGTGGTGGCCACTCCCGCGCCGCCCATCCGCACCGCTCCGATCGCCGCCTCCGGCGGCACCTTCAGCATCCGCTTCTCGGGTCCCGACGAGTTCCTGGAGGTCTACCGGCGGGACATCCTGCAGGGCGGGCTGTTCGTCTCGACGCGCTATCCGGCGCGGCTGCAGGAAACGGTCAGCGTCGAGCTGCACCCGCCGGTCGCCTTCGCCGAGGCGGTGGTGATCCGGGCTCGCGTCGTCCAGCGCTTCGAGCCCGGCACCGACTCCACCGGCGGCGCCAACCTGCTGGCCGGCATGGGTCTGGAGCTGATGGATCTGTCGTCGCTGGTGGAGCGGCTGCAGCCGATCGTGGAGCGGCTGAGAGGGTGATTCATCCCCGGACGTTCGCGGCGACCGCCGCGCTCGCAGGCCTCCTGCTCGTGGCCGCGGCGCCTCCGGCGAAGGCTCCGGCGCGGCCGGCCGGGCGCGACGTCGTCCTCATCACCATCGACACGCTGCGCGCCGACGCACCGGGTTTCGCCGGAAACCGGCGGTCGCAGACGCCGGTGCTCGACCGCCTCGCCGCGCAGGGGCGGGTGTTCACGGACGCCCATGCTCACAACGTCGTGACGCTGCCCTCGCACACCAACATCCTGACCGGCCTCTATCCCTTCCAGCACGGCGTGCGCGACAACAGCGGCTTCCGGCTCGGCGCTACGGTGCCGACGCTCGCCACCGTGCTGCACGGCGCGGGCTTCGCCACCGGCGCGTTCGTCGGAGCCTTCCCGCTCGACTCGCAATTCGGGCTCGACCGCGGCTTCGACGTCTACGACGATCGCTATCCCAAGGGCTCGAACGAGGCGGAGTTCGTCATGGCCGAGCGGCGGGGCGACGAGGTGGTGCGCCTCGCCCTGGCGTGGTGGCGCGCGCAGAAGGGCAAGCCGCGGTTCCTGTGGGTCCACCTCTACGATCCGCATGCCTCCTACGAGCCGCCGGAGCCCTTCGCCTCCAGGTTCAAGGACGAGCCCTACCTCGGCGAGGTGGCCGCCGCGGACTCCTTTCTGGCACCGCTGCTCGGTCCGTTTCTGAACGGCACGGAAAAGCCGGCCCTGGTGGTGGTCACCGCGGATCACGGCGAGGCGCTCGGCGATCACGGCGAGCAGACGCACGGCCTGTTCACCTACGAGGCCACGCTCAAGGTGCCGCTGGTCCTCTGGGGCCGCGGCGTGGCGCCGGGCCGGGACGCGCGGCCGGCGCGGCACGTGGATATCTTCCCGACCGTGCTGCAGGCCGCGGGGATCGCGTCCCCGGCGCCCGCCGGCTTCCGGCGGCCCGGACGGTCGCTCCTCGCTCCCGCCGCCGCCGAGGGCGCGGACTCCTACTTCGAGTCTCTCTCGGCGACGCTGAACCGCGGCTGGGCGCCGCTGCGCGGGCTGCTGCGCGGCGGCAGGAAGTTCATCGCCCTGCCCTTGCCGGAGGTCTACGACCTGCCGCGGGATCCGCGCGAGGCGACCAACCTGATCGATCGGGAGCGGGCGGCGGCGCGCGGGGTCTTCGCCGCGCTGCCGAAGGAATCCGCCTGGCCGCCGCGGCGCGAGGACGTGAGGCCGGAAGACGAGGCACGCTTCCGCAGCCTTGGATACATTTCGGGATCGGCCGCCGCGCGGTCGAGCTACGGCCCCGAGGACGATCCGAAGCGCCTGATCGGCCTCGACACCAAGGTCCACGAGGTGATCGATCTCTACATGCGCGGCCGGCTCGAGCCGGCGATCGCGACGGCGCGCGAGCTGGTGCAGGCGCGTCCCTCGATGGCGCTGGGCCACTCGCTGCTTGCCCAGTCGCTGCTGCAGGCGGGCCGCACGCGGGAGGCCCTGGAGGCGATGCAGAAGGCGCGCAGCCTGGGCGCCACCAGCGATTCCCTGCTGCGGCAGCTCGGGCTGACCCTGGCGGAGGTGGGCAGGGCGGGCGAGGCGGTGGAGATCCTGCGGCCCTTGACGGCGGCCGGCGATCCCCAGACGCTCAATGCCTACGCGCTCGCCCTCTCCGACGCCGGGCGGCAGAAGGAGGCCTTCGAGGTGCTGCAGCGGGTCCTCAAGGCGGATGCCGACGATCCGAAAGCGCAGGAGCAGCTCGGGCTCGTCGAGCTCCGCCTCGGGCATTGGCCGCAGGCGCGGGACCGCTCGCGGCGCGCCCTGGAGCTGAATCGCGGCCTGCCGCTCGCCTGGAACAACCTGGGCGTGGCCCTCTATCAGCTCGGCGAGCAGGACGCGGCGCTGGACGCCTGGCAGAAGGCGGTGGACCTCAAGCCGGACCTCTGGGACGCGCTGTGGAACCTCGGCACCAAGGCGGCCGAGCGCGGCCGGGTGGAGCAGGCACGCAAGGCGCTGGAGCGTTTCGCGGCGGGAGCGCCGCCGGCCCAGTATGCGGCGGATATCGCAAAGGCGCGTGAGTTTTTGGAGCGGGTGAGGTGATGAAAGGAAAGAAACATGATCAGTTTTCGTAGGGGCGGGGCTTGTCCCCGCCCTGGTGGATATACGGGTTTCGAGGAAGGCGGGGACAAGCCCCGCCCCTACGTTGGGATTGTGGTTTTTGTAGGGGTCTTACTCACCCTCGCCGCCTGCAACCGCGCCGGAGATACAGGCGCGCCGGACGTGCCGAAGGGGACGCCGGTGATCCTCATCTCCATCGACACGCTGCGGGCGGACCACCTGCCGGCCTATGGCTACAAGGAGGTCGAGACGCCGGCCCTGGACGACTTGCGCCGGGACTCGGTCCTCTTCGCGCGGGCGTACTCCGCGACGCCACTCACCTTTCCCTCTCACTCGACCTTGCTCACCGGCGTGCTGCCGGCCGTCCACGGCGTGCGGGACAACGTCGGCTACAAGCTCGACGCCGCGAAGATCGGCCGCGGCGAGCTGCCGTTCCTCCCCGAGATCCTGAAGAAGGCCGGCTATGCCACGGGCGGCGCCGTCTCGGCCTACGTGCTGCAAGGCAAGAGCGGCCTGGACACCGGGTTCGACTTCTACAACGACGGCATCGAGTTCCGCACCGGCACCGGGCTCGGCGGCCTGCAGCGGCCGGGGAACGAGACGCTGGGCATCTCGCGGCCCTGGCTCGAGTCGGTCAAGGACAAGCCGTTCTTCTTCTTCTTCCACATCTACGAGCCGCACACGCCCTACGCGCCGCCGGAGCCTTACGCCTCGAAGTTCGCTTCGAAGTACGACGGCGAGATCGCCAGCGCGGACCACATCGTGGGCGAGCTCGTGGCCGAGCTGCGGCGGCTGGACGTCTACGACAAAGCCTTGATCGTCCTCCTCTCCGACCACGGCGAAGGCCTCGGCGAGCACGGCGAGGACGAGCATGGCGTCTTTCTCTACGACGAGGCCATCCACGTACCGCTCCTGGTGAAGCTCCCCGCAGCGCAGCGCGGCGGGGCCACCACCGAGCGGCCGGTGCAGTTGCTGGACGTGGCACCCACGCTGCTCGGCCTGCTCGGACTCGACGTGCCGAAGGTCATGCCCGGAGTCTCGCTGCTGGCCGGCGACGTGCCGCCGCGGCGGATCTACTCGGAGACGTTCTATCCGCGGCTCCACTTCGGCTGGAGCGAGCTCTTCTCGCTGATCGACGAATCGCACCACTACATCGACAGCCCCGAGCCCGAGCTCTATGACCTGGTGAAGGATCCGAAGGAGACGCGGAACGTCCTGCGCGAGGAGCGGCGGGCCTACGCCTCGCTGCGCCAGGAGCTGGAAGGTTACGACCGCGCGCTCAAGGGCCCTTCCGAGGTCGACGAGGAGACCCGCCGGGCCATGACCGCCCTCGGCTACATCGGCTCGGGCGCGGGCAAGACCACGGGTCCCTTGCCGTCGCCGCGCAGCAAGATCGGCTCCCTGGCCGCGCTCCGCGACGGCTTCCGTCTGTCGTCTGAGAAGAAACTTCCCGAGGCAGAAGCCGCCTTCCGCCGGGTGATCGCCGAGAACCCGGAGATGGTGGACGCCTGGGAGTTCCTCGGCCGGACGCTGCAGCGCATGGGCCGCAACGAAGAGGCCCTGGCCGCCTACCGGCAGGGCTTGAAGATCTCGAACGGCTCGCCGGAGATCGCCATCGCCGCCGCCTCCCTGTTCTTCGATCTCGGCCGGTTGGACGACGCCGAGTCGCACGCGCGGATGGCGATGACCGCCCATCCGTCCTTCGTGCACGGCATGCTCTCCCAGATCGCGCTGCAGCGTGGCAAGCTGGATGAAGCGGAGCGCGAGGCGCGGGCGGCCGGGGAGGACAAGAGCCTGCGGGTGGGGCCGCTGATCACCCTCGCCGAGGTGCTCCACGCCAAGAAGGACGACAACCAGGCCTTGGAGATGGTGCGCAAGGCCGAAGCCGCCTTCAACGAGCGGGAGGTCAAGGATACCGACCTGATCCGCGGCCTCAATCTGATCCGCGGCAAGATCCTGGCGGATCAGGGGGACGCCCTCGGGGCCGAGGCCTCCTTCCGCAAGGAGATCGAGCTCTTTCCGGACGGCGTCCGTGGCTACTCGAGCCTCGCCATCCTCTACGCCCTGACCGGCCGCGGCGGCGAGGTCAGCCTGATCCTCAAGCAGATGGTCGACGCCAATCCCACGCCGCTCGCCTACGCGGAAGCGGTGAAGACCCTGCGCGTGCTCAACGATTCCCGCTCGGCGGCGTCGCTGCTGCGCTACGCGCTGGGGAGGTTCCCGGGGGATCCGGCGCTACGAGGGTTGACAGCGGGAGGGTGAGGGTCTATGAAATTCTCGGCGGCATGCGCTCCGAAGCCCTCACTCCCCTGGCCCCTCTCTCCCAGAGGGAGAGAGGGGAAAGAAAGGGTATTTCTCTTTCTTTTTCTTGCTCCCTCCTCTCCCTCTGGGAGAGGAGGGCCGGGGAGGTGAGGGCTTCGGAGGGCAAATCGGCGTGATCTTCGAGGATCCTCACAGCCCCGCCACCGCCCGCTCGATCCGCTGCACGCCCTGCGCGTTTCCCAGCCCTCGCCACTGCTCCAGCGCCAGCTCGTAGGCCTCGCGTGCCCGCGCCGGCTGGCCCGCCCAATCGGCGAGGCGGCCGGCGAGCTCGGCGCACCAGGCCACGTCGGGATCGAGGAGCCCGCTCTGCCGCAGGGCCGGCTCGCCGAGGGCGAGATGGTCGTCCCAGGCCGGCCACTCCCGCGCTTGCGCGGCGCAGGCGAGGAGGGCCACGTGGACGCAGGCGAGGAGGCCGCCCCAGCCGAGCCGCTGCAAGCTCTCCCGGGCCTCGCGCAACGTTTCTTCGGCGGCGGTGAAGCGCTGCTGGGCGAGATCGATCAAGGCCAGGTTGAGCCGGGGGAAGATCGCATCGGCCGAGCGCAGCCCTTCGAGGATGGTCAGGGAGCGGCGATAGCGACGGGTGGCCGTGTCGGCGTCCCCCTGGAGGCGGGAGACGTCTCCCAGGCCGTTGAGGCTGCGCGCCACGCCGTAGCGGTTGCCGAGCGCCTCGAAGCGGGCGGAGGTCTGGCGGTAGAGGTCGGCCGCGCGCAGCAGCTCGTGCCCCTGCCGGGCGAGATCGGCGAGGGCGATGCCGTGATCGGCCACGCCGTGCTCGTCGCCGATCTCCCGGTAGAGGTCCAGAGAGCGGCCGAAGAAGGCGCGCGCCTCCTCCTGCCGGCCGCGCTGGCGGGCGACGTCGCCGAGCCCCCAGAAGCCGGCGGCGGCGCCGTGGACGTTTTCCGGCAGGGCGATGCAGCGCTCGTAGAGTCCGGCGGCGCGATCGAGATCGCCGCGCCGCCGCGCCGCGTCTCCCAGCAGGCGCAAGGCCTCGGCGCGGACCGGCCCCCAGTCTCCGGCGGCGGCCGACTCGGTGCGTCCGGCCCAGCGGAAGACCTCCTCCAGCGTCCCCTGGTGCAGATGGATGCGGGCCCGGATCACCCAACCCTCGCCCCAGTACGGATGGTCCTCCGGGATGCCCAGCTCGCGCAGGACCTCCTCGCGCTCGGCGACGAGGGCCTGAGCCGCCGGATAGTCGCTCGTTCCCCGCCGCTCAGCGGCGCCGGCGAGCAGCGGCTCCAGGGCGGCGGCCCGCTCGCCCGCCAGCACGAGATGGCGGCCGAGCCGCTCGGCGACGCCGCGTTCCCGGGCGCCGGGCCGCCGCGCAAGCATGTCGGCGCAGGCCTTGTGGTGAGCCGCGAAGCGCCCGGCCTCGCGCGACATGCGCTCGACGCTCTCGCGCAGCATGGCGTGGACGAAGGACCAGCCCTCTTCCTCGAAGCGCAGAGCGAGACGGCTCGCTACCAAGGCTTCCAGCAGCTCGGGCGGACACGGGGCTCCCGCGGCCTGGCAGGCGGCCTGCCACTCCCGGCCGTCCACGAACGGCCCGAGCGCGGCGGCGATCTCCAGGGCCTCCCGCGCGCCCGACCCCTGCCCCTCGAGCAGGCGGGCGACGCGGCCGGACCACACCTCGTGCAGATCGTCCGGGAGCGAAGCCTCGGCGCCCGCGCGCAGCACGAAGCCGGTGTCGCCGATCTCGATGACGCCGCGCTGCACCCAGTCGCCGACGAGCTGGACGGCGAACAGCGGGTTGCCTCCCGTGCGGGCATCCACGGCGGCGGCGAGATCGTCGGCCAAGCCGAGGACGTCGCGGCTGAGGGCGGCCCGCTCCTCGGGCGGCAGCGGCGGCACCTCGATGGACTCGGCTCCCGGCAGCGCCAGCAGCCGGCCGAGCGCCTCGGCTTCGACGGGACGCTCGGCCAGAACCTCGTCGCGCACCGTCAGCAGGAGCAGGATGGGCACCGGCTCCTCCTCCCGCCGTTCCATGAGGTAGCGCGCCAGCTCGAGCGACTCGGCTCCCCACTGGGCGTCGTCGAGCAGGACGAGCACGGGACGCTGCCGGGCCAGGCGTTGGAAATGGCGCTCCAGCAGGGCGAAGCGCTCGTGGGGCGTCTGCCGCGAGCCGGCGGGAGTCATCAGATCCGCCAGGCCGTTCCACTCCGCGGGATCGAGGGCCTTGCGGGCGCGCAGCAGGACCTCCGTCCGCTGGCGGATCTCTTTCCGCGTCAGGCCGCCGCAACGCAGGTGGCGCGCCATCATGCGCGGCAGGCCGTCCTCGGCGCCTGGATTGGGACCGTGATAGGCGCGCAGCACGATGGCCCCTCCCACCTCGTGCGCCCGTTCGGCGAGCCACTCCGCGAGGTGTGTCTTGCCGTTGCCGGCCGGACCGCGCAGGAGCATGAGGCCGGCGCGCCGCTCGCCATGCACGCGGGCGAGCGCCCGCCATAGCGCGTCGCGCTCGGCGCGGCGGCCGAGCAGGGGGATGGCGCGCAGGCCATAGAGGCCGAGCCCGGCGCCGACCAGCTTGATGGAGGGCTTGGGCGACTCCGGCGCTTCCCAGACCGGCGGCAACGGCGGCGAGCGCCGGGTCACGGGCGGCTCGGTGGCAGGGGAGACGTCCGCGCCGGCCCGCTGCCGATGTTCCTCGGACCACAGGCCGGTGAAGCTGAACGAGTGCGTCGTCGGCTCGTCCGGCTCCAGGATGCCGGGGGTGACGCCGGAGTCCCCGGCCGGGCCGGCGAGCTCGAGCAGCGCCCAGATGGCGTCGGCCGCGCGCACGAAGCGGTGGCCGGGCTCTTTCTCCAGCAGCCGCCGCAGCCAGCCTTCGAATCCCGCCGGCACCGCGGTGCGGGGCACGAAGGCCGGCGGCTCCTCCTCCATCTGCAGGCGGACGGTCTCGATCAAGCCCGCGCCGCTGAAGGGCGGCCTGCCGGTGGACAGCGTCCAGGCGAGGCAGCCGAGGCCGTACAGGTCGGTCCATGGGCCGTAGTCGCGCCAGTGCCCGTGGAGCTGCTCGGGGGCCATGTAGGTCGGCGTGCCGCAGATGGCCTCCGTGGAGTCGTGGCGCATCTGCAGCTCCACCGCCTGGGCGAGGCCGAAGTCGGCGAGCTTGAGCCGCGGCGGGCCGCCGCCGTCGCGGAAGACGAGGATGTTGTTGGGCTTCAGATCGCGGTGGACCATGCCGCGGGCGTGCGCATGGGCGAGCGCGTCGAGGAGGTCCAGCAGCACCTGCCGGAGCTCGCTCCAGGTCACGTCGTAGGTGAACAGGGCTCCCAGGGTGCCGCCGTCCGCCAACTCCATGGCGAGGGCCGGGCTGCCGGTGGCCAGCAGGCCCCGGGAGACCTCTTCGGCTTCGGCGGTGACCTCGCCGTGATCGAAGACGATGACGATGCCCGGATGGTGCAGGCTGGCCATGGCCTGCACCTCATTGCGGAAGGCGGCGCGGAACGACGCCTCGCGGGCGCGCTCGCCCGTCATCACCTTGACCGCGACCGGCACGCCCTGGGCGGCATGGACGCCGCTCCACACCTCGGCCATGCCGCCCCGACCGATGCAGCGGTCGAGCCGGAAGGGACCGAGAGGGATCGCCGGGCCGCTCCGCGGGGGAGCGTCCCGCACGTCGACTGTGGGCATGGGGGAGAAGATAAACGGTGCCTGCTAAAGAGGTCAAGGGAGGGAAATCCCTCATGCCCGGTTCAAGGGGCTGCTGGACGCCGAGCGGGCTTGCCCTTCGAGACCTCACCCCCTGGCCCCCTCTCCCTGACGGGCGAGGGGGGACGATTCACAGCCAGTCTTGCCAATAGGAGGCCACCTTTTTCGGCAAGATCCCATCGCAGGCGTCCCCCCTCGCCCG
>JBIOVX010000205.1:0-56668 GCA_044868005.1 Thermoanaerobaculia bacterium | reverse complement strand
CAACCTGGCTTTCCTCTCCAAAATACAATCACGAAATCATCAACTTAAAAAATCTGGAAGCGCAGCCTATTATTGCTTCCGCGGCGCGTCTCTACATTGGGGGGGAACCGTCACGGAACCTTCCAATTCTCTCTCCAGCGCGATCCCGGTTCGGGCGCTTCCTTCTCGTACCAGGTGCTCCGCAGGCTCTTGAAGCCGGGCAGGCGGGGCCGCACCTCTTCGTCCCAGAACCGCTCGACGTCGTCGAACGTCCGCAGCCGCGACGGGCGCTCGGGGTCCCAGGCTTCGAGCAGCTCCTTCTGTTTCTTCCCCAGCCACGCCACGATATCCGCCACCATGCGCTCGCCGGCCTCGCGGCTGGCCTGCGACGCGTTCTTCGCCATTGCAAACAGGGGATAGGACGGATCCGTCGGGATCCGACCGATGTCGACGAGATCCGGCTCCAACGCCCACAGCAACGAGGTCTCCACCTTGCCGGCGTGGTCGCCGTCGGCGCCGTCGCCCGGGAAGCCGGGCCGGTTGGCCTCGAAGTCCGGCAGTCCGTAGAGGCGCATGCGCGTCCACGGCTGCAGCAGCTCGACCAGCGTCTTCAGGTCCTCCCAGTTGGGACCGTAATGGCCGGTGAGCAGGATCGCGGCACGAAACCCCAGCACCTCGGCGGCGCGCACGTGATAGCAGACGTTCTTGAAGTGGACCCAGGGCGGAACGGCGGTCAACCACGGCCGCGCCTCGCCGATCTCCCGCTCCGCCCAGATCGCATAACCGCCGAGCTCGTGGACGTGCCAGCAGTCCGGCGGCGCCACGATGCCGCCGTGCTCGCGCGCCGCCCGCACCAGCAGGGCGTGCGCCTTCAGAACGTCGAGGCCGACGGCGTTCTGCGGTCCGTGCGGCTCGCACAGGCCGTAGGCGAACCACACCGCCGGGCAGTCCGCGAAGGCCGCCTCCAGCTCGTGCGGGAACATCCTTTCCCAGCGGACCTCGCGCATGGACGCTCGCTCCATTAAGATCTGGCGCAAAGATACATCGGAGCCCCACGGATGTTGACCGAGGAGCAGCGGGCCTTCTTCGACGAGGAGGGCTATCTCATCGTTCCCGACGCCCTCGCCGCCGAGGAGCTGTCCGCGATCCGGCGGGCTGCGGCGGAGGCGGAGGCGCGGTGGCGGGCGGATCCCTCCCTGCCCGGCGTGCGCCGGCCCGACCTGGAGCAGGTGCTGGGCATCATGGAGCACGGCCCCGTGCTCGCCGATCTTCTCGAACACTCGCGGATCTTCCCCATGGTGCGCGAGCTGGTGGGGCCGGACGTCATGATGCTCGACCACGACTACTTCATGACCCCGCCCGGCGCGGAGATCCCTCAAGGCTGGCACTTCGACTTCGACATGCCGGGGGTGGACCATCCGCGGTCGCGCCTGATGGTGAAGGTGTTCTACGTGCTGGAGGACATCCCCGAGGACGGCGGCGCGACCCTCGTGCTGCCGCGCTCCCACCGTACGCCGCCCGGCGCGGAGATGCCCAACTCCGAAATCCCGGAGGACCTTCCGGGAGCCGTGAAGATGGCTCTCCCCGCCGGCTCCGCCTACCTGATCACCGGCCGCACCTATCACTCGGCGGGCAACAACCGCTCGCACCGCTACCGCCATCTCCTCATCTACACCTACGGCCACAAGTGGATGCGGATGTGGGACGAGTACCGGCCCTCGGCGGCGCTGGCCGCGCAGGCGCGGACACCGATGCGGCGGCAGTTGCTGGGGTTGACGGATCCGTATGGGGCGGCTGCCCCCTCCCTTCCCTCCTCACCGGGAGAGGGGGAAAGGGACAGCAAGGACTCCAAGGACAGCAGGGACAGAGAAACTGCTTGTCCCTGCAGTCCTTGGGGTCCCTTGGGTCCCTTGAGCTCCTGGGAGACCCACGGCTACCTCATGCTCCCCGACGCCCTCACCCGCGACGAGCTCGCCGCCGTGCGCGATGCGGCGGACGCGGCGGAGGCGCGGTGGCGGGCCGACCCGTCGCTGCCCGGCACGCGCATCCCGGAGTTCCTCGAGATCGAGGGCATCATGGAGTACCACCCTCTCCTCTTCGATCTGGTGGAGCATCCGCGGCTGTTTCCGCTGATCCGCGAAGTGCTGGGACCGGACATCTCGATCGTCGATCACGCCTACTACATCACGCCGCCGGGAGGGGCGCTCGACGGCGAGGCCTGGCATACGGACGTGCGCACCCGTGTGCGCGGAGTGAACCACGCCGGCTCGACCATGATGGTGCGGCTGATGATCGCCCTCTCCGACATCGGCGAGGACGGCGGCGCCACGCTCGTCCTGCCCGGCACGCACCGCCAGCCGGACGACACTCCCATCCCGCGCGTCGCGACTCCCGAGGACATGCCGGGCGCCGTGCGGCTCACGTGCAAGGCCGGCTCGGCGTACTTCTTCCACGGCAACGTCGTCCACTCTCCGGGCAGCAACCGCGGCGCGACGACCCGGCGCGTGCTGCTCTACAACTACGGCCACAAGTGGATGCGGATCTGGAAGGGGCACGAGCCGTCGGCCGCTCTGATCGCCCGCGCCGGCACGCCGATCCGCCGGCAGCTCCTCGGGCTCACTCCTCCTTACCGGGGACCCGACGCCGAGCTCATCGCGCCGTTGACAGTCTGATAGAAGGCGCGTACTCTGCCGTGTAATTCGCGCCAGCGCTGAAAAACGGCGGGCGCCTTCCATGCAGGGAGGGATCTATGAGCTATCTCGACGTTCCCCGGCTGCACTTCGCCGGGACCTTCACGGCCAATCCGTCGACCATCAACAATACCCCCAGCAACTACGGCTACAACCCAGCAGCGCAGAACCCCATCGACCCCGTCCTCAGTTGGAATCCGTATGGATCCCACGCCTGGACGATCAACGCCGAGGTCACGAGCTTCGTGGACAGCAGCGGACAGCTCCACACCGGCGGCGATTCGGTGATCGGAGCGTCATTCGAGAGCTATGTACCGGAGAACAGCTCTGTTGCGAAGATGGTGGATCTCGACACCGAGCAGCAGGGGGTGACCCGACTCTTCGGCTTGAACCTCCAGCTCACGCTGGCCGGCGGCGACGCTCCGTCAGTCCAGGGCCTCTGGGACGACGGCGGCACTCTGATCAACTTGTGGTTGAGCCGGGTGCCCTCCCTAGGAGGCGACCCCGCGGCTGGCGGCGCATTCCAATCGGTGCTGGAGGACCTGCAGTGGAGCAATGTTACCAGCTCGCCGCTGCTGCAACAGTTGCAGGGTGCGGCCGGCGAGGGACTGTCGGTCCGGCTCAGCGTCTTCGGCTATCAGGCTGACAATACCAATCCCTCTTTTCGTATCGGCCGGATCGTGGGCACGATCGGACCTCAACTTGCCGGCGAGCCGCTGCACCTGCCGCCTCGCCTGCTGCTTTCGATTCCGCCGAGCCCGAATCCGCCTCAGCCCCTGGCCTGGGCACCGGCCAAGGTGAGCGGCAATACGGTGACCTTCGATCTCGGCAATTCGATTCCGGACCAGAACCCCGGTGGACCTCCAGCCGATATCGGCACCCTGGAGGCGGCCGTCCTTTCAGGCTCGACCCCCACTTCTCTGGGAGCCATCGACTACCAGGGAGCGACGTTTCAGCAGACCGCCGGAGTGGTGCAGTTCCCCATCACCTCGGAGCAGGCCGGGCAGCCGCTCGCCATCCTGGTCAACGGTAGCCCGCAGCTCGCCGAAAACTCAAATGGTCTCTATATCGACGTGGACGGCGCCAGCGTCTACATGAACCCGGGTGTCGAAACCACCGTCAATGTCTGGGCGACTTCCTTCGGGTCTCCGGCCAAGAATGTTTCAGTCGCGCTCGCGCTGGTGCCCTCCCCTACTCCTCCTCCTTCCCAGTTCGACAACAACCAGCCGACCTCCGCTGTGAGCTTCCCAGCCACTGTAACCACCGGCGGGAACGGAAGCGCTCCGATCCCCCTCCAGGCGAGCAACCCATCTCCTCTGCCTCCAACCCGGGACCCCATCGGCGGCCAGGTCTACTACCTCGGCGGCGCCTGGGCGGCGGGCAACGTCTGGAACGCCTGGGGCAGCAGCACTCCCAATTTCTACGCCTCGCCGCTCAGCGTGAAGTTGTTCAACAGCATCGAGCCGCCGATCCAGAACCCGACCTGGACCGACGTGCAGCCTATCCTTTACCAGTATTACTACCTCTACGCGTACATGGCGAGCATCGTCGATCTCTCCAACTATGATGCCGTGAAGGCGAGCGCCCAGGCCATTCAGGGGGTGCTCACCCTGGGATTCGACGATCCGAGCTACATGCCCATCACCCGCGAGATGTCGGACGATCAGCGGCAGCTCATTCTCACCTGGATCGCCAATGGGTGCCCACCGGGGAACGATGAGAAAAAACTTAAAGATGAAGCCTTCGTTGCCACTTCTTCTGATACTGGGACCGCTGGGGCTGGCTTCAAGCGCCCATGGTCAGGCGGCTGAGCCGGCCGCCACCTTCTATTCGACCGCCACGGTGCGGGAGCGGCCGCTCTCCTCGGCCACCGGCTCGGTCGCCGTGCTCGACCGCGAGGCCATCGAGGCTTCCGGCGCGCGCACCGTGGCCGAGCTGCTGCGCTTCGTTCCCGGCGTGGACGTCACCTCCGGCGGCACCCGCGGCGGCCTGACCACGGCGCAGATCCGCGGCGGCGATCCCAACTTCACCCTCGTGCTGCTCGACGGGGTGCCGTTGAACGACGCCACCTATCAGGTGGGGGACGCGTTCAATCTCGAAGGTCTGCCGGCGCTGGCGATCGAGCGCATCGAGATCGTCCGCGGCCCCCTCTCTTCTTTCTACGGCTCGACCGGCCTGGCCGGCGTGATCAACATCCTCACCCGCCAGGGTTCATCCGGATCTCCGGCCGTGGAGGCCGAAACGGCGGCGGGTGATGCCTCGTTCCGGCAGGCGAACGCCAGCGTCTCGGGCTCCTTGGGCGACACGGCCTACTTCGTGGGCGGGACCTGGGAAGAGGAACGCGAGCGCGTGGCGGACGAGAGATTCGAGCAAGGAAACGTCCACGCGAACCTCTCGACGCCTATCGGGGACGCCCAACTCCAGCTCCGGACCCGCTACTCCTCATGGCAGGGCGACGACTATCCCGACGCTTCGGGGGGACCGGCGCTCGGCTCCGGCGAGCTGCGCCGCTCGGATCATCAGGAGGCCTCGCTCGGCTCGGAGCTTCGCTTCGGCGGCCGAGATCCGGAGCGGCACAAGCTCTCCGTCGCCTTCTACCGGCACGATCTGGACCGCACGAGCCCGGCGATCGGTTTCGCGGTGCCGGCTTCCACCGAGGCCACACGCTACACGGTGGCCCGCGCCGGGTGGTCCTCCGTGCTCGTCGCCGCGAAAGGCCTGCGGCTGAGCGCCGGGGCCGACGTGCAGCGGGAGGAAGGGGAAAACCGCAGCGTGCTGCACCTGCCGCCCGCTTTCGGCGGCGACGTGCCCGGGGACTACGACATCGCGCGGACTCTGCCGGGCGCCTACGCGGAGCTGATCGCGGAACGGGGCAACGTGGTGATCGAAGCCGGCTCGCGCTTCGATGCGCCGGAGGACCGGGCGGTCGAGTGGAGCCCGCGGCTCGGCGTGAGTTGGCGGCCGGGCGGCGGCTCCACCCGCTTTCACGCCTCCGCCGGCCGCGCCTGGAAGCAGCCGAGCTTCTTCGCCCTGGGGAGTCCGCCGCAGCTCGGCGGCAACCCGGACCTCAAACCGGAGAAGGTGCTGGGCGGCGATCTGGGGGTGGACCGCGACTTCGCCGGCGGCCGCCTCGACGCCGGGCTGACGCTGTTCTACAACCGTTTCGACGACCTGATCGACTTCGACTTCGAGAGCTTCAGCCACGTCAACCGCTCCGAGGTCGAGGCCCGGGGAGCGGAGCTGTCGCTGGGCTGGAGGCCGCTCGACGGCCTCTCCCTCCATGCCAATGCCACCTGGCAGCAGGTGGAGGACCTGACGACGCACGCTCATCTCCGCCATCGCCCGAAGTGGGTGGGCGGGGCGCGGCTCGATTGGCGGCCGGCGCCGCGCCTGGATCTCCAGCTCGACTTCCAGGGGGTGACGAGCAGCTTCGACGAGCAGATCCCGGTGCCGGAGCGCGACACCGTCGGCGGCTACGGCATCGCCGGGCTCGCCGGCACCTGGCGGCTGGCGGACCGCTGGCAGATCCGCGGGCGCATCGACAACCTCACCGACCGGGACTACGAGACGCTGATCGGCTTCCCCGGACCGGGACACTCGTTCCGGATAGGGCTGCGTTACGGATCATGAAGCGCTACACGCTGCTGACGCTCTCCATGATGGTCCTCTTCCTGGTCCTCTTCGGGCTGGCGGAGTGGCTGCATCTTCCCCTGCTCACCGATCCGGACCCGTGGCTCTCCCGCGGCGGCTGGATCGCGGCGCTGATCGGCTTCGGCCTGCTGGTCGCGGACGTGCTGCTGCCGGTGCCGTCGAGCCTGGTGATGATCGCGCATGGCGCTCTCTTCGGCGTCACCCTCGGTACGCTGCTGTCGCTGGCAGGCTCCCTGGGAGCGGCCCTGTTCGGCTTCGCCCTCGGCCGCCGGGGAGGGTCTCTCCTCGCAAGGCTCGTGCCTGAGGACGAGCGCCGCCGCGCCGATGCGCTCCTGCAGCGCTGGGGGGATCTCGCGGTGGTGGTCACCCGGCCGGTGCCGATCCTCGCCGAGACTCTCGTCATCCTCGCCGGCGCCTCTCCCATGAAGTGGGGCCGGATGGTTGCCGCGACGCTGGCCGGCAGCCTTCCTGCCGCGCTGCTCTACGCCGTGACCGGAGCGACGGCGCGCAGCCTGGACAACGTGGCGCTGGTCTTCGCGCTGGTGCTGGCGGTGGCGAGCCTGTTCTGGTTCGTGGGCAGGTGGGCTCGCCCTCTATCCAAACCACAACGCCTGCGTGCTGTTGCCGAGCCATCCAGGAATCCGCCGGGCGACGCCGAAGAGACCCTCCACAGGCCAGGTGAAGAACCGCCGGACGAAGAGCAGCTCCTCGCGGTCGACATCCCAAACCCGTAGCTCGTTGGCATCCGCGAGCGCGAACGCGTAGACGCTGCCGGCGATCTGCTGCACGTCGTGGAGCCAGCGGGAGCCGGCATCGAAGCGGTGGCTCACCTTGCCCTGCTCGTCGAGGAAGGTCAGGTGGCCGGAGGTGCTGTCGGCAAAGTAGACCTGACCCTCCTCGTTGATCCGCGCGCCGTGGCAGCCGACGAAGCCGCGGGCGATCTCCTCGTACTCGCCGGTCTCCAGGTCGAAGACGCCGACCGCTCCCTGGATCAAGGTAGAGACGAGGACTCGGCGCCCACTGTCGAACGGCCAAGCCTGGTTGACGTGGGTCGTCTGCCCCTCGTCGTCGATGTAGTGACGGCGCAGATCCATCTCCGGCGCCAGCGGATATCCCTGACCGTAGAGGGCGGCGGGCATGCGCAACGTCCTCTCCACCTCTCCGCTCTCGAGGTCGAGGACGAGGACCGCATCCGCGGCGGAGCAGGAAAGGACCGCCCGGCCGCCGGCGATCGGCGCCACGCTGTGCAGGCCCGCGAGGTGAGGGTGCTCGTACCGCCGGACGACGGTACAGCCGGCGCGGGTCATGCGGCCCAGGGATGCGATTGGACCGGGAAGACGCCAGCGCTCCACCCGTTGCTCGAAGCCGACCAGCAGATCCCTCTCCCCCACCCTCGCAACGTGCTGGATCTTCTCGCGGTCCCTGAGCGCGCCCAACGCACGCAGGCGGATCTCCCGGCCGTCCTGGACGACGCGAAAGAAGCTCGCCGCGCCGCTGTACAACGGCTGCGGCGGCGGCAGATCTTCGAACGGCGGCAGGTTGCGCAGACGCTCGGGATCGCCGAAGCGCCGGCGGAGGAACTCGGCGGAGCAGCGGGCGAGGTTCGTGCGGCGGCTCGAATGGGTGAGCGCCAGCGTGCCGAGGATGCGCATGCGGGTTCAGGCAGCCGGAAGGGAGATCGGCGCGGCCCGCTCGCGGATCGCCTCCCGCAGGATCTCCGCATAGCGCCGCACCACGTCTTCACGGCCGCACAGCCGGACGACCTTCTCCTGCAGGCGGCGACCCCGAGCGGCGTCGACCCGCGCGATCGCGCTCCGCATCGATTCCAGGGAGGGGACATCGCCCTCCTGCTCGACGAAGAGGATCTCTTCCGGAAAGAGCTCGGGCAGCGCGCCGACCCGCGTCGCGACGACCGGCGTGCCCACCAGGCCGGCCTCGACGACGACCCGCGGGAACCCCTCGTGCGCGGAGACGACGGCCAGGGCGTCCACGCTGCGCAGGAGCGTCCCCACGTCGCGCGACGGAGGGAGGAACCGCACCCGGTCCGCGAGGCCGCGCTCGGCGATCCATCCCTTCAGCTCCGCCACCGTGAGCAGGGACGTATCCAGCGCCTGCAACAGGAGATTGCAGCCGAGCGCCTCCAGGTTATCGATCAGCCAGGGAACGTTCTTCAGCGGCACGAGGCGGCCGAGGAAGCCGAGCGTCTTGCGTCCCGGCGGGAAGGGCTCCCGCCGCGGGCCTCGCAGGTTCTCGCCCGCGCAGGTATTGGGGATGAAGAGGGCGCCGCGGATGCGCCGGGCAACGGCGGGGGAAACGCAGACGGTGCGGTCGATCACCGGCCTCCAGCGATGGTCGAAGCCAGTGCCGTCCACCGTGCGGTCGGTATGGACGACGCGCACGGAGGCCGGCCGGGGATTCATCGCCGAGAGGACGTCCGGGACGGCATTGACGACCCCGTACCAGAGGACGGCGTCCGCGGCCCGGAAATGCGGCCGCAACTGCCAGCGGCGCTGGATGAACGACGCCGCGCCGAAGCGCTCCACCAACTCCTCGCGCAGCGTCCCTGCGACCGCAACGCCCAAGTTGTCGAGCGCGCAGACGTCGAGGTCGAAGGCGCCGCGCAGCCCCGCCGCGACGTCCATCATGGCCGTCTCTCCGCCGCCGAGGACGACGTGAGGGAACACCAGGCAGATCCGCGCCTTCTTCATTCTGGGCTAGGCTAGGTTTTCGATGCGACTCTACATCATCCGGCACGCCGAGCCGGCCTATCCCGAGGACGCCCTCACGCCCCGCGGCCATCGGCAGGCACAAGAGCTCGCCAAGCGGCTCGCAGGAGCCGGCATCGACCGGGTCTACAGCTCGCCGTTGACACGCGCCGTCGAGACCGCGCGGCCCACCGCCGAATCCCTCGGTCTCGAGATCGTCCTCGAGCCCTGGCTGTGCGAGATCGAGGACTGGTGGATCCCCGGCGGGCCGGAAGGGGAGCTGCCGGTCTGGCAGGTGGACGGCGCGACCATCCGTTCTCTCGCCGCCAGGCTGAGCCCGGAGAATTGGCACCGCCTGCCGCCGTTCGACCTGCCGGTCCTGCGACAAGGATTTGCCGAGCTGCGGACCGCCTCGGCGGCCTTCCTCGCCCGCCACCGGATCGACGGTGCATCCGGGCGGCTGGCCGTCTTCTGCCACGCCGGCTTCGGCCTCACCTGGCTCGCCCACCTGCTGGAGATCGCACCGCCGCTCGTCTGGGCGGCCTTCACGCTGCCGCCGGCCTCGGTGACGACGGTGGAGATCGAGGAGCTCGCCGCAGGGCGCGCCGCGCCCCGCTGTCTCGGCGTCGGCGACACGTCGCACCTCGGCGGAGGTCTGCCATGAAGCGGCGGGCCCGCGCCATCTCCCTCGCCGACATCCACCAGGCGATCGCCGCCCTCGATCCTGAAGGCGCCTACCGGCAGATCTCCTACAACCTGACGGCGCGCAACACCCTCAACGCGCATTCACCGTGGTGGGTGTCCATGCCCTACGGGGGGTGGCGCGATCCTTCCACGGCGCCCAATCCAAGCCCCCTGCAGCAGGCGATCCTGCAGGCGATCCCCGACGGCGGCGCGCCGGAGTGCTTCATCGATATCCTGCACCTGAGCAACTCCTCCACCGGCTTCTTCAAGGACGACAAGGCTTCGCGGCAGATCGCGACGGCGCTGGCCGCTTTCGTCAACGGCATGGCGCCCGAGACGACGCCGGTCATCCGTTACCTGGTCGGCAACCCCTGGGGGGAGGACCCGGCGCAGGATGAGCTGCTGCAGACCCTCTTCTACTCCGGGCTGGTCAAACATCCCAACGCCTGGCTCTACCACGGCAACTTCACCCCCGGCCTCCAGCTCTCCCAGGAGATGGCGGCGGTGGCGGCGTCCCTGGTCAAGCCCGCCCTCGCCGACGTCTGGCACTGGCTGCGGGGGGAGATCCAGACGCTCAGCGTGGAGATGTCCGAGGAGGTGAACAGGCTCGAGGCGGAGATCACAGGATGGATGGGCCGCTTCCGGCAGCCCGTCTCCGTGCCGCCCCTGTGCTGGAACCACGCCAAGATCTTCGCGGTCAACGGTACCCACCTGGTCACCGGCGGCGCCAACTACTGGGACGACTATACGACCGGGCAGACGGAGACCTTCGACATGGCGATGTCGATCACCGGCGACGCGGCAGTGGACGCCCACCGGTTCGCCGACTACCTGTGGCGGTACCTGGGGAACATCCCGGCCACCGACACGACCTCGTGGAGCAGGGGCAAGAGGTTCGGCGATGCGTCCCCCGCCTTCCCTCACGCCGTCGCCCCCCCGTACTCCGGATCGCCGCGGAACACGGGCGACCTGGCCGCGCTGTCGGTGGGCAGGAACGGGCTCTGGCCGAACGATTGGATGGGTTACCCGGTGCAGGTCTTCGAAGCGGCGCGCGACTTCGTGCTCAACGCCTTCGCCGCGATGGTGGAAACGCACCTGAGCGCGAGGACGGACCTCATCGCGCGGCTCGCCGCCGCGCTGAGCGACGACAATCCCGAGATCCGGGGCGTGATGGGCCGGCTCGGGATCAATCCCGCCGCGTGGGCGACGCGCTACGCGCGCAACTATGCGATCCGCAACGCCCGGCGGGTGGTGCGGCTCGAGCAGCAGAAGTTGGTGCTCGACGAACAGCTCGCCGCCCGCCACCAGGACTACCTGCGGCTGGTCGCCGAAGTCAACCGCATGGCGCGGATCGATTGGGACGGCCTGATCTGGCCGTTCGACACCCTGCTCGCCCTCGGCTACGCGCTCGCCGGCATCCGCCGTCACCGGCGCGACGCCACGGCGGCCGTCCAGATCGTGGCCTCGTATCACAACCCCGAGATGTCGGGAGTTCCGGACGCCGTCACCGCCGCCCGCTTCAAGGCCCGGCTGGCGGTAGTGATGAGGGGCATGTCGGCGGCGGGCGCCATTGACGTCCCACCGCAGGAGGTGGAGCCGCTGGTGAGCGCCGGCGTGGCGTACAAGCGCATCGACGCCTCGCCCGCGGGCTGGCGGCACGCCAGCCACAGCAAGTTGGTGATCGTCGACGACGCGGTGTGCTACATCGGCTCCGACCCCGCCTATCCCTCCTACAACCAGGAGTTCGGTCTGTGGCTCGACGACGCGGCGTCGGTGCGGGCCCTGGTGAGCCAGCACTGGCGGAGCTTGTGGAAAGTCGCCAGAGAGGGCCCGTAGGTCCCCGAGCGCCCTCTCCGGTCATGGCCGGCCCAACACCGAGCCGCGCTCCAGGGCCTCCGTGTAGATGGCCGCGAACTGCTGCGCGATGGCGGCGGGGCTCCAGTAGCGTTCCATGAAGCTGCGCGCCTCCCGGCGTTTGGCCCAGCGGTAGGCGCCGTCTTCCACCAGCTCCGTCAACCGCGCCCGCAGGGTGCGCGGCGTGGCGACGATCCAGGGATGCTGGCGCGTGCCGGTGACCTTCTCGATCGCGTCCACCGTCTCCGCGTCGAGGCCGGCGATGGTCGCCAGTCCCTGCGACAGCGCTTCGAGCGAGCAGGTGTGATAGCTGCCGGTGACCACCTCGTCGATGGCGATGTCGCATTGCCGGCGCACGTGCATCGTCTCCTCCCACGCGGCGCTGGTGACGAGCCGGAAGCGGAAACCGCCCCGGCGGAGCACCCGTTGAGTGACTTTGCATCCCTTATTGTCCCAATCGTCGGGGTCCACGCAGTGGGACGGGGTGAAGGCCACCACCGGAGGGGAGCTCTCGGCCCAGACGGGCCGGTGCAGCGGATCGTCGATCGGCAGCGCGATCGGCACCGGCCGGCATTCTGGGTAGAGCCGCACCTGGTACTGGGCGCAGACGAGCTTGACGAGCGCCGGCTGGCGCAGGAAGCCCTCGAACTTCGGCGAGCGCGGCGAGTGGAGCTGCAGCACCGCGGTCTTGCGGCCGAGCAGGTCCGCCATCCAGGCGTGGTCTCCGTGCATGCAGCCGTCCCACCAGTTGTGGTAGTGAAGCACGTCCGCCCGCGCCACGACCTCGGCGAGCAGCTCGCGGTCGTCGCTGGTCAGCAGGTCGTGAGGATAGCTGCGCGCACCGCAGTCCTTCTGCCGGTAGTTGATCAGCCGCGCCTCGATGCCGCCGAGCCGCTGCACCTGCATCAGCCGGTAGGGCGCCCCGGAGAGGGTGCCGTGCGAGATGTGGACGACTTTCAACACCCTGCGTCCTCTCCCGGGCTCACGATCGGGCGTCGACGCTGGCGATCCAGCCGCCGCCGGGCAAGCGGTGGGGAGCGACGTGGTGCATGCCGGTGGCGTTCCATTCTCCCTCCGGGCCCGGCGCGAGCGCCGGGCTCATCTCGACTTCCCGCTCCGCGTAGTCTTCGGGCGTCAGCCGGGTGATCTCGAAGGCGCGCACGGCCGAGCCGTAGACCGGGAAGCAGTCCTGAGCGAAGCGCAACAGAAGGCCGTTCCAGGAGGTGACCCGGCCGGCGGGCCGCGCGGCCCGCCGGTTTCCCAGGAGCAGCGGGCTGCGCGGATGCTCGCACCACGGCCCGTGCAGCCGGTCGGCGTGATAGAGGCGCAGGGCGTCGTGGTGGTCCGGACGCGGGCAGGCGAACATCCACCAGCGCCCGCCGTGGCGGAAAGGAGTGGGATCGGCCATCGCGCCTTGGACGAGCGTCGCCACCGGCGACCAGCCGGCGGGGAATGCCGCCGCCCGGTAGAGGCGGACGGCGCCGAGCTCCAGCGACTCCGGCACCAGGTAATGGCGCCCCTTCCAGGCGAAGACGCAGGGGTAGGAGAGGTGGCAGGGCTCGCGCAGCACGATGCCGCGGTAGCGCCAGCGGCGGGCGTCGGTGCTTTCGGCGACGCCGATCTCGCCGCAGCCGGTGGCGCCGTTGAGCACCTCGAAGAAGAGGTACCAGGTCTCTCCCTGCCGCAGCAGGAAGGGATCGGCCACGAAGCCGGCGGCGACGTCGGAGACGTCGCCGCGCGAGAGCACTGGATTCGGCACGCCCGGCAGCGGTCTCAGCCGCAACGGCGAGTCGCCGGCGAGGATGCCGATGGACCACTCGCGGGGCGCCATCAGGCATTCACCCCGTGAGCGGGCATCCCGTAGCGGGCGGCGAGCCGCGCCAGGTCGGAGGAGTAGAGATGCCGCCGCCGGCCGGCGTTGGAGCCGTGGACGCGGCGCTCCACGAGCACCGCCGGGATGAAGGCCACCGGGTAATGGCGCAGGAGCCGGAGCCAGAGATCGAGGTCTTCGTACATCTCGAGGCTCTCGTCGAACGTCCCGACCTCGGCGAAGCAGTCGCGCCGGATGAGGACGCTGGAGGTCGGGATGCCGGGGCGGTCCCACCACAGCTCCGCCGGCGTCAGCGGCACGGTGCGCGGCTCCGACGACGCCTCGCGGTAATAGCCGTCTCCCCGGATGCGCGGCCGCTCGTCCTCCCCAAAGCCGCGCATCGTCACGTCGCCGAAGATCCATCCCACCTCGGGATGGTCCTCGAGATAAGCGGCCTGGAGCGACAGCTTGTCCCGGCGGGGCCAGCGATCGTCGGCGTCGAGCAGGGCGACGTGGCGTCCCCGCGCCTGCGCGATGCCGGCGTTGCGGGCGCGGGAGACGCCGCCGTGCGGGCAGGCGAGATAGCGCACGCGGGGCTCCCGCCGGTACCGCGCGACCGCCTCGGCGGTGCCGTCGTCCGAGCCATCGTCGACGACGATTACTTCCAGGTCTGCGAGGTCCTGGCGCAGCGCGCTGTCCACGGCGCCGGGGAGGAACCGCCCGTAGTTGTAGGTCGGCACGACCACGCTGACCAGCGGCCCGCGGCCGGTCACGCGGCCGGCTCCGCGGTGAGGCCGAGGGCTTGCAGCCGGCCGTGGAAGAGATCCGTCCAGGAGCGGGCGATGGCGTCCCAGGAGTGCGATCCGGGAGCGACGTGCGCCCGCCCCGCCTCGCGGGCGCGGCGGGCGAAATCGCGATCCTCGACGAAGCGGAAGACCTTGGCGGCGAACTCGTCGCGGTATGCGGGCGTTCCCCAGGGGGAGGCGACGAGACCGTCGTGGAAGGCGATGGTCTCGGGCAGGGCGAAGCGGGCCGTGGTGACGATGGGAACGCCGAGGGCCTGGGCTTCGAGCGCCACCATGCAGCTCACCTCGTGGGTGTCCGTGGGATAGAGGACGCAGTCGGCCCGCGACATCTCGCGCCAGAGCTCGCAGCGCCGCAGCGGCCCGATACGGCGGACCCCGCGGCTGGCGCGGGCGAGCCGGTCGTAGACCTTCTCCGCCGCGCGGGCCCGCGCCAGACGAGCCGGCTCCGGAAACGTCGACATGTCGTAACTCGTCGCCACCAGCTCCGAGTCGGGATACCGCCGGCGGATGCGCGGCCAGATCTCCGCCACCAGCTCCTCGAAGCCGCGCGAGGGGCGCGAGCCGAAGAGGAACCGCGGCCGCGCACCGGCGGCCTCTTTCGCGGCGCCGCGAAAACGGTCCAGGGCTGCGAAGTCCACCCCGTTGGAGGTGATCGCGGCCGCGCGCGAGATCCCCGGCAGCCAGCGCTCATACTCGTCGCGCTGGAAGCGGCTGAGGAACAAGGAGAGGTGCGCGCGGTGGAGCACGCGCCGCAAGGCCTCGGCCCTGTCCTCGGGCGGATCGTGGTGCCAGAGGCCGATCAGGCGAGCAGCGACGGGACCGGCGAGAACCTCGGGATAGCGGACCGCCAGGAACACGTCCCAGCGCGCGCCGGCGGCGCGCCGGGGCAGCTCGCGCTCCGGCACGTAGAGAACGCCGGCCCGCTCGCCCGCCGCGCCGGTGTTGCAGAAGACCGTGACCCGATGGCCCAGCCGCCGCAGGGAGCGGGCCATCCAGACGACGGCGGACTCCGCTCCCCCCAGCGACAGCTCGGCAGGATCTTCACCCGTGATGCGCAGGCCGGAGGTGTGAAAGGCGACGTCCATACTGTGGAAGCGCAAAAACTCTACCGTAGCGGCGGCGTTTGGATCAATCGGCGCGCGGCGCCGCGGCGCTAAGATCGGGGCGTGAAGGTCACCGTCCTGCCGGCCTGCGAGCTGACCTCCGACCTTGCGGCGCTCTGGTCGCGTCTCCAGGCGGCCGATCCAGCCCTCGCCAGTCCTTTCTTCTCGCCCGAGTTCACGGCCGCCGTGTCGCGGGTGAGGACCGACGTCTACGTGGGCATCCTGGAGGAGGAGGGCGAGGTGGTCGGATTTTTTCCCTTCCAGCGAGACGCGGCGGGAGCGGGAGCGGCGGTGGGCCTGGGCCTCAACGACTTCCAGGGGGTGGTGGCCGCGCCGGGCGCGCGCTGGAGCGCCGGGGAGCTGCTGCGCGGCTGCGGCGTCTCGCGTTGGACGTTCGACGACCTCCCCGTGGAGCAGGAACCTTTCCATCCCTACCATGAGGCCACCTACGAATCCCCCTATCTCGACCTCTCCAGCGGCCACGCGGCCTACGTGCTGGAGCGCCGCCACGCTGGCTCCGGCCTCTTCGGGCAGCTCGCCCGCAAGCGGCGCAAGCTGGAGTCGGAGGTCGGGCCGCTCCGCTTCGAGGCCCACATCGGCGACCCCGGGGTGCTGCAACGGATGATGCGATGGAAGTCCGACCAGTACCGCCGGACCGGCTCCTACGACCGCTTCGCCATCCCCTGGATGACCGCGCTGCTCGAGATCCTCGCGGCGACCCGCGGGGAGAGCTTCGCCGGAGAGCTCTCGGCGCTCTACGCCGGCGACGAGATCGCCGCGCTCCACATGGGCCTGCGCTTCGCCCGGCGGTGGCACTGGTGGTTCCCCACCTTCAATCGCCGGCTGCACCGCTACTCGCCGGGGCTCCTGCTGCTGCAGCAGATCGCCGAGCACGCCGCCGCGGCGGGCGTCGAGCGGCTGGACCTCGGCCGCGACGGCACGCCGCGGCCGAGCGCCTACAAGCGGAGCCTGGCCAGCGGTTGCGTCCAGGTGGCCGCGGGTTGCGCTACCGCCTGAGAGCGCTCCGGCGGCCTCAGAGCTTGCGGGCGACGTAGTAGATCCAGGGGTCGCGGCCGGGCGCCTGCGGATGCAGCGGCGAGCCGTCCCGGGCGACGGCTTCGATGTGGGAGAAGCCCAGCTCCTCGAGCCGGCGGATCTGGTGCGGCACGGTCGTGTAGTACATGAGGGTGGCGAAGTCGTGCGCCTCGTCCACCAGCTCGGCTTCCTCCACGCCGCGGCGTTCGTGTCGCCGGTGGCGCAGGTAGTTGGCGATCCCCCGCGCGGTCCTCAGCAGGCCGCGAGCGTTGGCCAGCACCAGGCGGAACGGGTCGCGCGACGGCACGAACCGCGGCAGGAAGGCCAACCTCCTGGGAGCGCCCAGGTGGTGGGAGGAGAAGACGAAGATCCCCGGCGCCCGCAGGACGCGGCGGACCTCGCGCAGGATGCGGCCGCGGTCGTCGCGGCCGGCGTGGTCGATGCCGTTGAAGGTGAAGAACACGGCGTCGAAGGAGCCGTCGGGGAAGAGGTCGAGCCGCACCGCGTCGCAGCGGCGGAAGTCGAGGCCGGGATAGCGGGCGCGGCAGCGGTCGATCATGGCCTGCGAGTAGTCGATGCCGACGTAGCTCGCGGCGATCGCGGCGAGGTGGGGCGCGGTCCTCCCCGCCCCCACTCCCATGTCGAGGACGGCCTTGCCCGCGACCTCCCCGCCGAGGCGCGAGAGGATGGCAGCCTCGGCCGCCAGCAGCCCCTCCTTGGCGCTGTAGAAGTCCACCACCTCGGCGGCACCGTAGACGCGCCGGCCCGCCTCGCGCAGGTCCGGGCGCGCGGCTATGGAGCGGCCTCCCCGGCGCCCGGCATGCCGGCGCGGTCGCCGCGGCGCAAGGCTTCCTGAAGCCTGCGGTAGCCGATCAGACGGATGCCCTGGTTGTGGATGTGCCGGTGCAGCCCCGGGTCCAGGAACACCTGGAAGTCCGCCGTCCACCGCGGCCAGTCGGAGAGGATCGCCCGCGTCTCGGGCGTGTCCTGGACGGGATGGAACAGCAGGTGCGTCAAGCCGGGCGGCAGGTCGTCGAACACGCGCTTGGCTTTCTCGACTCCCTCCTCCGCGCACGAGGGCATGACGAGCATGCGGTCCACCATCAGCGCTCCCTGCCGCCGGAGCTCCGCGGCGAGCGCCGCTGTCCCGTCCGCGGGCTCGAACCACGGCTGCAGGTCGGGACGCCAGAGGAAGGGGGGCAGGCCGTGGTCCAGACCGACCCGGACGTAGCGCGCCAGCAGGCGCGGAGAGAAGGCCGTGTACATGTGGCTGTCGACGTGCGTGGGGGCCAGGCCCGCGGCCAGCGCGCGCTCGACCTGGGCCCGCATCTCCCGCTCGACGGCCGCGGGATCCGCGCGCTCGTGGAGGGCGGCGCGGGTGCGATGGAAGTAGCCGTCTTCGTCCACGAGGCCGGTGCGCGGATCCCCCGTGGAAAGCGGCCGCCAGCGGTACGACGGCCATTCGCTCGTCAGCGTCAGGTGGACGCCGACGTCGAGCTCGGGATGCCGCCGGAAATAGTCCGCGGCGGCCGGGAACCAGGGGCAAGGCACCATCACCGAGCCACATACCTCCAGCCCGGTGGAGACCAAGTCGTCGAAGGCCGACAGCGTCGCCTGGCACATGCCGAGGTCGTCGGCGTGCAGGATCACCACGCGGTCGCCGGGGTCGAAGCCGAGCCGCTCGAGGATGCCGCTCATGGGGACTCCGGCCGGCGCGCCAGGTAAGGGTCCAGGCGCGCGGCGTCGAGGCCGAGGGCGCGGGCCGCGCGCAGCCGTTCCAGGGCCTCGGCCCGCTCGCCCGCGCCTTGGAGGGCGATGCCGAGCCACAGGGACAGGTACGGGTCGTCCGGATAGTAGGCGGCGAATTCCCGCAGGCCCCAGATCTGCATCCGCGACGACGCGGCGATCTCGCGCTCGGCCGCCAGGACCTCCTCTGGAGCCCGGGCTTCCAGACTGGCGCGGAAGGCCCGGCCGGCGCCGTCCAGAGACTCGGCGAAGCGCCGCGCGCCGCGGCTCGCCGCCGCAACCGCCGGCGCCGCGGTCTCCGGCCAGCGGCGGGCGCGCTTGGCCCGCCGCAGGACCCGTTCATAGACCTGCCGCAGCCGTCCGGCCGTGATCTCGCCGCCGAACATCTGCAGGGCGTAGGAGCGGGCGTTGCTCCCCAGCCGCAGCCGCTCCTCCGGATGACGGTACAGGTGCTCGATCGCTGCCGCGTATTCTGCCTCGGTACGCACGGCCAGCCCGGTGAATTCGTGGAGCACCAGGTCGCGCAGGCCGCCGCGCGGGAAGGCGACGACCGGGATCCCCGCATACATGACCTCCTGGATGTTCAGCTCGGCCGCGGGATTCTCGCCGAGCGGGTAGCCATAGACGTCCAGCACCTCCAGCACCGGCCGCAGGTCCTCGGCATACCCCTGGAAGTCGAAACGGTCGGCGGCCCCGAGCCGCCGGGCCTCGCGCTGCAGCGGCTCGACCGCCTCGCCCTTGCCACAGACGAGGAAGCGGACGCCGGGGACCGCCACCCGCGCGCTCATCGCCACGAAGCGCGGATGGATCTTCTTGAAGTCCACCGTGCCGATATAGCCGACGTTGAATTCCGCGTGCGGCCGGCGCGCGAGGCCCTCCAGGCGCGTGAAGTCGGTGGTGGCCCAGACCATCGCCGCCTTCTCCGCCTGCTCTTCCGGCGGCAGACCCTCCAGGGCGGTGCGGTAGGTGTAAGGACAGCAGGCGATGCAGAAGTCCGCGAAGTCCACCAGCTCGCGGCGGATGACGTTCGGCGGCACGTCACCGGCGACATGGAAGAAGAGGATCAGCCGCATCGGCGGCAGCGGCGAGCGCAGCAGGTCGTCGAGCTCCGGCACGTTCCACCAGTCCACCTGCACGAGGTCCGCGGCCGCCAGCTCGCCGTAGACGGTCTCGCGGTCGGGCGCACCGAGCACTCGCAGGCCCGCCGCCTCCGCGGCCCGGGCGGTCTCCGCGGGCACGGGCTGCAAGGAGAGGACCGTGAGCTGGAGGTCGCCCGCCGCAGCCAGGTGCCGTCCCGCCGCCAGCAGCGAGCGGGCCGCCCCGCCGCCGGACAGTCCCCTGATGACCTGGAGGAGCCGGATCATGGAGATCCCAGGGGATTCACCGTCAGCGCGCCAGCAGGCAGTCGTCCGCCAGCGGCTCCACCGGGGTGAAATCGCGGGAGGCGTAGCTCCGGGAGGCCTGGAAACGCGTCGGATGGTTCGCCGCCGCGCTGAACACGATCGAGTACAGGGCGCGCCGGAACGGCGAGATGTTCTCCGTCGAGCCGTGCACCAGGTTGCAGTGCATGAACAGCACCGAGCCGGGGGGGCCGCACTGGGCGGCGATACCCCCCTCCTCGCACAGCTCGCGCAGCTCGGCGGCCGCGATGACGACCTGCCGGTACTCGCCGTCCGGCGCCGGCGCGGCGCGGCCGAAGATGCCGCGCCGGTGCGAGCGCGGGACGACCAGGAGCGGCGCGTTGGCGGGCGTCACCGTGTCGAGGAAGGTGAAGACGACCAGCGCCCGCGGCTCGGGCATGCCGTCGCGCAGGTGCCAGGTCGAGAAGTCCTGATGCCAGGGATAGCCCTGGGCCGGCCGCTCGGCCGCCAGGCCCTCCTTGAGGTTGAGGCGCGACTGGTAGACGTAGACGGGGCCGCCGAGCAGTCGCCGCGCCGGACGGACCAGCCGCGGATGGCGCGACAGGAGGCGCCAGGTGTCATGGTGGAGGTGCGAGCCGTGGATCATGCGCACGCCGCCGGTCTCGCGCTCGCGGACGACGTGCTCGGGTGCGCTCTCGACGACCTCCGCCAGGGCGTCGAGCAGCACCGCCACCTCGCCGGGCGAGAAGACCTGCGGACAGAAGAGGTAGCCATCGCGATGGAACTCTTCCACCTGCAGCTCGCTCAATTCAGCTTCGTCGGCCAAGATGCGCGCATGGTACCATCCTGAAGAATTTACGGACAATCCCGTGAGCCTACGTTTCCACTGGAGCCTCTCTTCCGCCGGCGACAAGCTGCGCGGCGCCAAGGCCAGGGCCGCCCAGTCCGGAATCCCCGACTTCGCGGCGCACGTCGAGTTCTGCCGCCGCGCCGAGGAGAGCGGCATCGAGTCGCTGTTGACGGCCTTCGGCTTCCACCGCGCGGACCCCATCGCCCTGGCCGCCGCACTCGGCGTGCAGACCGAGAAGATCAAGTTCCTCGTCGCCAGCCGTTCCGGCGTCTGCTCGCCCACCTACTTCGTGCAGCAGGTCAACACCGTCTCGGCGCTGACCGGCGGCCGCATCGCGATCAACATCGTCGCCGGCCACTCGCCGCACGAGCACGCCTACTACGGCGACTTCCTGGCGCACGACGAGCGCTACGAGCGCACCGACGAGTTCTGGTCGGTCTGCCACGCCTTCTGGCGGCAGGGCGAGGTCCACTTCGCGGGCAAGCACTACCGCATCGAGGGGGGCAAGCTCAACACGCCCTTCATCTCCCCGGACCGCTCGGCGCCCGAGATCTACATCGGCGGCAACTCGGAGTGGGCCGAGCAGATCGCCGTCAAGCACGCCTCCTGCCTCTTCCGCCTGCCGCAGGCGCCCGAGCAGATGGCGCCGCGGCTGCGTCCCCTGCTGGAGCACGGCGTCGAGGTGGGCCTGCTGGTGTCGATCATCGCGCGGCCGACGCGCGAGGAGGCGGTGCAGGCGGCGTATGAGATGATCGCGCCGCTGGGGAAAGGATCGCGCGAGGCCCACCGGGAGTTCGACCGCAGGTCGGACTCGGTGGCCTTCACCTCAACCCTGCGGCTGGCCCAGGAGAGCGGCTCGGAATGGCTGGCGCCTTACCTGTGGACCGGTGCGGTGCCATATCTGGGAGCCCCGGCCATCGCCCTCGTCGGATCGCCGGAGGACATCGCCGCGGCGATCTTCGACTACCGGCGGGTGGGCGTCACCCAGTTCCTCTTCATGGGCTGGCCGGACATCGAAGCGATGACCTTCTTCGGCCGCGAGGTCCTGCCGCTCGTGCGGGCCCGCGAGGAGGCCGAGGCCGCGGTCTCCGCCGCACCTTGCTGAGAATGGAGAAAGGAGAGGAGAGGGATGTCGACGCAGCAAGCGGTACGGGAGGCGGACCGGCTGGAGACGGCGGAGCCGCCGCGGCGCATCGATCTCGCGCCTCTTGCCGGCACCTGGATCAACACCAACCCCGCCTCGCGCGGCATCGTGCGGGTGGAGGTGACGCCGCGCGACGGCGGCCTCGCCGTCCGCGCCTGGGGCGCCGCCTCGCCGGCGCCCCAGGACTGGGGCGAGGTGCGGGCGGAGAGCCTGTACGCCGACGGCATCGCCTCCGGCAAGGGCCACGGCTTCATCGCCGCCTACGACTTCGGCTTCCTGACGAGCCGGTTGCAGGCCAACCTCAGCCAGGGGCTCCTCATCGTCGCCGCGTTCAACGTCTTCCAGGACGGCAGCGGACGCGCCAACTACTTCTCGCGGGAGTTCTTCCACAACTAGGAGGGGATATGGAGACCTGGCGGCACACCCGCGCCGAAGAGCAGGTCGAGGGGCCCGGCGGCGCCATCGACCCGGCGCCCCTGCTGGGAACCTGGCTCAACACCGACCATGACTCCCGCGGCGTCGTGCGCATCGTCCTCTCGCCGCGAGAGGGCGGCGGCATCGCCGTGCGGGCGACGGGGGCCGGCTCGCCGTCGCCGATCGACTGGGGCGAGGTGCCCGGCGGCGTCTACGCCGAGAACGCCGGCGCCGGCCGCGCCGCCGCCTTCGGCGCGCTCTACGACTTCGGCTTTCTGCGCGTTCACCTGCAGGGCAAGACCAACCGCGGGGTCCTGGTGCTCGCGATGTTCAACGAGTTCCGCGACGGCAGCGGGCGGTCGAGCTACTTCAACCGCGAATTCTTCTACCTCGACGAGGAGCCGGCCCGCTCCAGCGCCTCGGCGTAGGCCTGCAGGTAGTCGCGCGTGACCGCCGCCGGATTCCAGTAGCGCTCCATGTAGAGCCGGGCCTCGCGCCGCTTGGCCTCCAGGTAGGCGGGATCGGAGACCAGGCGCCGCAGCTCGCGGTCCAGGGTCTCGGGGCGGGCGACGATCCACGGGTGCTCGCGCGTCCCCGTCACCCGTTCGAGCACGTCTACGGTCTGCGCGTCCAGCCCGGCGATCGTGGCCAGGCCCTGCGACATGGATTCGAGCGAGCACTGGTGGTAGCCGCCGTTGACGATCTCGTCGATGGCGATGTCGCACTGCCGCCGGGCTTCCATCGCCTGCGGCCAGGGCAGGCCGGTGATGAAGCGATGGTGGTAGCCGCGGAGGATCGGCAGCGTCTCCTCGCAGCCTTTGCTGTACCAGCCTTTGCCGTGACAGCCTCCCGGCGTGAAGGCGACGACGGGCGGATCGTTGCGGATCCAGGCCGGCAGGTGCAGCGGATCGTCAATGGGCATCGCGTTGCGCACCGGCCGGCACTCCGGATAGAGGCGGACCTGGTGCTGGGCCACCACCAGCTTGACCGGAAACGGGTCGCGCAGGTCTTCCTCGAAGCCGTTGCCTTCCCGCGGCGAGTGGTACTGGATCACCGACGGCTTGCGCCAGACAAGATCGCGGATCCAGGGCAGGGCCTTGAAGACCCAGTTCTCCCGCCGCACGTTGTGATAGTGGACGACCTCGGCCTGGCGGGCCACCTCCGCCAGCAGCTCGGGAGGATCGGTGGTCAGCAGATCGCGTGGGTAGCCGGAATCCTCCCTGGCCGGGTCCAGGAAGTAGATCTGGCGCGCCTCGAGGCCGCTGAGCCACTGCACCTGGACCAACCGGCTGGGCGCTCCCGACAGCTCCGCCGGGCAGAGGTGGAGGACGCGCATTTCAGGGCTTGTAGAACGACACGTCGAACGGCTGGCCGAGCACGGCCTTGCCGATGGTCGCCAGCACCTGGTCGTCGTTGTCGTGGCGGATGTAGAAGGTGAGATCGCGCAGGATGCGCTCGAGCGGGCTGGGACGGATCAGCGCGCGGGCGCCGCAGGCGCGGATGGCGTGGTGGACCGTCTCCTCGGCAAGGTGCTCGACGAGATGGCGGGCGCGGCTGCCGGCGAGCTGCGCTTCCTCCCGCCGACCCTCGTCCCACAGGCGTGCCACGTGGCGCAGCCAGAGGTGCGCGGTCTCCAGGTGGATCGACATGCGGGCGACGCGGTGCTGCACGTAAGGGTCGTCCCCTTTGCGCTGGGCGGTGAGGTGCTCGAGGGCGTAGTCAAAGGCGCCCTCGGCCGCGCCCAGGAAGCTGGCCGCATAGTGCGGCGCGAAGGCCGCCTGCCAGCCGCCGGAGAGGTACCCTCCGGGCGCTCCGATCTGGTGGCCGGCGGGGATGAACGTACGGTGAAAACGCACCAAGTGCGAGACCGTGCCGCGCATGCCGATCGGCTCCCACCAGGAGCCGTCGAGCTCGATGGTGGCATCGGCCAGCTCGCAGGCGAGCATCAACAGGGTCTCGGGCGACGTGGTATGGCGCGCGCCGCCCGGTCCGGCGGTGTTCACCAGCAGGATCGCCCACTGCGCCCCTCCGGCGCTGGTGCAGAAGACCTTGGAGCCCTCCACCAGCCAGCCGCCGTCAACCCGTTCCAGCGCGGTGCCGAACTTCGACGGCTCGCCGGGCGCCCGCGCCTGCGGCTCGCCGCTCCACACCACCCATTTCTCGCCGCGCTCGACGACGCGCGGAAACCAGCGCGCCTGCTGCTCCGGGCTCGCCATGGCGTCGAGCAGCAGCAGCGAGTTGGCGTGCCCTTCCCAGCAGCGGGCGAGCGACAGGTCGGCCTTGGCGATCTCCTTGGTCATCATCCACAGCGTGAAGGCGTCGCCGCGGAAGGGGCCGAGACCCAGGCCTCCGTGCTCCTTGGGCACCGTGGGGGCGTGCAGGCCGGCCGCGTGGAGATCGGCGAAGTCCTCGGCCGGAAAGGCGGCGTCGCGGTCGTAGCAGGCGGCGCGCGGCGCGAACCTCTCCCGCGCCAGCTCTGCGACCCGATCAACCAGAGCCTGCCGCTCAGGGGTGAGGTCGAGTTTCATACGAGGTGAGGCTGGTACGCGCCGAATTCTATCAGCCGGCGATCGCGGCGCGCGCCGGCTCGGCCGGCATGCTCTGCCCGGTCATCATCTGGAACTGCTTGCAAGCCTCGACGAGCAGCACCTCGCGGCCGTCGACCGCCGTGCAGCCGCGGGCGGCCGCCGCCGTCATCAGCGGCGTCGAGACCGGGCCATAGACCAGTTCCACGACGGCCGTCCCCGCCTCCAAACGGGAGACCGGGAACGGCGGCTCCTCCACCAGCGGGGTGGCGTGGACCACCAGCGAGAACGGCCCTGGATCGAACCCGGCGAGCGGCACCACGGGGAGACCCAGGAGGTGGGAGGCGAACCGCCCGCGCTCCTCTCCCCGGTTGACCAGGGTCACCCGCGCGCCGGCCCGCTCCAGCCCGAGCGCGGCGGCGCGGCCGGCGCCGCCGCAGCCCACCACCGCCGCCTGGCAGCCGGCGATCTCGACTCCGCGCGACGAGAGCGCCACGAGGACGCCGTCCACGTCGGCGGTGTCGGCGCGCCACGAGCTTCCGGGCCGCAGCAGCGTGTTGGCCGCGCCGGCCTGGCGGGCGAGGTCCGTGGCTTCCGCCGCCGCGGCGAGGGCCGACTCCTTGTAGGGAGCGTTGACGGTGAGCCCGCGCAACGGGCAACCCAGGTCCGCGAGAGCGCCATTCGCCAGCTCACCCCAGAAGGCGCCGAAGCTCCGCGCCGGGAAAGGCACGTAGAGCGCCGGCATGCCGAGCGCGCGGTAGGCGGCGTTGTGCAGCCGCGGCGAGAGCGACCGGGTGGGCGCCGGGCCCAGGATGCCATACAGCTCCTCGACCGGCGGCAGCGCGGGCAGCCCATAGTCGGCGAGGAGCCGGTCGACCGTGGGCTCGCCCTCCTCTTCGCCGGCGGCCCCGACGGCCGCAAAGACGTGCGGCGCCCCCAGGCGAGGGGCTAGCAGGCGGCTCCACCAGCCTGCCGCCCCCGAGGCGAACGCCGTGAGATCCGCACGGCCGGCCGCGCGCAGCAGCCACAAGGGCGCCAGAGCGTCCGCGGCTTCCACCGCCGCCGGCACGATCCGGACCAGGCGGGCTGCGACGCCGGAGAAGCCGCGGAGGCGAGCCCATAGCTCGTCGAGATCCGCCGCCGGCCCGTACCAGGAGAGCACGCGGCGCTCCGCCGGCAGCCGCGCCAGGATCTCGCCGTCGAGGTCCTCCGCTTCGAGATCGACCAGATCCCAACGCTCCGCCGCGGCGAGCAGCCGCCCTCGCCGCTCGATACCGCCGCCGCGCAGGCTGTAGAGGAGGTCGCCCGAAAAGCGGTCGCGCAGCCAGTCGGGATCGATCTCTCCGCAACGGTCGGCCCGCACCTCCAGCCAACGGACCGCAGCCGGCAGCCCGACGATCTCTTCGCCGGCGGAGGACGGCGGCGAGAGCAGGGTCGCGACGAGGCTGGCTCCGCACATATTAGAATCCCGCGCGGACCTCCCGGCCATGGATTTCCTCTCCATCATCAAGGCGCGTCACTGCAAGCGCGCCTTCCTGGACCGGCCCGTGCCGCGGGAGATCCTGGAGGAAGTGCTGCGCGCCGCGGCCCACGCCCCGTCCACCCGCAACGGCGAGCCGTGGGCGGTGGCTGTGCTGACGGGAGAGGCCAAAGAGGGGTTGGCGCGCCGCCTGTGCGACCTGTTCGATCGCGACGTACCGATGAAAATGGATTACGAGAGCCGGCCGGCCGAGCTGCCACCGTCCCACCTCGAACGAGCCGCGGCGGCCTCCGCCGGCGCCCACGCCGCCCAGGGGATCGCGCGCGACGACAAGGCCGCCCGGCGCCGCCACCTGCGCGACAATCTGCGCTTCTACGGCGCGCCGGTGGCGATGATCTTCCACCTGCCCGCCAACGCCACGCACGGGACGTTCCTCGAGATGGGCTTCTTCGTGCAGAACGTCATGCTCGGCCTGGTGGCGCGCGGGCTCGGCAGTTGCCCGCAGGCGAGCGTCACCGGCTACAGCGACGCCATCCGCGAGCACCTGGGCTTCGGACCGGACCGGCTCATCGTCTGCGGCATGTCCGTCGGCTGGGTGGACGAGTCCGCGCCGGTCAACGGCTTCGTGCCCGAACGCGCCGCCCTCGCCGAGTACACGCAGTGGTTCGAGTAGCACGTCAAGCTCCCGCCAGCCCCTCGTCGAGCCGCCAACGGACCAGCTCGCGGAGCCGCCGCGCACAGCTCTGATAGACCTCGAGCGTCGAGCCGATCGGGTCCGGCACGTCTCCTTCGGGATCGATGCACCAGGTCTTGCCCGCCGCGCCGGGGAGCAGCGCAAGGACGGCCTCCCGCAGGCCGGCCGTCATGCAGTAGACCGCCTCGGCGCGCTCGACCAGCTCGGGCGTGAGCGGCCGCGCGCGATGGCTGCCGGGGTCCACCCCCAGCGAGCGGAGGGCGACCTCGGCTTCCGGAGTCATCGGCGCGCCCTCGCGGACCTTCAGGCCGGCGCTCAGCGCCGAGACGAGCGGGCGGCGGCCGAAGCGCGCCGCCAGCTCCGCCCGCGCGATGGCCTCGGCCATCGGCGAGCGGCAGGTATTGCCGCTGCAGACGAAGAGGAACAGCCGCTCCGCCTCAGGCTCCGGAGCGGGCGCCGGCCGGCTCAGCACGGCGAGCGCGGCGATCACCAAGCCCGCGGCCGCGAGCTGCGGCAGGCTCGGCCACGGCAGCCCCAGCAGGAAGCCCAGCGCGTAGGTGGCCGCCACCCCCGCCAGCAGGCTCGCGCAGCGGTTCAAGGGCACGCAGTGCGTGAACTCCCGGCGGTCGACGTAGATCAGCGAGCCGAAGGCCGAGAGCCCGGCGTAGAGCAAGCCGACGAGAAAGGCCGGCAAGGCCGCCGCGGTGAACGGGAAAGAGACGAAGCCGCGGACGAGCTGGTGCCCCGGCTCTCCTCGCACCAGCAGTGCTCCTGCCGCCAGCAGGACGACCAGCCAGGGCGACGAGGCCATCTGCTCCTCGACGAAGTAGCGCCGGTTGGCCGCGAGGTCCTCGCACTTCGCCTGCCTCTCCATGATGTTGAAGCGGCCGATGTAGCCGGCGAAGTAAGCGGCGAGGCTGAGCCCCGCCCCCAGGGAGAGCTGGTAGTGGTCCACGTCCGCCAGAGCGATTGCCGTGGCCGCGAGGCAGAGCCCGAGCGCGATCCAGGAGGACCGCTGCACCCTCCGCCCGCGCGCCCCGTCGATCACCGGCGAGAGGATCAGCACGCCGCCGCGCATGAGCAGCAGCATGAAGAGGATCGAGACGCCGGCGAAGGTGTAGTTGAGGGTGGTGGCGCCGATGATCAGCGCGTGCCAGAAGGCGGCGGCGAGCGTCTCGCGGCCGACCCACGGGATCTCGGCGCCGAGCACCCGCCGCCGCTGCGCCTGGCGCCACCAGCCGGAAAGGCCCAGGAAGAGGCCCACCCCTACGAGGGTGCCCAGAGCCGCGACGGGCAGGAGCTCGAGGCCGGCGATCGGGCCGCGAACGCCGGGCAGCAGCCCCTGCGAGAGAATCTTTGCCAGAGCGCTATACGGCGCGTAGAAGAGGAAATAGCCGGCTGCCAACGCCGCCATCCCCCTCCCCTCCCAGCGGGTTCGGGCCATCCATCCTTCTCCCAAGACACCTCCCATCGACGGCAGCCAACCGAACAGAAGGCGAAAGTTTATCGATTTCTCGACAGCTTGACCAGATCTCGCAGACCCGCTCTCAGGGTCCAAGGTCGATCCAGGAGATCTCCCGGCCGAGGGCATGGTGCGCGAGGTCGACGGCGGCGATGAAGGCGCCGCGCGCACCGATCCGCCGGTTGGGTCCGAAGGTCACCGGCGCGCCGAGCCCGGCGTCGAACCGGTAGAGCTTCTCCAGGGTGGCGATCAGCTTGTCCCGGCTGACCTCGCGGCCAACCCGCCGGAGCCCTTCGATCAACACCTCGGCCGCGGCGAGCGCGGCTCTCTGGGCGCCGATGTGGTGCGTGGGCAGCGCGGAGGCTGCGGCCAGACGCCGGTGACCCTCGGCCGCTCCGGACCTCCAATCCGCCGGGGGGACCGGAAGCGAGATGAACAGGCGGTCGCCCAGGAACGCCGGCACGACGGCGAAGGGATCCTCTCCGGGCAAAGCTCCCAGCAGAGCGGCGGGCAGCAGGACGAGGGGACGCCAACCGAGATCCTGCGCCTGCCGCAGCAGCTCCCGGGCGGCGCTCCCGCTCTCGAGCAGCAGGAGCGCGGCGGTGCCCTCGCGCGCCAGGCGGCCCGCCTGAGCCGCGGCCTGCGCCGCGAGGACCTCGACGGCGGTGAAGCCGTGCTCGCGCGCGGCCGCCTCAACGCCTTCGGCGAGGCCCGTCATCTCCCCCGTGCCAGGGCGCACGATCGCCAGCCGCCCGCGCTGCGGCAGATGAAGCGCCGCGAACTTGACCAGAGCCTTCGCCTGCTCCGCGAGGCCCGGGGTCAGGTGGAAGGCATACCGGTTGAGCGGAAAGGCCTCCCGCGGTCGCGAGCTCAACGTGGAGATCAGCGGCGTTCCGGCGGCTTCGGCGGCCGTGGCGATCTCATCCTCCGTCCCCGCCGGATGGACCGCGATCAGGGCGAAGACCGGCTGTCCGGCCAGCAGCTCCGGCAGCTTCACCCCTCCGTCCGCAAGGGATTCAGGGAGCCGGGCGAAGTGAAGCCTGAGCTGGCGGCCATACAGGCCGCCGCCGCGATTGAGCTCGGCGCAACGCGCGGTGAGCGCTGCCTGGACCGCCTCAGCCTCCGTCTCCTGGCGTTTCCCGCCGGGCAGCAGAACCCCCAGGTCAACGGCGGCCGCGCTGAGGCCGGGCTCCTCCTCATGGCCCAGCCGTTTCAGATAGGCGAGGAGGTCCGCCGCGTCCTGCCGCGTCAGCCGGTAGCGCGGCATGGCGACGTGCAGGCGGTTGCCGGCCGGGTCGAGACCCATGGCGATGGCGCGCACCAGCAGCCGATCGTCGTAAGGCGGATGCCTGCGGCCGCCGGTCCCGCCGGCGGCGGGGCGGCCGAGGGCCTCGGGGGTGAGATCGGAGGGCCGCACTCCGCCCTCCTTGCCACCGCGGCCGTCGCGGCCATGGCAGCCGGCGCAGGGCAGGGCGGACGCCGGAACCTCGTTGCCGTCGTCGCCGAGCGCGGCCTTGATCTCGACTCCCGAGGCGCTGGTGCCCTGAGTGTAGATCTGCTTGCCGCGCACCTCCGCGGGAGTCAGCCCGCCGCCCCACAGGCTCCGCGGCAAGGCGGTGAGCAGGAGGAGAAGAACCGGAACGACCGCTCGCATCGTCCTAGCGGCCAGAGGGCGGCGCGCCGCGGTCATCGAGCACGCCTTTGACGATGGTCAGGATCTCCTCCGGCTTGCTCAGGCCGAACACCTTCTTCCACAGTCCCGTACGCTCGTTGCCGACGATCAGGAGGTTGGAGTGAGCCTCCCTCTGCTCGACGTGCTGCCCCAGCTTTTGCAGGGCGAAATCGACGTTCTCCTGCTTGCCGGTCAGGAAGTACCAGCCGGGCCGGGCGCCGAAGCGGGCGGCGTACTCCTTGAGGCGGGCCGGCGTGTCGCGCTGCGGATCGACGGAGAACGAGAGCAGGCGCAGGTCGCGCTCCAGCCGGTCGCCCAGCGCGTCCTGCAGCCTGGCGAGCGTCGCCGCCATCACCGGGCAGCTCCCGGTGCAGTCGCCGAAGAACGCGTCGATCACCACGGTCTTGCCGGCCAGGAGATCGCTGTAGAGGCGATGCGGCCTCCCCTCCTGATCGATCAGCTCCACGTCGGTGAAGTACTGATGGGCCGGGCTCTCGGCGGCTGCCGGCCCGGGAGACGCGCCGGCTTCTCCGGCCGCCGACGTGCCCAGACCATCGAGGGTCTCCACCATCTTCGCCGGGGAGGCGAGGCCGTAGGCTCGGGTCCAGCGGCCCGTCGTATCGTCCCCCAACAGCGTGATCGGCGAATGGTCGGCACGGTCGGGGGTGAACACTCCGAGGGTTTTGAGCAGGCGGTCGACCTCCTCCTTGCGCCCGGTCAGCAGGGTCCATCCCGGCCCGGCGTGAAACTTCGCGCCCCAGGCCTTGAGCCGCTGCGGAACGTCGGTCAGCGGATCGACGCTCACCGAGATCAGCCGCACCTCGGTGCCGGCGCGCTCCCCGAGCAGGCTCTGCAGCCGTTCGAAGTTGGCGCCCATGGGCAGGCAGATCGTGGTGCAGGTGGTGAAAACGAAGTTCATCGCCACCCGCTTGCCCCGAATGAGATCGGAGTAGAGATGGACTGGCCTGCCGTCCTGATCGACGAGCTCCACGTCGGGGATCTTCAGTGGCGCCGCCGCCTCCTGATCCGCGGCGGCGAGCCCGGCGGCGAGGGAAGACACGACGCAGAGCACGACAGCCCCGAAGCTGGCGAAGGATCTCTTCCCCACAGCCAATACTCCTTGCTCTGAATTCCTGAGAAAGCTAACCGAAGCCGGACCGCTTGGCAAGCCTGCAACAAGCGGCGGCGCGAGGATTCCCCCCGCTCCATCACAGATCAGGCCTGGGAAGGCTGGAGGACAGGGCTCGCCGTTGAGCGCCGCCGCAGTGTCGCAGCCGGCGAGGCCCGACGCTCCCAGGACGATCGCCGACGGTGGTTACCTCAGGAGGCCGGTTCGGGGGATCGCCGGCCGCGACGGGCTGGAAATCGGGCCCGACCTGGTGAGTCACCTACGGTGCCCGGAACCTGATGGGTTACGCTCCCCGATCCAATAGAAAAATCCCCGAACCTACTGGGTCACGGGACGCAGCCTGCTAGAAAAACTTCCCAACCCATTGGGTCACGGGGCGCAAGCCAGTAGAAAAATCTCTGGAACCATTGGGTCATGGGACTCAACCTAGTAGAAAAATCTCCAAACCCATTGGGTCAGGAGCCACGACCTAGTAGAAAAATCCTGGAACCCAGTAGGTCAGAGGTCGCAACCTAGTAGAAAAATCCCGGAACCTAGTAGGTCGGCAGGCCTGACCTAGTAGAAAAACCGCGTGACCTAGTAGGAAAACTGCGCGACCTACCAGGACGGAGGCAACGATCTGCTGGAAACAGCCCGTGACCCCATGGGTTGCGGGCCAGATCCGGCTGCAACGACACCAACGCCGGCGACTTCCCGCAGCTCGAGACGTACCGCGTGCAGCTCGCGGAGATGCTCGGGCAGCTCAAGGAAGCCGCGGCCCAGCAGGCTGCGCTGGCGGCCAGCAAGCAGGAGGAGAGCAAGCGCCTGCGGAAGTTGCTGGTCGAGGGCCGCAAGCTGGCCACCTTCATGCGCAACGGCGCCCGCCGGCGCTACGGCGACGACTCAGAGAAGCTGGTCGAATTCGGCCTGCTGCCCTTCCGCGGGCCGTCGTCGTCCGCCGGAGGAACAGCCGCCCGAGGGGCCGCCTGAGTCCGGTTCGCCGACGACCTCGCCGCCGGCACCGGCCAAAACCAAGCCGTAGCCTCGTAGTCTGATTCACCTTGAGGGGCGTGCCCTGCGCGCCCCTCCCCTTTTTCACGCGCAGCAATGAAGCGATTGGTAGTGGGTGATCTTTGACAACTGATGGATCGTCTACAGCCCCCCCGGTTCGGCGCCGCCGGGCGGGCTGTCTAACTTGCTGGTCCTAGAGTAACTTGCGATTCGCCTAATTTGCGATTCGCCTGGCACCTATCTCTGGCACCTACTTCACTGGTGACCTACTCCCCACCCCACCTACTCCCCGCAGCTCCCGCACCTCGCTTACGCAGCGCACACCTACCGCCATAGTGCCATAGCAGCCTGGTAGAGCTCATGCTGCTTCACGGTGTCCCCTTGAATGCGCCGATGGAGCCATAGCAGGTTGATCTCGTCTCCCTGCTCCGATCGCACGGAGACACTCTCCCCGTTGGCCACGATCTCGTACCCGAACCATCGCGACAGAAGCCTCGAGATTGAAGGGCGGTATCGATGATTGGTTAGTAGTAGCTCAAAGTCGGCAAACGTCACCTGGTACGCGGTGTCCGGATAGGTAGTGCCTGTAGACATCTTAGGAACCACTTCCTTGCCGCACGACGGACAGGAAATGGGCGCCCCGAGCAAGATGTAGGGGATCTCGAAGCGATGCTCACACATCGGGCAGGTAACTGTCACCCTCGGACTCACTTTACGGGCTCCAGGAAGCCTTGCTTAACCAGCTCCTCTACCGGCACATCGAAGCGGTACTGTGTCGCACCCCCGGTCGCGGCGAACTCAGGAACCGGTGCGGCAGGCCCGATCTCGGCCTCGAACGGCTTGACAACTCTGTAGCGCGCATGCGGCAAGGCCTCCGACCCAGGCGGCAGTCCGAGCTCCGAGATCGTCGCCCCTGGGTTGCCGGCGTACCGTCCGCTGGTCGCTCCATAGCGCTCAACAACCGTTCCCTCCCCCACTGTTCCTCTGGCACTGGACACGAAGCCTCCGTTGGGAGGATACGGCAGATCCCTCTGCGCGATAAAGCGGCCGGTCTGCGCATCTCGGTACCTCTTGACCTTCGGGTCGTAGATGTACCTCGCCTCCTCAGCAAGCATGCCGAGTGCGCGCCCGGCTAGTTCGGTTTCTGCGATGGTTAGTGCTACGTCAGCACCGGTTCCAGCAGCCTTGACGTTTATCTCCGTGGCCGTGTCGCGGAATCGATTCTGCAGCTGCGCGCGAGGAGCTGCACCGTCGACCATGCTGTTCTCGAGGCCGACTTCCCGCGCCTGCTCGAGTTGCTGTTCACTGATCGGAACAGATGGAATGAGCTTGTGGGTGCCTAGCCTCGCCGCACTCTCTGCCGTGCTGACGACGGTCTCCCTGACCTCCTGCTCCTTCCGTCTGAACGGTCCCGTCACATAATCCCAAGCACTCCCTAAGTCCTCAGCTGCGCCCGCCAAGGTCTCCCGCACGATGCCGCCCACTGAGGTCTCTTTCTCGACCTGAGCGGAGTACTTTGCGGCCTCATCGATTCGGATGATCAGTTCGCCAACCGACATCGCCCTGGGCTTCAGCCCGAGGGGATCAGTGGCCATGTGAGGCTGGTGCCCAACAAATGCGTAGAGGTTCGTGCTAGCGATCGCCCCCAGCGGGTCTTCCGACAGCCAGCTCGCATTCCGTGCGTCGTACCAGCGAGCCCAGGCGTAGGCGATGCCGGTGACCGGATCGGTGTAGAGGCCCTGGAAGAGCGCGGTCTGTCCGCCGGGGAAGCGGCCGCCGAGGTCGTCCTTGGCCGCTTCCCAGCTCTCGAAGCGGGTGGCGATCTTCTTGTCGAAGTTGATGGCGGGGATGGGGCCTTCGGCCGGAGCTTCGGGGACCCGCCATTCCAGGCTCTCGGCGCGGCCGAAACTACGGCCGAGCTCGTCGGTGAGACCCGAGGTCAGGCGGACGCGGTAGCTCGTGCCCCGGAGCCAGCCGCTCCGGGCGAGCACCAGCAGACGCGCCGGCGGCCCGCCGCCACCGGCGGAGATCCCGCCGTCGGTGGGCTCCACTCCTACCGCCACCTGCTCGGGCGTCAGCGGCACCCAGCCGCTCCCCGCCGCCAGGCGCTCGACCGCGAGGCCCGCGGGCAGGGTCGCGCTGTCCAGCGGGAGAGTCCAGTCGAGAACGAGCGAGCCGGCGACCGCGCCGTCTGCCACGGTCTGGGTCGTGGTGCCTCCAGCGGTCTGGACCTCGGTGGCTTGGCTGTCGAACCGCGCCCGCAGCAGCTCCGGTCCGCTTTCCGCGTGGGCTTCGCCGTAGGGGGTATAGCGATAGCGCACCGGCACCGGCGGCTCGTCCGGATCGGTCCCCTCGTCCTCGGTGACGAGGCCAACCACCGTCCCCAACTCGTCGCGAAGCAGCGTGTAGGTGTGCTTCGAATTCGCGTAGGGACCCGGCTGATCGCCGATCTCGACCACCACCTGCACCGCGTCGTCGAGCCCAGTCGGCCCAGGCACATAGGTCTTGCGCCAGCGGAGGACCGTCTCGTCGGCGTTGAAGGCGGCCTCCGCCACGAGTCCTTGTCCTTCCCAGACGTAGACCCGCTTTTCGATGAAGGGCCGTTGCGCGTCATCCGTCGCGTCGGCCGGCCGTTTCCCGTAGAGCCAGCGGTGCAGGAGCCGTCCCGCCGCGTCGTAGTCGTAACGGACCTGGTGTCCGGCCCAGGGAGTCACCTCGTCCGGCCAGCTCTCCTTGACCGTCACGGAGACGAGCTGCCCGCGCCAATCCCAGCGGTAGATGAAGCGGTCGTCCTCCAGGCGCCGGCCCGCGTCGTCGTAGCTGTAGGCCGCGCCGTTTCGCGCCAGGATCCGCCCGTAGTCGCCCGTGGTGAGCTCGGCGACCTGGCCGGTGGCCTCGCGCACGATCCGCTCGAGCTCGTCGCCGTCGCCATACCCGAAGCTGAAGGTCTCCGCGCCGGCGCCTGGTGAGGGCATGCGTCCCAGAAGGTCACCCTTCCCCGCCGCCGCCGCGGCGAGCCGCACGCCGCCATCGTAGCCGTAGGACCAGCCCATGCCGGCGAACAGGTCGGCTGAGCCGGGCGGCAGCGCCATCACCTGGCGGCCCAGCTTCGCCCCGTCCTCGGGCTTGCCCTCGTTGCCGCGCCAGCCGAAGCCGAACTGGCCCCAGACCTTCTCCGGCACGGCCGTGGCCACCGCGTCGTCCGCGGCGCCCCAGGTGAGGGTGCCGAGCTTCCACTTGGCGGCCTCTGCGGCCTCGCCCGGTAACTGCGGTCCCTCGCCGCCGATGTAGCCGTAGCGCGCCGCCGTGCCCAGCGCGCCCTTGGTGGTCATCGCGTAGAGCCGGTTGGCGCCGCCCCACGCCCAGGTCGCTCCGAGGGGCGTGGCGGAGAGCCCCACCGAGCCGAGCCCGGACTCCTCCACCAGGCGGTCGAGGGTGTCATAGCGCCGCTCGAAGCCCTGGAAGCCGCCCCCGCCGCTCCTCCCCGCCCCGGCCGGCAGGGTCACCTTCAGCGGCCGATCCCAGGTGTCGTAGCTCCAGGACATCGGCGCGCGGCTGCCCACCACCTCCGAAGCCGGCCGGGAGGCGAGGTCATAGCTCGGGTAGGAGACTGCCAGCGCTGCATCGTAGCCTGCGCTCCCTGCGTGGCCGCGCCGCAGGAGCGTGAGCCGCGACATCTCGTCGTAGGCAAGGGTGTCGCCGGCGTCGGTCAACGTCGTCGCGGCCCTTCCGGGTGCCGGCGCCGCGCTGGTCAGCCGGTTGGCCGGGTCGTAGCCGTAGGTGACGAGCACCCCGTCGCGCGCCTTCCGCGTGAGCACCGTGGAGTCGGTATCGTAGGTGAGGGTCTCCTTGCTGCCGTCGGCGTAGGTGACGGTCTCCGGCCGCCCGGTCGTGTCGTAGGTGTAGACGGTTTCCCAGGGATCGGAGGCGCCCGCCTGGGTCTGTTCGCGCAGCAGCGCTCCGTCGCGGTCGTAGGCGTAGAGGGTGAAGCCGCGGCCGTTGGGGCGCACCACCTTGAGGGGCAAGCCGCGGCCGTCGAAGGTGGTGGCCACCTGCGTGCCGGCGCCGGTCGTCGCGCGAATGACGCCGCCGCTGCGGTCGTAGACGTTGGTGAGCACCGAGCCGTCGCTGCGGCGCTCCTCGATGGGCCGCCCGAAGGCGTCGCGCCGGTAGGTGGTGGCGAGGGTGCTCACCAACCCGGGCTTGCCGGGCACCGCCTCCAGCAGGGAGACCTCGTCGGGCCAGGAGGCCTTGCTCTCGGGCTCGTACCGGTAGACCACCGCGCGCTGCGGCGCCGTCTGGGCGTCGCCGCCGTAGCGCTCCTCGCGCACCCGGCCGCCGCTCGGCTCGTATTCGATCTGCAGCTCGCGGCGTGCGCTGTCGCGGGCGACGCGCGTGGGGTCACTGGCAATGGGCGGCCCGCTCCAGACCTCCTGCATACGGCCGGAGCCGTCGAAGACCCGCTCGGTGACCCGCCGCTGCGGCGGCTCGCTGCCCACCGCCTCGGCGAGCATCTGCGACACCCGCTCGACGGCGCCGAAGCTGGTCACGTGATACTGCGTGTCGGCGAGCACCCGCGCGCTGGCGTTCAGCGGATCGCCGTCGTGCACCTTCTCCTGCAACGGATTGTTCGCGCGGTCGAAGCGGCGGAGCACCACCGCGCCGGTGGGCTGATCCTCCCGGTAGAGCCGCCCCCAGGCGTCGAAACGCCCGCGCCAGACGCCCTCGTCGCCGTCGGTGGCGAAGACCACGCGCGACAGCTTGTCGTAGCCCACTCGCCGGGCTCCCTCGTCGCCGGTGCGCACGCTCTCGACCCGCCCCGCCGGGTCGTAGGCGTAGGTGGTGAGCAGATCCGCCCGCGACACCGCCCTGGTGCGCTCCACGGAGATCCGCCCGTGCTCGTCGTACTCGATGGCCTTCACGGGCTGCGGGTTGGCATCCGTTAGTCCCGACAGAGTCGGGAAGCCGAGGTGGGTCTGCTCGACGGCGACCAACTGCTCCCGCGCGTTGTACTGGTAGCGGGTCTCGACGAAGCGGCACTTGTTGCCGCCGTCGAGGTCGACGTAGTCCTGGAGGTGCCGCTCGCGCACCACGTGCCCGGCGGCGTCGAAGGCGCGCTCGGTGATGGCGCCCGCGCCGAGGTCGCACTCGGGCACTCCGACCGCCGCCACCCGGCCGTCGTCGGCCTCCCCCGACACCGTGCGCACGACGCGATCCCACTCGTCGTGCTCGACGCGCGCCTCGCTGCCCTGGGAGGTCTCCACCCGCTCGACATTGTCGGCACGGTCGCGGAAGAGCTGCTTCCAGGTGGCCAGCGAGGAGCCGGCGCCCTGCTCCACGCGCTTGACCAGACCGCCGCCCTCGCGGCCACGGCGGTCCGCGCCGTAGCCCAACCGCACCACCGGCCCTCCCGCGCCGCCGCCGGCGCTCTCCTGGACGCGCCCGTAGCGGTCGTACTGGAACTTGTTCGAGACCTGCTCGGCCGAGAACTTCGTGGTGTCCTCGGCGGCGGGCTGCGGCACGGCGACGTCGATCGGCCGGCTCTCGCCGTCGGTGATCGAGGTGACCAGGTTGTCCTCCTGATAGCTGGCGTTGCTCGACACCGACTCGTAGTCCGCCGTGCCCTTGGCCTCCAGGCTCAGCGCCTCGGTCACCGAGCTCGTCACGTTGGCCTTGGCCAGACGGTCGCCGCCCTCGCCTCCAAGCGGTCCCGGGGGGGCCGACTCGCAGCCCGCTCCGCCCTTGCCGTCGGCGTAGCACTGCGAGAGCCGCGAGCCATCGGGGCGTTCGACGGCGAGCAGCCGGCCGTCCTCTTCCTCGTAGGTGAAGCGGGTAGTGAGATTCTGCTCGCTGGGCGCCTCGCCGGCGCCGTGCACGAGCAACTGCTCGCGGCGCTCGGTGAGACGCCCATCCTCGAGCTTGTGCTCGACCTGGTGGTCCCACGGCGCCCGCACCGTCGCCTGCTCGACGGGGAACTTCTCGGAGTAGGTCAGCGACCACTTCACCGAGGCGGTCGAAGAGTTCTGGTTCTCCCGGTTCGGGAAGCCGACGCTCCTGAGCCTGCCGGTATCCGGCTCGTACTCGAAACGCGCCCGCGGCACGTCGGTGACGCCGTCGACGAAGCTCGGGAGCAGGCAGGCGGCGAGACGCAGCTCGGCGAACTTGCCGTGCAGCAAAGCCTTGCGCGCGCCCTCGTCGTCGGTCACCCCGCCCTGGCCCTGAGAGGGATCGTAATAGCGGTATTCGAGGGTCGGCCGGTCGTCGCCTTCATAGGAGAATTCGCGGTAGGCGTCGACCTTGTTCTTGACCTCCGGCAGCTTCACCTTGGTCAGCCGCCGCTCTTCGTCGTACTCGTAGACGACCTCGCGGTCCACGAAGTCGGTCACCTTCTCGAGCAGCCCGTAGCGCGGGCCGTCGCCCTTTTCGCCCTGGGGCGCTTCGTCGGGCCGCGGGTCGTCGTAGTACTCGAATTCGTAGCGGCGGCCGAGGTCGTCGACCACGGTGACCAACTGGCCGAAGGGGTCGTAGCGGAGCTGGATGCGGCTGCCCTGGTCCTGGCCGCTGGACTCCTCCGCCGCGCCATCGTGGTGATGGCGGTCGGAGAGCTCGATCAGCCGCCCCAGCGCGTCGAAGCGGGCGACGTCGTGCTGGCGGCCGAGCAGCCGGAAGCCCTGACCGCCCGCGAGCTTCTGCAGGCCCAGGAAGAGTCCCTTCGGCACGTAGTACGACCCGGCGTCATCCTTCTCGTATCCCTCGGGCGCCTCCTCGAGACTGTTCGGATAGAAGCGCCAGACGTGCCCAACGCCGTCGTAGTACTCGACCTCGCCCGTCACCGGCAGCTCGCGCAGGTGCGCGAACAGGCTCCCCGACCAGCCGGCGCTGCCGAAGGGGCCGTAGCCGAGCATTCCCGAGCGATAGGTGCGGTCGAGCGAGAAAGCGAGCGCCCGCCCCGGCACGGCGCGGTCGGTGGCCGCCACCAGCAGCTCGCCGCCGGGCAGCGACACCGCCACGCCGGCCTCGCCCGCGTCCCAGATCGCCGGGCTCTGCGGCGGCTCGGCGAGCGACGCCTGCAGCGGCGACGGCACGGCGTCGGCCGGGCCGGCGACGGCGGCGAAGCCGGCCGGGAGGGGGTACTTCTCCCCCAGCTTGGTGAAGAACTCGATGGCTTTCTTCGTGGCCTCGATGGTCTCGTCGGCGAAAACCTCCCCCGCGTCGTCGTCTTCGGGGTCCACCGGTTGCGATCCCGGCTTCGGTGCGAAGAGGAAGGCGCGCACGTATGGACCGGCCAGTAGCTCCTCGACGTCCTTGAGCTCCGGGGCGTCGGGGTTCAGCTCGCGGTCGGGCATATAGCTCGGCCACTTGCAGCGGCGGCAGGCCCCCTCCTCGTCCGCCTTCTTTTCGGCGTCGTCGTCCTGGCGCTTGTATCCCGTGCGGGCGCGCGGATCGGCGACCAGGACCAGCGTCTCGACCGACTCGTAGAGCTGGTAGGCGGTGCCGAGCGGGCCGCCCTCGCCGCCGAGAAGCCCGGCGTTGCCCTGCCCGCCCTCGTCGTTGTCGACCCCCACGCGCCGCAGCCGGACGATCTCCTCGTTGTCGGGCCAGCCGGGGCCGCCGGGCGGGGTCACCGCCGCGCCGATCTCCTCCTTGCCCAGGTGGCGCTCGGCGGGCAGCACCCGCAGGCTCTGCACCTTGGCGAGCAGCTCGGGCCCCAGCGAGCCCGGGAGGGCCACGCGCACCTTGAAGACGGCGGTGGCCTTGCGCTCGCCTTTCCGCTCCTCTTCCTTCTCGGCCTCCTCGTCCGAGGTGTCGTGCGGAGTGTCCAGGGGCACGCCCAGGGGCACGAAGCGCGCGGTCAGCTTCTCCACCGGCGAGATGCGGCCTTCCTCCGGCGGCTCCGGCGTCCCTGCGCCCTCCTTCTTCTCTTCCTTCGGCCGGTAGAGGCCGGAGAAGACGAATTGCGGACGGGCGAAGGGCACGACCTTCGGGCCTTTCTCCGGATCCCAGGTATAGAGCAGCCCGGTGCCCGCGGCGTCGATGCCGAGCTGGTTGGTCGACCAGGCGGCGTGCAGCGTCGCGATCGGGGCCGGCGCCCCACCTTCCATGCCCGGAGCGCCGTTCACAGCCGCGATATCCCAGACGTCGATCACCGGCTTGCCGTCCCTGGCGTCGGTGCCGCCGGCGAAGAGCAGGCCCCGCAGCGGGTCTACCTGCAGCCGGAAGGCGCTGTGCTTCTCCACATGGAGACGGCCGACGAGGGCGGGCTTCCCCTCCCCCTGCGCGGAGGTCTCCAGGCTGCGCTTGGAGACGTCGAAGACGTAGATGCCCGGGTTGCCGAGGGAGACGAAGAGCAGGTCTCCCTTGACCCGTTTGGGTTGGAACTTGGGCCGCGCCGTGCCCGGGGGCAGGGGCGGCGCGTTCGGGTCCCTGGGAGGCTCGGACTGCTGGAAGGTGCCGTCGAGCTCGCCGTGGATGCCGCGGTAGACCCACTCGACGTCGTCGGCCAGCGCCACGTCGCGCAGCAGGACGGACTGCTGGTCGACCGTCTGGATGCACGCCGCGAGATCGGCCAGTTGCAGGCCCTCCTGCTCCTCCGCCGGATCGAAGAGCCCGCCTTCGACGCCGCCTGGAGCGTCGTCGGTGGACCGCGTGTGCACGGCGCCGATGCGCTGCAGCGGCGAGTAGACGTCGATGAAGCCCTCGCCGCGGCACTTCGGCGCCTCGTCGTCGGTGGGCGGAACGAGATTGGCGGGGTCGAGAGGATCGCCGGCGTCCTCTTCACCCTCCTCTTCATCCTCCTTGCAGCCGGTCTTCGAATGGGTGACCACGGACGGGGTCATGGCGATGCCGTCGAGGGCGGCGCCCGCCGGCGCGCAGCTCGGGAATTCGAGGGACTGCCCTTCGAACTTGCCGAGCCGCCGGCCGCACTGGCCGCCGCCGGGCGAGTTGCCGGTCTGCGGCAGCCGGTAGAAGCGGTTGAGATCGACGATGGTGATGCCGCTGCCCGTCATCGCCAGGTGGCCGAGGGTGCGCAGGTTGTAGCGCACGCGCAGTTGATCGCCGCGGCGGGCGCGCACACCCTCCAGCACCGCGGTGCCGTTGCCGGTCCCGCCGTCGTGGGGCCACACGTTCTCGATGTCCAGCGACCAGCTCTGGCCGGTGGTCAGGTTGTCGACCGTGACCCGCTGGTAGCGGTCGTAGTCCTCCTCGTCCTCGCAATTCTTCTTCCGCCATGTCTCGATCGGCGGCTCCGGCGGCGTGCCGGGAGGCAGGCTGGGCTCGGTCTCGCTGGAGCGCGAGCGCAGGAGCGTCGACTTCAGGGTGAGGTCGAAAGTGTAGATCCCCTCCGCGTCGGGCGTCAGGGTCGACAGCTCGCTACCCTTGTAGGCCTTGTAGAAGTCGGCGAGGGCGAGCGCCTTTCCCTTCTCGTCCTGGGTGAGGACGGCGAGGTCCATCGGCGTCGCCTCGGGGAGGGTGCCCGCGGCCAGCCACTCCGAAGCGGTGGTGCCGCTCTGCGAGCCGAGGGCGTAGGCGATCCGCACGGAGCCCTCGACCCCCTCGAAGCACGGCAGGTTCTGAGCCCACTCCGGCGCGCCGACGCAAGTCTCGACCTTGGCCTTGCGCACGTCCTCCAGGCGCAGGGTCTTGACCGCCCACAGCGAGCCGAAGAGACCGCTGTAGAAGACGCGGTTGTGGCCATCGGTGGCGAGCGACCGCGTCAACGACTGCACGCCCTTGTTCTTGATGGCGAAGCGGCGCAGCCCGTCCTCCTTCGAGGAGCGGCCGACGTCGACCGCCACCAGGTCGCCGGTCTCCGAAGCCACCAGCAGCAGACTGCCGAGCTTGAGCATGTCGCGGGCGACGCTGGTGGTCCCCAGGATCGGACCGGCGCCCGCGGGAAGCTCGGCGATGGGCTTGCCCGGCAGCGCCCGCGTCGCGAACTCGAACTTCGTCGGGGCGGTCTCCCAATAGGTCAGCCGCGGGCCGCCTTCCTCCACCTTGGCGGCGATCGCGTCGGGCTTGATCTCCAGGCGGAAGCGGTGGCCGGCGGGGAACGCCCCGGCGGGCTTGATCACGAGCCGGCTGCCGCGGTCGACCTGCTCCAGCTCGAAGGGGACGGGCTTGGGATAGCCGCCCTCCGTCGAGGCTTCGCAGGAGCCGGCCGGGCTCGTGCCTGGAGGCGGCTCCGGCTCGCCCTCCTTCTCGACCGGCCCGAGGTCGAGCAGCTTCGCCACCTCGGAGAGAGGCTTGTCGCTGAGGCTCTCGAGCGGCCGGTCGAACTGCAGCTCGAGCTGGAAGAGCGCGGAGGAATCGACGCCGCCGGGCCCCAGCAAGGCCAGCATCTCGTTGCCGCCTGCGAACGCCGCGGTCTGCCAATCCTCCTCGCCGCAGACCAGCAGAGTGGGGCCGGCTACCGGCGGCAGCGGGGGCGGCGGCGGGGCGGGCCCGTCGCCCGGCGGCGGCAACGGCTCCTGCGGCTCCGGCACGAGATCGAAGAGGGCGATACTGCTGCCCCTGGGCAGCGGGAAGTCCTTCACTCCATGGAGCGTGACGAGCCGCTGCTTGTTGACGTGCGCCTCGACCTCCAGCGAGAGCCGGATCTTCTGGTCCTCGGAATCGTCCGGGAGAGGCGGGGGAGATCCGTCGTCCGGGGGCGCCTCTCCGGGCTTCTCGGGCGCCTCGAAGCGGAGCAACTGGAAGGGCCGCGCGTCGATCAGCGCCGGCCGGGCGGGCTTGCCGCCGGCGAGGAAGCCGACGTCGACGAACCCGTCCGTCGAGCCCACCGGGTCGTAGGCCTGGCGTCCCAGCACCCAGCCGGTGGCGACGTCGCGGCGCACCAGATCGAGGGGCGACTCGGAGAGCACCGGCAGCACGAAGCCGCCGTTCCAGTCGTGCGGCACCGACACGTAGGTCCACATGTCGGCGATGTTGTTGGCGATCGCCTCCTGGCCGGCCCCGATGCCGATCGAGAACGGTGTCCCGTGCCCGATCAGCGTCGCCCAGTCCGCGCCCTGCTCGTAGTAGAAGGCGGCCAGAGACCGCAGCGTGAACTCCATCAGCAGCGACTGCAGGAAGCACTTCGGCAGTCCTTCCTGCTTGGCCTTCTGGCAGGTCCGCCCGCCGGCCTTGAGCTGCGTGCCGGCATGCGAGAGGGACTTGGCGCCGGCGGCGGCCTGCACGGCCGCGAACGAGCCCGCCGGCGGCTCGGGCTGAACCGACGGGTCGTTGGAGAGGTAGCGCTGGCCGTCGCGCTCGAGCACGCCGCCGATGGAGAGCACCTGCAGGCGCCTGCCCCAGGGGAGGGCCCGCGGGGCGCCGATGAAGACCTGGGCGTCGGCGGCGGCTTGCGCCGGCGCCGGCACCGAGACGCGCAGGGTCTCCGCGGCCTCGCCCGCGAAGTCGAGGCTGATGTAGCCGCCGAGGGCGAGGCCCGGCGGCGTCGGCAGGCCCAGCGTCGCGGGATCGAGGTTCCTGATGGTGACCAGCGTGGGAACCGCGAAGGCTCCCGCCGGCACGTCGACGACGTGCCCCTGCGCGCTGCGGAAGGTCACCGCCTCGCCGGCCGGCGCCACGAAGCCGAGGCCGTCCGGCGTGGTGAACGGACCGACCTGGAACTCCGCCGCCAGCGTGCCGGTGGGATCGAAGACCTTGACCCACACCTTGCTGGCGATGGTGACCGCGAAGCCCGGCGGATGACCCACCGTGCCGGTGAAGCTGCCGTCCGCCTTCCCCTGGAAGGTGTCGCGCCGCGGGTCGGCGACCGGGCCTTCGATCTCCGGCGTGACCGCCCACGGCGTCTGGCCGGCGAGCGAGCCGGGCATCGCGCCGGGATCGCCGTAGATCTGGGCCACGCCGTTGACCGGCACGCGGATGTGGAACTTCTCGGGATGGACCTGCCCGCCCTGCACGATCGCCGTGGAGGTCGAGAACTTCCAGAGCAGCGGCTGGCCCGCGTAGATGGCGCCGCCGGCGTCGGCCACGCCGCCGGCGAAGTGGGCGCGGAAGGTGCGGCCCGGCAGCAGCGGCCGCGCCGGCGCGAACACCACGCGCACGCCGTCGACCAGGCTCACCGCGCCGTTGACGAAGATGCCGGTCGAATCGCCGTCCGCGCCGGCCAGCTCCAGCTTCAGCGTCGAGGAGGTCACGGTGTTGGGATCGAGCGCCTCGCTGAACAGGATCGACACCGCCGTGGCCAGCGGCTGGTTCACGGCGCCGTCCTGCGGCGTCACCGAGACCACCCGCGGCGGCACGGCCTGCACGGTGAGGTCGAGGCTCACCACCTGGCCCGGCGCGAGGTTGGGGATGACCCCCGTGCCGCGCTCGTCGAGCGTCGGATGCAGCGCCGTCACCCGGCGGTCGGCGCCGGCGATGACGGGCAGCGAATAGCGCCCGGTGAGGCGGGAGAGATCGCCGGTGCCGAGCCCGTCCGCGACGACCCGCGATTGGGCGATGGGCGTCTGATTGCCGGAGCGGACGAAGCCGGTCGCGAAGCCGAGCGGCTGATGCGCGCCGAGGAGAAGGTAGAGGCCTTCGCGCACGACGCCGTCCAGGGGGAGCGCGCCGGCCAGATCGGGAGCCGCCACCACCCGCTGCGCGTCGCGGCGGGTGCGGGAGGCGAGGATGGCCAGCGAGCCGCGGCCGTCCGGCGGCGCCTCCACGAGCTCCGCGAGAATGACCCGCGGGCCGTCGGTCTCGGCCGGAGTGTTGCCGGGAGCCGCCAGCGAGAGCGTCGCCGGCCGGGCGAGCGTCGCGCCCGAAAGCTCGACGCGCACCGCGGCGAGCGTGTCGTAGCCCACGATGGCGGGCAGCGCCGCGAGCTCCGCCGTGGTCAGGAGAGTGGCGGAGACGGGCACCTTGGCGCCGAGGGCGCCTTCGGGAATCGTCAACTCGACGCCCTCGGGCGAGGCGACGGTGCCGCCGTCCGGCCCCACCACCGCGCCGCGCTCGACCTCTTCCGGGAACGGGAACAGGCGGATGTTTTCCCAACCGACTTCCAGCAGCACCTGCGCGGCCCGCTGGCTCGGCGAGACCGTGAACTCCATGGCTCCCGCCGCGCGTTCCGCCGCGCCGTCCCGCTCCGCCGCGCTGAGCCGCGGGTGATAGAGGACGAGATCGGCTGCGAACGGCGCCTCGAGCACCTCGCCGCCGCCGCTCAGGACCAGCCGCTCCTCCAGATAGGCCTGGACGGCCAGGCCGCTCGGCCACGCGGAGGCGCCGTCCGCGGAGCGGGCCACCACCCGCGCCCGCGAGCGGCCGGTCGGCCCTACGACCGGCGGATTGAGGGTGAGATCGGCGGCCAGGTCCGGCACCTCGGCCGGACGCTCGACGCCCGCCAGCGGCTGGCCGGCGGCGGACGGCAGGGCCGGCGGACGCGTGGCGGGATCGGCGTCGGGCACCACCACCGCGACGGTCCCCGGACCCTCGACGTCGATGCGGACGCGCGCCGGCGTGCCGGCGATGCGCTCCGGGTCCGGCAGCGACAGCCAGCGTCCGGTCCCCGGCTCATAGCGGACGGCGAACAGCTCGTCGCCGGCCTCGACCCACTCCGGCAGCGGCAGCTCGACGCGGGCCGCACCCTCTGAAAGCGCGGCTCCCTCCTGCTCCAAGCCGATCTCCGCCGCCGTCGCGGGCGTCCAGCCGAGCGGCAGGAAGTCGGGCAGCCCTTGCGCCGAGAGCGGAGTCAGGCGGACGGAGACCGCCGCCGCGCCGGGGAGCGCCGCGGGGGCGGCCGTGAAGCTCAGGCCGCCGGAGGTGAGCGTGCCGCCCGTCGCCGGATTCAGCTCGCCCGCCGGCTCGGCGAGCGGCGTGACGCGGCTGTCGAACGGCACCATGCCCGCGGCGGGCCGCAGCGAGAGGCGCCGGTAGACCGCCGTCGTCTCGGGTCCCTTCACGACGAGCACGTAGCGGCCGGCCGGGACCGCGCCCGCGAGCACGAACCGGCCGCGGCCGTCGGTGACCGCGCCCGCGGCCGGCGTCTGGCCGCTGCCGAACAGCTCGACCGTGGCGCCCGCGAACGGCCGCCCGGTGCTGTCGTCGTACGCCTCGCCGAACAGGAAGGCGCCGGAGGGATCGCCGCCGCCGGGGAAGAACACGGTCTCGAAGACCGCGGCCATGGCGTTGCCTTCGGCATCGGCCGCCGGCGGCCCCACCTGCAGGCGGACCGGGCGGTCGCGCCACCACGCGTTCGCCGCGGCGTCGAGCTGCACCTGGGCGGCGCTGTCGCTCGGCAGCGACAGGACGCCCGCCTGATAGGCGCCGGCTACCTCGGCGTCGAGCAGGTGGATGGCCGCGCCGGCGCCGCCCACCGCGAGCGTTGCCGGATTCATCGACTCGGAGAACACGATGCGGACGATGCCGGTCGCGCGGTCGAAGCGCGCCTCGAGCACCGAGGGCGAGCGGCAGTCGATGCGCACCACCGCCGTGGTCTCCGGGCTGCGGGCGCCGCTCACCGGATCGAGCGCCCACACGGCGAGCAGGTGGAAGCCGCTGCCGGTGATCGGCACCGCGATGCTGAAGGCTCCCGAGGCATCGGCGAAGCTGGTGAACGTCAGGTTGCCGTCGCGTGCCTTGAGCGTCGAGCCGGCCGCCGCCCGGCCGGTCACCTGGATCTCGTCCGCGCACACCACTGCCGGCAGCGGATCGAGCGCCGGCGCCTGGCTCGTGCCCACCGTGCCGACGCGGAAGCGCGACTCCGCCGGCGTCACCAGCGCGTTGCCCGCGACGTCGGTGATGGCGGCGCCGGCGCGCAGGATGTACTCCTCGCCCGCCGCGAGCGCCGCGCCCGGAGCGAAGCCCACCGCCTGGCCGGCGACCGTCTTCGTGCCCACGACCTTCTCGCCGCTCGCGACGCGCGTCAGGGTGAGCCCGTCGGCCGCGTCGAGCGACGCATGGCGGACCGGCTCGGAGAACAGCACCAGCATCAGGCCGTTGCGATCGACGCCGGCCGCGCCGTCCGCCGGCACCATCTCCACCACCTTCGGCCGCTGTACGTCGCGGAAGAGGAGGCGGCGGTCCTGCGCCCACTTCCCTTGCAGGTCGGTGGCGCGGGCGATGATCCCGAACGGCCCGTCGGCGGCGGGCAGGTTGATCGACGCGGTGAAGGCCACGTGCCGCCGGCCGTCGGCGCCGGCCGCTTCCCAGGGCAGCGCCGCCGGATCGAGATCGACGCCGTTGATCGACACCGCCGTGCCGGGAGCCGCCCAGGCCTCGCCGCGCACCGTGATCTGGGCCGCGGCCCCTTCCGGGTACCGCTTGAGGTCGTCGGGCTCGGTGAGCACGATCGCCGGACCGGCGGCATCGAGCGCCACCTCGACCGAGCTCGTGCCGGCGTGGCCGAGGCCGTCGGTCGCGGTGGCGGTGACGGTCTGGAACGTGCCGGCGCCCGCGGCCGGATCGAGACGCACTCCGCGCGCCACGAAGACGCCGGTCAGCGCATCGACCGCCGCGGTGACCGGCCCCTGCGCCGTGGAGACGACCACGGTCTGCAGGTTCGGCTCGGTGTCCAGATCGACGACGCCCGAGACGTCGATCGCCGCGGTGTCCGCCGAAGCGGCGCCCGCTACGCCGACCTGGCTGTGGTTGTCGGGCCGGGTGATCTGGACGCGAGGCGCCTGGGTGTCGCGCTGCACGACGATGCGGTCCTCGGCGCTGCGGCCGGCCGCGTCGACGGCGCGCGCCAGGATCGGGTTCGGCCCTTCCGACAGCGGCACCGCGGAGGCCAGGAACGTGCCGGGCTGCACGACCGCCGCGATGCCGTTGACGGTGACGGCGCCGGTCGACACCGTACCCGAGACCGCCGCGGTATCCGTCCCCAGCAGCGCGCCCGCCGCGGGCGAGGTGATGTCGATCGTGGGTCCGGCGCCGGCCGCCAGCCGCTCGATCGGGTGGGGTACCGTCTTGACGGCGCCCGCCGAATCGACGCAGACGAGCTCGAGCTGGTTCTCGCCCACGGCCGGCAGCGGCACGTCGCCGGCCAGGAAGGTGCCGTCCGCAATCACCGCCACGAAGTCCTGCGGGTTGCCGGGCACCCGCACCTTGATCGATGCGGCGCCGCCGGAGCGGCCCACCAGGCTGACCTTGTCGGCCGCGACGGCGCTGCCCGCGGTGGGAGTGACGCCGGAGAGCGCGCAGCCGCCGAAGTCGAGGACGAAGCTGCGCTCCGCCCGCGCCTCGTTGCCGGCGGCGTCCTCCACCGCGACGGCGACGACGTAGCCGCCGCTGTTCGCCAAGGGGATCTCGGTGCGCGGCGCCGCCGCGCCCGGCTGCAACTGTCCGTTCAGCCGGATGCCCGGAGCGGACCCCAGCTCGGCATCGTCGGCCACCTCGACGACCAAGGCGATCGGCTTGCCGAAGCTGGCACCGTCCACCAGCGGCTCTTCCTGGGCCTCGACGCGAGCCAGGAAACGGATCACCGGCGGCGTGAAATCGGCGATCACCGTCACCGACGCGGTGCCGGGGCGGTTCTCGCGGTCCGTCACCGACGCGGTGAGCGTGTTGGTTCCCGTCTGCAGGGGCACGTCGAGCGCGCGGAACGTGCCGTCCGGCGCCAGATCGATCGACCTGCCCTGGACGGTGACCTTGCCGTCCGCGCTGCGATTGCGCCCGCCGACCACCACGCCGGCGACGTCGATCGCCGAGCGGTTCGTCGTGGTGCCGTCGGCGGGCTCGAGAATGAGAATTTGAGGCCCGCCGGAGACGACGCGCACCGTTACGCCGGCGGTGGCCGTGCGGCCCAGGCGATCGCGCGCGATGGCCACCAGGGAATTGGCGACGTCGGGCTCGAGCGGCAGCGCGGCCACGGCCCACGTGCCGCCGGTGACCACGGCGGCGGTGCCGTTGACGGTGACGGTGGGCGCGTCGCCCGAGACCGTGCCTTCGATCCGCACGGTCGGACCGGGCAGCACGGCGCCATCGGCCGGCGAGGTGACCGCGATCTGCGGTCCGGCGTTCAGGTCGAGCGTGAAGCTCGCCTCGGCGTGCGCGGTGCGGCCCCAGCCATCGCTGGCGTTCGCCACCAGGTGATAGCTGCCGCTCTGCGCGATCTCGGCGCCGCTGGTGAACGGCGCGCCGTTCAGCGTCGCGGTGACGGTCGCGGTGGAATCGCTCGCTCTCGCCTCCGGACGCACCGGACGCAGGAAGGTGGCGCCGGCAGCGATGGGCGCGCCACCTTCCAGGATCTGGAGCGACAGCGGCGCGGTCTTGACCTCGAACGCCACCTGGTACTCGGCGCGATGGCCGGCCGCGTCCTCCAGCGCGATGGCCACCTCGTTCCGCCCTTCGCGCCACGGGAAGGGAGCAAGGCTGAAAGCGCCGGCGGAGACCGCCGCGGCAAGGCCGTTCACCGTGGCGCGAGAGAGATCGGGGTCCGAGGTGCCGGAGAAGGTGGTGACCGCCACCGCCATCCGCGCGCCGGCAGGCGGCGACGTGGAGCGCAGCGCCGGCGCCGTCAGGTCGAGGGCGAAGAGCGCGTACGCCGACGCGGCATGCCCCGCGCAGTCGGTGGCGGTGGCCACCAGCAGGTGCGTCCCTTCGGCGGCGATCGGCGTGCCCGCGGTGTACGGCGCGCCGTCCAGGGTCAGCACGGCGGCGGGCGGCGCGGCGGCGGCGCCGTCCTGCACGCTGACGCCAGGCGCGATCTGCCGCCCGAGCAGCGTGGGCACGGCGCCGGCGGGCGCCGCGGTCCCGGACCCGGCGCCCGGGAAGGGGACGCCGTCGAGAATCAACCGCACCGTCGGGGCCGCGGCATCCACCCGGAAGGAGCGCGAGAGGCGCGCGACGTTGCCGAAGGCGTCGCTGGCGGTCAGCAAGGCGGTCGTCACGCCGTCGGCGGCGCCCAGGTTGGCTCCCGTCACGCTCCAGCGGCCGGCCTCGGCGGCGAGCGCGCCCACGTAGCTGCGCCGCTCGCCGGCGGCGTCGGCGACCTCCACCACCACCGCCGTGGGCTGGCCGTCCTGGCCGGTCGCGGGGTTGGCGTCGCGGAAGGCGCCGGCGAGGTCGGTGGAGCTGCCCGCGGCAATGCAGGCGCCGTTCGCCAGCGCCGGCTGGTCGAAGGTCACCGCCGGCGGCTGGTCGTCGAGCACCACCCGCACGTTGACGGACTTTTCGGTGGTGTTGCCGGCGCGGTCGGTGGCGACCACGGTGAGCAGGTTCGGGCCGTCGGCGAGGGTCAACGTGGCGGTGAAGGTGCCGGCGGACGCGTCGAGCGTGGCCTCCGCGCCGTTGACCTTGACGTCCAGCAGGTTGGTGTCGCTGACCGTGCCGCTGACCACGGCTTCGAGTGAGGTCAGCGTCTCGCCCTCGAGCGGGCTGGTGACGGCGAGCTGCGGCGGCGTGGAATCGCGGACGTAGAGGACCGGCTCCGAGGTCGACTCGTGCCCGAAGGTGTCGCGCGCGACGGCCCGGATCTCGTTCGACCCCTCGACGAGCGGCACCTCGGGCACCGAGAAGGTGCCGTCCGCCGCGACCGTGGCGGGGAGCCCCGCCACCTCGACCTCGTCGAGGTGGGGCTCCTCCACCGTGCCGGTGACCGTCACCGTGGCCGTGGCTACCAGCGGGTCCTGCGGGCTGTCGAGACGCACTACCGGCGGCAGCGTGTCCACGACCACCCGCACCGGCGCGGAGTCGGCGGCGTGCCCGAGACGGTCCACGGCGCGCGCGACGATCTCGGACTCCCCTTCCGGGAGCTGGACGCCGGCCGCCTCGAACGTCTGGCCGCTCACCGCCGCCTCGACCCCGAGCACCGTCACCTTGTCGAGATGCGGGTCGACCACCGTGCCGCGCACCGTGACCGTGCGGTTGGTCAGTTGCGCGTCGGCCGCCGGCTCGGTGATCGCCACCTGCGGCGGCAGCGTGTCGCGGGTTACGACGACCGCCGGCGCCGTCTCCGCCGCGTGCCCGAGCGTGTCGACGGCCCGGGCGACGATCGAGTTCGCGCCTTCCTGGAGAGGCACGTTGGCCGCGGCGTAGTCCTCGCCCGAGACCGTCGCGGCCACGCCGTTTACGGTGACGGCCTCGAGGTGCGGATCGGCGGCGGTGCCGACGGCGGTGACCGAGGTCTCTTTGGTCAGCTCGGGAAGAGCTTCCGCGTCGAGCGTCACCACCGGCGGCAGCGTGTCGAGGACGACGACGACCGACGGCGAATCCGCCTGGTTGCCCGCCGCGTCGCGGGCTTTCGCGACGAGGGAATTCTCGCCCTCGGCGAGCGGCACGCCGTTGGCCACGAAGCTCGCCCCGGTGACCGCGGCGGCGATCCCGTTGACGGTGACCGCCGTCAGGTTCGGATCGGAGACCGTGCCGCGGACCGTGATCTGCGGCGTGTCGACCACGTCCCCACTCTTCGGTTCCGTGATCGTCGCGGTCGGCGCCGTGCTGTCGAGCTCGACCACGACCGTGGCCGAGGTAGTGCTGCGGCTCAGTGCGTCGCGAGCGGTCGCGGTGAGCGGGTTCTGTCCCTCGTGCAGGACGACGCCCTCGGCCGTGAAGCGCCGGCCCTCGACCTGCGCCGGGACGCCGTTCACCTTCACCTCGACCAGATGGGCGTCCTCGACGGTGCCGCTGACCGTGATCGGGCTGGCGCCGAAGAGCGCGCCCGCGGCCGGGCTGTCGATCGCGATGACCGGCGCCTTGGTGTCGAGATCGAGCACAGCGGTGGCGGTGACGCTGCCGCCGCAGTTGCGGGCGGCGAGCTCCAGCGTGACCAGGCCGTCCTCCGCCCCGAGATCGAAGCCGTCGAGACGGAACGTGCCGTTGCCGGGCACCGTCGCGGCCACGCCGTTGACCTTCACCTCCGTGGCGGTGCCGGAGGTGCCGGAGAGGTTCACGGTGCGAGTCCCCACCAGCGAGCCGGGAGCCGGCGTGGTAAGAGCGACCGACGGCGGCACGATCGACACGCGCACCGCCACGCGCGTGACGTTGCCCACCCGGTCCGTGGCCACCACCTCGATCAATCCGGGATCGGCCGTGAACAGGCTGGCGGTGGTCGTGAAGGCGCCGTCCGCGGCCAGCGTCACCGCCACGCCGTTGACCGTGAGCTGTACGGGGCTCTCGCCGTCGGTCACCTTGCCGGCGACCGGGATCGTGCAGACAGAGACGCTCTGCCCTTCGACCGGGGTCGTGACCGTGAGGACCGGAGGCGCATCGTCCACCACTCTGCGCACCCGCGAGCCGCCGACGATCTCCACCTTGTCCGCCTGCACACCGCCGACGATGCGGCTCTGCCCGGAGAGCAGAACCGAAGCGGCGGGCGCGTAGAGGAACGCGTGGACGTTCGACTGCGAGGCGATTCCGACGCTCGTCCCCTGGCTCCACAGGCGGACCAGGTAGGGGTTGCCGTCGAGATTGATGTGGCTCCCACCCTGGACGTCGATGGCGCCGGTGACCAGGATCTGCACCGGGCCGTCGACCCGCACCCGCGTGTTGCCGGTGAGCTTGATCTCGTCGAAGAGATAGCTGCCGGCGGGGAGCGTCAGCGAGTCCTTGCCGGAAAGGTCGAGCGTGCGGCCGTTGGGGCCCGAGAGCGCCGGCTTCCCCTTCTCGGTGAGGGGCAGGCGCGAGTTGTCGTTGCTCGCGAGAAGAGCGGTGCGCAACGCCGCGAGGTCGAGCGGAGCGCAAGCGTAGGGGGCCGTGGCGACCAGCTTCTGGCCGGTGACCAGCGGCTGGCCGGAGATGCGCACGGCGCGGCCCGGACCGGCCACCGCGTTGCCGTGCACCTCGATCGAGCCCTCCAGGATCACGTCGCCATTGCTGCGCACGTGGCCCTGGTCGCCTTCCGAGGTGCCGGTCCCCAGCCCCTCGGAGGTGACGACCGAGTTGCCGGCGATCTTGAAGTCCTTGCAGGAAAGGACGGCGTACGAGCCGAGATCGGACGGTACGTCGAACGGTCCCGCCGCCACCGCGGCAGCGGGGAACGACAAGGCGAGGCCGAGGGCCAGAAGGCGCAGGAGGATCATGGCTGGTCGTCGTCCTCGCGCTTGGCCCCGGACATCAGGAGATTGCGCTCCGCGTCCTCTTCGAGGAAGCGCACCGCAGCCTCCAGCGGATGCGGCACGCGCTTCAGGCCTTCCGGGATCTCGACGAGCTCGCTGGGAAAGCGCTCCAGGCGCTCCACCTTGGTGGAGGCATCCTCTACGTATCCCGTTCCAGTCGCGACTGGTCGTACGGTGCGGACGGGCAGCGCTCCAGAAGCGTGGGCGCGGGCGGCGGCGAGAGCACGGCCCGGCGCCGCGGCGGCCGACTTCTCGGAGAAAATCGACTCGAAGCCGCCGACCGCGTTGAGGGCCGCCGGCGTGAGGCGGACCGAGGGATCGACCCAAACCTCGAACGCACCCTCGCTGGCTTCGCCTTTGACGGCGACGCGAAGGTGCCGGACTCCGGGCCGGTCGGCAACGCCAGCGGTGCTCCCGGCCTTGGCTTGCCGCGCGCCGCGCTCTCCCTCGGCGCCTCGGACTTCGGTCACCACCAGTTCCGCCGCGGCGGGTTCTCCTTGCTGACGGCTCCCGGACGTGACCGCCATCTTTTCCACAGCCTTCTCCGCCGCGCGGGTAACCTGGGCGGCCTGCAGCCGCTTCTGCAACTCCGCGAAGCGGTCGAAGCTCACCGTCCAATACGTGCCTTTTTCCGTCCGTACCTCGGTGAGCTCGCGCCGCACCAGGTCGACGATCAGCCGGCTGCCGTCCGGCCGCTGCGAGACGACCCAGGAGCCGCCGTAGGTGTCCACCACCGGCTCGCCCACGAACCGGCTGCCGTCGCCGTCCTCCTGGACGAGGTGGTGCTCGACGCGGAAGGGCTCGGGGAACAGGGGTCCGGAGCCCGGCTGGGCCGCTGCCGCCGCCGCAGCCAGGGCCAGGGCATGGAAGGCGGCCAGGAATCGTAGGCGAAGCATCGTCGTCGTTCCTTTCAATCTCACGGCAGACCGTCGAGCACGGTGATGAAGCCCTGGCCGGGCACGGCGGTGGCCGGGTTCCAGCGCAGAGGCGGCGCCGCCATGCGCGGCGACCAGAGCACGACCTCGCCGCCCGGCAGCGGCTCCACCTCGCGGTACGAGGAGCCAGGATGCGTGGCCACCAGCGCGGGAGCCGACGCCGTCGTCACGTCGTAGACGCGGACCTCGCCGGGGAGCACGACGACCAGGAGGTCGCCGGTCACCGCCGCCGCCGAGGCCTGCGCGCCGAGCTCGATGCGGGAGACCTCGCTCCAGCCGCCGGCGCCGTGCTCGGTCAGCGCGACGGAGGTGCCGTCCACCAGCACCGCACCGCGCTGCCACGGGCCGACCGCGCGCCAGCCGGCCGGCACCTCGAAGGTCTGCGGCGCGTTCTCGATCGGCTCGCCCGGCGCGTTGCTCGGCCAGGTGTAGATGACGCCCATGCCGTCCTGCTTCAGGCCGAACAGGTGGAGGTACCCGGGCGTCCGCTGCAGCGCGGGCGCGGCGAGGAACGGCAGGGCGGGATCGCTGGCGTTGGAGAGCACCGGCGGCTCGCCTTCCGGCAGCAGGACCTGGAGCAACCGCAGGCCCGGCTGCGCCGGATCGCCGTCGTCCGCCACCAGGAGCGTCGCCTCGCCGTCGCCCGCGGCCACGTCCAGCACCCGCGCCTGCGCCACCGGAACTTCCTGCAGCGTCTCGGCGATCCGCTCGACGACGTCCACGCGCTCGCGGCTCGCGGCGAACAGGAGATTGCCGTTCGCGGAGAGCGCGACGATCTCTTCGTCCGCGGTGCGCGGCGGCAGGACGGAAACCGGCTCCGTCGCGGTGCCGTAGAGCCAGAGGCCCTCATCGCCGATGGCCAGCCAATCGATGCCGCCGGTCACCGCGAGCGGCGTCACGCCGTCCGCCAGCTCGAGCTGCGCGGCCCAGCCGGCCTGCGGCAGCGGCGGCAGCTCCAGCCAGCCGGAGCGGCGGAACCGGCCGTGCGCGTCCGTGGCCACCAGATGGAGCTGCTGGCCCGGCCTGCCCGCCCACAGGAAGGTGACGCCCTCGGCGGTCCACTCCGCGCTCAGCGAGCGGCCGCCGCTCGTCAGCAGGACCTCGGAGATGCCGTCCGGATCGGAGAGCGCGGCCGGGCCCACCGTGATCCGGTACGAGCCGGGGACGGTGCCCACGGCGAGGGCCACGGCGCTCTTGGTCCAGACCGGCGCCTCGTCGTTGCCGTAGAGCGATTCGGAGTCGGCGGCGGTGACCGGCCTCACGCCCGCCTTGCTCGCTTGCAGCAGCGGCGGCACGAGCTGGATCACCGGGTCCGTCGAGACGAGGACGGCGCCACTGGCGACCGTCACTGCGTCGAAGCGGTAGATGCCGCGCCAGCGGTCGCCCGGCGAGATGTTGAACGGTTGCGTCGCCTTCGGTTCCAGGGTGACCGTCGTGCCGTTGACGGACGCGATGCGCCAGACGCCCTTCTTGACGCGGTCCGGCCCTTCGACCTCGAACCACGAGCCGACGAAGTAAGCGGGCACGTTGGAGTCGCGGCCGGTGAGGACAGTGCCCCCCGTCGAGCCAGTCTGGACGATGCCACGGCCGAGCGATGGCAGGATCGTCTTGCGGCTGCCGGTGACCGTCTTGTTGTCGACGAACAGGCTTCCGAGGTTCGAGCTTGGACCGCGGAGGTAGATGGTGCCGGCGCCGGCCGTGCTCTGCGTAGAGCCACCCTGGGCCGTCAGATGGTCAAGCAGAGTGGAGGCCGGCTCGACCGAGCCGTACTCGATCGTGATCGCGCCGCCACCGCCTGAACCGTCTCCGCAGCAACCGGAGTTGCCGCCCTGGGTCTCAATGACTCCCGACCCCGCCAGGACCGCGGTCTGGATCCACACCGAGCCGCCAGCACCCGAGGGCGTAGCCGTCTCGCCGTTCGCACGAATCGAACCGTCGACCTGGACCCGGTCTGCGACGATCCGCACCGCGCCGCCACCACGGCCAGCCCAACGACCGCCACCACCGTTCTCCCGCGGGAAGTAAACGTTGCCGAAGGTCGCGCCACCCAGGTCGAACTGCACTCCACCTTCACCCATATGGCTGCCGCCGTTGTCCCCAAGCGGCGGCTGATGCCCCGGATAGGTGACGGAGGCGGGATAGCCGCGCCCCGAGACGTCGATTGTGCCGCCCGCCTTCACGACCAACTCGCCGACCTCGATGGTTAGCGCTTGCGGCGATGAGGACGAAGAGGTGAGGTGTTGCGTCAAGACAGCTCCCGGCTCGATGACCAGACTCTCCGCATGAATGGAGTCCGTCTCGACCGTACCGGTAACGACCTGCTCCGAGAACACGTGGATGGGATCGCTGCTCAGCACTTGGAGCTGGCCGCGGACCGTGTAGCGGTCGAAGCGGTAGATACCCTGCCAGGCATCACCCGCGTTCACCGAGACCGGCTCGCCCGCGTTCGACTCGAGGGTCACCGTGAAGCCGTCGCTACCAATCGACTCGATGCGCCAGGTCCCTTCGAGCGCTCCCGTGGCGCCGTCGCGCACCTCCACCCAATGGCCCACGAAGTAGGCGGGAATCGCCTTCGACCGGGCCGTCACCAGCGACGCGCCGCCGCTGCCGGCCTGCGCCGTGCCGTTGCCCAGCGCGGGAAGAATGGTCCGGCGATTTCCACCCACCCCGGTGTTGTCGACGATGAGCTCGCCGTGAGTGTCGGCGCCGCTCCTGACGTAAATTGTCCCGGCGCCGCCCTGGGTCTGTGTCGAGCCGCCCTGCGCCTTCAGATTGCCCAGCAGCGTCGAGCCCGACTCCAACGTGCCGTAATCGACCGCGATCGCACCGCCGCCGCCCGAACCGTCGCCGCAGCAGCCCGAGTTGCCGCCTTTCGCCTCGATCGTCCCCGTGCCCGCCAGAGCCAACGTCTGGACCCACACCGAGCCGCCGGCGCCCGAAGGCGTCGCCGTCTCGCCGTTGGCACGAA
>JBIOVX010000204.1:0-6059 GCA_044868005.1 Thermoanaerobaculia bacterium | reverse complement strand
GAAAAAGCTAGTTTTGAAAGCCCCCTCTCTCCCGGTGAGGGTGGGAGGGAGGGGGCGGGAGAGAGGGGGCTTGGGGGAGTGAGGGTTCGGGCGGAGGCGCGCCGTCAGTTCTTGTCCCGCCCGCCATTATCCCGCGGACGGGATTGCCGGGCGGGCGGACGCGAGCCCTGGTCGCTGCCGCGGGACCGCGACGGCGGCGCCTGGCGTGCGCTGGAGGAGGAATCCGGCCGCGAGCTCGGCTCCCAGCGCGGCGCGGGCTGCTGAGACTCGCTGCCCGGCCGCAGCTCGTACCGCGGCGTCTCCGGCCGCCGCGACGGCTCGGGACCGCGGTAGGTCGGCTCGATCACGCGCGGCTCCGGCTGGCGATAACGGTCCGGGGAAACGGACGTCTGCGGACGCTCGCGGCTGTCCGGCTGGACGTAGCGGTCGGGCGTCGATGGCCGCACGTAGACCTCCGGCCGCCGCTGCTCGGACTGCCGCCGCAGCTCGATCTCGCGCTGGATCTGCTGACGGTCCACCGGCGGCCGGCGATCTTCGGCCGGCGGGCGCGCGGAGCGGGCGCTGTCGCGCGACGGTGGAGAGGACTCGCGCTCGGGCGTCCGGCCCTCCGGCTTGCTCTCGATCTCGACCCGCCGTGGCCGCGGGGCGCCGCCGTCCGCTTCGGGGGCCGGCCGGCTGGTGCGTTCCCGCGCCGCCGGCTCGTCGCGCCGGGAGGGCTCGGAGGCCTCGGGCCGGTTCGGCTTCGCGAAGCTTCCCGGTTGTGGCCGCGGCGCGCCGCCGTCGGCCTCCGGAGCGGGCCGGCTGGAGCGGGCCTGCGGGGCCTCCCGCGTCGCAGGCTTGCTGCCGCCCGCGCCCGTGGACGGTCCGTCGTCGCCGAGGACGACGCGCGGTTTGCTGCCGACGCGGCTCGACCAGTCGGCGTTGCCGGGCACCGCCGCGCCGCCGGCTTCCGCCCTCCCCGCGCCGCGCGCGAGGGTGCTCGGCTTGAGCGGCGTGCCGTCCAGCCCGTTGGTGTTGCCCTCCGCCCGCACGACGCGCGCCACGTTGGCCGGCAGGTCGGGCTTGCGGGCGACGAAGGACGTCACGTCCGGCAGCTCGGCGCCTCCGGCGCCGTTGCGCGCGGCGCGCAGCACCTCGTTGTGATTGGCCCAGGTGCTGGGCCGCAGGGGCTTGGTGTCCGTGGTGATGATGCCGCGCTCCAAGGCGCCGCGCACGGTGGAGCCGTCGATCGGCACGGCATAGCGCCGCACGTCCTGACGGCCGTCCCAGAAGCCGTTGTGATGCCCCCCGTGGCCCCCGTGGCCGCCGAAGTACGAGGTGTGCACGAAGCTCCAGTGGTTGAAGTGGCCCCAGTTGCCGCCGGCCCAGCCGTAGAGGCCGTAGTGGAAACCGAAGCCGAAGCCGAAACGCGGCCCGTAGAAGTGGGTGTAGTAGCCGGTCGGGCACCAGCCGACGTAGCTCGGCCCCCAGTACCAGTAGACCCAGGCCGGCGACCACACGTAGCCGGGCTGCCAGAGCCAGCCGTAGGCCGGCAGGTAGTCCCAGCTTCCGTAGTGATAGGGCACCCAGCCCCAGGGCTCGTAGGAGATCCAGGTCAGGCCGGCCGGCGTGTAGATCCAGCGGCCGTCGTAGTAGGGACGCCAGCCCGCGGCCACCCGCGGCCGCCAGTAGGGCGAGCCGTCGACGGTGACCCAGGAACCGTAGCGGGCGAGCGGCGCCGCCTGATAGCGCAGGTTTTCGTCGACGTAGGGTTGATCGGCGGAGGCGTACTCGTCGTCCATCTGGCGCGCCCAGCGCTCCAGCGTGTCGAAGCCGCGGGCCTCGCGCACCTGGATCTCGGCGTAGCGGTCGCCGTCGACGATCGCCTCCTCGCCGGCGCGCACGCGCTCGGTGCCGCGGTCCGTCACGATCTCGGCGGTGCCGCGGCGGACGACGACCTCGCTCCAGCCCTGGCGGTCGGCGGTGATGCGGTAGACGCCGTAGTTCTGCGGGTAGACCGTGGCGTTGGGCGTCTCGATGCGCGGCAGCTCGTCACCAAGGGAATCCTGGGTGACGACGAGCTGCAGGTTGCCCTCGAGCAACCGCAGCACGGTGGCGCGGTCGTCGCGGTCCGGGGAAGCGGCCAGCCGCTCCAGGATCAGCTCGCTGCCGCCGTCCACGCGCAGGAGGTTGCGGTCGGCGAGCGCGATCTCCACTCGCGACCTTCCGGGCACCTGGATGCGGTCGCCGGCGAGGACCGGCTGGTTGATCTCGGCGCTGGTGCGCTCGTCGGTGCCGGCCTGCATCAGGGTGGCCGAGCCCTCCACCACGCGGAAGTAGCCGTAGCTGCCGCTCTCGGCGGCGGCGGGAGCCGCCAGCGCGAGCAGGCCTGAGGCGAGCGCGAGGCTGGAAACGAGCATCTTCTTCGACGCGTTCATCGCTTTGGTCTCCATGTGTAGGACGATACCCTCGCCCTCTGGAATCAGCAACTTCCGGACCAACGCCATTATTCCTCGCCGGGCGCCCGCAAACTCCCCATTTTCCTGGGCTTCGCCCGCCGCTTCAGCCGCTATAATGGGCCACCCGGCAAGCGGCGGTGTCCACGCCAGGCGTCATGGGCGTCCCCTGGGGGAGGTCGACTTTGGCCATCAAGTGGTTCGGCGGCAAGAAACAGCAGGAGCCACAAGACTACACGATCGACGACCTGATCGTGCTCGAGCGCTATGACGAAGCCGAGGGACGCCTGCGCGCCCGGCTGAAGGACAACCCCAACGATCTGCATTCCCACCTCAAGCTGGCGGAGGTCTGCTGCGAGCTCCGGCAATTCGAGAAGGCGGTGGACGAGTTCGTCTACGTCGCCGAAGAGTACGCCCAGGACGGCTTCCACGACAAGGGCATCGCGCTGCTCTCCAAGGCGATGAAGTTCGCGCCGCTCGACCAGTCGCTGCGCTTCAAGGTGGAGAAGCTGCAGCGCGAGAAGGGCATGGAGCACGTGCGCTCGCAGGCCCTCGAGGGCCTGCGGCAGGCCGGCGGCACCCAGGCCGGGACCTCGGCCCTGGAGCTCAAGCGGCTGTGGCACAACCTCGCCACCAGCACCCTGGTGCAGCGCCTGGCCGGCACCGGCGAGCAGCTCAAGCGGCTGTTCTCCACCATGCAGCTCGTCCGCTTCGAGCCGGATACGGTGCTGGTGCGCGAGGGAAGCCGCGACGCCTTTTTGTTGTTGATCGTCATCGGCGTGGTCGACGCCGCGGCGGAGACCGGCGGCCGCCTGATGACCGTGCGCAGCTTCACTTCGGGAGACATCGTGGGCGAAGGGGTGCTGCTCGAGCGCGGCGCCTGGCCGGCCGACTACCGGGCCGCGGTGGCGGTCACCGCCCTGAAGCTCACCCGCGAGGGTCTGGAGAAGTGCCTGGTGGGCAACTCCGATCCCCGCGGCTTCCTGGAGACGCTGCGCGAGCAGCACAACGACCGCGACGTCCTGGCCACCGTGCGGCGTTTGCGCCCTGGACCTTGAACCTGATCCAATAATGGCGATCCTTCCCATCCGCATCTATCCCGATCCTGTCCTGCGGGTGAAGTGTCCTCCGGTCGAGCGGTTCGACGCCGGGCTGCGCAAGCTCGCCGCCGACATGGTGGAGACGATGCACGCGGCTCCCGGCGTGGGCCTCGCCGCGCCGCAGGTGGGCGTCGAGCTGCGCCTCGCCGTGGTGGACACTTCGATAGGAGAGGATCCCGCGCAACTCCACGTGCTGGTCAACCCGGAGATCGTCCGCCGCGAAGGATCGGAGTCGGACCTCGAAGGCTGCCTTTCGCTGCCCGGCGTCAACGACAAGGTGGACCGGCCGCTCACCATCGCCGTGCGCGCCCAGGACGCCGAAGGCCGGCCGTTCGAGCTGGCGGCTGAAGGGTACCTGGCGCGCGCCATCTGCCACGAGGTGGACCACCTGGACGGCATCCTGTTCACGGATCATCTGCGGGGCTTGCGGCGGGAGCGCGCCCGGCGCCAGCTCAAGCGGCTCGCCGAGGAGCAGCGGCAGGAGGTGGCGGTTTGAGCGGTGCCGCGCGGCGTCTGCTCGTCCTCGCCTGCGTTCTCCCGGTCCTGGCGCTGGCGGCGTGCGGCGGCGGGGGAGGGGGAGGCGGACCGACCGAGCCGCCGCCACCGCCACCGCCGCAGCCTGGCATCACCTTCACGGCGCAAGGCACCGCGACCGCCAACAGCCTCTCTTTGGCGAGCGGCACCGGGACCACCGCCAACACGCTCATCCTCGAGGTGCGCGCCACGCAGGTCACGGACCTCTACGGCGTCGCTTTCGACCTTGCCTACCCGAATACCGTGCTTCAGTACGTGCGAGCGACGCCCGGCCCGCTGCTCGCCAACGGCTCCGTCCAGGCCGTCGCCTCGACGCCGGGAACGCTGGTGGTGGGCGGCACCCACCTCGGCAACGTGGCCGGCGCCAACGGCTCCGGCCTGGTGATGACCCTGGAGTTCTCCGCCCTGGCCGCCGGCAGCGGCAATTTCGCCTTCTCGCGCAATACCGCCTTCGACTCCGACGGCGATCCCATGGCCGGCGTCGGCTGGGTGGCGGGATCGGTGACGGTGACGCGGTAGTATCCCGCGGCCATGCCTCACGATCTAAGCCTCTTCAACACCCTCGGGCGCCGGCGCGAGCCGTTGCAGCCGCTCCATGCCGGTGAGGTCCGCATCTACACCTGCGGCCCCACCGTCTACAACGACATCCACATCGGCAACCTGCGCACCTTCCTCTTCCAGGATCTGCTGCGGCGGAGCCTGCGCTACCTCGGCTACGGCGTCACCCAGGTGATGAACCTCACCGACGTGGACGACAAGACGATCCAGGGCGCGCACCAGGCCGGCGTCTCGCTCGCCGCCTACACCGAGCCGTTCATCCGCACCTTCCTGCGCGATCTCGACGGCTTGCACATCGAGCGCGTCGAGCGCTTCCCGAAGGCCACCGAGCACATCCCGGAGATGATCGAGCTGATCGCCAGGCTGGTGGAGAAGGGATACGCCTACGAGAGCGAGGGCTCCGTCTTCTTCAGCATCGCCAAGGACGAGGACTACGGCAAGCTCTCCGGCTTCGACCTCGACCAGGCGCGGCAAGGCGAGCGGGTGGCGAGCGACGAGTACGGCAAGGACGACGTGCGCGACTTCGTGCTGTGGAAGGCGGTCAAACCGGACGAGCCGTCGTGGGACTCTCCCTGGGGACCCGGCCGGCCCGGCTGGCACATCGAGTGCTCCGCCATGAGCATGAAGTACCTGGGCGAGACCTTCGACATCCACTGCGGCGGCGTGGACCTGATCTTTCCGCACCACGAGAACGAGATCGCGCAGAGCGAGTCGGCGACCGGCAACCCCTTCGTCCGCACCTGGCTGCACGGCGAGCACCTGATCGTCGACGGCCAGAAGATGTCGAAGTCGCTCGGCAACCAGTACACGCTGCCCGACCTGCTGGCGCGCGGCTGCTCGCCGCGCGCCTTGCGCTACCTCTTTCTCTCGGTGCACTACCGGCAGAAGCTCAACTTCACCTTCGAGTCGCTGGAGGGAGCCGCCGGCGCGCTGCGGCGCGTCGACGAGATGCGCTTCCGGCTCCAGCACGCCGCCGGGCGCGCAGAGGCGGATTCACGTCTGGCCGAGGCCGCGGACCGCCTGCGTTCCGAGTTCGCCGCCGGACTGGCCGACGACCTCAACGTCGCCGTGGGGCTCGCCGCCCTCTTCGGCTTCGTCAAGGAAGTGAACGTGGCGATCGAGGAGGGGAGGATCGGGGCCGGGGACCGCCAGCGGGTCCTCGACGCCCTGGCGGACGTGGACCGCGTCCTCGGCGTGCTCGACCCCGCCGAGTGGGAGGAGGGACAGGCGCCGGAGGACGACGCGGCCGAGATCGAACGGCTGATCGAGGAGCGCAACGCCGCCCGCGGCCGCCGCGACTTCGCCGCCTCGGACCGCCTCCGCGACGAGCTCGCCGCGCGCGGGATCGTGCTCGAGGATACGCCGCAGGGGACGCGGTGGAAGAGGAGATGAGATCTCCCGTGGGAGCTGTTCGTAGGGGCGGGGGGGGTGG
>JBIOVX010000203.1:0-46530 GCA_044868005.1 Thermoanaerobaculia bacterium | reverse complement strand
GCCCGCAACGATTCAGGGCGGGGACAAGCCCCGCCCCTACGAAAAACATTGAGCGGCACGTCCCCCCTCGCCCGTCAGGGAGAGGGGGACAGGGGGTGAGGCCTCGCGGGCACACCGGCGCCTTATCCACTACGCGCCCCCTCCTTCAGCCTGAGCTGCGCACTCGCCAGCGTCTTCCGCTTGCAGGCCGGACAGAGCTCCTGCCAATGGCCGGCCGGACCCGGCAGCGAGTAGTCGAAGCCGAGACGGCCGAGCGCCAGCTTGAGGTCTTCGACGTGCATGCGCGAGGCGAAGCGCTCGCCGCAGCGTGCGCAGTGGGCTCCCTCGCCCTCTTCGCCGATCTGCTGATACAGCTTGACGCCGAGCTGCGCCGGCCGCTGGAAGATGTGGAAGAACTTGCCGAATGGCAGGTAGAGAAGCGCGGCGACGACGGTGGCGGCGTGAAGGATGGAGAGGAACTCGTAAGCGCTGCCCCGCAGCCATGTCGTGGAGACGGTAAGAGCGAGCCCGGTCACCGAGATGGCGAACAGCAGGATGAGGGGAAAGAAGTCGCGGCCGAAATTCTGCACCGCCTGCGCGCCCCGATCGCGCATGCGCCGCCAGAGCGAGAGCGAGATGCCGGCGAGAACCAGCACGGCCGCGAGGTCCAGGCCGTGGAAGAGCAGCCAGGACCACACCGTGCGGATGCGGAACGACCCGGTGGGAAACCCGAAGAGATAGGTGACGTACCGCATCGGATCCTGACCGGCGCTGCCGAAGTGGATCCAGCCGAAGACCAGCGGGAAAGTGATCAGGACGGCCAGCACGCAGCCCCAGAAGAGGAGCTGGTGCATCCACCAGCGCAGAGCCGAGCGTTCGCGGATGAACGTCTGCGCCGCGAGGTGGCTCCAGGCGAGCGGCAACAGGCGGCCGAGGCTGCGCAGCGCTCCGTATTGCCGCACGAGCTGCCAGCCGCGGCGCCAGTAGATCTTCGTCGGCGGCTTCTGCAGCCAGACCCAGTAGTGATAGACGACGCCCCAGGTGGCGAAGATCGTCGCGAAGGTGTAGATCACCAGCGCCGGATCGAAGTTCTGGAGATTGCGCGAACCGACGAGGATGGCGGCCACCAGCACGCCCGTCCAGAAAGTGGCCCAGGCCCCCGCCCGCAGCCGGTCCGCCGTGCGGTTGAGCTCGGGCGGCAGGGCGAGCTCCAGCGCCTCCTGCCGCGGCACGAAGACGCGGCGGTTCAGCCACCAGAGCAGCGCGGAGACGGCGGCGAGCAGGACGAAGCCGGGCCAGATGGCGCCCACGCGGTCGCGGAAGAAGCCGAGCAGCAGCGGCGGGAAGAAGCCGCCGAGCCCGCCCATGGCGCCGACCAGGCCGGTGACCGTGGCGGTCTCCGCCGGGAAGTACTGCGGCACCAGCTTGAAGACGGCACCGTTGCCGAGCCCCAGCAGCGCCGCGCAGCCGAGGGCGCCGACGCTGAACGGCAGCATGGCGGGCCAGGTGAGCAGCAGAGCGAACGGCAGCACCCCCAGGAAGACTCCGGAGAGCACCCGCGCGCCGCCGATGCGGTCGGCGAGCCAGCCGCCGGCCGGCCGCAGCAAGGTCGCCAGCACCACGAACCCGGCGGTGCGGAAGCCGGCGTCGGCGGGCGCCAGGCCGAACTCGTCGCGCAGCAGCGTCGGCAGGTAGATCGAGAAGGCGACGAAGCCGCCGAAGGTGAGGAAATAGAACAGTGCGAGAGCCCAGGCCAGCGGCTCGCCCCACGGCCGCAGCATGGCTGCGAGGCCCTTCGGCGCTGCCTTGACCGGTGCGTCGCGGGCCAGCAGGCCGAAGGCGATGCCCCAGGCCACGAGCAGCACCGCCATGCCGCGATAGACGTTCTGCCAGCCGGCCGCCGCCGCCAGCACGGGACCCAGGAAGACCGCCGCGGATTGTCCGATGTTGCCGAGGCCGTAGACCCCCAGCGCGCTCCCCTGCCGGTCCGCGGGCGTCCAGCGCGAGACGTAGCCCACGCCGACCGGAAAAGAGGAACCGGCAATGCCCAGGAAGAAGGCGACCGCCAGGAGGCGCTGATAGCTCTCCGCCATCGGCACCAGCCAGGCCGGGACGGCCACCAGCAGCATCAGCGCCGTGAACACGAGGCGGCCGCCGAAGCGGTCGGCGAGCAGGCCGACCGGCAGCCGTCCCAGCGAGCCGAGCAGCACGGGCACCGCCACCAGCAGCGCCGTCTGGGTGCCGGTCAGTGAGAACAGCTCGCGAAAACGCGGGGCGAAGGCGCTGATCAACCCCCACGCCGCGAAGCAGACGGCGAAGGAGAGGGTGCCGAGCGCGAGGTGGCGGGGCCGGGAGGGAGGCGTGGAGACGGTGTCGGCCAAGGGCGTTCTCCGGACGCAAGCTCTATCACACTGCGTTGGACATTTCCTCCTCCAAAAGGGTGGCCCGCGGGAAGAGCACGTTGTTCTCGAGATGGATGTGCTCGTGCAGCGCCTTCTCCAGCTCGGCGAGGCCGAAGTAGAGGCCGCGGAACGTGTCGCAGGCGTCGGCTGGCGGCGTGTAGCCGCCGGTGAGCTGGCGCAGGCGGGCGAGAGCCTGAGCCGCGTCCGCGTGCTCGTGCTCCATCATGCCGATGGGCGCCTGGATGGAGCCGAAGGGAGAGGCCGGCAGAGACCCGCCGCCGGCCGCCAGGAGCTCCAGCCGCTCGATATACGGGAAGAGCACCCGCTCCTCCTTCATCATGTGGGCCTCCAGCTCTTCCCGTAAGGCGCGAAAGGTGGAGGCCAGCGCCGGCAGCACGGCCGGATACCTCTCGCCGTGAACGTCGAGCACCTTGGCCGCCATCTGGCCGAGGCGGGGCAGCTCGACGCGCAGGTCGGCGTGATACTTGTCGACGATGAAGCGGATGATCTCGGTGAGCTTCGCCTCCGCGGCGGGAATTTCAGACGTACCGGGCGCGCCGGCGGACTCCAGGGCGGTCCGCAGCTCGTTGAAGGTCATCTGCTTTTCGGCGCAGACCTCGCCGGCGGGACGTTTGCCGCCGCAGCAGAAGTCGATGCCGAAGCGCTGGAAGACGCGGATGGCGGCGGGATTCTGCGCGGCGATATCGGCGATGCGGGTTTCGGGCGTGAGGTGCATGGAAGTCTCCTTTTCTTGACGCAGCCCGCGATTTATCACGCTGCGATAGGAAACGTCCCCGTCCGAAAGGGTGGTGAGCTCAATCCAGAGGGGCGGTGGTGGTTGAGGCGGCCTGCCCTTCGAGACCTCACCCCCTGTCCCCCTCTCCCTGACGGGCGAGGGGGGACTCCGCAAAACCGATTTTGCCGATAGGAGCCTTCGGACTCGGCAAAACCCTTCAGTTGGGTCCCCCCTCGCCCGTCAGGGAGAGGGGGACAGGGGGTGAGGCTTCGAAGCGCACGCCGTTCCAACCGGCAAGATCCCAATGGACCTCCCTACATCCTGCACGTCTCCCCGCCCGCGGCCGGCAGGTAACACGCCTTGAGGTAGTCCATCACCATGCGGTCGGCGTTGTAACGCCAGGCGAGGGTGCGGATGGCCCGCTTGACGCGGCCGATCCAGCCGCGGGGAATGCCCTGGGCGTCGCGGGCGTAGTACAGCGGGATGACCTGGCGCTCGAGGGTGTCGAAGAGGGCCAGGGCGTCGCGCTCGTCCTGGGTGTCGGGATCGGCGTGCACCTCGCCGGCGCCGATGGCGAAGCCGTTGCCGCCGTCGTAGGCCTCGGCCCACCAGCCGTCGAGGATGGAGCAGTTGAGCACGCCGTTGAGGATGCACTTCTGGCCGCTGGTGCCGCAGGCCTCGAGCGGCCGGCGCGGCGTGTTGAGCCAGGCGTCCACGCCCTGCACGAGCTGCCGGCCGACGTGCATGGAGTAATCCTCGATGAACACGACGCGGCCGGCGAAGCGCGGATCCTTCTCCAGGTTGGCCACCTTCTGGGCCAACGCCTTGCCGGCGTCGTCGCGCGGATGGGCCTTGCCGGCGTAGACGATCTGCAGCGGGCGCTCGGGATCGGCCACCAGCCCGGCGAGGCGGTCGAGGTGCTTAGGGTTACGGAAGAGCAGGTCGGCCCGCTTGTAGGTGGCGAAACGGCGGGCGAAGCCGAGGGTGAGCGCCGCCGGGTCGAGCGGCTCGCGATCCGGGTCCGGCAGGCCCAGCCGCAGCCGGCGGTCGGCCAGCCGGCCGCGGGCGAAATCGATCAGCTTCGCCTTCAGCACCTGGTGCACCTCCCACAGCTCGGCGTCGGGGAGCTTGTCGATCTGCGTCCACAGGTCGGGCAGGGCGAGCTGGTCGAGCCAGAGCGAGCCCAGGTGGCGCACCAGCAGGTCGTGCATGTCGGCGGCGAGCCAGGTGCGCACGTGGACGCCGTTGGTGACGTGGCCGATCGGCACCTGCTCCTCGCTCCTGCCGGGGTAGAGCGGCTGCCACATCTTGCGCGACACGCGGCCGTGGAGGGCCGAGACGCCGTTGGCCCGGCGGGTGAGCCGCAGCGCCAGCACCGTAGGGCAGAAGGGCGCCGCGGGATCCTCCAGCCGCTCGGAGCCGAGGGCGAGCACCTCTTCGAGCGGCAGCCCGAGGCCGCGCGCGAGGGGCTCCAGGTACGGCCTCGCGAGCTCGACGGGGAAGCGGTCGTGCCCCGCCTCGACCGGCGTGTGGGTGGTGAAGACGCTCATCGCCGCCACCTCGCGCAGGGCCGCGGCCGCCGAGAGCCCCTGGCGCTCGACGATCTCGCGGCCGCGCTCGAGCAGGGCGAAGGCCGAGTGCCCCTCGTTGAGGTGCAGCACGCACGGGCGGATCCCCACCACGCCGAGGGCGCGGTGGCCGCCCACGCCGAGCAGGATCTCCTGCTGGATGCGCATCTTCTGATCGCCGCCGTAGAGGCGCGCCGTCAGCTCGTGGTCCTCGGGCGAGTTGGCGTCGTCGCGGGCGTCGAGCAGCAGCAGGTCGCTGCGTCCCACGCGCACCCGCCAGAGCCGCAGGAAGACCTCGCGGCCGGGCAGCTCGACGCTGAACCGCGCCTGCTCGGTATCCGCCACCAGCACCGGCTGCACCGGCAGCTCGGCGGTGGCGATGGGCTCGTAGAGGTCCTGCTGCATGCCGTCGGCGTCGATCCACTGGTGGACGTAACCCTGGTGATAGAGGAGGCCGACTCCCACCACCGGCGCTCCCAGGTCGCTCATGCTCTTCAGGTGATCGCCGGCGAGCACGCCCAGGCCGCCCGAGTAGATGGGCAGCGACTGGTGGAGGCCGAACTCGGCCGAGAAGTAAGCCACCGGCCGGGCGAGGATGGGGCCGGCGTGGACGAGGCCCCAGCTCTCGCCGCCCGCGAGATAGCCGCGCAGCCGCCGGTGCGCCTGGTTGATGCGCGTCTGCAGCTCCAGGTCCTGCACCCGGCGGTAGATCTCCTCGGGGGCCACGCGCTGCAGCAAGGCCACGGGATTGTGATAGACGGCGCGCCACGTCTCCGGCGCCAGCTCGCGGAAGACGGCGCGGATGTCCGGCTGCCACGACCACCAAAGGTTCTGGGCCAGCTCGCGGAGCTGCTGAAAGGTGCCGTCGGACGGTTCGCTCATCGTTCTCTGGAAACGGTTACAGGGATCAAGGGGGCGGACTATATCGCAGGTATCACGTACCACCCTCCGGATCCTCACCCCCTCAGGGCGGCCACGCAGGGCCGCCCCTACAGATCGTCCTGTGACCGCTGTGGGTCCGGTTCGTCATGGGTACGAAGGTGAAATTACCTCCAGGCGACCTGTAGGGGCGGCCCTGCGTGGCCGCCCTGGGGGGTGGAGGGCAAACCCACCAGTTACCTCCATCCCTCTGAAGCCGCCCTCACCGGATCCGGGATCGGGTTGCGATATCATGGCTCCACGTGACCTCTCGGTCACGCCGTCCCTGGACGGTGGGGAGTAGCCACCCAGGCCCGCCTGGATCGGTTGGCCGTCAACACGGGGCCCACGCCTCCGGCCTTCCGAGAGCGCCCAGCGCTTCGGCGAGACCACCACGACACGCAAACGTGCCGTGGGGCTCGCTTGTCGCCACTCCACGGCCTATCTCGAAGGGAGATAGGCAATCATGCCCGGAACATCCCTCGGACTGTGGGCCGGATTCACGGCCTTCGTCCTCCTCATGCTCGCCCTCGACCTCGGCGTCTTCCACCGCCGGCCGCACGCCGTCTCCATCCGCGAAGCGACGATCTGGAGCGCCGTCTGGGTGACGCTCGCCATGATCTTCAACGCCGGCCTGTACCACTTCCGGGGCGCGGAGCCGGCGGTCCAGTTCTTCACCGGCTACCTGATCGAGAAGTCCCTGAGCATCGACAACATCTTCGTCTTCGCGCTGGTCTTCGGCTACTTCCGCGTTGCCGCCGCCGATCAGCACCGGGTGCTCTTCTGGGGCATCCTGGGAGCGCTGGCGATGCGCGCCGCCTTCATTCTGGCCGGCTCCGCGCTGCTGGCGCAGTTCCACTGGATCCTCTACGTCTTCGGCGCGTTTCTCATCGTCACCGGCATCCGCATGGCGCTCCATCGGGAGCTGGAGATCCACCCGGAGCAAAACCCGGTGCTCAAGCTGGTGCGGCGGTGGATTCCGGTCACCGGGGACTACCGGCAGCATCATTTCTTCGTGCGCGACGGCGGCCGCTGGGCGGCCACTCCCCTGTTCCTGGTGCTCGTGCTGCTCGAGACCACGGATCTGATCTTCGCGGTGGATTCGATCCCCGCCATCTTCGCGGTGACCGACGATCCGTTCATCGTCTACACCTCGAACGTCTTTGCCATCCTGGGGCTGCGCTCGCTGTACTTCCTGCTCGCCGGCGTGATGAACAAATTCACGTATCTGAAGCTGGGGTTGTCGGCCGTGCTGGTTTTCGTGGGCGTCAAGATGCTGCTCTCCGAAGTCTACAAGATCCCCTCGCTCGTATCGCTCGGCGTCGTCGCGGCGCTGCTGGCGGTCGCGGTGGTCGCCTCGCGGCTGAGGCTCGGGAAGAACGTCAAGGAGACGTGAGGGCCTCTCCAGCTCCCCCGGCACATGCCGTGCATCTCCACATCCCGTCATCACCTCTTCTTCCCCCTCTCCATCTTCGATGGAGAGGGGGTCAGGGGGTGAGGTCTCGCAGGGCAGGACGCCCCATTCTCGGAGATCCCCATGAACCGATCCCATTCCTTCATCATTCTCCTGATCCTTCTCCTCACCCTCGCCTGCGCCCCGACGGACCCCCAGTCCTCGCTCACCCCCGAGGCCACGGCGGCCCCGGCGGCGGCGCAGCCTCCGCGGGCCGGCAGCGTGATGCCGCCGCAGTCGCGGCCGGAGCTGGCGGACGAGGAGCGGGCCACCATCTCGCTCTTCGAGCGCGCCTCGCCGGCTACGGTGTACATCACCTCGCTCGCCAACCGGCAGGATTTCTTCTCCCTCAACACCGCCGAGATCCCTCAGGGTACCGGCTCCGGGTTCATCTGGGACCTCCAGGGGCACGTCGTCACCAATTTCCATGTCATCGCCAATGCGGACGCGGCGCGCGTGACCCTCGCGGATCATTCGAACTGGGACGCGAAGCTGGTGGGGGGCGCTGCGGAGAAAGACATCGCGGTGCTCAAGATCGACGCGCCCGCCAGCCGGCTGGTCGCCCTGCCGATCGGGCGCTCCTCCGGCCTGCGGGTGGGGCAGAGCGTCTTCGCCATCGGCAATCCGTTCGGCCTCGACCAGACGCTCACCACCGGTGTCGTCTCGGCGCTCGGCCGGGAGATCGAGTCGCTCCGCGGCAACGCGATCCGCGACCTGATCCAGACGGACGCGGCGATCAACCCCGGCAACTCGGGCGGCCCGCTGCTCGACAGCGCCGGCCGCCTGATCGGCGTCAATACGGCCATCTTCAGTCCGTCGGGGGCCAACGCGGGCATCGGCTTCGCCATCCCCTCCGACTCGGTCTCCGCGGTGGTGCGCGACCTCATCGCCTACGGCCGCATCCGCCGGCCGACGCTGGGGATCCAACTGGCGCCCGAGGCGTTGGGGGACCGGCTCGGCCTGGAGGGCGCCGTCATCTATCGGGTGGAACGCGGCACCGGTGCCGACCGGGCGGGCCTGCGCGGCCTGCGACGCGACGCCTTCGGCCGTTTCACGCTGGGCGATGTCATCCTGTCGGTGGACGGCGAGCGCGTGGCCTCCGAGGGGGACCTCCTGGTGGCGCTCGAGAACAAGAAGCCCGGCGACACCGTGCGCGTGGGCATCCTGCGCGGCAACCGGCGGATCGAGGTGCCGGTGCAGCTCGGCGCTCCGCGCGTCTCCGACCAGGGCTGAACCTCGGGAACCCCGGCGCGGCGCCCTATGCGCTGGCAAAATAAGGGCTTACTCTCACCGTGGTCGGCGCGGACCGGCTTATTTAAGCGCGCGACCGCGTTGTGGTCTACGTCGACCATGACGTGGTCAACGTGGACCAAGACGAGATCAACGTCGACCATGACGTGGTCGACGTGGACCAAGACGAGATTAACGTCGACCAAGACGGGTAGTGGGGGAATCTGTGTTGCCGGCTCCCGCCCCGTTCCCGCCCTCTTGACTCTGCCGTAATCTCCTGTCCGGAGAGCAGGAGGGATTCGCCCTTCCCTCGCCAGGAGAACCGGCCCGACGGAGCGCTGCTACCCGCCCCGCCGGACCTAACCCGGACAGGAGCCTAGACCCATGCCCGAGCTAGAACAGGATTCTACCAGTCCGCCCGCAGCCGTTCCCCCATCCATTGATCCCGCCGAATGGGAGAGGTTCCCCGTCTTTCGGGAATCGGCCCTGCTCTACCTCAGCGAGCCGCGTTTCAACGCCGCCGTCCGCGTGGCCGGGGAGATGTTCTACACGATGCTCCTTGAAACCTACGACGAATGGCCCGAGTGGCCGGAATCCAGCACGCGCATGGAGCTACGTGCGGCCGTGGCGGACATGCGGCATCTTCAAGGATTCTTGGCGAGCATCGGCTTAGAGCGTAAGGCGTCCTCGCTGGAGCCTGCCGACCACAAGCTAGCGAAGCACGCCGCCGAGCTGGCGCGCAGCCTCAACCGGCTCGCTAATGGAATCGAGCGCAAGCTGGCGAGGGGAGCGGCGGTATGAGCGGCATGGAACAGTTGACGGACCGCCGCTTCAAGGACGGCTTCCGGGAGACGTTCCTATTCTTGTTCACCCGCGCAGGAGATGCCACGGCCTTTCGCCACGTCGCGGCGCTCCTCATGGACCTCTACCGGGGAGTCGATTCCCGCTTCTGGCCGCCTCACCGGCAGGGCGACATGCACGGTTTGATCCTCGCGGCCCTGCGGGACCTCCGGCACGTCCGGGACGTGTTCCTGTGGATCGATGGCGGCCACGGCTTCAACGGCTACGAGGCCGCCGTGGCGGATCTGGTGGGCCGATGCGGCGCGGATCTGGAGATGACCGCCCAAAAAATCGAGGCCGGGATAGCGAACCTCCCGAACCTCTTTGACGAGTACATGCGCGCCATGGACGAAAGGGCGGGAATGCGGCCACGCGATCATTACGAGCCCCGCGATTACTACGGGGGAGCCGAGCCGTGAAAGTGGCGACGTTCACCGTCAAGGCCGATGCCCGGCAGAGTGCGCGATGGAAACAGATGGCCGAAGCTCACGGCCATGCATCCGCAGGGACATGGCTCGCGGAAGCCGCAGATGCCTATCTGGACGGCCTTAAACAGGCGGGGCGTCCCGTCCCCCTGGCGTGGCACCTCGGAAGCTTCAGGGTCGATTTAGAGGGCGGCGAGACGGTGAGAGTGCGGGGCAAGGTTTCGCCGCCATTCGGCTACTTCGCTGGCACAGAGAACGGACCCGACCTCAAATACGGGCTGCGACGGTTTACGCTGGTCTATCTGCCGCAGAATCGAATTCTCGCCACGCTCCGATCCGCCGCCCATTGCCGAGCACTGGCGGCAGACCTTGCCCGCGCTTGGGTACGGTGGGGCGCAAACGAGCCTTCCGAAGATCCCGGAACGATCCTAGAGCGTCACCGCCGGGAATCCCTGTAGAATCCTCTCCATAGGCGCGGCTAGGTTTGGCCGCCGAAAGCCGGTCTCCCACAACCGGCCCGCCGCGCCCGTTCTCTCCCTTCTGTGGGGCGCACCTGTGGGGGTGCATCATCGCCAAGCGAGGCAGAAAAAAGCGCATCAATCTCGCAGCGATTCAACGCATGGTGGATTTGTGCGCAGTGGGCGAGTCACGGCGAGACGCTGCGAAAAAAGTGGCAGCCGAGCTGAGGGGTTGCCCGCCTTGGGAGACTCTACGCACGCATTACCGTGAGTTGGAAGCCGCCGGTCAGCTCCCTAAAAGCGCCTCTCCAAAAGAGCGACGGGCAGAGGAAATGCGGGAGCATCACCGCCGTTATCTCGCCACCCTTGAGAGGATAAAGGCAGAGAGAGCAGCCCTAGAGAAGGAAGCAAAATCCCTTGAAATCGACTTTGAGGGAAAGAGCCTGAGGGATCTTTTGATAACCCTGAATCACAGGAGGGAGTTTCTAGAATCCGTCTCGACCGAAGATACCGGCGCCGCCTTCAACTACTTCCTGAGGGAAGGCATCACCGATCATGAAGAAATGATCGCCCGCTTAGACCGCTACGCAGACGAGCTGCGCCTTGTTGAGAAGCAGATAGAAGTGGTCTACAAGCTCGGGAAGGTCCGTCCAGACGTTGCGTAAAGCGATGGAATTTCCACCCACTACAGGTCCTAAAAATGGGTGGAAATTCGATTTGCCTGGGCGGGAATTCAGTCTGTGGGTCTCAAATTGGGGAGGAATTAGGTCGAGGGTGGGTGAGAATTGACCCCATTTAACCCACTAAGACCATTGTTTACAAGGACTTGCGGATTGATGTAGCCTGAAATGCAAGAGGCCGGCGATTAAGCCGACCTCAGGACCCGGAGGACGAAGCCACCGGGGATTGGTACTCTGGCAAGTCCAATCCTACAGCGGGGCCGCCCTCCGGGTCAACGGAGGACGTGTCGATGTACAGATTCCACCATGGCCCCGTACCCCGTCACCGCTTCATCGTCGGCTTGATCCGGCGGGGCTGACCGCGCCGCTGGATACCGGCGGGCCGTCGGCATGAAGCCGGACGGCGGGAGAGGGTCCTATCCCTCCCCGCCGTCCCTCTTTAGCTCGCGGCGAGCTGCCGCCACAAGCGTCTCCCGGAGCCAGTCGCTCAAGTCCCCGGAGCCCTTCCGCTGGAGGGCATGCTCGGCTGCTTCCCGGATTAGGGCGTCGTGCTCTGGCAGGAGACGGACTCGCATGGATGCGGAGTGTCTGCGGGACTCTTCAACCTTGGGTCTAGCCATAGCAGGGAGTCTATGCCCAATGGGACTACAAAGTCAAGCAAGGAAGTCTCTCCAAACCTCTTGACACCGGTTCCCGATGGGACTACACTAACCGACATGGTAGCCAACAACAAAACGGCCCCGGTTGTCGTTGACGCGACCGCCGGAGCCTCAATCCGCCCGACCGAAGCCGTACGGACTGCCACGCTCATTATGGCTCCGGCTCGGGTTTTCCGCAAGGGAGACTCCGATGCTCTGCCAAGCCTGCCAAACGCCCTGTAAGCGGCATGGAACCGACCGGAAGGGAATCCAGCGCTTCCGCTGCCGCACCTGCCGCAAGACGTTCTCAGAGCGTTCCGAGCGGCCTATCAAGAGCATGTATCTTGCGGATGACAAAATCGAAATCATCCTGAGCCTGCTATGCGAGGGTAGCGCGGTGAGGTCAATCGAGAGGGTGACAGGCGTCGATAAGTCCACCATCTTGAAATTGCTTGTGCTGGCCGGGGAGCGGTGCGAGAAGTTGCTAGCGGAGACGATCCAGGGCGTACAGGCGAGCGACATTCAGGCGGACGAAATTTGGAGCTACATTAGGTGCAAGCAGGGGACGCGGGAGCGGAAGGGAATCACGGACGTAGACGCGGGCGATGCCTACTGCTACATCGGCCTAGATCGTAAATCGAAATTAGTCCTCGCTTGGCACTTGGGACGGCGCAACGCCTGGGATTGCCACGACTTCATAGTGAAGCTCGCGGCGGCAACTGACGGTCAGTGCCAAATCTCGACGGACGCATTCAACGCCTACCCGAACGCCATCGAGTACGCTTTCGGCGCTCGGGCGGACTATGCACAGGTAATAAAGGAGTTTGCGAATGCAGGCGGGGAGGAAGGCCGTAGGTACGCTCCTCCCCGCCTGATAGGACAGGAGAAAGTTGCAGTCCAGGGAACGCCAGATGAAGACCGCGCCTGTACCTCGCACGTCGAGCGCGGCAACTGGACGCTGCGCGGACACCTTCGCCGCTTCACTCGGCTGTCAAACGGTTTCAGCCGGAAGAAAGCGAACCTGCGCGCCGCGCTGGCGCTTTACTTCGCCTATTACAATTTCGTGCGCTTTCATAAGAGCATCCGCATGACTCCAGCGATGGCGGCGGGCGTGACTAAGAAGCCGTGGACGGTGGCGGATCTGCTGGCGGGGGCGAGCTAGCCGCGTAAGCTTCCTTGTCCAGCTTAGGTAAGACCTTGTTGAGAATGACGGTTCTGTGCCCGATTATATCCATGGTAAATCGCACCTTTAATTCCCGGTCTAGCAAGAGCAGCGATCCCTCTGGAGTCGTCCATAGCATGTTGAATCTTCCAGTTGAATCATCCATAGCTTTTATTTCATGTCGTCCCTCCGACCACCACCTGTCATGCTGATTCGGAAGACCGCGAGGCTGTATACTAAAGTAAGCTCCGTGGATTCGCTCCAAGGCTAATGGCGCCCATCGCCAGTGCGATGCTTTGTAGAGAATCTCGACTTGCGGGAAAAACGCCCTCGTCACCCTTTCGCTATCGTTGCGAAATCTAACCTCAACGTCCACAATCAAGATGTTATATCTCGTTCCGTCGTTGAAGTGAAGCAAGGGGCGAAACTCCGCCGTCGCTTTGATGCCGCTTAGTTGAACAAACTCCCTCAAGTCTGACTCTTTCTCCGTGCCATAGAGCGCCAAGAGCGCCAAGAGACAAAGGGCCGCAGCGCCCACCAGGGTTAGGTGTGACCAGTCATCATCTATCAGCCATCTTAGGACCGCGCCCCAACCGAATACCAACCCGGAAATCAAGCCAGAGCCGAGCAAGATCCCGGCAACGCTAAGCACGCGCATGGTCAAGCCCCGTACTTGGGTGCCGAGACGGAAGAGCCGGGCTGCGACGCGCCGCCAGCGGGAGAGGATAGCGAGGATTGTGCGCATTCAATCCAGCCTATCCACTTCGCGCCCGCCCCGCCAAGCCTATCGACACTCCCGCATGCCGCCTGGACGCACTTCCGCCCCCGTTTCGCCGTCTGCCCGAGGGGATTACGCCGTGGGGGCAACACACTTTCCCCCACTACCCCAAGACGTGGTCGACGTAGACCAAGACGAGATCAACGTAGACCACGACGAGATCAACGTCGACCACGACGAGATTAACGTCGACCAAGGCGTGGTCAACGTGGACCAAGACGAGATCAACGTCGACCAAGACGTGGTTAACGTGGACCACGACGAGATCTACGTGGACCAAGACGTGGTCTACGTGGACCGCGACGTGGTCTACGTGGACCATGTCGTGGTCGCGCGCTTAAATAAGCGGGTCCGACCTAGCGGTCCCGCCGAGCGTGGCACGAATCTTGATCCGAGCCTCTCTCCGATGAAAGAGATCTTCCGCAAGTTTGCGCAAGCCACGTCGAACGTCACCGGGACGCCCGGAGTATTTCTGGCCGCCGTGCTAGTGGTCGTGGTATGGGGTTTCTCCGGGCCGCTGTTCGGGTTCTCCGATACCTGGCAGTTGGTGATCAACACGGGGACGACCATCGTGACGTTCCTGATGGTGTTCCTGATCCAGAACACGCAGAACCGCGACTCCCTGGCGATCCACCTCAAGCTCGATGAGCTCATCCGGGCTGTGACCGAGGCCCGAACGGGGATGGTGGATCTCGAAGACTTGTCCGATGAGGAGCTCGAAAAGCTTCGCAAGGAATTCGAAGAGCTGCGGGAGAAAAAGAAGTCGTCTCGAGGAGGCTGACGCCAGCCTCCTATGTTCCATGAACTCCACGACGCCAAGGAGAACGACATGCAAGAGACCGCCACCGACGTCACCGCCCTCAACAGCCTTTTGCGCGGCGAGATGTCCGCCCTGGAGACCTACCGCGACGCCCGGGATAAGCTCGAGAAGCTGGGCGAGGAAAGCGCCTCCGGCGCGGCGGAGCTGCTCCGGCTTCAGCTCGACCACCGCGCCGCCGCCGACGCCCTCTGGCATCACATCGAGCAGCACGGCGGCCAGCCTTCGGAGAGCCAGGGGCCTTGGGGCGCCTTCGTCAAGGCGGTCGCGGGCGTGGCCAAGATCTTCGGCGACACGACGGTCCTGAAAGCGCTCAAGGAGGGCGAGGAGCACGGCCTCAAGGATTATCAGGACACGCTGGAGAACCAGGGCCTGCCCGCCGATTGCCAGGAGCTCCTTCGCGGGCTCCTCGCCAAGCAGCGCGAGCACATCGCGACGCTCGACCGGTTGATGGCGAACCTGTAGGGTAAACAGCCTTGGGTTCAGACAACCGGCGGATCGATCGCACGGTCCCAGTTGCGGTGTCTGCCCACCGCCGCTACGAACGCCGGCAACTCGCGGACGATCGCCCAATCCGTCTCGTCGTCGAGCGGTATCCCGGCTTCGGCGACCACGGCCTCCCCGGCCCCTAGCATCAGGATCGGTTTGCAGTGCCGATACTGATCCTTGAGGAACTCGAGCGCCTGACCGAGGGATCTCAACTCTTCGGCGGCGCTCTCGCCGTCGGGGACGATCACGGCGTCGAAGAGCACCGAGGGCATCGTCTCAAGGGTCGCATCAACCTCGAGCACGCCACCCCCCGCCTCGAGCGTGCCCAGGCGCGCCGCGAGTAACCTCACGACGGCTCCGGCCTTGCCGAGACTCTTCGTCATGCCGGCCACCGAGCGGCCATCGACGCCGGCGGCGATGAGAATCGCGATCTTCCGTCCCCGGATGCCACCATCGCCGGGCCGCGCCGTCAGCGACAGCGCCGGCGAGCTGGTGATCTCCGGCGTTGGCGCTTCGACGAGCCGCGGCATCGGCTTGGGCAGGGGAATGCCGAGGCTATCCGCGACTTGCTGCGCGAGCTCGTCGGAGACGTTGCGGAGCACCGAGACCGTGCGCTGCCGGATCGCAGGTACCTGGACCTTGGTGAGCTCGAAGCGGAAACCACGCACGATGTGAGCCTTCTCATAGGGCGTCTGGCTGTTCCAGAACAGGGTTGCTTGCGTGTAGTGGTCGGCGAACTTCTCCGGCTTCCCCCGCAACTTGTCGGCGGCGATCGGCTCCGGAAACGAGGTGAACCCCGCCGCGGCGCCGGCCTGGTATGGACAGCCACCAGCGAGGGAGTTCGGTTCGTAGGCCACGCGGCCGCGGTGGATCGCCTGGCGGTGGAAACCATCGCGCTGGTTGTTGTGCGCCTGCGCGACCGGCGAGTTGATCGGGATCTCGTGGAAGTTGGGCCCGCCCAGGCGCGACAACTGGGTATCGAAGTACGAATGAATCCGCCCGGCCAGCAACGGGTCGTTCGAGAAATCCACACCCGGAACCAGGTTCTGCACGCCGAAGGCCACCTGCTCGGTCTCGGCGAAGAAGTTGTCAGGGTTGCGGTCGAGGACCATACGACCCACCGGCGTCACCGGCACCAGCTCCTCGGGGATGATCTTGGTGGCGTCCAGGACGTCGAAGCTGAATTCGTTCGCCTGCTCCTCGTCGAAGATCTGGAAGCCGAGCTCGTACTCGGGGAACACGCCCGACTCGATCGACTCCCAGAGGTCACGGCGGGTGTAGTCCGGATCGGCGCCGGAGATCTTGACCGATTCGTCCCAATCGAGCGAATGGGTACCGGCCAGCGGCGTCCAGTGGAACTTGACGAACCTCGACCGCCCCCGAGCGTTGATCAACCGGAAGGTGTGCACGCCGAAGCCCTGCATGGTGCGGAAGCTTCGTGGCAAAGCACGGTCCGACATGACCCACATCAACATGTGGGTCGACTCGGGCATCAGCGAGACGAAGTCCCAGAACGTATCGTGGGCGCTGGCTGCCTGCGGCATCGCGTGGTGCGGCTCGGGCTTGAGCGCGTGCACGAGGTCGGGGAATTTCATGGCGTCCTGGATGAAGAACACCGGGATGTTGTTGCCGACGATGTCGAAGTTGCCTTCGTCGGTGTAGAACTTCGTCGCGAAGCCGCGCACGTCGCGCGGGGTGTCGGTCGAGCCGCGCTCGCCGGCGACGGTCGAGAAGCGCACGAACACAGGAGTGCGCTTGCCCGCCTCCGAGAGGAACGAGGCGCGTGTGTACCTGGCCAGCGACCCGTAGCATTCGAAGAAGCCGTGGGCCGCCGAGCCGCGCGCGTGCACGATCCGCTCGGGGATCCGCTCGTGGTCGAAGTGAGTGATCTTCTCGCGGAGGATGAAGTCCTCCAGCAAGGCGGGACCCCGAAGCCCGGCCTTGAGCGAGCTCTGGTTGTCGGCGATCGGTTGGCCGAAGTTGGTCGTCAGCGCCTGCCCGCCGGAATCCACGCGCACCCGGTCGAGCGGCTCGTTGCCGGGATTGAACCCGGGACGAGCCTGAGTACCCGTCTTTTCAGAGGAGGTCGCCTCGGTCAAGGTGCTGCCGGTTACCGTCCGCTCCGATGGCTCCGCGGTGGCTCCCCGTTTCGCCTTTCGCGCGGCCTCGCCGAATTCGTTGGGCTTGTTCTTGTTAGTAGGGAAGGCCGCGGCGAGGACGTCCGTGTTCTTGGCCTTGCGAGCTGCGGGGTCGTCAATGAGGTTGTCGAGGCCTTTGGCGGGACCGCTGACGGTCGCCTTGGCAACGGACTTGTTCTTGCGCGCCTTCGGCATCGGATGATCTCCTGGGTAAACCCATTGAAGGTAAATGAGACATGCGGACGAGGTGACTCACCTCGCCCGCACAGGATTGCAGGGACCGTCGGATCCCGTAAACGGCTCAGTAGCGGACGGTGGCGCCGCCCGGCGAGCCCGCGCCCACGGGGGCGTGCTGGCCGAGGTACTCCTCGATGGCGGCCGGCAGGTTCTGATCCAGCCAGCGGGCCATGTCCTCCTCATCGCGAAGGATCTCTTCGCAGACCCTCACCACCTCGGTCTCGCCGAGGGCGCGGGCGGCCACGATGAGCGCCTTGTACGAGGCGATCTCCAGATGCTCGGCGGCGTAGTCGCCGAGGGCGTTCTTGATCAGCTCGTCGGGCGCGACGCCGGTCGTGCGCCCGTGGACGAAACCGGAAACCGTGCCCATGGCAGTCTTTATCGTGGAGACGCTGCCGCCCAGTTGCTCGACGCACCCTTTCACGCGCTCGGCGTGCAAGCGGGTCTTCTCCAGATGCTCCGAGATCTTGCGGTACATCTCGGGGCGGTCCTTCACGTCTTTGGCATGGTTCTCGAGAACCTGGACGAGCCCCTTCTCCATGGCATAGGCGTCGTTCAACCAGCTCAGTAGTGTCTCCCTTGGATCCTGATTCGCCATACTGCTTGACTCCTTCCGTTGAAATTACCGAGTTGAATTGGAGGACACCGGATCGCCCGGCGCCGCTTGAAGGAGGTACCCTCCTTTGAAGAACCGTTGTTATCGACCCGCACGACTGTGAAGCAAGCGCAATGCCACATGTTCTCCCTTCCCGGCACGTCCTCTGCATCCGCCATCGGGGCCGAAGGGGAATCGCAGGAGGGACCTACGATGGACTGGGAATCGCTTTTCGTGCCGTCGCTGCATATCGGCGAGATCGTCCTGCGCGGGACGGTCGTCTACCTCTTCATCTTCGGTGTCTTCCGCGTGCTGAGGCGCGGGGCAGGGACCCTCGGCATCTCGGACCTGCTCGTCGTCGTGCTCATCGCCGATGCGGCACAGAACGCAATGGCCGACGAGTACAAGTCGATTACGGAAGGATTGATCCTGGTGGCAACCATCGTCTTCTGGGACTACTCTCTGGACTGGCTCGGCTATAGGGTCTCCTGGGTGGGGCGATTGGTCCGTCCGGCACCGTTGCTGCTGATCAAGGACGGGCGCCTGCAGAAGCGCAACCTCAGGCAGGAGATGATCACGGAGGAGGAGCTCAGGGGGCAGCTCAGGGAGCAAGGCGTGGAGAGCTTGGACGAGGTAAAGAAGAGTTACATGGAAGCGGATGGGCGGATCAGCGTGATCAAGAAGGATGAGAAAGACGAGTCGCCGGCACGGCGGAAGGATCCGACGCCTTAGGAGTCCACTCCATAAGTTCGATTACGTATTCAGCAGCTACGCTCAGGTAGCAGGGGTCTACGCGCCTGTAGCAGGGGTCTACGCGCTGTAGACAGGGTCTACGCGGCTGTAGACGGCGTCTACGCGCTGTAGCAGGGGTCTACGCTCCCGTAGCAGGGGTCTACGCGCTGTAGAAGGAATCTACGCTCCCGTAGCGGGCGGCTACGTGCCTAGCAGGCGGCTACATCGCGGCATGACTCCTCGCCTACGAGGCGTCACCGTAATACCGGTCCAGAGGACTTAGCGGGCGCGAGCCCGGCGGCGGACCCGCGGGGCAGGCGCGGGTTTGGCCGCGGCCTCCTTCTCCGGCCGGATCTGTTGCAGACCGCGGTACAGACCCTCGAAGAGCGCGACGCCGTGGCGCTCCAGCTCGGCGTCGGGCCAGCCGGCGGCGGACCAGCCGCGCAGCGCCGCCTCCACGCCGGGATTCTCGGGACGGGCCGAGGCGCCGTCGCGCAGGTCGATCTCGTGCACGATCTCGGCGAGCGCGGCGAGCGCGGAATCCTCCTCCAGGCCGAAGGCCGCCATCAGCGTTTCGAAGGTGCAGCGGCTGCCGCGGTGGCCGAAGTCGGCGTTGCGCATGTCGAAGGAGATCTCGCCCTTCTTCGGCGTGTCGCCGTAGCGGATCGCGGCCTGGGGATCGACGAAGCGGCGGATCAGCCAGGCGCAGGCGAGGCGGTCCACGTGCGGGCGCGGGCGGGTCACCCATTTGCGGCCCTGGTAGCGTTCCAGGTCGGCCCGGGGGATCTCGCGGCCCGCCGTTTCGCCGCCGCCGAGCGCGGCCTCCAGTCGGGCGAGGGCAGCCTCCGCCGCCGTGCGTCCGGGCGCCTGGAAGAAGTCGATGCGGGAGACCTCGGCGAGGCGCCGGCGCAGCCTCTCCAACCGTTCCCGCAGGCCTGTCTTGCCGGTCTGTTCGGCTTCGGCGGCGATCTTCTGATAATCCTCGTCCCGGGCGGTGCGGGAGAGTTCCATGACGCGCCGTTCCGCATCCCCGTCGAGCTTCTCGATGCGCAGCACCAGGGCCTCGCCGCCGCCGCTCTCGATCTCCTGCGCCAGCCAGTCGAGGGCCTCCTGGTTCTCCTCGCTCGCGGGCAACAGATAGAGCGAGCCGGTGGGCGACACCGCCCCGAGAGCGCGCAGCCGCCGCCACACCGCCACCCGCCGGCTGGAGGCCGCGGCGGAGGGGAGGGAGTAGGTCAGGGCGACAAAGGGCATGAGGGGATCGATCCTAGTATCCTGGGAGCGCCGGCGTCCCGCCGGCTCCTCGTGTCTTACCGATTAAAAGGCCGGCGAGACGCCGGCGCTCCCAGGCTCCCCCACCCGCTCCCTGCAGTACGCATACAGCGCATCGTAGACGATCCACTCCGCCCGGTTGATCTCGTGGTCGTCGGCAAATCCCAGGTGACGAAACCCTTCCGCGATGGCCTCGAGGCCGGGGCCTTCGGGCTGGTTCCACAGCGTGTTGTCGGTGTCCGCGCCGTTGACGATGCGTCCGAGGAGGGCCAGCGCGGGATCGCCGTCCAGGCCGTGCTTGTGGAGGATGGCCTCGAAGGAGCATTCCTTGCCGTGATGGCCCAGCTCCACGCCTTCGACGTCGAAGGGGATCGCGCCTTCGCGGGACGCGATCTCCAGGACCTGGTCCCGTGGAACGAAGAGGAACTCGGCGTCGGGGTCGACGAACTTCCTGATCAGCCAGGGACAGGCGACGCGGTCCACTTTGACGCGTTCGCGGGTGATCCATTTCATGAGAGTTCTCCTTGTGAAGGTGTATCTCCAGGTCCCCATCGGGCGTGCACCACGAATCCGACGACTCCCACGCCGAAGGCGACGTAGAAGGGCAGGCGCTGGTCCATCGTCCACAACCAGCCGCCGACGAGCGGGGCGGGGAACACGGCGAGGCCGCGGAGAAGGTAGTAAAGGCCCACGGCGCGGCCCCGCGCGCCGGCCGCGGCGAGGTCCACGATGAGCGCCTTGCGCGCCGGCTCGCCGGTCTCGCGCAAGCCGGCCACGATGAAGGCGGCGGTCAGCCAGAAAGCGCCGCGCGCCGTGGCCAGCGCCAGCGGAAAGAGGGCGAAGAAGGCGAAAGTGAGCAGCACGAAAGGCTTGCGGTTCAGGCGGTCGGAGAGCCGCGCGATGGGGATGTAGACGAGCGCCGCGGCGAGCATCTGAATGCTGGTGAGGGTGCCGAACTCGACGACGGTGGCGCCGAGGACGTCGAGGACGAAGAGCAGAATGAAGACCTTGGGGATGCCCTCGGCCCAGCGCGCCAGGATGTCGGCCGCGAGCAGCCGTTTGAGCCCTGAGTCCATGCCGCGCCAGAGGCCGCCGAGACGATCGGGAGCGGGCGGCGGCGGTGGTGTCTCGACCCAGGCCCGCCGCAGGATGGCGATGCCCAGCAACGCCAGCAGAACCGTCACGGCGAGCCCGGCGCGGATGCCGCCCGCGAAGCCGAGATGGGCGATGAGCGCGCCGCCGAGGGGTGGCGCCAGGATGATGGGCACGCGCTTGAGGATGGACTGCACGCCGAAGCCCATGGCCCGGCGAGCGGGCGGCAGGTGGTCGCCGATGACGGCGAAGATGGCGGGCAGCGTGAGGCTGCTCCACGCCATCACCAGCACGGTGCCGGCGAGGATCCACCCCCAGCTCGGCGCCGCCATGTAGATCAGGTAGCCGCCGATGGCGAGCACCGCAAAGAGCACCAGCGCCGCGCGCCGTCCCAGCCGGTCGGCGAGCCAGCCGCCGGGGTAAGGGTAGACCGCGTCCAGCAGATCCTTGAGCGTGCCGTAGAACGCCACCGCCCAGGCGCCCGCGCCCAGCAGCTCCAGGTACTTCGGGATGAACCGCGTCCACAGCTCCTCGCCCATCCCCAAGGCCAGGAACGCCGCCAGCATGACGGCGACGTTGCGCTCCAGGCCGAGGGAGACGCGGAGGCGGGCGGCGGTGAGCATGCAACAGATGTTACGTCCGATGGAACGATAATTACAAGAGCGTGGACGCCGATTCGACCGGCCGGGTTCATCGGAACGTCGTCCGCCCACCCAGGGCGGCCACAGCCCCCGCCTTCGAGTCTCCGAACCGACGGGATCGGAAGGGAGATATCCGGCACGTCCCCTGCATCCCCTCTTCCCCACCGATGTCTACGAAGACCGTTCCCCCTCTCCCGCAGATCTCCCGCCGCCTCCCCGTCGGCGCCGAGGTGGTTCCCGAAGGGGTGCATTTCCGCGTCTGGGCGCCGAAGCGGCGGCGGGTTGAGGTGGTGTTCGAGGGTGGGCGGACGCGAGATCTGGAGCTGACACCGGAGGCGGGCGGCTACTTCTCAGGATTGGTGGCAGGAGCCGGGGCCGGAGCGCTGTACAGATTCCGGCTCGACGGCGAAGGCTCTTTTCCCGATCCGGCGTCGCGCTTCCAGCCGCAGGGGCCGCATGGGCCGTCGCAGGTGATCGATCCGTCGGCGTTCGAGTGGAAGGTCCGGGACCTGCCGGACGTCAGCCGCGAGGGGCAGGTGATCTATGAGATCCACGTCGGCACCTTCACCCATGAGGGGACGTGGGCGTCGGCGGCGCGGGAATTGCCGGAGCTCGCGGACCTCGGCGTCACCGTTCTCGAGATCATGCCGAGCGTCGAGTTCCCCGGCTGCTACGGCTGGGGTTACGACGGCGTGAACCTCTTCGCGCCCTATCACGGCTACGGCGAGCCGGACGACTTCCGCCGCTTCGTCGAGCGCGCGCACGATGCGGAGCTCGCGGTGATCCTGGACGTGGTCTACAACCACCTCGGACCGGACGGGAATTACCTCAAGGAGTTCTCGGAGAGCTACTTCACGGACCGCTACGTCAACGACTGGGGCGAGTCGATCAACTTCGAGACCGCGGATGCCGTGCCGGTGCGGGAGCTCTTCATCGCCAACGCCGGTTACTGGCTCGCGGAGTTCCATCTCGACGGCCTGCGCCTGGACGCCACGCAGGACGTCAAGGACGCTTCCCCGGACCACATCATGGCGGCCATTGGCCGGCGGGCGCGCGAAGCCGCGGGGCGGCGGACGATCTACCTCATCGCGGAGAACGAGCGGCAGGAGACCCGCCTGGTGCGGCCGCCGGCGGAGGGGGGCTACGGGCTCGACGCGCTGTGGAACGACGACTTCCATCATTCCGCCATGGTGGCGCTCACCAAGCGCAGCGAGGCCTATTACACCGACTATCTGGGCTCGCCGCAGGAGATGATCTCGCTGGTGAAGTACGGCTTCCTCTACCAGGGGCAGCGCTATTCCTGGCAGAAGGACCGGCGGGGCACCTCGGGCCTCGGGTTGCCGGGATCGGCGTTCATCAACTTCCTGCAGAACCACGATCAGGTGGCCAACTCCGCCCGCGGCGAGCGCATCCACAAGCTGGCGAGCCCCGGCGCCCTGCGGGCGTTGACGGCCTTGATGCTGCTCGGTCCGGGCACGCCGCTGCTCTTCCAGGGGCAGGAGTTCGCGGCCTCCACCCCTTTCCTCTACTTCGCCGACCACAAGCCCGAGCTGGCGGCGCTGGTGCGTAACGGCCGGCTTGAGTTCCTCTCGCAGTTTCCGAGCCTGGCGCTGCCGGAGACGCAGGCGGGCGTGCCCGATCCCGACTCGCAGGAGAGCTTCGAGCGCTGCAAGCTGGACTTCCGGGAGCGGCAGCGGAACGCGGGATCGTACGCCCTGCATCGCGACCTGCTGCGGCTGCGCCGGGAGGATCCGGTGTTCCGCACGCAGGGCGCCGGCAGCCTGGACGGCGCGGTGCTCGGGCCGGAGGCGTTCGTCCTCCGCTTCTTCGGCGAGAACGCGGGAGACCGGCTGCTGCTGGTCAACCTCGGGCGCGATCTCCCGCTCGAGCTGGTGCCGGTGCCGCTTCTCGCGCCGTTGACAGGGCTGCGCTGGGAGGTGCTGTGGTCGAGCGAGGACCCGCGCTACGGCGGCAGCGGAGCCCCGCCGCCGGAAGACGGGAAGGGCCGTTGGCGCTTGGCGGGCCAGTCGGCAGTGGTGCTGCGGCTGGTGCCCTGACCTCCCTCCAACTCCCCCTAAAAAAAGTTCCTCTCCCGGTTCGGATTGGCGTTCCTCCGTCGGGAGAGGAAGTTCCAGAAGTCGACCCCTGAAGTCTCGGCGAATCGGCCGCGGAGTGGAATTGGACCAAAGTCCAATAGCCTCTCTCCCAAGGCGTCTCTACTCTGCTCGAGAATCGAAAGTAGAGCCGGCACGAGGATTCATGAAAGCAACGCTGGCGGTTCTGACGCTCCTCACGCTTGCGGCTTGCTCCGGCCTCAGCGTGGAGACCGTTCACGACCAGAATGCCCAGTTCTCGCAGTTTCGGACCTATGCCTGGATCGCAGGGGTACCCGCCCGCGATCCCGCGATCGAAAGCCAGATCCACGCTGCCATCGACCGCGAGCTCCCCTTCAAAGGCCTGGCGAAAGCGGCAGATCCGGCAGCGCCCGACCTCTTCGTCTCCACCTCGGTCTCGGTCGAGGTCAACCGGGTCGTGCAGCCCGATCAATGGGGCTACGACCTGGGGCCCGTCGGGATGGGCGGCTCGCGAGTCAACGTCCTGACGCTCCCCATGGGAACGCTGCTGGTCGACCTTGTGGACGCCAGGACCAGGAAGCTGGTCTGGCGCGGCCAGGCGAGCCGGGCCGTAGACCGCGAGATCTCGGAGGAGACGATCCGGAAGGCGGTGCGCAAAGTTTTTCGCGGCTATCCGCCGGAACCGGAGCGTTCTCAACTGTCGGCCGAGCCTCCTATGTAGGGCTCTCCCAGCCCCGAGGCGTTCGGCTCTCCCATGGAATCACCGATTCAGAAGTGCTCTTCCACGTACCTGAGCTTGTGGTCGGGCTCGCGATAATCGCCCGGCTTCTGCCGCGCCGGCAGCTTGACCTTCTGACGGGGCGTCCGCTTGTAGGGGATGCGGCTGAGCAGGTGGGTGATGATGTTCAGGCGCGTTCGCCGTTTGTCGTCGGCGCGCACCACGAACCAGGGCGCGAAGTCGGTGTCGGTCGCGGCGAGCATCTCATCGCGCGCGCGTGAATAGTCGTACCAGCGGCTGTAGGATTCGAGGTCCATCGGCGACAGCTTCCAGGTCTTGCGTGGATCGTCGATGCGCTCGGAGAGCCGCCGGGTCTGCTCCTCCATGCTCACCTCCAGCCAGTACTTGGTGAGGAGGATGCCGGAGCTCACCATCGCCTTCTCCACCATCGGAGCCTGCTTGAGGAACTTGCGCGCCGTCGCCTCGCTGCAGAAGCCCATGACGCGCTCCACCCCGGCGCGGTTGTACCAACTGCGGTCGAAGATGACGACCTCGCCGGCTGCCGGCAAGTACTGCAGGTAGCGCTGCATGTACATCTGACTCTTCTCGCGGTCGCTCGGCGCCGGCAGCGCCGCCACGCGGAACACGCGCGGGCTGACGCGCTCGGTGAGCGCCTTGATCGTGCCGCCTTTGCCGGCGCCGTCGCGCCCCTCGAAGACCACGCATACCTTGAGGCCCTTGTAGCGGACCCATTCCTGAAGCCTCACCAGCTCGCCGTGCAGACGCTCGAGCTCTTCCTCGTAAGCCTTGCGTTTCATGTCTTGGCCGTTCTCGCCCATGTTCTCTTTGCGTCCTCCCGTTTGCGGTGCTCATCAGTCTGCATCGGGAGGGAAAGCGGGCACCATTGGACTTTGGTCCCAGGCCGTACCTCGAGCCTCATCCTTCAGGATCGGACCAAAGTCCAATGGTCCCGTTCCCCCGCCGGGCGCAGACTGAGCGATGAGTGCTGCTGAATCAGAAACCCGGCTCGGCCGTTGCCCCGGAGACGTCGGGCGGCTCACGCTGGAAGCGCTGGCTGCCCGGGCTGCAGGTTCTGGGCCGCTACGAGGCCGCCTGGCTCCCCCACGATCTGATGGCCGGTCTGGTGCTGACCACGATGCTGGTCCCGGTCGGGATTGCCTATGCGGTGGCTTCGGGAGTGCCGGGGATCTACGGTCTGTACGCCACCATCGTCCCCCTGCTCGCCTACGCGCTGTTCGGACCCAGCCGCATCCTGGTGCTGGGGCCCGATTCCTCGCTCGCCGCGGTGATTCTGGCGGTCGTTCTGCCGCTCTCGGGCGGTGACCCGGCACGGGCCGTGGCCCTGGCGAGCGCGATGGCGGTGGTGTCGGGCCTGGTGTGCATCCTGGTCGGGTTGATGCGCCTGGGATTCGTCACCGAGCTGCTGTCCAAACCGATCCGCTACGGCTACATGAACGGCATCGCGCTCACGGTGCTGATCAGCCAGCTCCCCAAGCTGTTCGGCTTTTCGATCGAAGGCAAAGGCCCGCTGCGCGACCTCGCGCGGATCACCCGATCGGTGCTGGACGGCCAGATCCACTGGACCACGTTCGCGGTCGGCGCCGGCACGCTCGCCGCGATCCTGCTGCTCAAGCCCTTCAAGCGGATCCCGGGACTCCTGATCGCCGTCGTGGGCGCGACGGTCGCGGTCGGCGTGTTCGGTCTCGACCAGGCCGGGGTGAAGGTGCTCGGTCCGCTGCCGCAGGGTCTGCCGTCGTTCGCGCTGCCGCCGATCCGTCTCGCAGACCTCGGCAGCGTGGTGATCGGCGGCTGTGCCGTCGCCATGGTGGCGTTCGCCGACACCAGCGTCCTGTCGCGGACCTATGCGGCCAGGACCCGCTCTGCGGTCGATCCGAATCAGGAGATGATCGGCCTTGGCGCCGCCAACCTGGCCGCCGGGCTGTTCCAGGGATTTCCGATCAGCAGCAGCTCCTCGCGCACCCCGGTCGCCGAAGCCGCCGGTGCGAAGACGCAGCTCACCGGCGTGGTGGGCGCCGTGGCCGTCGCCCTGCTGCTGCTCCTGGCCCCCAATCTGCTGGCGAGCCTGCCCAGCAGCGCGCTGGCGGCGGTCGTGATCGCCGCGGCTATTGGCTTGTTCGAATTCGGCGACCTGCGCCGCATCTTCCGCATCCAGAGCTGGGAATTCTGGCTGTCCGTCGCCTGCTTCGTCGGCGTCGCCGTCCTGGGAGTGATTCCCGGCATCGGCCTGGCGATCGTCATCGCGGTGATCGAATTCCTGTGGGACGGCTGGCGGCCGCACTACGCCGTGCTGGGCCGCGTCGTCGGCATCCGTGGCTACCATGACACGAAGCGCTACCCTGGCGCGCGGCTCATCCCCGGCCTGGTGCTGTTCCGTTGGGACGCGCCGCTGTTCTTCGCCAATGCCGAGCTGTTCCACCAGCGCGTGCTCGAGGCCGTGACGCAGTCGCCCACGGCGGTGCGGCGGATCGTCGTGACCGCCGAGCCGGTCACCAGCGTTGACGTGACCTCGGCGGACGTGCTCGCCGACCTCGAGCAGGCCTTGCGGGAATCGGGCGTCGAGCTGCGCTTCGCCGAAATGAAGGACCCGGTCAAGGACAAGCTGAAGCGTTTCGAGCTGTTCGAGCGCTTCGGCGGCGCTGCCAGCTTCCATCCCACCGTGGGCGCCGCCGTCGACGCCTACCTCGAAGAGCATGGGGTCGATTGGCAGCCCTGAGAGGGCTCACGACCCGGCTCAAGGCAATTCGACCTTCTCCGTGCGCAGCGCGGTGCGGGTGAGCTTGGTGCCCGGCTTGAGCTCGGCGACCGTGACCTCCTTGCCGTCGACCATGAACTTGAAGCTCGGGTCGACGGTGACCTTGACCGAGCGGCCCCGCTCGTCGCGGACCAGGATGGTGTTACCGGAGCGCCAGACGACCTCGCCGCGCTCGACGATCAGCGTGCTGGCCGTGTAGCTCATCCCTGCCTTCGCGCCGGGGGCGGCCGGCGTGACCTCGACGATGGCCGCCTCGGTCGTCACGACGTCGATCTTGTCGCCCGGCCGCACGGTCTGCAGCTTGCGGGCGAACTCCGGGCGCATGACCTCGACCGGGAAGAGCGTGCCGTTCTCGCCCTGGAGGACGATCGAGCGTTTCTCGGCATCGACGGAGACCACGCTCACCGTGTGCTTGGTCTGCTCCGAGACGGCGGCGGCGGGACGCTGCCCCGCCTCGGCGGTCGAAGCATCGCCGCCGGTGAACAGCGGGTTGGGCTGCCCCGGCTTCGCCGCCGAGAGCGCGATCGCCGCCTGGTATGAGATGGACACCATGTCGCCGACCTTGACCTGGCCGAGGTTCTTCACGTCGTCCTCGACCCGGCCGGAGATCTCGCCGCCGAGCGGCCCGCGCAGGGTGAGCTGGCGCGTCGCAGGGTCGACGGCGACCACCTCGGCGGTGATGGTCAACGTCTCGCGGACGGTGGCCTGCGGCGGGGCCGGCTCCTCGGCCGCCTGCGCCGGCGCAGCGAGGAGGGCGGCGAGCAGAGCGGGAACGGCGGTGTGCAAGAAGGCCTTCGCGAATTGGCTCATCGGGATGTCTCCTCCCTCGGTCCTCGTCAGACGACGTGGAGCCCGGCCGCGCGCCACACGGCGCACGCCTGCTCGACGGCCGCCGGCGTCGGCGGCTGCGTATCCTGCAGCGTGTACTTCAGTCCGAGGCGCTCCCACTTGTAGCGCCCCATCTGATGGAACGGCAGCACCTCGACGCGCTCCACATTGCCGAGGCTCGCCGCGAACGCCGCCGACTGCGCCATGTCCTCGGCGTCGTCGGTCAGCCCCGGCACCAGCACGAAGCGGATCCAGACCGGCTTCCGCCTCGCCGCCAGCCGGCGCGCGAGCTCGAGCGTGGGCCCGATCTCCTGGCCCGTGAGATCCTCGTGGCGCGCCGGGTCCCAGCTCTTGAGCCCGAGCATCACCAGGTCGATCAGGTCGAGCTCGGCGTCGCTCAAACGGTCGCCGAAAAAACCGTTGGTTTCGATCGTGGTATGGATGCCCATCGCCTTGGCCTCGGCGAGCAGCTTGACGGCGAACCGGTGCTGCAGCAGCGGCTCGCCGCCGCTCAGAGTGAAGCCGCCCTTCATGACCTCGAGGCCCTGGCGGTACTTGCGCAGCTCGTCGGCCGCCTGCCGCACGCTCACCGGGAACCCGTTCTTGAGCGCCCACGTGTCGGGGTTGTGGCAGTAGCGGCAGCGCCACATGCAGCCCGTCGTCCATGCCACGACGCGCAGGCCGGGGCCGTCCACGGCCGAGCCGGTGGTGAAGGAGTGCAGGAAGCCCATGTCGCCGGAGGCGAGCGCTTCCTGCACGGTCTGCTCCGGCACGTGCTCGCCGAGGCTGACGCGCAGCTCGAACGGATCTTTCGCCGCGAGGGACGCTGGCCTGGCGGAGCTCACGGTGGCCATCGCTGTCACGCCCCGTGGAACGTCCGGTTGATGACGTCCGTCTGCTGGTCGCGGGTGAGCCGGACGAAATTGACCGCGTAACCCGACACCCGAATCGTCAGGCTCGGGTACTTCTCGGGGTGGTCCATGGCGTCCAGCAGCGTTTCGCGATTCAGCACGTTGACGTTCATGTGGTAACCCGTCGCGCTGAAGAACGCGTCGAGGATGGCCGTCAGATTGGTTATGCGGTCTTCGGCCGTCCGCCCGAGCCCCACCGGCACCAGCGTCGTGGTCAGGGAGATGCCGTCCGCCGCGTCGCGGTAGGGGATCTTGGCCACGGATGCCGCGGAGGCGTGAATGCCGTGGCTGTCCCGCCCGTGCATCGGGTTGGCCCCGGGCGCGAACGGCTCGCCCTGCCGCCGGCCGTCCGGCGTGTTGCCGGTGGCCTTGCCGTAGACGACGTTCGACGTGATCGTCAGGATCGACTGCGTGTGCATCGCGTGGCGGTAGGTCGGGTGCTTGCGCAGCTTGTTCATGAACGTGCTGACGACCCAGGAGGCGAGTTGGTCGACGCGGTTGTCGTTGTTGCCGAAGAGCGGGAACGTCCCTTCGGTCCAGTAGTCGGTCACCAGCCCGCTGGCGTCGCGCACCACGTGCACCTGGGCGAACTTGATCGCCGACAGGCTGTCGGCGACGACCGAAAGGCCGGCCATGCCGAACGCCATCGTGCGCAGCGGTGCGTAGTCGTGCAGCGCCATCTCGATCCGCTCGTAGGCGTACTTGTCGTGCATGTAGTGGATGACGTTCATGGCGTCGACGTACACCCTCGCCAGCCACTCCATCATGCGGTCGAAACGCGCCACCACGTCGTCGAGCTCGAGGATGTCGCCCGGCACGGGCTCGCACGCCGGCCCGACCTGCTTGCCGGTCATCTCGTCGCGGCCGCCGTTGATCGCATAGAGCAGGCACTTCGCCAGGTTCGCGCGCGCACCGAAGAACTGCATCTGCTTGCCGACCAGCATCGGCGACACGCAGCAGGCGATGGCGCCGTCGTCGCCCCAGGTGCGCCGCATGATCTCGTCGCTCTCGAACTGGATCGAGCTGGTGTCGATCGCCACCTTGGTGACGAAGCGGCGGAATCCTTCCGGCAGGCGCGCCGAGTACCACACCGTGAGGTTCGGCTCCGGCGCCGGCCCCAGGTTGTAGAGCGTCTGCAGCATGCGGAAGCTCGTCTTCGTCACCAGCGGGCGTCCGTCGTCGCCCATGCCGCCGATCGATTCCGTCACCCACGTCGGGTCGCCGGCGAACAGCTCGTCGTATTCCGGCGAGCGCAGGAAGCGCACGATGCGCAGCTTGATCACGAAGTCGTCGATGATCTCCTGCGCCGCCTCCTCGCTGAGGCGCCCGGCCGCCAGGTCGCGCGCGAAGTAGATGTCCAGGAACGTCGAGCAGCGGCCCAGCGACATCGCGGCGCCGTTCTGCTCCTTGACCGCGGCGAGGTAGCCGAAGTACAGCCACTGGACCGCCTCGCGCGCGCTGCCCGCCGGGCCGGAGATGTCGAACCCGTAGCTCGCGGCCATCGCCTTGAGCTCCTGGAGCGCCCGCATCTGCTCGGCCAGCTCCTCGCGGTCGCGGATGATCTCCTCGCTCGACGGCAGGTCGTCGAGCGCCAGCTTCTCCCCCTTCTTCGCCTCGCTCAGCCGGTCGACGCCGTACAGCGCCACGCGGCGGTAGTCGCCGATGATGCGGCCGCGGCCGTAGGCGTCCGGCAGGCCGGTGAGCACGTGCGCGCTGCGGCAGCGGCGGATGTCGGCGGTGTAGGCGTCGAACACGGCTTCGTTGTGTGTCTTGCGGTATTTCGTGAACGCCTCGACGACGTGCGGATCGGGGGTGTAGCCGTAGGCCTCGAGCGCGCCGAGCACCATGCGGAGGCCGCCGTTCGGCATGATCGCCCGCTTGAGCGGCGAGTCGGTCTGCAGCCCGACGATGACCTCGTTCTCCTTGTCGATGTACCCCGGCGCGTGCGCCGTGATCGAGCTCGGGATCTGAGAGATGTCGAGCACACCCTTCTGCCGCTCCTCGACGAAGAGCCTCTGCAGCTTGTCCCAGATCGTCTGCGTCCGCGCGGTCGCGGGTGCGAGGAAGCCGGCATCGCCGTTGTAAGGCGTGTAGTTCATCTGGATGAAGGCGCGGACGTTGATCTCCCTCTGCCACAGCGCGCCCTGGAATCCTTCCCACGGCGAGGTGGCTCCCGCCGCCCGGGCCGCCCCTGTTGCGGTCGTGGTCATGCCGTGCTCCTTCATGCCGCGCCCACGGAGGCGGGGTGCCGCAGCCCGAGCAGATCGCCCGTGTGCCGGGCGATCATCAGCTCCTCGTTCGTCGGGATCACCCAGGCGGACACGCGGCTGCCCGGCGTCGTGATGCGCGTCGCATGGCGGTCGTTGGCGGCGGCGTCCAGCTCGATTCCGAGCCACGCCGACGCGGCGCAGATCCGCCGCCGGATCTCGGCCGAGCGCTCGCCGATGCCGGCGGTGAAGACGAGCGCGTCCACGCCGCCGAGCACGGCCGCGAGCGCGCCGATGTGCTTCGCCGCCTGGTAGACGAAGTAGTCCACCGCCTGCCGCGCGCGCGGATCGGGGTTGCTCACCAGATCGCGCATGTCGTTGCTGATCTCCGAGAGCCCGAGCAGGCCCGACTTCTTGTAGAGGAGAGTCTCCACCTCCGCGGGCGACATGCCGAGCGTCTGGAACAGGTGCAGCACCACGCCCGGGTCCAGCGAACCGGGCCGCGTGCCCATGCACAGGCCTTCGAGGGCGGTGAAGCCCATCGAGCAGTCCACGCTCTGGCGCGCCTTCATCGCGCACAGGCTGGCGCCGCTGCCGAGGTGAGCGACGATGACGCGCCGTTCGGCGATCTCCGGCGCGGTGCCGGGGAGCGTGGAGGCGATGTATTCGTACGACAGGCCGTGAAACCCGTAACGCTGCACGCCGGTGGCGCGGATCTGCTTCGGCAGCGGCACGAGCTCCGCGAGGGGCGGCTGGCCGCGGTGGAAGGCGGTGTCGAAGCACGCCACCTGCGGCACGCCCGGCAGCCGCTCGGCGACCGCCTTGATCGCGTTCAGGTTGTGAGGCTGGTGGAGCGGCGCGAGCGGCACGAGCGCGCGCAGGTCGGTGAGCACCTGGGGTGTGACGACGCACGGTTTCGCGTACTTCGCGCCGCCGTGGACGACGCGATGGCCGACGCCGACCACCGCCGCGCCGCCGTAGCGCTCGCGCAGCCAGCCGGCCAGCGCCTGGAGCGCTGCGCGCACGTCGCGTACGTCGGCGGGCAGCGCCTCGTCGGAGAGGACGGCACCGGACCCGTCGCGTGCCGCGAGCTTCGGCGAGGTGCCGATGCCTTCGATCCCTCCGCGCGCGGCGAGCATCCACTCCCCGCCTTCCGGACGTCCGAAGACGCAGAACTTGAGGCTCGACGAGCCCGCGTTGAGGACCAGCGCGTGGCTGCTCATGCGCCCACACCCGCCAGCGATGTTGGCACAGCGGGCGCCCGCCGCGCGTGCGCGGCCAGCGCTGCGACGGCGCAGCTCGCGATGCGCGCCCGCGCGCTGTCGGCGCGGCTGGTCAGGATGACGGGCACGCGCGCGCCGAGCACGAGGCCCGCGCTCTCGGCGTTGGCGAGGAACGTGAGCAGCTTCGCCACCATGTTCCCCGCCTCGAGGTCGGGCGCGAGCAGGATGTCCGGATCGCCGGCCACCTCGGAGTCGATGCCCTTGATCTTCGCCGCCTCGCGGCTGATCGCGTTGTCGAACGCCAGCGGCCCGTCGACGAGGCCGCCCTTGATCTGCCCGCGCTCGGCCATCTTGCACAGCGCCGCGGCGTCGATCGTGGCGGGCATCTTCGAGGTCACCGTCTCGACCGCGGCGAGGATCGCCACCTTCGGCCGCACGACCCCGAACGAGCGCGCCAGGTCGATGGCGTTCTGGCAGATGTCCATCTTGTCTTCGAGCGACGGCGCGATGTTGATCGCGCCGTCGGTGACGAGCAGCGCCTTGTGATAGGTCGGCACGTCCATCAGGAACACGTGGCTCAAGCGCCGGCCGGTGCGGAGGCCGCCGTCCTTGGCCACCACGGCGCCGAGGATCTCGTCCGAGTGCAGGCTGCCCTTCATCAGCAGCTCGGCTTCGCCGCTGCGCACCAGCTCGACCGCCTTGGCCGCGGCCGCGCGGCTGTCGGGGACGTCCACGATGCGTGTGTCGTTCCGCTCGAAGCGCGCCGCGCGCGCGACCTCGGCAATTTTTTTGGCCGGCCCGACGAGGATCGGCGTGATCAATCCGAGCTGTGCGGCTTCGAGGACGCTGCCCAGCGAGGTCTCGTCGCAGGGGTAGGCGACGGCCGTGGGCAGCGGCTCCAGGCCGCGGCACCGCTCGAGCAGCCGGTCGTAGCGGCCCGTTCCCGGTTCCGTTTCCATTTCTTCGTCAGTCATTGCCGGCCTCCACCAGGATCGGGGCCGGCTGTTTGGCGGCGGCCGGCCCGGTCTCCTTGAGCAGGAATGTGAGCAGCACGGCGAGCCCCACGCCCGCGAGCATGGGGCTGAAGGCCGCCTGGTAATGCGCGAGCCCGCGCTCCGCGGAGCCTCCCGCGGCGCGCACCAGCAGGCCCGCGAACACCGGGCCGAGGAGCGCGCTGAAGGTGAAGTTGATGAAGTTGATGACGCCGGTCGCGGTGCCGCCGACGCGCGGCGGGTTCGCCTCCTTGATCACCGTGTACGGGAGCATCGCGGCGCCCGAGACGATCCCCAGGGCGAAGGCGACGGTGTACGGCGGCAGCATGCCGGGCCGGCCGTACAGCGCCCACGCCAGGCACGCGAGCAGCCCGAGGGCGCTGCCGAGGATCACGGGTTTGCGCCGGCCGATGCGGTCCGAGACGAAGCCGAGCAGCGGGCAGCCGATGATCCAGCCGAACGGCACGGCGGCCGAGCGCATCACGGCGACCGAGTAGTCCATGCCGTGCGCCTCCTGCAGGTAGCGCACGCCCCACACCATGTCGAGGATCGTGGTCGGGATGAACATCAGGCCGGCGATGACACCGCACAGGATCGACTGCGGGTTGCGGAACACGAGGCCTAGGGAGCCGGCGGCCTCCCGGACCCAGTTGGGATCCTGTTCGCGGCTCTCCTGCTTCGGCAGCAGGAGCACGAGCGCCGCGGCGATGGCGAGCCCGGCGGCGCCCATCCCGGCCCAGAAGCGGTTCCACGGCAGGCCGCCGGCGATCATCGGCCCGACGACGAACTGGCCGGCGGAGCCGCCGGCCATGCCGAACATCTGCGTGGCGCCGATCAGCGTGGCGGCGAGCGACGCCGGGAAATACCTGGTGGCGATGTAGACGGCCCCCACCAGCGCGAAGACGCCGCCTGCGCCCTGCAGGAAGCGTCCCGCGCCGGCAAGGGTCTCGCTGCCCGAGGCGAACATCAGCGCCCCGATGCCGACCAGCGCCGCTCCGATGGGTATGACGCGCCGCGGACCCAGGCGGTCCATCGCCACGCCGGCAACCAGGCTGAACGGCGAATAGCCGAAATAGAACAGCCCCACCAGCGACGCCACCGCCGCGGCGCCGATGCCGAGGCCCTCCGAGAGCTGCGGCATCATCACGGCCGGCGCCGAGCGCAGGGCGTACTGGTAGAAGTAATAGATCGCCGTGATCAGCCAGGCGACCACCACCGCTCTGCCGGTGCGGCTCATGCTGCGGCTCTCCGCAAGCGCGGGTCAGCAGAGCGCCAGCGAGACGGCGAGGCCGCCTTCGGAGGTCTCCTTGTACTTCGCGTTCATCTCTCTGGCGGTGAGCGCCATGGCCTCCACCGTCGTGTCGAAGTCGACGCGGCGGTTCACCGGGATCTCGTTGCTGGCGATCATGAATCCCGTCCAGGCCTTCACGGCGCCATAGGCGCAGCGCTCGATGCAGGGCACCTGCACGAAGCCGGCGACCGGGTCGCAGGTCATGCCGAGGTGGTGCTCCAGCGCCGATTCCGCGGCGTTGGCGACCACCTGCGGCGGGAAGTCGTGCGCCTGCGCGATCAGCGCCGCCGCCATCGCCGACGCCACGCCGATCTCCGCCTGGCAGCCGCCCTCGGCGCCGGCGAGCGTCGCGTTGTGCTTGCAGAGGTAGCCGATGCTCGCGGCGGCGAGCATCCCGTCGCGGATCTTCTCCGGCGGCAGCTTGCGGCCGCCCTCGCCGAGCGCGTAGACGACCGCGGGCAGCACGCCGGCCGAGCCGCCGGTCGGGGCGGTGACGACGAGGTGCCCGCGCGCGTTCTCCTCGGAGCCCGCCAGCGCATAGGCCGCGACGACGCCGACGCCGCGCTGCTTCTCGTACTCGTCGTCCATGGCGCGCTTGTACACCTCGCCCGCCTTGGTCTTGAGCTTGATCGGCCCGGGCAGCGTCGCGGTCGGCGCGCCGAGGCCCGACTTCACGATGTTCACCATCGCGGTCGTGATCTTGTCGAGGAACGCGTTGATCTCCGCCTCGCTCTTGCCGGAGACCGCGACCTCGTTGGCCATCACCACCTGCGCGACGCTGAGGTTGTCCTTCTTCGCGTGCCCCAGCAGCTCTCTCATATACGAGTAGGGATACTTCGGCGCGCCCTTCTTCGGCGGCTGGTAGCCCTTCCACTCGATGAAGCCGCCGCCGACCGAGTAATACTCCTGCTCGAGGAGCACCTTGTCGCCGGCCATGAGCTTGCAGGTCATCGTGTTCGGATGCGGGAAATCGCCCTTCGGCGCGTCGTAGATGATGTCCTTGAGCGACGAGTTGAACGTGGCGCTCCCCAGCTTCACCGGGAACGTCTGGTCGGGCTTCGCGGCCAGCTCGTCGAGGAACGCCGGATCGATCGTCGCCGGCTCCTTGCCGATGATGCCCGCGAGCGCCGCGCGCTCCGTGCCGTGCCCCTTGCCCGTCGCGCTCAGGCTGCCGAACAGGTGCACGCGCAGCGCCGTCGCCTTCGCGAGCTCGGCGGCGGGCAGCTTGGTGCAGCGCTGGTAGAAGTCGTAGGTGATGCGCATCGGGCCGATCGTGTGGGAGCTCGACGGGCCGGGGCCGACCTTGTAGAACTCCTCGAGCGTGGTCATCACCGGCCCCTTGGTGCTCTTCTTGACGTCGAGGTCCGGCGACACCCTGCTCAGCGGCGCCGCCGCCGAGGCCGCCTTCTTCGCGGTCTCCTCCGGCGAGACGGGCGGCGCGCCCGCGAGCACGGTCACCGCGCCGATCATCGCAGTCCGCATGAGGAACGCCCGCCGGTCGACTCCCTCCGGCGCCGCGGGCAGCTCGATCGTGATAGGGACATTCGCGTCGTCGTCCGACGAGCTCATGGTGGATCTCCTTATTGAGTGGCGAATGCATCGCCGTTTTCGCAACTGCAGCAGCCGACATGCGCGGCGGTTTACACCCCGCACGATGCCAGTGAATCGGCTCCTGGGTAAGTTGGACTTTGGTCCCATTGGAGCGGCGGCGCGGCAGGAATAGCCTGATCCCACGATGCCCGCCTGCAAGGGCGGCAGGAGGAAGCCATGAACAGACGCGATACCGTCACCCCGATGTGTGTGCTGTTGCTGAGCCTGGCCGCGGCAGCGATGGCGCAGCAGGTAGAGACGACCGTCGACCGCACGGCGGACTTCTCCAAGTACAGGACCTTCTCGATCGAGATCGCGACGCCCTGGGGCAATCCGATCGGCGAGAAGAACCTGCTCGAGGAGCTCACGGCCGCCTTTACGGCCAAGGGCTGGACCCTGGACAAGCAGGGATCTCCCGACGCGCGCATCCTGGTGCACGGCGCCACCCAGGAGAAGCAGCGGCTCGACACCTTCTACACGGGCGGCTACGGCGGCTACTACGGCGGTTGGGGGTGGGGGGGTGTCGGCTCCTCGACCACCACCGTGAGCGAGTACACGGAGGGCACGCTCGTCGTCGACATCTTCGACTCGGCGACCAAGGCGCTCATCTGGCGAGGCGTCGCGCAGGACGAGCTCAAGGCGAAGCAGCACAAGCGGGAGAAACAGGCTTCCAAGGCGATCGCGAAGCTGCTCCGCGACTTCCCGCCGAAGCCGGGCACCGGCAAAGGCTGACGTCAAGCGGCCGGCGGGCTGCCCAGGCCTTGCCGGTCGGCGCCGGCCGCAAGGGCGCGGTCGGCGGGGTCGGCGTAGCCGGTCTCGATGCATCGCCGCAGCTTGTCCAGCTCGTGGCGCGGGGCCGCCGCTCTCTCCGGCGGCAGCACCGCCGCGAGGTGCTCCAGCATCGCCGTCATCCGCCGGCACACCTGCGGGCTGGCCGCTCCGTACAACCGGATCTCGGTGACGGCGAGCTGCACGAAATCCTCCCAGCGCGGCGTTCGATAGATCAGGCGCGCCTCGCCGGCGCCGTCGCCGGCGAGGCGGCGCTGGCCGAGCAGGTGGAGGAGGTGGTGGAGCTGATCCAGGGCCAGCACCGCCGTCGTCGGATCGTTGATCGCCGGGGAGAGGGCCTTGCACGCGACGTCCACGATGGTGCGGATGCCGAAGGCGGGATCCTGTTCGAGGGTCCTCTCCGGCCCCAGATCGAGGCACCGGTGCAGCGCGCGCTCGCCGGCGCGGCCGGCGCCGTGCAGGCGGAACAGCTCATCGCCCGGCGCCACGAAGTCGCCGACGGCGGGAACCAGCTCGACCGCGCACGCCGCGCGAGCCGCGATCTCCGACAGCTCGGCGTGATCGAACGCCTGGAGCATTCCCGCCCTGCCGCGGTACAGGATCGTCCGGCAAGAGCCCGTGGCATGGGGATGCGGAGGCTCCGCCGCTTCGCCGCCCGCCACGAAAGGATGCGGAAACAGGGATGCGATCGCCCGCCGGGTATCGCCGCCGATGTAGGTGAGGACCGCGACGGGCCGGAACGCCTGGCCCGCCGCCTGGATGAGGATGACGAACATAGTGATGCTGATCAGGCTGCAGAGCAGCGCCAGGAGCAGGGAGAATTGGTTGGTTCGCTCTTCGATGCGGGCCAGGACGGCGAGCGTGTAGGCGTAGGAGAAAGTGAAGATGGAAAGGACCGACTTGGCCAGCCGGCTCTTGAAGATCCAGGCGATGATCCGTGGCGAGAGCTGGGCTCCCGCCTGCTGGACCGCGAGCAGGAGGATGGAGAAGGAGAAGACGATGAAGGTCAGCAGCGATGAGGAGAGGTTCGCCAGCAGCGCCCTCGCCGCCTCGGCGCCGAAACCGAGGAGGGTCCAGCCGGTACGTTCGTCGAGCCACCGCGCCGCTCGCGCGGCGAGCAGCCCAAGAGGGGCGCAGGTGACCGGCAGCAGCCAGAGCGCCGAGCGCAGAAAGGCCCTGATCTCGTAGCGGGTGCGCCAGCCCATGCCCGGCTCACCCCCACCAGGCGAGCACGAAGACCAGCGCGAAAGGCTCGATCGCAGCCATGGCAGCGGGAGCTTCTCAGCAGAACGGCAGCGGCCTGAAGTGGAGCCCGCAGGACCGGAAACACTTTCTCAGCGAGATTCGCGTTGCACCGAGGGTCTGCCGCAGGAGCGGGTCGCCGCGTTCGGCGAGGCGGGCGAGAAGGCTGATCCTGCTGGCGGCGAAACCCAGCGCCGCCACCCCCGGGAAGAAGGAAACCAGGGCCTCGCCCACCGCCTCGACCTCGTCCGCCCGGCCGCTTTCGGCCAGCGCGAGCGCGAGATCCAGCGACTCCAGGGCGGTCTCGGCCGGGCTCGGCTCGGCGGCGAGCCGGCGCCGCACCGATTGCAGGATGTCCAAGGCTTCGTCGCGCTCGCCCAGCCGGGCGAGCACCCGCCCCTGCAACCAGCAGGCGCGCGCCCTCTCCGCCGGGTCGGAGACGTGCAGGAAGAGCCGCCAGGCTTCCTGCAGCGCTCTGCGAGCCCGCTGCGGCTGATTCGCCCCCGCGAGATCTGCCGCCAGGGTCAGCCCGCCGCGAAGCGCCAGGAGAGGATGGCCCTCGCGGTCCATCCTCTCCCAACCTCGGCTGAGCAGGAACAGCGTGTCTCCCTCCCTTCCCTCCTCCAGGAGGATGAGCCCGAGAGCCATCAGGCAGATGCCGACCTCGGAGCTCAGGCCGGCCGCGGCGAAGAGGACGACGGCGTGCTGGAGGAGCGCTTCGGCTTCGTCGATGCGCCCCTGCTCACAACGCAGGAAGGCCAGGATCCGGCAGTAGAAAGCGCGGTCCTGACGGTCGGCGAGGAAAGGGACCGCCTTGGCAAGCAGGGTTTCGGCCGCCTTGAGCTGGCCGTCGAGCCGCCGCGCGTTGGCGCCGAGGCAGAACGCCCGCGGCAGGGCCGCCGCCGCTTCTGCCTCGCCCTGGCCGAAGGCGCGAGCCAACCGGACGGCGAGACGGGCCAGCTCGGCAGCCCGCCCGGGAGCGCCGAGCTGGCCCGCGAAGCTCTCCTCCACGAGGAAATCCAGCAATGCGAGGCTGCGGAAACGTGGTTCCTGGACCGCCTCCTGCCGCCGGCCCGGCGGGGACGCCATCAGCTCCGCGAAAAGATGATCCACCACCCGGCGCTGCAGGTGAGCTTGCTCGACCAGCTGCGGAGCCTTGCGCTCCAGCCGCTCCCACATCGCGGCGTAGGGATCCTGCCCTCTCCCGACCGGCAGGGCTCTGATCTGCATGCGAGCTGAAGCGCCCAGAAGTTCCGCCACCGATGCCCCCCGTCGTGCGGCCGGACCGTTCAGACGTCATTCTGGCGGGCCATGGAGCATGGCGAAATTGGACCTAGGGCCTATGCGTATATACGACTAAAGTCCAATGGACCCTTTCCGGCTGTCGCCTTAAGCTTGTTCGCAGGGATCTCTGTCGAGGCGGCAGGATGAGGGTGTCTTTCTACATTCACGTCACATAGACTATTGACAAAAAGATAAAACCTATGCAGGCTTGTACTGCTTCAGCTTGGGAGAACCCTACAACTCGGCCGCACCCGGAGGACGCCATGCCTTCCGCCCCACTGATCTATGTGCTCGACGATGACGCCGCGGTCCGCACTTCCCTGGAGAGGCTGATGCGGTCGGTAGGGCTGGAAGCCCGGAGCTTTCCGTCGGCGGCGGAGTTTCTGCGCCAGAACCGGGAGGACCGCCCTTCCTGCCTGGTGGTCGACGTCCGCATGCCGGGGCTTTCCGGGCTGGACCTCCAGGAGACCCTGACGGCCTCGGGTTGGACGGCGCCCATCATCTTCATCAGTGGGCACGGCACCGTCTCGATCAGCGTCCGCGCCATGAAGGCCGGAGCGGTGAACTTCCTGCAGAAGCCTTTCGAGGACCAGGAGATCCTGGACTCGATCCATCAGGCCGTCGAGCGCGAGACGAGAGCTTTCCTGGAGCGCGCCCGGCACCTGGAGATCGAGCGGCAGCTCAAAGGGCTCACCCCCCGCGAGCGGGAGGTGTTCTCCCTGGTCGTCGCCGGCCTTCCCAACAAGCGGATCGCAGGCAAGCTGGGAACGAGCGAGAAGACGATCAAGGTGCACCGCGCCCGCGTCATGGAGAAGATGCACGCCGATTCGCTCGCCGCCCTGGTCCGCATGGCGTACGAGACCGCGTCGTCGGCGATGGCCGGCGGCAAGAGCTGAAGCCTCCTCTCTCGCCAGCCGCAGGCCCGCGAGGTCCGCGTAGGACCAAGGTCCAATAACCTCCCTGCCGCCCGGCGCCCATAATCGGCGATGCCGTGCTACGGGAGAATCCCCTGCCCGCTATATCAGGCGCATGCCCCCAACGAGGAGAAGCCTCATGAAGACTCATGGAAGAGCAGTCGCCATCCTTGCCCTGGTCCTCACCGCGAGTGCCGCGCCCGCTGCCGCTCCGGCGCAGCAGGAGAGCGCACAGGAGGCCGCATACACGAAGGAGCTCGCGATCCGGGAGCTGCTCCTCGAAAAGGGCGGTCAGAGCGCCATCGGCATCCGCGTCACCGTGGATGGGGCGAAGGCGATCCTCACCGGCGAGGTCCCCGGCCGCCCGGCGCAGGAGCTCGCCGAGGAGGTGGTGCTGAGCGTCGACGGCATCAAGTCCGTGGAGAACCGGCTGCAGATCAAGCCTGCCTCCGGCGCCCCGGCTCCGGCGCACTCGCTGGAGCAGGAGCTGGCCGACGCCAAGCTCGAAGCGAAGGTCAAGCGGCTGATCCATGACGAGATCGGCAAGTGGTCGAAGCAGATCGGCGTCGAGGCCGTCGAGGGCGTCGTCAGCCTGCGCGGCACGCTGCCGGACGCCCAGCGCAAGAAGCTCGCTCTCGATACCGCCGGCAAAACCAAGGGCGTGCGGCGGGTGATCGATCTGATCAAGATCAAGGCCTGAGCAGCAGCCATTTTTCACGCCCTCCCCGAGCACCCTGCAGGCCGGTCGTCCTGACCGCGGCTGCGCGATATCTCCTTGCGCGCCGCATATACATGTGCCTACGTTATAATGCCAGCCTAGTAGCATTTTCTTTTTGCTAGCTTGAGCCAATAAGGGGAGTTCAACGGCATGAGCCTCGAGGGCAGGCCGGCCCGGGCGGCCGACCCCATCACGGGTCCGGGGGCGGCAATGGTTCTGCGCCGTGGCCTGCGGGCGGTGCCGGGGACGGCTGTCGCCTGTGCGGCGGTGGCCGCCGGATACTTCCTGGGGGCGCTGCTCGGCCTTTCCCTGCAATTCCCCGCCACCCAGATCTCCGCCATCTGGCTGCCGAACGCCATCCTGCTCGCGGCCCTGCTGGCGACAGAGCGGCGCAGATGGTGGACCTACCTGGCGGCGGTCCTGCCCGCCCACCTGCTGGCGCAGTCGCTGATGGGAATCCCCGCCGCGGCGCAGCTCATCAACTTCGCCGGCAACACCGGCGAGGCGCTGCTCGGCGCCATGGCGATTCAGCATTTCCTTGGGGAGCCGCGACGATTCGACAGCCTGCGAGCGGTGCTATTGATCCTGCTCTTCGGCGGCATCCTCGCACCGGCGCTGACCAGCCTCATGGTCGCCGGGCTGTTCGTGCGTCTCGATTTGAGCGTGGATCCCTGGCTGGCGTGGCGCCTGCGCCTGCTCACCAACACCCTGGCGGTCAGCACGGTCGTACCGCCGCTGATGCTCGCCTTGACCAGGGCCCGGCCACCGAGGCCGGCCGAGCCGCTCCGCCGTGTCGAAGCGGGCGCCCTGTTCGCCGGGCTGTTGGCGGTCGGCATCCTCGTCTTCGAGGTGCCCTGGGCGGGATCGGGGGAGTCCCCGCTCCTCTTCTACACGCCGTTGCCGCTTCTCTTCTGGGCGGTCATGCGGTTCGGTCTGACGGGGATCTGCCTTTCCGTGCTCACGCTCGAAGCGCTGGCGATGTGGGGCATTTTCCACGGCCAGGGTCCCTTCGTCGCGCACGACCCGGTCAAGAACGCCACGTCGTTGGTCCTCTTCCTGGAGGTCATCTGTGCGCCGCTGCTGATGCTGGCGGCGCTGATGATGGAGCGCAAGAACGTCGACGAGGGGCGGCGGCAGGCGGAGACGATGCACAGCGCGGTGCTCGCCTCGATGCACGACCAGATCGCCATCGTCGACCGCGACGGCGTGATCCTCGAGATCAACGAATCCTGGGCCGCGCAGGGCCGTGCCGGGGTGGGAGTCAACTACCTCGAGATCTGCCGGACCCCGGGTCAACTTCCCGCGGAGAGCGCGCCGCGGATGGTGGCGGGCATCCAGGCGGTCTTGGGCGGCATCCTGCGGCGCTTCGAGACGGAGTTCCCTTGCCCCATGGGCTCGGGCTCGTGGTACGAGATGTCGGCCGAGGGTTTGGCCCGGCCCGGAGGGGGGGCGATCATCGTCAACACCGACATCACCGGCCGCAAGAGAGCGGAGCAGGAGGCGCGGGAACAACGCCAGGAGCTGGCACATCTGACCCGCGTCGCCATGCTCGGCGAGCTCTCGGGAACGCTGGCGCACGAGCTCAACCAGCCGCTGACCGCAATCCTCAGCAACGCGCAGGCGGCGCAACGCCTGCTGGCCCGGGAGCCTGTAGACCTGACGGAGGTGCGCGAGATCCTGCGCGACATCGCGCAGGACGACCGCCGTGCGGGCGAAGTCATCCAGAGGCTGCGCGCCATGCTCAAGAAGGGCGAAGCAAAGCTGCTGCCGCTGGATGTCAACGAGCTGGTCACAGAGGTCCTCAGCCTCGTCCACAGCGACCTGGTCACGCGCAATGTCGCGGTGACGACGCAGCTGGCGCCGGGGCTGTCGCCGATCTGCGGGGACCGCGTGCAGCTCCAGCAGGTCCTGTTGAACCTGATCTTCAACGCCTGTGAGGCCATGAGCGCACGGCAGACGCCGGAGCTCACGGTGGCCACGTTTCGCGACCGGGAGGCGGAAGTCCGGGTGTCCGTCATCGACTACGGCACCGGCATTCCGGCGGACGAGCTGGAGCGGGTGTTCACGCCGTTTTTCACCACCAAGGAGCACGGGCTGGGCCTCGGGTTGTCCATCTGCCGTTCCATCGTCGTGGCCCACGGCGGGCGCCTGTGGGCCAGCAACAACCAGGATTGCGGCGCCACCTTCCACCTGACACTGCCGGTGCAGGCGGCGGAGCTGTAAGCCCGCCAGGGTTCCATCATGCGACCAAAGTCCAATTCCGTGCGCAGACGATCTCGGCGAGAGTAACCCCTATGAGCCCACGCCGCCTGCTGGTGGCCATCGTGGACGACGAGGAACCGGTGCGGCGGGCGTTGCGCCGCCTTTTCCTCGCCGCGGGAATCGACGTCGAGACGTTCGCCACCGGGTACGAGTTCCTCGCGTCGGTAAAAACGCAGCGTCCGGACTGCGCCGTGATCGATCTGCGTCTGCCCGGGCTGACCGGCCTGGACGTGCAGGAGCGCCTCGTCGAAGCCGGCATTCCCCTGCCGACGGTGATCGTCACCGGGCACGACCAGGCCGGCATCGCCGAGCGGGTGATGGCGGCGGGAGCGTCGGCGTACCTGCTCAAGCCGCTCGACGAGGAAAGCCTGCTGAAGGCCGTCGCCTCGGTGTGCGCGGCGGCGCCGGGTTCTCGGAAGGCGTCTGCGTATAGTAGTGGGATCTAGGTCCCATGGCTCTCCACCAAAGTCCAATGGCGGGCTCCGCGGGCGAGCCCTATGCTGGCCAGAAGGCGACGCGTGACAGCTCGACGCCAATCCGGAGACGAGCAAGGAGTACCGCGTGGAACAGGACCTGGGGTATCAGCTCGCCTATCAGCGCGGCGTTCAGGCCGTGATCTGGGGTATGCCGGCGGTCAGCCTCGCGAGCTTGCGGGAGGCGTCGTTCCGCGATCTCGGCGCGAGATACAACGACATCATCTACATGTCCAACGTGCCGATGCCCCGCCACGAGCTGCTGACCGCCAGCGACGAAGCACCCTGCGTCATGGTCATGCTCAACGTCAAAGAAGGTCCCGCGGTGCTCGAGGTACCGGCGGCGAGTCAGAAGGCCGCTTTCTCCGGCTGTGCGGTCGATGGCTGGATGGTCCCCCTGGTCGACGTCGGGATCTGGGGCGAGGACGCAGGCAAGGGCGGCAAGTACGTGTTCCTGCCTCCGGACTGCCAGGATGCCGTTCCGAAAGGATATCTCCCCGTCTCTTCGAAGACGTACAACATCCACGTCGCGCTGCGTGCGATCCCGCGGCCCCGAGCGCTCCTGGGCGAGGCGGTAGCCTATTCCAAGCGCCTGCGGGCTTATCCGCTCGCCCAGGCCGGCCGCTCGCCGGCCAACCGCTACATCGACGCCCATCCGAAGACCTGGAGGACATTGCCGGCTTACGATACGAGCTACTTCGCGACTCTGGCAGAAACTATCGGTCAGGAGCCGCCGCAGACGAAAGACGCGGCGATGATCGGCCTCGTCGCCAGCATCGGCATCCGCAAGAACGCGCCTTTCCTGCCGGAAGGCCGGCTCGCCCGGGCCCTGGAGGTCGCGGTACAGGATGGCCGCCGGCAGATGGAAAACTACTTCGAGACGCCGGGAATGGCGCTGGTGCCCTATCGGCCCGACAGCTACTGGATGGTCAGCAACTCGACACCTCATGAAGGCGCTACCTATCTCGTCGACGGCCGGCTGCTGATCGACGAGCGCGCCGGCGGTTACTCTTACTGGACGGCGTTCGCGCCGAAGAAGCAGCGCCAGGGCTTGTACTGCCTGTGCGCCCTGCGCGACGGCTCGGGCCAGCTTCTCAAGGGGGCCAGCCTGTATCGCCTGCGAGTTCCCGGCGACGTGCCGGCGCGCGACTCCTGGTCGGTCACCGCCTACGGCAAGGACTCGAAGGCCTACATCCATAACGATCTCGACCGGGTCGGGTTGTCGTCTCGCGCCAAGGGCCACATGCGGTGCAACGCCGACGGCTCGGTGGACCTCTACTTCGGCCCGCAGGCGCCCAAGGGCCTGACCTCGAACTGGATTCCGACCGGGCGGGACTTCTTCCTCATCTTCCGCTGCTATGGACCGGGGAAGGCCCTCATCGAGCGATCCTTCCTGCTGCCGAACGTCGAGTGGGTGCGCTGAAAGCCCGCCGCTCCACTACGACCAAAGTCCAATAGCGCGCCCCGGCGGCCGGCTCCTAGTCTCCTGCCAAGATCTGCGTTCCGCACAGGTCAGCCTGGCACGCCCAAGCGGCGGGAGCCCGAGAGGCTGCGCTGTACCAAAAGGGGATGGCTGAAACGTGAAAGGCGTCCAGAGAACACCGGTCCAGGAAACCATCCAGCTGCGGCAGGCCCTGGCGGTGAGCGAGGAGCGGCTGCGCACCACCCGCGCGGAGCTCGCCGCGGCCCGGCGCCAGGCCCGGGAGGCGAACGCGGCCAGAGAGAGGGTTCTGGCGATGCTCGTCCATGAGCTGCGGGTGCCGCTGACACCCATGCTCCTCATGACCGGGCTCCTCGAGGAGGACTCCGCTCTATCGCCCCGCCAGCGCCAGGCAGCCGCAACCATCCGCCGCAGCGTCGAGCTGGAGGCCCGGCTCATCGAGGACCTGTTCGAGCTGACGCGGATCGCCTCCGGCAAGCTGTCGCTCGCTCTCGCCGATACCGACGCGCAGGGCACGCTCCGCGAGGTCTTGGAAGGCTGCGAGCACCAGATGCGCGAAAAAGGGCTTACGGTCGTGCTTCGCTTGCTGGCGTCCGACCATCGGGTCCATGCGGACCCGGCGCGGCTCCATCAGATCCTCTGGAACCTGCTCCACAACGCCATCAAGTTCACCCCCGCGGAGGGCCGCATCACGGTGCGCTCGGCGAACACCGGCGCACGGCTCCGCCTGGAAGTGGCCGATACCGGCATCGGCATCGAGCCGGACGTGCTGCCGCGCATCTTCGACGTCTTCGAGCAGGGGAGCCGCGAGGTGACGCGAAGCTTCGGCGGCCTCGGGCTGGGCCTCACCGTCTGCAAGGAGTTGGTGCAGGCTCACGGCGGTACCCTCGCCGCCGCCAGCGCGGGCCGGGGCCAGGGGGCGGTGTTCACGCTCGAGCTGCCGCTGGCGGCCGCGTCCGGGTCCCTTTCGCCGTAGTGCCGCCGGTGGGTGTGGCTGTCCCCCCGAGCACGGCCCTTTTGTGAGACAATCCCGGCCCGCATCCTGTCTCACCGGATACTTCCGGCCACACTTCCTGGACATGCGGCCAGATCCTCCCCCAGATCGAGCGCTCGTCGCGGTGGTGGACGACGATCCCGCGGTTCGCCAGGCTCTGACCCGGCTCCTGAACGCCGCGGATCTGGAGGTGAGGGCGTTCGCGAGCGCCAACGAGCTTCTCCGCTCCGACTGGCCGGTCCAGCCCCTGTGCCTGGTGATCGATTTTCATTTGCCGGACATGAACGGCTTCGTCCTGCTGTGCCGGCTCGCGGAGATGCGGCTGCAGCTCCCGGTGCCGGTGGTGATCATCAGCGGAGAAACAGATCCAGGACTGAGGGCGCAGGCTTTGCAGCTGGGAGCCACGGCCTTCTTGAGCAAACCGTTCGACGACGGCGAGCTGCTGGACGAAATCCTCGGCGTGCTCGGACGCTAGCGCCGAGATGCTGCCGGGCCGCAACGCTG
>JBIOVX010000202.1:0-4677 GCA_044868005.1 Thermoanaerobaculia bacterium | reverse complement strand
TTCCGGGCGGGGACAAGCCCCGCCCCTACGAAAAACTCTCGTGGGAAGGAACAGGAGCAGAGCCGTCGCGGCGACCGTTGCGAGCTGCAGTCCCATCCAGAACCATCGCAGCGGAAGCAGCACCTCCACCTCCGGCGAGAGGAGATAGCCCCACGTAATAAGGCCGAGGAGGATGGCGGCGCAGACGGCAACCGGTGCACGTCCCGGCCCCTCGCCACGCCGCCAGCGTTCCACCGCGCACGCGGCGGCATAGGCCAGCGAGAAGCCGGCCACCAGGAGCAGCCGCCGGTGGGCGCTGATCGACTGGTTGAGCAGCGGCACGGCCGAGAGGATCCGCGGAATCCCCGGCACGCGGATCGAGATCACCAGGCTGGCGGCCGCCAAGGCGAGGAAGAGCCGTTCCTGGGGAAAGCGGCGCGCGGCGGGAAGGAAGGCGAGCAGGGCGGCCAGCAGAGCGGCGCCGCCCACGAAGCCGCTGGCGTCCTCGTTGGTGTTGGCTTCTCCCCAGTACTCGCCCCAGCGGCTGTTGCCGAAGGCGTTCGGCGCGAAGACCGGCACCAGCCGCTTCTCGACCTCCTCGAAGGTCTCCCGCCGTTCCTGCGAAGTCCGCCAACCCGTCAGGGTAGAACGTTTCTCCAGCCGCTCGTTGCGCAGCTCCACCAAGTGGGCGCGATGGGTCTGGGGCAGGAAACGCATCGCCGGCACCAACGCCGGGGCGGCCAGCCCAAAGGCGATCCCGGCGGCGAGCGCCCAGCGAGCGAGGAGCCGCGGCCGATCCGGGGAAGGCCGGCGAAGGAGCCGGGATATCGCGAAGAGGCCCCCCACCGCCGCCACGTAGAGGATCGTCTCGGGATGCCCGCCGACCAGCAGCGCCGCGACTGCCGCGGTGAGCAACAGGAAATCCCGGCGGGCGCCGCGCTCCTCCGTCATCACCAGGGCATAGAGCACGAGCGGCAGCAACGCGGGCGAGTTGCCGATCGGCCAGCTCAGCCAGAGCAGGAGGAAGCCGCCGAGACTGAACGCGAGGCTGCCGAACAGGGCGGCCTCCTCCGACAGCTCTTGTCGCCGCAGCAGCAGGAAGAAGAAGACGAGCGCGATGAGCACGCGCAGCCCCGCGGTCACACCGACGGCCTGCGGCAAAGGGAGCGGCAGTGCCAGGAGAACCAGAGGCTGGAGCACCTGCGACTGCGGATCCGCCATCAGCGGCATGCCGGCTCCGGCGAGGTTGTTCCACAGCGGCCACTCCCCGGTCCGCAACGCCCGGCGCACCTGGGCTTGCCAGGGGACGATCTGCGTCACCAGATCGCGCTGGAGGACGTTGCCCTCGGGAGACTTTCCTATCTCCTCCTCCGGCATGATGCCGGGCAGGATGTCCGCGGGGAGCAGGACCTTGCCTAGGAAGAGCGCCGGTCCGAAGAGGATCAGGAGAACTGCTGCGAAGATTGCCCAGACGCGGAGAGGGATTGGGTCCCACCACCGCCGGAGGGCTAGGGCGAGAAGGAAGGCGAGGAAGGCGAGGTAAAAGCCGGGGAGGAAGGGCACGCCGGGAGTCTATCCAGTTGATTCCGACTCCGAAGCCTTCTCCCACTCCCTATAGGCCCGTTTCAGGACCGTCAGGAAGTAGTTGAGCCAGGGCAGCAGATCGTGCCGTCCCTCGTGCCAGGCCTGGGAGCTGAGGTGGAGCACCTCGTAGTACTCCGTCCGGGACTCCTCCACGAGCCGCTCTAGGCTAATGTAGCGGCCTACTTCGAAGCCGTGCTGATAGGCGGCGAGAAGAGTGAGCAGCCGGGAGACTCGCCCATTGCCGTCGCGGAAGGGATGAATGCAGAGAAAATCGAACACCAGGGCGGCGACGGTGACGAGCGGCGGAGCCAGGTCCTGGTTGAGGGCATGGCGATAGAGCAGGCAGAGCTCCTCGACAGCCGCGGGCGTCTCCACCACGCCCACCGGACGGAACCGGACGACTGGCGCCGCTCCCTCCCGCAGCTCGATGATCTCGTTGCTCACCCTCTTCCACTGCCCGGCATCCCCACTGCCTTCCTGGATGGTGGCGTGCAGACGCTTCAGGAGCTCGGGCGTGATCGCCAGGTTCTGAGCCTCAGCGTGGATCAGCTCCAGAGCCCGGCGATATCCCTGGATCTCCTCCTCGGACCGGTCCCGCGGACGGGCATCCTCCAGCACGAGAGGCCGCAGCCGCTCCGGCGCCACCGTGACGCCTTCGATGCGGTTGGAGGACTCGACGCTCTGGACCATGGCGGTCTGGCGAAGAGAGGTCAACTTCTCGGGTGAACGGGTAAGGAGACCCTGCCGCCCTTTGGCCTCGGCGATATCGGTCAGCAGCCAGACCGAGCTGAGCGGGAGGCTGAAGCTGGAGAGATAGTTGGAGCGGAAGGACATCATGGTGCGGGATCCAGACCTCGCCTGTCACTCTCCGATTACGGCTAGAACGCTGTCAATAAGTTTTGGAGAGAGATACATCCCTGCTGCCAGGAGCTTCTCGACGGCTGGCCTGGCGGCGGGAAGAATTCCTTTTCTCGCCGCTCTCAACACGAGCCCCAAGGTGCCTGTGAAAATGATCCCGAGGGCCTCGGCGCAACGGCGTGCAGCGAGATCGTCAACGATGGCCATGGAGGCTGGATGGGCCAAAGACCAGGACAGCACCGATGTTTCACCCGGACCAAGTCTCCAGGCCAGTACTTTGGAGGATGGTGGAACCGGCTCGACCTCGAGAAGCCATGGTGTGGTCTTTAGGACATTGACCGTGGGATCTTGAGGTCCTCGGAGGAGGATCTCTTCTGAAACCGTCCGAGGAACGCAGATCGACGGTCCCCCTACTTGGAGAAGGTCGATCAGGTCGGCATGGGCAAGGTAGATGAGAGGTGAAGCGTTGACGACCGGCGGGCTACTCACGCGAGACTTCCCGAGCGAGTTGGTCGAGATCGACGTGGAAAGCGTCCACCTTCTCGCGGGCGAGCGCCATCAGGAAATCCGTCCGGTCCAGACCGGCGATCGCCGCGGCTCTCTCTTGAGAGATCAGCCCCTGCGCATACCAGCGGATCGCCGCCGCCAGCCGAACGTCTTTCTGGACCTCTGTCGGCGAGCGACGGAGGGTCTCGTATACCTCATCGGGAAGCTCGATGGTCAGGGTCGTCATGATTCGCTCCAGCTAGGTTGCAGAGAGTCTCGCCGCTCACATATCTTACACCCATGCCGCGCATCACCAAGGTCTATACGTGTAGGAGGCGCGATTCTCTGGTCGAACATCTTGACAGCTACTGAAGCGAGCATCAGGATGCTTCCATGAGGACGACCTTGACCCTGGATGAAGATGTTGCCCGTCAGCTCAAGGGGAAGGCTCGGCGATCCGGAGAGAGTTTCAAGGAGGTGGTCAATTCGGCCTTGCGGCAAGGACTCGCTCAGGGCAAGGGGTCAGGCGCAAAGCTCCCGAGATTCGAGGTGAAGCCCAAGGCGTGCGGTTTCCGTAGCGGCGTGGATGTGCTCCGGCTCAATCAGCTCAATGACGAGCTGGAGATGGAGGGCTTCGAGCGCAAGCTCCGGAGGACTGCCGCCGGACGATGATCCTGCCGGACATCAATCTCCACCAAGCCGAGCTCCACACCAACGACGGCGACTTCAAGCGTTTTCCGGGCCTCCGTTGGTCCAATCCTCTATTGGAGATGTAGGGGCGGCCCCCACACGCATGCCGCGCATCACCAAGGTCTATACGCGCACGGGAGACGACGGCACCACCGGCCTCGGCGGCGGCCAGCGGGTGCCCAAGGACTCGCCGCGCATCGAGGCCTACGGCACGGTGGACGAGCTGAGCTCGGCGATCGGGGTGGCCCTCGCCCTCGGTCTTCATAGCCGGCTGGCGGAATGCCTGACGCGGGTCCAGAACGACCTGTTCAACCTCGGCTCCGACCTCTGCATCCTGGAGGAGGACAAGGCGGCGAGGCCCGTGCCGGTCATCGAGGAGCGGCACGTGGAGGCCCTGGAGCGGCTGATGGACGACCTCTCGGCGGAGCTGGCGCCGCTGGAGAACTTCATCCTGCCGGGCGGCTCGCCGGGCGCGGCGCAGCTCCACGTGGCCCGCACCGTCTGCCGCCGGGCCGAGCGCCGGACGATCGCGCTGTCACGGCAGGAGGCTGTCGGTCCCCTCGTAGTGAAGTACCTCAATCGGCTGTCGGACGCCCTCTTCGTCATGGCCCGGTACGAGAATCTGCGGCGCGGCATCCCGGATGTCCTCTGGGACAGCCGGGCCTGAACCCCTGCCGCAACGGCTGAAACTTTCCCAAATCGGCTCGCGGGAGCGGCGCCGCAGGATGACGGAGCCGTATCTGAGATGTCGGAGCGGCGCCGTCATCTGAGGGAGCCGTATCTGAGATGACGGAGCGGCGCCACGAGATGACGGTGGGATTTCTGAGATGGCGGAGCGTGGCCGTCATTTGAAGGTGCGGCTTCTTATCCTGCGTCGCGCCGCCGTCATCTGTCGGAGCCGTATCTGAGATGACGGAGCGGCGCCGCTAGATGACGGCGGGATTTCTGAGATGTCGGAGCGTGGCCGTCATTTGAAGGCGCGGCTTCTTATCCCGCGGCGCGCCGCCGTCATCTGGGGGAGCCGCATCTGGGATGACGGAGCGGCGCCGCGAGATGACGGCGGAGATCGGAAGAGCGTCG
>JBIOVX010000201.1:0-35581 GCA_044868005.1 Thermoanaerobaculia bacterium | reverse complement strand
TCTCCACTCCTCTTCAAAATCAAGAATGCCGGCGAGACGCCGGCGCTCCCAGGAATGGACGCCTTCCCCTTTCCGTTCTACAATCTGAGCGCTGAGCACTCAATCTTAGTCCGTGAACCTCAAAGTTCGCGGAGCGAGAGCTCAGATCCTGCAGGGGGATGGCGGAGGAGAGGAGTCAATTGGACTACAAGGACTACTACGCGACGCTGGGAGTCAAGAAGGACGCCGCCCAGGAAGAAATCCAGAAGGCGTACCGGAAGCTGGCGCGCAAGTACCACCCGGACGTCAACAAGGATCCTCAGGCCGAGGTCAGGTTCAAGGAGATCGGCGAGGCGTACGAGGTCCTCAAGGATCCGGAAAAGCGCCAGAAGTACGACCAGTTCGGCTCCGCCTGGAACCGCGCGCGGCAGACCGGCGCGCCGCCTCCCGGCTGGGAGAACGTCCATTTCGACTTTGGCCAGGGTGGGTTCGACTTCGGCGATCTCGGCGGCATGGGCGGTGGCGGCGAACGCTTCAGCTCGTTCTTCGAGATGCTCTTCGGCGGCGGGGGCCCGGGCGGCCGGCGAGGTGCCGGCGCTGCCGGTCCTGGTGGATTCGGCGGCTTCGGATCGCAGGGCGGAAGCAATACGGAAGCGACGCTGCCGCTGACGCTCGAAGAGGCGATCCAGGGCGGTCCGCGCGAGATCACGATCACCGATCCCAACACCGGCCAGCGGCGTACCCTGTCGATCAAGATTCCCGCCGGGGTGCGCAACGGCCAGAAGATCCGCCTCGCCGGCCAAGGTGGTCCGGGATTCGGCGGCGGCGCGGCGGGCGATCTCCTGTTGAAGATCGAGATCCAGCCGGATGCGCGGTTCCGCGTCGAGGGCTCCGACATCCACACCACCGTCGCGGTCTCCCCCTGGGGAGCCGCGCTGGGCGGCGAGGCCGAGGTGGAAACGCCGACCGGTCCGGTGCGCGTGAAAATCCCGGCGGGCTCCTCCTCCGGACGCAAGATCCGCTTGCGCGGCCGCGGCCTTTCGCAGGCGGGCGGAGAGAAGGGGGACCTCCTGGCGGAGATCCGCATCGTGGTCCCGGAGCGGCTGAGCGAGCGCGAGCGGGAGCTCTATGAGCAGCTCGCTGCGGCCGCGGGCGCAAGAGAGGTTGAGGCGTAGAAATTCAAATCAGGGGAAGGGAAGGCACCATGGACATCAATCGAATGACCCAGAAATCCCAGGAGGCGCTGCAGAGCGCCCAGACGAAAGCGTTGCGCTACGGCCATCAGGAGGTGGACGGCGAGCACCTGCTGCTGACGCTGCTCGAGCAGCCCGAGGGACTGGTCCCCCGCCTGTTGGCGCGTATGGAAGCATCCACCGAGGCTCTCAAGGCCGAGGTCGAGCGCGAGCTCTCCCGACGGCCCAAGGTCTCCGGACCGGGCGTCGAGGCGGGCAAGATCTATCTCACGCAACGGCTGCAGCAGATCCTGGTGCGCGCCGAGGACGAGGCCAAGCGGCTCAAGGACGAATACGTCTCCGTCGAGCACCTGCTGCTGGCGATGATCGACGACGGCGCTCTCGGCAAGCTGCTGGCGGGCTTCCACGTCACCCGCGACGCCTTCCTCTCCGTGTTGACGGCGGTGCGGGGCAATCAGCGGGTGACGAGCGCCATGCCCGAGGTGGCTTACGAGGCGCTGGAGAAATACGGCGTCGACCTGGTTTCGCAGGCGCGGCGCAACAAGCTCGATCCGGTGATCGGCCGCGACGCCGAGATCCGCCGGGTGATCCGCATCCTGTCGCGCAGGACCAAGAACAACCCGGTGCTGATCGGCGAGCCGGGCGTGGGCAAGACGGCCATCGTCGAGGGCCTGGCGCAGCGCATCGTGCGCGGCGACGTTCCCGAGTGGCTCAAGGACCGCGCCGTCTTCTCGCTCGACATGGGCTCCCTGCTCGCCGGCGCCAAGTACCGCGGCGAGTTCGAGGAGCGCCTCAAGGCGGTGCTCAACGAGATCAAGCAGGCCGAGGGGCGCATCATCCTGTTCATCGACGAGCTGCACAACATCGTCGGCGCCGGCCGCACCGAGGGCTCGACGGACGCCGGCAACCTGCTGAAGCCCATGCTCGCCCGCGGCGAGCTGCACTGCATCGGCGCCACCACCCTCGACGAGTACCGCAAGCACATCGAGAAGGACGCCGCCCTCGAGCGCCGCTTCCAGCCGGTGATGGTCGATCCGCCGACGGTCGAGGACACGGTCTCGATCCTGCGCGGCCTGCGCGAGCGCTTCGAGGTGCACCACGGCGTGCGCATCCAGGACAACGCCCTGGTGGCGGCGGCCGTGCTCTCCAACCGCTACATCACCGACCGCTTCCTGCCGGACAAGGCCATCGACCTGATCGACGAGGCCTGCGCCATGCTGCGCACCGAGATCGATTCGATGCCGCAGGAGCTCGACGAGGTGACCCGCCGGGTGATGCAGCTCGAGATCGAGGAGGCGGCGCTGAAGAAGGAGAAGGACAAGGCGAGCAAGGAGCGGCTCGAAGAGCTGCGGCGCGAGCTGGCGGATTTGAAGGCCCAGGCCGACGCCATGCGGGCGCAGTGGGAGGCCGAGAAGAAGGCGATCGACGAGGTGCGCGCCCTGCGCGAGCAGATCGAGAAGGTGCGCCAGGAGATCGAGCAGGCCGAGCGCCAGTACGATCTCAACAAGGTCGCCGAGCTGCGCTACGGCAAGCTGGCGCAGCTCGACTCGCAGCTCAAGGAGCGCGAGACGGCGCTCGAAGAGAAGCAGAAGTCCGGCGGCCAGCTCCTGCGCGAGGAGGTCACCGAGGAGGAGGTGGCCGAGATCGTCTCGCGCTGGACCGGCATTCCGGTGACCCGCCTGGTGGAAGGCGAGCGCGAGAAGCTGCTGCGGCTCGACGAGATCCTGCACCAGCGGGTGGTGGGCCAGGACGAGGCGGTGAAGCTGGTGGCGGACGCCGTCATCCGCGCCCGCTCGGGCATCAAGGACCCGCGGCGGCCCATCGGCTCCTTCATCTTTCTGGGACCCACCGGCGTCGGCAAGACCGAGCTCGCCAAGACGCTGGCGCAGACGCTCTTCGATAGCGAGGAGAACATCGTCCGCATCGACATGAGCGAGTACATGGAGCGGCATACGGTGTCGCGGCTGATCGGCGCTCCTCCCGGTTACGTCGGCTACGAGGAAGGCGGCCAGCTCACCGAGGCGGTGCGGCGCAAGCCCTACTCCGTCATCCTCTTCGACGAGATCGAAAAGGCGCACAACGACGTCTTCAACGTGCTGCTGCAGATCCTCGACGACGGCCGCGTGACCGACTCGCAGGGGCACACGGTGGACTTCAAGAACACCGTGATCATCATGACCTCGAACATCGGCTCGCCCCATCTGCTCGAGGGAGTTACTCCGACAGGCGAAATCACAGAAAAGGCAAGAGACGCCGTGATGCGCGAGCTGCGGACGCACTTCCGGCCCGAGTTCCTGAACCGGGTGGACGACATCGTGCTCTTCCGGCCGTTGCGGCTGGAGGAGATCGAGCGCATCGTCGACCTGCAGACGGAGGACCTGCGCAAGCGGCTGGCCGACCGCGGCGTGCGCCTGGAGCTGAGCGAGCCCGCCCGCGAGTACGTCGCGCGCCAGGGCTTCGATCCGGTCTACGGCGCCCGGCCGCTCAAGCGCTTCCTGCAGCACGAGCTGGAGTCGAAGATCGGCCGCGCCCTCGTCGCCGGCGAGGTCCACGACGGCGCCCTGCTGCGGGTGGACGTCAAGGGCGGCCACCTCGACGTGGAGATTGAGAATCCCAAGGAGGCGGAGGTGGTGGTGGAGGCGTGAGGGGCTCTATCCGTTAATCAAACTCGAAGCCCGGCAGTGCGCGCCGGGCTTTTCTTTGAAGCCCACGGTCTCTGATCCAGTTCTGAGTCTGGCGGACCATTTCGGCAGTCAGCACCCCAGACTCGACGGGCTCCGCGACCCAAAGCTTGCCCTTAGGGAAGATCCGAACCTCCCTTGGAGTGGGCTCGAGCTCAACCTGGCCATTTCGCATTATTTGGTATCCGGAGAAGTCCACCGATCCCACGGATCAGGCTCGACATCCGGAACCCTGGCAAGAACACGATCGAACGCCTCCCGGTTTCCTTCCCGTGCCAGACGCTCCAGGTAGTCTGCCGTCATCAAAGCTGAAACCTTTTCGGTCACTGCGGTACTGATGAGCTGATTGATCGAGACTCTTTCCTTCTCCGCCAGATGCTTGAGCTGACGATGGATCGAATCGGGAAGTCTCAGGCTTAACGTCGCCATATCTAAGCTCCTGCGAGTTGGAGAAATGTTTCCGGTGTCAGAGCCTCGATGCCAAAGCTTCTGGCAACCGCGAAATCCTTTCCGTTGTACGTCACGATCGAGCTTGACCGCGAGGCCACTGCAAGCTCCAAGACCATGTCATCCTTGGGATCGGGCAAAATCGGACGCCAAAGGAAGTAGATGGTCTGTCGATTCGCGACGGAACAGAGGAAGCGCAGGATATCCAAGATCTCATGCTCCTCAAGAGTCGTGGACCGTCGCAGTACCTCCTCGTATTCCAGAACCAGGGGCACCGAGACGCTGATCTCAAAAGAACCTTTGCCAATTTCGGATACCAGCCGGAAAGCCGGTCCTCTCCGCGAGCGGAAAGCCGACACGATAACGTTGGTGTCGAGAACCGTTCGCGGCAGAGCCATGATACCACAGATGGTACCACGCTTCGACCCACTGACCTCGCTATCTACACTGCTATCATCCTCCCGATGTCCCCCGACCTCCGGATCTCCGATCTGCCCACCACGGTCTATCTCTTCCCTATCGACCGGTTCATCCTCCTGCCGGAGACCACCTTGCCGATGACGGTCACCGATCCGCGCAGCCAGCGGATCCTGGAGGCCGCCGAGTCGGCGAGCGGCTACGTCGGCGTCATCCAGAATCGGCCGCCGGAGGAACGGTCGGACTCCCAGTTCTTCGACGTCGGCTGTCTGGGCCGCATCCGCTCGCTCGGCCAGGATGATGAAGGCCGCCACGTCACTCTGGAAGGCGTCATCCGTTTCCGCGTGCGCGAGGAGCTGGCCGGCGAATTGCCCCAGGCCGCGGTCTCCTATGACGAGTTCGAGCGCGACCTGGCTCCCGTCGAGGAGGACCTGGAGGGCTGGGACCTCGAAGGCTTCAAGGCCGCGTTGCTGCGCCTCGGCCAGCTCCAGAGCGGGCGCGAATCGACCTCGCTGGAGTCGATGAGCAGCCGCCAGCTCGTCCGCCTGCTGGCACAGACGGCTCCGCTCGCCGCCGCCGAGAAGCAGGCCCTGCTCGAGGCGCGCAGCTTCCGCGAGCTGCTGGAGCTCCTCTTCCAGCTCCTCGCCGTGAACTTTCTCACGACGACGCCGGACGCATCGCCGTCGAGCACGAACTGAGGCCGCCATGGTGCAGAGAGTCTGGGACGAAGACGACCCGGTGAAGCCGGAGGAGATGCCGACCGAGCTACCCTTGTTCCCGCTCGATCAGCCGCTGCTGCTGCCGGGAACGGTGGTGCCTTTCGCCGCGGAGTCGGCCGGCGACCGCAACCTGGTGGACGACGCCATGGCGGCGGACCGCTACGTCGCCATCGTCCAGCCGCTGGAGGCGGAGGCCCCCGCCGCCCGTTTACAGGAGGGTCAGGCCATCTACTCCGTGGGCTGCGTCGGCTATATCGGCGAGTGCCACCAGACCGACGTGGACCGCTACCTGGTGCTCGCCGGCGGCCTGATCCGCTTCCGCATCGTCGGCGAAGCTCCCTGCGACCGCGGCTACCGGCGGGTGAAGATCGATTACGGGGAGTTCCTCGACGATCCCGAGACGGTGGACAAGGACCTGGAGTTCCCCCGCCTGCGCGACCTCATCCGCAAGCGCGTGGAAGCCAACGAATCGGACCTCGACCTGTCGATCATGGACAACATGGCGGGCACGGAGATCGTCACCGCCATCGCTCACGCCATCCCCCTCTCCCCCGCCGAGCGCCAGGTACTGATGGAGGCGCCGGATCTGCGCGAGCTGGAGGACATCCTGCTCGACTTCATGAAGGGGCCGATGGGCCAGCCGAGCTTCGACTTCCCGCTCTGGCGCCCGCCGAGCTAGGCCCGTCCGTTGTCGAGGAAGGAGAGCCAGTCCTCAACCACCCCGCGGATCTCGGCGAGGGTGAGGCGGTACGGCTCCGCTTCGTCGTTCGTTTCGTCCTCAATGTCGGCGGCTTCGGGAAAGAGAGTAAGGGTGTAGGCGTTGCCGGTGCGCCGCCAGGAGGCGGCGCCGCCGGACTCGACCTCGTCGATGGCCTGCAGGATCTCGAGCGCCGCGGCCGGGCTGTCCTGCAGGTCGCTCTCGAGAAAGCCGGCCACGACGCGCGCCGGGCCCTCGCAGCGGGCGCGGGGGTTGCCGGAGGAGTCCCGATAGAATTCGAGCTGCATCGATCGTCCCCTCCTCAATCCCGGGTGAAGATCGGATACGCCGTGTTGATCCGGCCGTCCTGGTAATAGCCTTCGATGGTGAAGCCCCGGCCGGAAGGGCCGCGAAACTTCTCTGCGCCTCCCGGGGCGCGGTTCTGATAGGCGTTCAGGATCGCCTTCAAGACGGCGTCGCGGCCCATGGTATCCGGGTAGAACGTGGAGCGCTTTTGCAGCCAGCCGCTCGCGGACCGGATCTCCACCTCGGCCGTGTAGACCCCGAACCGGTTCGCACGGTCGATGACGCGGACCACCCGGGCGTTCGGCGGGTTTTGCCCTCCCGGCCGCGAGTGGAAGCCCACGGCTCTGCCCCGCTTGTTGATCTCTCCCTCGAAGACGTGAGCGAGGTTGATCGGCGGCGACGTGCGGCTCCAGGCCTCCGCGGACCGCTTGGACGAGCGCGCGAAGGCACTGCCCGTGAACAGCAGGAGAACGCCGAGAAGAACGGCGGCGAAAAGGGCAACGCGGAGCCTCATGCCGAGGCAACGATATCCGAAGGATTCCCCGTCCGCGACGTTCACCGTCCCCGATGGCGCCAGACCCGCCAGTCGTCGTTGAGGAAAATCGTGAGGACGAGGATGAAGCCGCAGATGGCGGCGAAAAGGAAGAGCAGGATGGCGAGCCCCGGGTAGCCGAAAAGGGTGAATGAGGTGCGCACCTGCATCAACAGGGCGGCACCGACGATGAGCGCCGCCAGCACCAGCCCGAGGGCGATGCGGTTGGCGATCTTCTGCAGGTTGTCCATCAGGCGCGTCTCGTCGAAGGCGTCCACCTTGAGCTCGATCTTGTTGCCGGCCAGGGTGTCGAGGACGGCGTTCATCCGCGCCGGCAGGTGCTGGAGGAACTCCTGCAGCTCCAGGGCCGAGGCGAAGACGGTGGCCGGCGAGAGCTTCTTCAGCATGTGACGGCGCATGATCGAATCGCTGTGCCGCCGCACGATCTGGTTGGGATCGAAGTCCGGGTCGAGGGCGCGGGCGGATTCGTCCAGATGCAGGAGCGCCCGGCCCATCATGGTCAGCTCCGAAGGAGGCCGGACGCCATTCTCGGCGGCCAGGCGGGTCAGGGTGATGAGGACGCGCCCCACCTGGACCTGCCCGCCCGAGGCGTTCTGATAGTTGCCCACGAGGTCCGCCACCTCGCGCCGATAGCGCGCCTCGTCGCGGTCGTCGAGCAGCGTGCCGATCTGCATCGTGATCTGAGCGACCTGCTGCCCCTGCCCTTCGGTGACGGCAAGGAGCAGCTTCAGCAGATGCTCCTGCATCGCGGGATCGATCCGCGCCACCATCCCCAGGTCCAGCAGAGCCAGGCGGCCGTCCTCGGTTACCAGCAGGTTGCCGGGGTGCGGATCGGCGTGGAAGAAGCCGTCCACCAGGATCTGGTCGAGGTAGGCCTTGCAGAGGTCCTCGGCCAGCAGGCGAGCGTCCATGTCGATGCGGGCGAGGGGCGAAAGATCGGTGATCTTGGTGCCACGGACGTAGTCCATGGTCAGCACGCGCGAGGTGCTGTAGTCGTCCACCGGGCGCGGAATCACCAACCGCTCGTATCTCTTCAGGTTGTTGGCGAGGGTGACCAGATTCGCGGCCTCGCGGCGATAGTCGAGCTCGTGCAGCAACGTCTTGCGGAACTCCTCGAGCATGTCCTGGAAGGCGAACCGCCGGCCGACCTCGGTGTGCTTGTCGATGAGCGCGGCGATCTGGGCGAAGGCGTCGAGGTCCTCCAGGATGGTCTGGCGGATACCGGGCCGCTGCACCTTGACCGCCACCGGCCGGCCGTCCCGCAACGCCGCGCGGTGCACCTGCCCCAGGGAAGCCGCCGCGAGCGGAGTGGAGTCGAACTCGAGGAAGGCCTTCGACATCCGCACGCCCAGCTCGCTGGCGACGATCTCCTCCACCTCGGCGAAAGAGAACGGCTCGACCCGGTCCTGCAGGCGGGCGAGGGCCTCGAGATAGGGCGCGGGCAGGAGGTCCGAGCGCGTCGAGAGGAGCTGGCCGAGCTTGATGAACGTCGGCCCCAGGGCTTCGAGGTCGCAGGCGAGCTTCTCCGGATCGCCGGAAACCTCCTGTGAGACCTCCTCATCCGGTAGATCCGCGTCGACCGCCTTCACCAGGTCCGACCGGCCATGCTGGATCAGCAGGCCGGCGAGGTCCTTGTACCGCTTCAGGTGTTCCGGCTTGAGGGAGAGTGGCATGACGGCGCAGAAATGCACAGGCGGTGCCAAAGATAGAACGCTGCGATAATCTCGGCCCGCCCATGCGCCGATCTCTCCTCTTCTTCGCGCTCGCCGCGGCCCTGGCCTGCCGCAAGGCTCCGGAGCCCGCGCGACAGGCGAAGGCCCCCGCTCCGCGGCCGGCGCCCGAGATCGCACGCGCCGTCCGTCCGGCGCGGCCGGTGCTCTTCGTCGGTCTCGACGGCGCCGACTGGGAGCTGCTCGACGAGTACATGGCCTCAGGGGTGATGCCCAACCTGGCGAGCCTCGCCCGCGAGGGGCGCACGGGCGTGCTGGCGACGATCCATCCGCCGCTCTCGCCGCTCGTCTGGACGACGATGATGACGGGCACCTCGCCGCTCGAGCACGGCATCCTCGACTTCACCCGCCGCAATCCGGGAACCGGCGCCCTCGAGCCGATCACCAGCGGCGAGCGGCTCGTGCCGGCCGTCTGGAACATGGCGACGGCCGGCGGCAGGAGCGTCGCCCTCTTCGGCCTCTGGGCCACCTGGCCGGCCGAGCCGGTGCGCGGCCTGCTGGTGGCGGACCGCTTCTCCACCTTCACCGCCACGGACCGCGAGCCGCCTCCCGGCGCCGTCTTCCCTCCGGAGCGCGAAGCCTGGGCAAGGGAGATCCTGACACAGGCCGAGAGCGGGATCGGGTACGAAGACCTCCACGAGTACCTGCCGTGGCTCGGCGAGGAGGAATACCAGCGCTGGCTCGCCGCGCCCGATCCATACGCCCACCCGGTGAGCGCCCTGCGCCGCATCCTGGTAGAGACGCGGGCCTATCACCAGCTCGCCACCTCCTGGCTCTCGAGCGAGCGGCCGGACCTCGCCGTCGTCTACTTTCAGGGCACGGATACGATCGGCCACGTCTTCGCTCCCTTCGCGCCGCCGCGCCAGGAAGCCGTCGCGCCCGAGGACTTCGAGCGATTCTCGGCAGTGCCGGCGCGCTACTTCGCCGAGGTGGACCGCCTGCTGGGCGACTACCGCAAGCTGGCCGCAGCCGCCGGCGCCGTGCTGATGATCGCCTCCGATCACGGCTTCACGTGGCGGGAAGGACGGCCAGCCCACCTCTCCAGCGCGGCGGCGGCGACGGCCGGCAGGTGGCATCGCGACGAGGGGGTCTATCTGCTCTGGGGTCCCGGCATCGAGAAGACGGCAAACCGCGGCCACGGCGAAGTCGGCCAGGTCTGCGCCACCCTGCTGGCTCTCCTCGGCCTGCCGCCCGGCCGCGGTGTCGCCGGCCCTCCCCTGCCGGGAGCGGAGCACGTGCCGTCCCCCCTCGCCGACTACCGGGCACGCTACAAGCCGTATGCGCCGCCGGCGGGAGTCGAGACGGATGAGACGGCGAACGAGGAGGAGATCGCCAAGCTGCGGGCCCTCGGTTATATGGGCTCCAAGGAGGGCAAGACGCCGGCCGCCGCGGGATCGACGCGCACCGCCGGCTCCTACAACAACGAGGGCCTGCTGCGGCGCGAGCGCGGCGAGATGGACGACGCAGCGGCAGCCTTCGAGCAGGCCCTCGCGCTCGACGCCGGCAATGCCTCCGCGCTGTGGAACCTGAGCGACCTCCTCCACGCCGAGCGCCGGGATCTCGACCGCTCGGACGATCTGCTGGTGCGCGCCATGGAAGGCGGCCTTCCCGAAGGGATCGACTACACCGTGGGCCGCACCGTCGCCTACGCCCGCGGCGGTGACGCCGCACGCGGCCTCAAGCTGCTCGACCGCGCCCTGAAGGCCAGGCCCGAGGAGCCTCGGCTCCGCCTGCTGCGCGGCCGCTACCGCCTGCAACGCCACCAATGCGAGAAGGCGCTCGGCGATTTCGAGAGCGCCGCCCGCAGCGAGCCCCGCAACGCCCTGGCGCAGAGCTCCATCGGGCTCGCCCGCCTCTGCATCGGCGACGGCGAAGGCGCCGCCCGCGCCTTCCGCCGCTCGCTGCAGCTCGAGCCCGACCAGCCGGAGATCCGCCGCGCCCTCGGGCAGATCGGAGCGCAATAACCTCATGCGTCTGCGCGCAGTCCTCGCCGTCTTTGCAGTCCTTGGAGTTCTTTCTGTCCCTCTAGCCGCCCAGGACTTCGCCGCTCTCGGCCGCGAAATCGAATCGCTGGTGAAGGAGAAGTTCTACGATGCCGCGCGAGGTGAGCGCTGGGCCGCCGAGAACGCCGGCTACGCGGCGGAGATCCGCGACGCCGAAGCCTTCCGCCGCGAGACGCGCCGTCGGCTCGCGACGCTGGGCGCTTCGCACACCGAATACTACACGGCCGAGGATCCCGGCTACCGCGATCTTCTCTCGATCTTCGAGCCCGTCCTCCATCGAGATGCAACGGGCGAGAGCCTCGGGCTGGCCGCCGCCGAGCGCGAGGACGGCTGGTTCGTGGCGCGGGTGTTCGCCGGTGGCCTCGCCGAGGCGGCCGGCCTGCGGCGCGGCGACCGGCTCGTAGCCGTGGACGGCGAGCCCTTCCAGCCGGTCCGTTCGCTGCGCGGGAAGGCGGGGCGGGAGATCAGGCTGGAGATCCAAAGCTCGCGAAGCGGACCTTCACGGACGATCACGTTCGTTCCACGCACGATCGATCCCAAGAAGGAGTGGCTGGAGGCACAGAGCATCGGCACCCGCGTCGTCGAGCGCAACGGCCGCCGCATCGGCTACGTGCCGGTGTGGTCCTGCGCGGGCGTCGAGGTCGAGGAGACCTTGACCGAGGTTCTCGCCGGCAAGCTCGCGGAAACCGAAGCCCTCGTGCTCGATCTGCGCGGCGGCTGGGGCGGCTGCAATCCGGAGCTCGTCGGCCTCTTCGACCCCGCCGTGCCGGACCTCACGCGCATCGACCGGCAGGGAAAGAGCACCGTCTTCGCCTCGGCCTGGCGCAAGCCGCTCGTGGTGCTGATCGACGGCGGCTCGCGCAGCGGCAAGGAGTTGGTGGCCCATGCCCTCCAAAAGCACCACCGCGCGGTCCTCGTGGGCGAGCGCACGGCGGGCGCGGTCCTCGCCGGCCAGCCGTTCCTGCTCGCGGACGGCTCGCTGCTCTTCCTCGCCGTGCAGGACATCCGCGTGGACGGCGAGAAGCTGGAAGGGGTAGGCGTCACGCCGGACGTCGCCGTCGCCGCCGATCTGCCTTACGCCGCGGGAGGGGACCCGCAGCTCGAAAAGGCGCTTGAAGTGGTGGCGGACCTGCTCAAAGGCCGCCGCTGAGAAACCGCTTCATCTCCTCCCACACCTCACGATGGCCGAGGAGATCGTTGTGCGCCGCGCCGCGCACCTGCACCCAGCGCGCGGAGTCGCCCAGCACCGAAGCGATCTCTTTTCCCTGCGCGACGGGGATGAGGTCGTCGTGCTCGCCATGGATGACCAGCGCGGGGATCTTCACGCGCCGTGCGGCCTCCCGCGAGTCGTAACGCTCGCGGAGCATCATCTTCACCGCGAACTCCGGGAAAAGCTTCACGGCGACCTCGGCCAGGGTGGTCCACGCGGAGAGCGCGATCAGACCCCGCACCTCCTCGGGATGCCGATCCACCGTCGCGATGGCGAGCGCCGCGCCGAGCGACCAGCCGCAGACGACGAGCGGCCTTTCCGGATGCGTCTGCCGCGCCCAGGCCGTGGCCGCGTCGCCGGTGGCGAGCAGCCCATCCTCGGACGGCACACCGGAGCTGCGGCCATAGCCGGGGAAGTCCGTTGCGAGGACCGCCACCCCGAGACCGCCAAGCTGCTCGAAGAGCCCCGACCAGCGCAGCGTCTCCAGGTTCTCGCCGTTGCCGTGAAAGAACAGGACGATCGGCGCCTCGCCCGGCAGCGCCGGAGGGGTATATGCCCAGGCGCCGACCCGTTCGCCGGTCGCGAGATCGAGCCAGACCTCCTCCAGCGGAGCCGGAGGCGGCGACGGCACCTTCACCGGCGGCGCGGGGTAGAGCATCTGGCGGGCGAAGGATTCGATCATGAAGGGAAGATATCGTGGACTGAACCGTTCACCCGCGAAGCCTCACCCCCTGTCCCCCTCTCCCTGACGGGCGAGGGGGGACGCATATGAAGGGTATTGCCGAATTGATGCCTCCTACCAGCAAGACCGGTTCTGAATCGTCCCCCCTCGCCCGTCAGGGAGAGGGGGACAGGGGGTGAGGTTTCGGAGGGCAGAAGGGTTCGCAGTCCTCAGAATTCCGTCGTCGAACCCCCGCCCCCGGACTCACCTCCACCGCCGGCGTAGCGGGGCTCCTCGTGGATCGCCCGCGCAGCCGGCGTGAGAGACGCAACGGCGGCGCCGACCTCCAGTAGCCGCTGGCGCGCAAGATCCTCGAAAAGCGGCTCGGCGGTGAAGCCCGCGCGCTCCCGGTTCGCACCCGAATCGAGATAGCGGCGCAGCGCCAGGACGCCCGCCACCAAAGCGATTCCCGAAACGGTGAGCACGGCCCAGAGCGGCCTCAGATCCAGGTGATCGCAGAGCGTCACGAACGAGGCAACCGCCGTCCCCAGGCCGAGGATCAGGAACAGGCGGCGCCGCGTGCGGACGGCGATCACCAGGACGACGAGCGGTACGAGAGCCGTCGCGACCGCCGAAAGCCACCAGAGAAAATCGCTCCTCGAAGCAGGGCCGAAGCTCCTGGAGAGGTCCCCGATCTCCTCGACCAAGCCAATTTCGAACGATCCGAGATGAATCCCCAGATAGAGACCGATCAGTCCGACTCCGAGAACCGCCTTCCAGGAATCGCGGTGCGCGGGCGGCAGGCGCGCGGAGTCCGCGAGCCGCAGGAGGAACGGCGCGGCCAGCAACGGCAGCACGATCCAGAGGATTCGCGCGAAGGGCAGGTGGGCCAGAACCCCCAACAACGCCGCTGCCGCCGCTCCCGCGTAGACGGGATATCCCCAGCGCCACGCCGCGACGGCGAAGATCAGCGCCGCTTCGGCGAGCAGCACGAAGAACGCCCGGGAGTCCGCCTCGAAACCCTCGAACGCGAACCAGCCGAGACCGCCGAGCAGATATCCGAGGGCGACGAACGAGGTGGCCGCTTCGGTTCCTCCCTGCGACCGCCTCAGGCGCCCGATCTGCAGCTCCGTCAGGGCGACGAGGACGAGGCCATAGGCGATCGCCAACGACGCGAGGACCGAATCCTCCGCTCCCGACTTGTCGAAGAACAACAGCCACACAAAGCCAAAGAAGGCATTCGTCGCGAGCGCGGTGAAAAGGAAGAGCAGGATGCGAAAGACCGGGCCGACGCGAACGCGGTCATCCGGATAGAGCTCCTCGATGGCCTTCTCCGCTGCCTCGTCGATGGCTCCCGCCTTGCGCCAGGAGCGGGCGGCGCCGCGCACGGCCGCGTTGCGGTCCGCCAGAGCGGCGTCGGCTCTCACAGCGGCTCCTTCATCCGGCGTTGCGCCGCGATGAGGCCGAAGATCAGCAAGGCGGCTGTGACGAAGAACCACAGACAGCCGAAGAGGAGCTCATCGATGCCCTCCGCCACCAGCCGGCTCAACGCGCAGTAACCGGCGACCACGCCCAACGCGAAGAGCCCGAAGCGGCGCCGGCGATACGCCACAATCGCCAGGGTAGTTCCGCAGAGAAGGAGGGCCAAGGTGTAGAAAATCCACACCTTGTCTTCCCCCCAGCCCGAGGCCAGGCCGACCAGGATCAACAGCCAGCCCAGATAGATCGCCACCGGCTCGAAGTGAGCCTTGCGATCGCCTTTCTTCACAGCGAACCCCAGCCCGACGAACAGCGCTCCGCAGGCGATGGCGTTCCAGCGCAGCGTGTTCTCCACGCCTTCGAGGAAGCCGGGAGCCAGGTGCGCCACGGAGACGCCGCGCCAGGCCGCGAAGGTCGAGAGGGCCAGCGAGAAGACAACGCGCGAGTCGAAACGGAACGCGGCCAGTCCCGTAAAGAGGGCCACGATCAAGAGATGCCAGGGCCAGTTGGCGCCCAGCGGCGTGAACCTCATCTCGATATAGGCGAGATCGGCGGCGGCCAGCAGCACGCCGAGCAGCAGGATGTAGTCGAACACCAGGTTCGGCGACGACACCTGCCGCCACGTGAACGGCGGCGCCACCCGCCACACCCACACGAGGGCCGCCACGGCGGCGAGGCCGAGAGCAACCGCGATGGCGACCGGCCCGATACGGTCGAGGTTCTCCCCGACCAGCAGGCCGACGCCGCTGGTGATCAGCAACACGCCCGCGTAGAGGAGCGCCCGCAGCTCGCCGTGCACCGAGACCAGCTCGCCGCGAGCCGCGCGCAGCAGCCGCGGCGCCTCCCGCGGCGGCAGGACGCCGGACTCGGCCAGCTTCGGGATCGCGGCGGCGACGTCGGGATTCAATCCGGTCCTATTCCCCCCGGCTCATCGCGATGTGGGTCGCGGTATCGGTGATGTGCCTGTAGGAGGCCACCTTGCCGGAGCCGTCGAACTGCCAGAGGTGGCCTTCGTTCCTGATGTCGTACTTCTTGCCGCTCGGCTTGTGCGTGGCGCCGACGTGGATCAGCGCCATGACCTTGTTGCCGTTCTCGAAGAAGGTGTGCGGATCGAAGGTGGTGATGTCGAGCGGCGACAGCGCCTGGAAGAAGGCGGCGACGTTCTCGCGGCCGTGAAAACTCGACAGCCAGGGCACTTGCGGAGTCGGGGAATCGACGTTCCACTCGACGTCGTCGGCGAGCTTGCCGAGGATCGCCGGGATGTCGCCGCGTCCGAAAGCGGCGTAGATCTCCTTCACGGTATCAACGTTGCTCATTCTTCTCTCCTTCCGGCAGGTGGGTTTACCTGCCATACGGAACGAGGTTGGCTACCGGATGATCCGGCTGCATCCTATCCCACGACGCACATATACTTGGCCGGGAGGAACCGACATGTCCGACCAGGTCTGGTATGTGTTTCAGAACGGCACCCAGCAGGGGCCGATGTCGATGGAGGCATTGCGCGCCCTGGCCGATCAAGGGAAACTCAAGTCCGACGCGCTGGTCACCCGCGTCGGCATGACCGACTGGCTGCCGGCGCGTTCGGTTCCCGAGCTTTACCCCAACGAGGCCAACGTGCGACCGCCGCTGCCGCCCGGAGTCGGAACCCGCCGCGATCCACTGGCCTTCGGGCGCGACTTCGCCCAACGGCTGCGACGCTCGGTGGGAGCGGAGGACGTCGTCGAATCGCTCCCCCACCTGCGAGGCGTGCGCTGGCTGCTGCAGGCCCTGCGGCGGGTGTTTACGGAGCCGGGGCTCGACGGTACAGACCGCATCTCTCGCCAGACCGGCCACCTCGCCTTCATCGCCGCGGCCGCGGTCCTCGTCCTGGCCTTCCTGATCCTCGGCATCCGGAGCGACAGCTTCCGCATCTTCTTCGCCGGTCTGCTGATCCTGCCGCTGCTCGCCGTGCTCCTCCACTACCTCGCCGTGCTGTTCCTCGACGCCGGCACCTCGCTGCTGCGCAAGTCGCCGAGCGAGCTCGCCTCGCCGGCCGTCCTCACCTTCGCCGCCGTGGCGTTCCTCGCGGGGGCGCTGTACTGCCTGATCATGGGTCTCTACGGGCTCATCACGGGCGGTCCCTTCCTCCTCTTCGGGCTCTGGATGGGCGGCTTCGCCGTGCTCCTCTACGCTTGCGCGGTCGCCTTGAACCCGGGGTCCGTCAACGTCGCCGCCGGCGCCGACCTCTCCGCCGGCGAGGAGGCGCTCGGCATCGGCATGTTCCTCGTCAAGCTGCCGGTGCGCCTGGTGCCGTTCCTCTTCGGCGTCGGCTCGCTGGTAGGCCTCATCGCCGCCTTCTATCTCCTGTACCTCGTCTGCTCCCAGGAGCCGCTCTTCGTGACCGATCTGGCCCACCAGACCGCCCACGGCGTGCTGACCGTGGCGCTCGTGCCCTTCGCCGCCTACCTCGGCTTTGCCCTGTCGTATCTCCTGGTGGATCTGCTGCGCGCCATCCTGCGGACGCCGCAGCGCATCGACGCCTTGCGGGAGGAGATGCGCGGCAACCGCTGAAGCCGCTGCTCCCGCAGAGAATCCCCGCTCCGCCGCTGGGAATATCGGATGATCTACCGATGAATAACGTTTTTCTGTTGATGAATAATGTTTTTAAGTTGATAACATGACTTTTTTTGCTGCCTACCAGCTCTTCCCGCGAGGCCGGATGTGAAGCACGCTCCTTGGGATCAGCCAACTCGCTGAGAGCTTATCCATCCTGGCTGTCAATCTCGGATCTTCTGCTGCCTGTCTATCGATTCTCTCCTCCGTGCCCAGCCGGCGAGGTCTTCGGAACCAACGCCGTCACGCGGGAGCTCCTCGGGCACTATCGAGAAAAACTAGGTGGGCGGGTCGACATCAAGCAGGTCGCCATCATCCTCCGCCGGCTACAGCAATCCGGCAGGCTGCGCCAGGTCCGGCAAGGCAAGCCTCATCACGAGACGCTGTACTCGAAGGCGTGACGGTGCGCCGCCGCTGTGGTCCCTCGCACAGCCGGATAATGTTCCGGTTACTCGTATCTCGGACGTTATGCCGGTGTTTTTCCAGCCGAGCTCGCCAGCCGTATCTATCAGATGATCAAGGACACTTAGAGCCAAGGACGCTCCTATGCGACCGCCACAGGCAGATTGACGGAAGGCCCAGAGGAGGCGTAAGCTTTTTATGGCTGCATAGAACATAGAATGAATGACATAGATCTTGCTCGAAGCCTATGCGTCCAGGCCGATAAGCCCCGCGGCAGGAAGCAGAAGCTCAGTGCGAGGTTCTACCTCAAACAGGTAGTGCTGATAGGATTGGTTGTTGCACTTGACGATTCGAGGTTCGGATAAATGACCATCCAGAAAGAAAGAGCGCACATCCTGCGTTGGCTGTCCTCCCCTGTAATCGTAGCAGTGGCCTCCGCTGTGTTTGGCCTCCTAGGAACCGCTGTAGGTATAGCTCTTCAGGGCTACTGGAATAATGAGCTTGAGCGCACAAAGTTTGAAGCAAATTTGGTCTTGGATGCATTGAAAGCCGAGGACGAAAAACAGCGAGCTAAAAGATTGCTCTTCCTCGTAGAAAGCGGCTTAATAGACGGCCTAAACAAAGAGCGCATTCAACGGTTTGCTAACAAACCATCCAGCCTGCCGCGTTACGGGTTTGACAAAGAAAAGCCTTCCTCGATTTAACTACAATTATAATGGAATACCCAGACGCTTTCCAGGATGAGAATACGCGGCTATCTGATATACCGGAAGACGTCTGGGTGAAGGTGAGGCCTCGGCTTCATTCCGCACTCGAAGCAGCCGCTCGGCGGTGCATACCGGCCGATTTTTTGGAGGCAAATCGTGGCCTAACCTTAGCAGAAGTGTGGGAGTTGGTAATGCAAGGTGATGAAGAGTGAAAAGGCATTTCGATTTGTACCAGTCGCAGAATCTTGCCACTGCAGCGGACGGCTGAGGCCGCCTCTGAGAGCTAAGCTCGCTGTCGGTAGCCTAGGCTAAGATATGAAGGTGGTTCGATAGGAGATGAAGGCCGAGATCTCGACTCCGTAGCGGCGCCTGGCTCGGCCAGGGCTCCCAGGATGATCTCATTGAGCAGAGGGCAAGGCCGAAGCAGGAATCGGCTCTGGACCGTGCGGCAGGTGACGTCGAAGAGAGCGCCCCTTCGGGAGTATGAAGGAGTCTGCGGCCATGACGGAGCCAGGACCGAATCCAGGAGCTTGCCAGGCCAGGGGCGAGGGGCTAAGCTGAATGGACTCTTTCGGCGGCGACAGCCCCTCGGCGTCCGGTCACGGCCGTGTCAAAGATTTGGTGCGGGAAACGCAACGGGAGACGTAAACCTCGAGCCTGCAAGCCTTCGCATCCACGCAAATGATTTGGACAGCCGCCCGATCTTCGGCATCGACTTCCGGTTGGCGGTTTTTTTCACGCGGCACCTTTGGGGGACAACTCCAGCGTGGAACCATCTGACCGACCGTTGTCAACGAAATTAAACACGCTTCGAGGTCGCCTCGCTACTTTGCTGTCGGCGCTCCTCATCAGCGTCGCTGCCGGAGTTCTCATCCTAGCCTTCGAGAAGGAGCTCCGCTCCATCAGCCGTACCGGCGCTCTCGGGCTGGCGGCCTTGCTAGCCGCATTAGCTGCCATCACGGCTTTGGCCCCTCCGATATCCCGAGCAGCAGTCTGGGCTAGCAGCCCGTGGTGGAAGTCGAGATTGTTCGCTTCACTTCAGGCAAAAGCCGCGTGACTCGAGAGAGGTGAAATGGTTGAGTGGGCCGGACTGCGGTCGGCAAGGAGTCTTTCCAGAGCTGTTATGGCCGTCAGGAGGCGCACGAGAAGCTCGACAAAACTACAGCGGAGGCCCTGAAGGCCCCGCGGCGTTCCGAACCCCAAGGCCCGGCGCAGCAAGAGGCTGAGATTAAACCCTGACCCATGCACCAGCAGGCGCTTCCAGATGTTTTCTCGCCCCCGCAGATGCGTCCTGCGCATTCCTCCGGTTCTATAGCAGTGGGCAAAGCCGCGCTCGACCAACTCACCGCGCCGCCGCCCCAGCCGTTTGCCCCGCTCGCCTTGAATCCGTCGCCGGTTCCCATAGGTCGCATGGCGCTGCGCTGGCTTGCCACACCAGTTCCTCCGACCTCGTTTCGGTTCCGAGATATAGGTTCGAATCCCCAACGCGTCGCGGTTGGTCAGCACCGAGTTGCTGTGGTAGCCCTTGTCAGCCACGATCTCGCTGAGCAGTTCCTCGCCCAGTTGTCCGGCCGCTTCTTCATCCTCCAAAACATCGGACAGGACGTTCATCGCCTCTTCGATTGTCTCCTCGATGCTCGCCGTATCTCCGCGATCCGCCGGCTGAACCGTCACGGTCACCAGGGCGCCCGTCTCCAGATCGACCGCATGCTCGGCCTTGTGAGCCAAGTGGGTTCGTCCATCCTTCATCTTGGTGATCCGCGAGTCTGGATCGTGGGGGTGCTGCCAGTCGTCGTTGGAGCCCTTGCCCGGCCGCTTGCGATCGACCCTCGCCAGATCCTCTCGCGTAGGAGTCTCGATGCCGGAGGCCTTGGCCAGCCGGGTCAAAAACTCCTGATAGCTCTCGCCCGTGTCACGGCGAACGATGCTGCGCAACGCCGCATTCGCCTCCAGCGTCGTGGCATCAATGCCTAGAGTCTCGCCCTTGAGCAACCCCGCCTTGGCCAGCGCTTGGAGCACCCAGGTGAAAACCTCCTGGTGGGTTTGCAGGTCAATCACACGCCGGTTGCGAGACACCGTCGAGTGGTCCGGTGTGGACTCGGTCAACGAGTAGCCCAGAAAATCCCGCAAAGCGATGGAGTCGGCCACCCGCCAAGCGATCCCGCGCTCCGAATCGATGCCTTCGAAGTACCCCACCAGCAGCAGCCGGAAATACACCGCAGGCGGCAGCGACGGCCGACCCAACCGCTCGGAGTAGAACCGTCGGCAGGCGACCTCGACAAAGTTGTCGAACCCCTGCTCAGCCAAGATCTCGTTCAGCCGGCGGTAGAATGGATGGCTCGGCCCCTTGGCCAGCCGCTCGGCCTCGATCCAAAGTGCCGCCTGCTTCTGCCGCTTGCGTTTGCCCATCGCCATAGGCCAGCCCTCTCGGATTTGCCTCCAAGACTACCGACTTCGCCTCGCCGCCTCAAGCTAGAAGGGACTTTCACCACGGGCTGCTAGCCGCCTTCCCCGGATCGCCATTCTGATCGCATCCGAAGTAGTTCTCTATCTCGCACCGCTACTCTTTGTCTTGGCTGCACTAATCGTTGTCTACTCCATCAATTTTTATAAGCAGGATCTACTCAACTTCTTGGCACCGTTTGGGCCCGTGTTAGCAGGTTGCGGTGGAGCAATTTCACTCACTGCCGTCGTTGCGTCTAGTAGGGTAAGGCCTCGAAATCGAGTCTGGCGTCATCTCGCAATAGAAACGAGTTTGGCGCTGTTTCTAGTAATTGCGGCCAGTTTGTTCAGCAAGTTCGGCTTTGCTCTCGAGGCTTGGGGTGTCGGCTTACTTGCCACCACTCAAGGTATTGCGGATGTCCAGCGTTGGTTCGGCCTCGTCGCAGACATGCTTGACCACGCCATCCACGAGAGAACTCCCAAGCCTGCCGCACGGAGCCGCAAGAGACGCCCTGTCCGCTAGGGGCATCGTCGTATGGACATATCCGTACTTCCCTTCTGACGACACTGATGTGCTCTTGCCACTCCACCCCTCATACGCCGTTCACCACATTTCTGATCAGAGATCCAAGGCCGTCCCGCGGCGGGAGGCGAGCGCCTTCCGGTATACGTAGCGGCCCGAAGCGAGGTCTTCCACGGCGATGTCGAGCGACTTGTAGAGGGTGATCTCGTCGTCCGACCTGCGGCCGGGGATCTTCCCTTCCAAGGCCTCGCCAGCTCGCCGAGGAGATGGGCGTCGCTGATCACTCCTTCGCCGCGGGCAAAGAGGAAGTCCCCCGCTTCCGCCATCGCCGACTCGCGGCGGTCCGTATACAGGCGGGACCGCGAGACGGCCGCCGCGTCGAGCTCGCGGGTGGCGGCCGTGCACGCTCCCACGGCGTTGATGTGGGCCTCGGGCGCGATCCACTCCACCGCCAGGACCGGCTCTTTGGCCGCCGTGACCGTGCAGATGAGGTCCGCTCCCTCGACGGCCTCCCGCGCCACCGCCAGCTCCACTCCCTCGCGTTCTGCGAAGCGCGGCACGCAGGCTTCGAGATGGCGCACGCTGAAACGCCAAGCGTGGCGCGTACGTACAGCCCCATGAACGAGGAGGGCGGAACTATGTGGAGCAAGCGGCCAAGCTGGCTCGCATGTTTGGCGGTCACATTTCTGGCAGGGTGCATCGGCTCGTCGAATCGGTCGGCTTCTCGAGGCGACGGCCGGCCGAGCGTGCCCGATGTGGGCAGGCAGCTCACCGAGGCCTTCTTCGCCGGGGATCTCCAACCGCTGTGGGATCGAATGACATCGGACATGCGCAACGACGCGGGCGGTTCGGTCGCGGGGTTCAGGAACTTTCGCGAAAAGGTCGCCGAGCTCGCTGGAGAGGAAGCCGAGGTGCTCGACGAGGAGGTCTTGCGCGAACAGGAACGGACCGTCTACCGCCGGACCAGCCGCTTCACCAAGGCCACCGAGCCCATGGTGGTCCAATGGGCCCTGGATCGAGACGGTGCGATCGCAGACTTTTTCATTCGTCCCGCGGAACCGGCCACATCGGTCATCTATGAGACCAAGACCCAGTTGCACTTGCCTTTCGCGGGCGAGTGGTATGTCACCGCCGGCGGCCGCACGGTCGAGCAGAATCAACATTCCATGGACTATTCGAATCGCTTCGCCTATGACCTGGTCCGTGCGGATGAATTGGAACGGCCGGAACCGCGCACGCGCAATGAGGATTTCACGACATGGCGCCAGGCGATCCTCGCGCCAGCCCCCGGCAGGGTTGCGGCAGTCCGTGACGGCGTTCCGGACAACGCTGCTCCAGGTGAGATGAATGACGACCGATCGGTGATCGCAGGAAACTTCGTTTCCATCGATCATGGAAACGGCGAGTTCTCCGTGCTGGGACATCTGCAGATGGGCAGCGTCCGCGTCGCAGTCGGAGATCGTCTCGAGCGTGGCGAGGTGGTAGGGCTCGCGGGGAATAGCGGCAGGAGCAATGGGCCGCACCTGCATTACAACTTGCAGGACCGCGCTACACCGAATCGTGGCAAGAGCCTTCCCGCACAGTTTGTCGAGCTCATGGTAGACGGACACTTCGTCAGCCGGGGAGAACCGGTGCAGGGTCAGAGAATTCGCCAGCGTTGAGGGCTCAGAGATTCAAGACCGTCCCGCGGCCCGTCTTCAGCGCCTTCTGGTAGACATAACGACCGGAGGCGAGATCCTCCACGGCGATGCCGAGCGACTTGTAGAGGGTGATCTCGTCGTCGGATCCGCGGCCGGGGAGCTTCCCTTCCAGGACGTCCCCCAGCTCGCCGAGGAGGTGCTCGTCGGTCACCGCCCCTTCGTCGCGGGCGATGAGGAATTCTCCCGCTTCCGCCATCGCCGACTCGCGACGATCCGTATACAGGCGGGACCGCGACACAGCGGACGCGTCGAGCTCGCGGGTCTTGGCCGTGCAGGCTCCCACGGCGTTGATGTGGGCTCCCGGCGCGATCCACTCCCCCGCCAGGACCGGCTCGCTGGCCGCCGTGACGGTGCAGATGAGGTCCGCGCCTGCGACAGCTTCTTGCACCGAGGGCGCCGGCTCCACTCCCTCGCGCTCGGCGAAGCGGCGGGCGCTCTCGGGATTGCGGCTCCAGACGCGCACCCGCCGCAGCGGCCTGACGGTACGCATGGCTTCGAGATGGCTGCGCGCCTGGGTCCCGGTGCCGAGGATCGCCAGGTCTCCGGCGTCTTGCCGCGCCAGGGCGCGCGTGGCCACGGCGCTCGCCGCGGCGGTGCGGATGGCGGTGATGGCGGAGGCGTCCAGAATCGCGATCGGCGCACCCCGCTCCTCCTCGAAGAGCAGGACCAGACCCCGGTGCGACTCCTCGCCGTGGAGATAGTTGTCCGGCACCACGGTGAGCACCTTGATGCCCGCGACCGGCTGGTCGTCCGCCGTCAAGCCGTCGAGCATCCCCGGCATGACGCCCAGCAGGCCGTGGCGGTCCGGCATCCAATAGGCGGTGCGCAGCGGCTGCACGGCGCCGCCCCGGGCGAGCACCCGGAGACCCGCCTCCACCACTTCGATGCATTCCTCCATGGGCAGCAGGGCTTCGACGTCTTCATGGTTCAGGAAGAGGAGCGGCATTAGGCGAACCCTCCAGGAGAGAGGAGTCAAGTATAGCGGCGCGCCTACGTAACTCGACCTCACCCCCTGCCCCCTCTCCTAAAGGAGAGGGGGGAACGCAACCAGATGGAGCCCCTCTCCTTTAGGAGAGAGGTTGGGATGAGGTCGAGCGGACACCTGTCGGTATATCCTCTCCCCATGACCTTCGTCTCTGAACTCGAACCGCAGCCGCTCTGGCGCCACTTCGACGCCATCCTCTCGATTCCCCGCCCCTCCCGGCAGGAGGAGCGGGCCCGCCGCTACGTCCTGGAGGTGGCCGCGCGCAAGGGCTTGCGCCACCGCGAGGACGCGGCCGGCAACACCGTCGTGGAAAAGCCGGCCTCGCCCGGCCGCGAGGGAGCGCCCATCGTCGTCCTCCAGGGCCACCTCGACATGGTGACGGAGAAGAACTCCGACGTCGTCCACGACTTCACGCAGGACCCCATCGTGCCCCGCCGCGAGGACGGCTGGGTAAAGGCCACCGGCACCACTCTCGGCGCGGACAACGGCATCGGCGCCGCCGCCATGCTGGCCGTGATGGAGGCGGACGATCTCGTCCATGGCCCCCTCGAGCTGCTCTTCACCGTCGACGAGGAGAGCGGTCTCAACGGCGTGCTGGCGCTCGACGCCGAGGCCATCGCGCTCGCGGGCCGGCTGCTGCTGAACCTGGACTCCGAGGAGGAAGGCTCGGTGACCATCGGCTGCGCCGGCGGCTCGCTCACCGAGCTCGCCCTGCCGCTCGAGACAGCTCCGGCGCCCGAGAGGACGGCGGCGCTGGAGGTGAAGCTCTCCGGCCTCAAGGGCGGCCACTCGGGGATGGAGATCCACCTCCAGCGCGGCAATGCCGTGAAGCTCCTCGGCCGCGCGCTCTTCGCCGCGCTCCAGCAGGCGCCCTTCCATCTCGCGGCCTTCGAGGGAGGCAACAAGCACAACGCGCTGCCCCGCGAAGCCGCCGCCCGCGTGGTGCTCCCCGGCGCCGGCCGCGACGTCTTCACCGCCGCCGTCCAACGCGAGATCGCCGCCATTCAGGAGGAGATCCGCACCGTGGATCCGGACCTGAAGATCGAGATCGCCGATGTCTCCCTGCCGGAGCGCGTCTGGACCGCCGCGTCGACGCGCAAGGTGCTCGACTTGCTGGACGCCCTCCCCCACGGCGTGCAAGCGATGAGCAACGACATTCCCGGTCTCGTGGAAACCAGCGTCAACCTCGCGACGGCGGCCGCCGCCGGCGACGGCGAGCTCTCGACGTTGACGAGCATCCGCAGCTCCGTGGCCTCCGCCATGAAGGCCACCCGGCGGCGGTTCCTCGCCTACGCGGACCTCGCCGGCGCCGAGACGAAGGAGACCGAGGGTTACCCCGGCTGGAAGCCCAACCTCGACTCCCCCCTCCTCGCCACCTTCCGCGAGGTCCACCAGCGGCTCGTGGGCACCGATGCCAAGCTGGTCGCCGTCCACGCCGGTCTCGAATGCGGCGTTCTCGGCGAGAAGTTCCCCGGCCTGGACATGATCTCCTTCGGACCCGTCATCCAGGGCGCCCATTCGCCGGACGAACGGGTGGAGGTTGCGTCGGTGGGACGGTTCTATAGCTTGTTGAAAGAGATGTTGTCTGAGTTGGCGACGCGTCCCGGCCTTTCCCGGTAAGGAGTCTGTCTTCCCACGAGCGAGCCACGCGGCAATGTCACTACTCCACCGCGAGAATCTCGGGCACAAGCCGTCCATCCGCAATGGTGAGCACGGCGAGCGTGAGCGGAAGGGAGAAGCGTCGCGGTCCGCACGCACCGGGATTCAGGAGAAGGCAGCCACCGCGCCACTCGAGCTCTGGGCGATGGCTGTGCCCGAAGACGACGAGGCGAGAGACCCTCACCCAGGCCGGCTCCACATCCTCTCGGCGGTGAACCATACGAAAAGGAAGGCCGGCCAGCTCTCCGTCCAGGGTGAGAGGCAGCTTCTCGGCCTCCGGCCCCGAGTCCGTGTTCCCGCGCACAGCATCGACCGGCGCGATCCCTCGAAGCTGGTCAAGGATATCCACACCTCCCACGTCGCCGGCATGGAGAATCCGATCGCATCCGGCGAGGATCTCCAGGACCCGCGGCCTCAAGAGGCCATGGGTATCGGAGAGGACCCCGACGCGCATGGAGGGGAGGATACCGCAGCCGAATCAGTGACCCGCACCGTCTCCCGGCCCGTCACGCTCGACCTCTGCAAGAGCGTCGGCTGAGCCTTCCAGGTCTAAATGACCACGCCGTCGGTGCGGAAGCTGAGGCGCTGCGGCTTGAACTCGGGGATGCGCAGGGGGGCGAGAAGGGGCTGGCTGGTCTTCCGGAAATCGGCGAGCGAGCCTTTGATGCCGGTCATGTAGTAGTGCTCGAGATAGGTGATGTCGCTCGCGGAGAGATCCGCCAGCCATTGGTCGAGGTCCCGGATGCCTGTTTCGTGGAGAAGCTCCTGGCCGTACCGTGAGGCGTCTCTTTCATAGCTCGTGACTTCCTCGAGGTCCGCGGCGGAGTACTGGCCCGGAGGCTTCGCTCCGATGTCTGGAACTCTTCCCAGCAAGTTCCACTGCACAGTGTGCCCGAAGAGGTGGACCATGTTGAAAACCATGAGCTCGACGCCGAACTCGGGGTCGAGCCGGATCTCCTGGCCATCGAGGTCGCCGCTGAAGGGAGCGGCGACGTCGACAGAGCGGACGTTGATCCCATAATGGTCTTCGACCCGGGATTTCAAGAGGGCGAGAGCTTCTTCGAATCGCTGCTGCGTCGGTTCTATCAAAAGTTTCGTCCTATGGAGAGTATACCAGCCCTCGCGAATCGCGCTCTGGCGCGAAGGCAACAGCAGGGGGAGGTCTGTCCAGACGACTAGCGGCAGGGCGGCCGAGGACCCTTCGCGGCCTCCGGCATCATTCTTTGTACAGGTAAGTCAACCCGGCCTTCCTGAAGCCGTGCCGACTCACCTCTTCCTCAGTCGGGTAGTACTCGTAGTGGTACACCGACACGGGCTTTGGCAGGCCACCGATGAACTCGTTGAAGCCTTTTTCGGTGTGCGGCTTCCAGACGTTGAACATGTCGTGCATCACCATGACGCCACCAGGGCTAATGACTTCGTAGTACCTGACCATATCCTGGTAGCAGTACGGGTACTGGTGTCTACCGTCCACGAATGCCATCGCACAGTTGCCCTCGACGCCAGGCGGCAGAGCAACCGTCTGGGATTCGCCACGGACCACAATCAGCGACCCGCTTTTCACATACGGTTCTACCACCGACATGAAGTGCTGGTACGTTTGCCCGTCCGCTCCGTCCTGGCTGTTGTTCCAGGGGTCGATGCCGACCAGCACCTTGCCAACGTCCTGGCAAACCTGGGCGAGCGTCCTCGTCGTGTTCCCACGGAAACAACCGATCTCGATAGCGTACCGTCCTGGGCAGTCACGGATGAATTTGCACAAGAACTCTCGTTCCGTACAGTAGGCCGAATACTGACAGTCGAAGTCAGGCTCCACAGTTGATTCCGCCCTCCCACCGGCCCCTTACGCTTGCCGAATGCCAATGGCCGGAAAACGCGGCGCATCTACTAAAATAAGTGCGAAAGCGGGCGTAAACGTGACGCCAGTAACCCAAGGAGATCCAGAAGCCCCGGGATACCTGGCAGCAGCCGGGCGCGATCCAGGTGCCGAAGGGAATCCAGGCGATCCGCACCGAGGAGGAGAAGTGCACCCGGCGATTCGTCATCGGCGCGGACGCCCTCTTCGAATTCGACCGGGCCACGCTGACACTGGACGCCGAGGAGACTCTCACGGCTCTCGCGCCGCTGCTCCTCAAAGCCGGCCCGCACCGGCGACGGTCGAAGGGCACACCGACGCCAAAGGCTCCGACGCCTACAACCAGACCCTGAGCGAGAAGCGAGCGCGGACCGTCCGAGACTGGCTCGCCGCCCGCGGCGCCTTGCCGGTCGACACGCCGATCCAAGGCTGGGGCGAGCGGCGGCCCATCGCCCCGAACCTCAAGCCGGACGGCTCGGATGACCCCGCCGGACGCCAGAAGAACCGGCGCGTGGAAGTCACGCTCGACCTCTGCAAGAGCTTCAAGAGCTCCGGCTGAACGGCTCGAACGGGTTGACGATCTCCACTCCGCATTCATCGAAATCCCCGACGTTGCGGGTAGCCACCGCGGAGCCCTTCGCCCTGGCGATCGCCGCGATCTGGCCGTGCGGCACGCTGAGCGGGCGGCCGATCTCCTTGCGCCTTCCCATCACTACCCCGTAATGGCGGGCCGCCTCCTCGTCGAAGACCAGGATGCGGCCCGCAAACGCTTCGGCGATCACCCGTGCAAAGCCCTGCCCCAACTGCAGCCGGCGCGCGCCGTGGGGCAGCATCTCCAAGCCGTAGCCGATCTCCCCAATGGTGATCGCGGTCAGGAACAGCGCCGCCGCGTCCTGTTCGTTCAGCCAGGAGACGACCTCCCGAGCCGGCGAGGCTCGCATCATCTCCGCCACGACGTTGGTATCGAGGATGATCACGGCGCGGGGGGCGGGCTACTCGAGATCCGGAGGTTCCTCCGGCTGGCGGGGAGGCAGATCCAGATCCGCTCCCCGCGCGGGGCCGAACACTTTCAGGAGCAGGTCGCCCAGCCGCTCCGGCGGCGCGACGGCCCGCTTCAGGATCTGGCGGACCTCCTCCTCCATCGACACTCCGTGCTGGATCGCCCGGATCCGCAGGCGATCGTAGGTCTCGTCGTCCAGTTTGCGGATGCTCAAACTCGGCAAGTCGCCTCCAGACAATCATTTACGGCACTATGCTAGCACGTGCTGGCACTTGCAGAAATCCCACCGAAGGATCGGATTTCCATTGTAAGCTTCGGAGCCGCACCGAAGCTTCGGATTTCCGTCGTAAGCTTCGGAGGCGCACCGAAGCTTCGGATTTCCACCGTAAGCTTCGGATTTCCATCGTAAGCTTCGGTGGCGCTCCGAAGCTTCGGATTTCCGTCGTAAGCATCGGAGCCACACCGAAGCTTCGGATTTTCACCGTAAGCTTCGGTGGCCCACCGAAGGATCGGAGCGCCGTCGTAAGCTTCGGTGGCGCTCCGAAGCTTCGGATTTCCATCGTAAGCATCGGAGCCGCGCCGAAGCTTCGGATTCCCGTCGTAAGCATCGGTGGCGCTCCGAAGCTTCGGATTCTCATCGTCTGCTTCGGATTTCCACCGTAAGCTTCGGTGGCTGACCGAAGGGTCGGGGCGACGCCGGGAGCTTCGGCAGCGTTCCTGAAGCCTCGGAGCGGCGCCGGTGGGATCGCTGCCTTCTCTCTGCTACGGGTTCAAACCGCAGCCTGGGCACGCAGCCCGTGCGCCGTTTGAGGCAGATCTGCTTAGCAGCCTCGACAGTAGATCGAAGAGACGATCCGAGATTATCATAAGACGTTTCTAGAACACTCGAAATGAGCTTCGACCCTCTCTCCAAACTCAAGCCTGGCGCGGGTTTGCAAGATTCCCCGCGATTTTCCGTCTTTATAGGGCATGGGGAGAAGACTGCGCTGGGTGCCCGAGGAGGGGGCTCTGGTCGACGTCACCTGCCGGACGGTCCAGGGCCGCCGCTTGTTCCGGCCGGGTCTCGAGCTCAACGAGGTCGTGCTCGGGGTCTTTGGACGGGCGCAGAGGCTCTATCCGATCCGCATCGTTTTCCTCGCCGTGCTCTCCTCCCACTTTCACCTCTTGGTGGATGTCGACAACGCCCAGCAGCTCGCTGACTTCATGGAGTACTTGTGCTCGAACCTGGCGCGCGAGGTCAACCGTCTGACCGGCTGGGAAGGACCGGTCTTCTCCCGCCGCTATCAGGCGATCATCGTCAGCCCGGAAGAAAAGGCCCAGGTAGAGCGTCTGGAGTACGGCTTGTCTCAGGGTTGCAAAGAGGATCTTGTCGAGCGGCTCCAGGACTGGCCCGGAGTCCACGCGGTCCGGGCCATCCTCGACGGCGAGCCCCTGACCGGCTATTGGTTCAACCGCAGCCAGGAGTATGCGGCGCGCCGGCGGGGAGAGGACTTCGACCGTCTCCGCTACGCCGAGGAAGTGACCGTCGAGCTCTCGCCTCTTCCCTGTTGGCAGCATCTCTCCGAGAAAACCTACAAGGACCGTGTTGCTTCCCTGGTCCAGGGAATCGAGGAACGAGCGGCTGCGGAGCGGAAGCGAACGGGACAGCCAGTCCTCGGGGTCAAAGCGATTCTGGCGCAGGACCCTCTTCAACGTCCCGCATGTCTCGACCGATCGCCGGCGCCCCTCTTTCATGCGGCAACCCGGACGATGTGGCAAACGCTTTACGACGCCTATGCCTGGTTCGTCGCGGCCTTCCGCGATGCGTCCGAAAAGCTGCGAGCTGGAAATCGTGCCGCGCCCTTCCCTCGAGGGAGCTTCCCGCCGGCGTTACCGTTCGTGGCGGGGTGACGATTCTCGGTAGGTCGTTCCACCCACAGCCGTAGATCTCCAACTTCGACAGGCACAGAAGGAGGAAGTCTGCCCAGGCGACTCGCGACAAGCTGTCCGAGGACCGTTCGCAGCCCGATGAAGCCCCGTTTGGCGGGTTAACATGCGGTCCTCGGCTCACCCGAGGGGCGGAAAGGCGTCGTGAGGGTTGGCGGATCGCGCTCCGCCGCTCTCAAACATGAGGCGTTTTCCACGAAGTGCCCCACGAGGTGCCTGGCACCGTCTCCCGGGCACCGTCTCCCCGTCTCCCCGGGGAACCTTCCACGGAGCTTCCACGAAGTGCCTAGCACCGTCTCCTCCTCCATCTCCTCCGTCTCCGGCACTCTCCCCTCCTCGTCTCCTCGCAGTCTACCCTCCCAAGATATAGAGTTAAGATTTGGAGGGGACCCCCAAATGTGGGGTATGAGGCTTGAATCCTCTGGCTCTGTGTAGTATGGTAACACTCATGAACCAGCTGATGCCTAGCCGCGGAGCGCGCCAGGGTGGACAAGATCCCCTTCAGTGCCTATGACTTCTTCGGCTATGTCGCGCCGGGAATGCTCGTATTGGCAGGCTTGGAGTGGACCATTGGCTACCCGCATATCCTCAACCAAGACCTCAAGCTGTTTGCAATCGCCGTGTTGGTCCTGGCCGTATATGTCGCCGGCCATCTGATGGCTGGCCCTGCAGAGGCTGTGCTCGAGGACTGGTTTGCGACAAAAGCCCTCGGTCGGCCTTCGGAGAATCTGTTCGCCTCTAAAGGAGCCCACCCAATACTTGCGCGCCTATTTCCCTCTTACTTCACACCGCTACAATCTGCAGTTCAAGCACGAGTCAGAGAACGGGCACGTCGGGCAGGTGTGGAGGAAATCGGCGAGCCTCTGTTCCTCCTTGTGCGTTTCCACGAACAGACGTTGGCGAACGAACGCCTACTTACAAAACTCGACACGTTCGTAGGCCGCTATGGCTTCGCCCGCAACATGGCGTTTACATGCATGCTGTTTGCGACCTTTCTTCTCGGAAAAGTCGCTGTCGGTCGTGGCGCGCTCAGAGACGGAACGCGAGCTGCGCTGCTAATGACTGCCGGAGTGTTGCTGCTGTACCGCTACCTCAAGTTCTATCGCCAGTATAGCTTCGAGCTCTTCAGTAACTATGGCTCGTACAAGGAGAGTCCGTAATGAGCACCAGAGTCCATATCATCAATGTGGGCCAAGGCAACATGATCCTGATCGAAACGGCTAACGGAGATGCGCTTCTGTGCGATTGTAACGTGACCAGCCAGAACGCACCACGCGTTCTGACCTACCTCAGGCAAGTTCTCCGAGGGCGACGGATCTACGCCTTCATCAACACGCACCGAGATGCCGACCACCTTCGCGGCGTGAATCGGGTTCACCGCGCCGTAGGTATCGATCGCGTGTGGGATTCCGGGATTGCCAGCGGGAATATCTTCTCCCCTGAGTACTCTGAATACATGCGAATGCGCCGCGCAGTGTCGAACCAGACGCTGGAAGCGTTAACCTACTTCGATTTCGGAATGACTCGTATCCGCGTGCTTAGTGCAGCCTTAGGTGATCTCCCCGCTGACTGTAATGCTAAGAGTATTGTGCTAAAGATTGAGCATGGTTGTATCCATAATTCGATTCTTCTGACAGGTGACTCAGATACAAGAACGTGGCGGACTATTCTCGAGCGCTACAGGGCAAACTCCCTTGCCGCAGAAATCCTTCTTGCCTCTCACCACGGCTCCTGGAGCTTTTTCGACTTTGGCCAAGAGGGTTATCACTATGCAGCGCACATTCGTGCAATCAGCCCTGCCATGACCATTGTTTCAGTAGGGCCCAACGTACATGATCATCCCGACCGAACGGCCATGATGCAGTACGAGTATTACTCCCGTGGCTCTGTCGAGGACCACAGGGTTTGGCGAACAGATCGCGACGGTACTATGCGGCTGGAACTATCTGATCGTGAACCTTGGGTATTACGGCGCTGGCAGGACGCGCACTTGATCAATTCACCCCAGCTCTTACCTCTCCGGGCTGTACCCTTTTTAAGGAGCGCCTAAGGTCCCGTCCATCTGGAATTCACAGGACGCATCATCGACCGGAGTCGCGGCGTAGGGCCGCCTTAGAGCCTCCGCTGCCTAAGGCCAAGACGTTCCGCCTCGCCCACTTTCGATGAAGAGCCGTCTTCTTCTCGCGTAAGACAACATGTCGTCATACGTAACTACGTCGAGATCAGAATTATCTGCTCTTAGAGTCTGTCGTTCGATTTCATCCTGAAATTCCGAACTGCGGCCAACAATCACCATGAGCCTGGGCCGATAGATGTTCATGCCAATCCGTTCCTTTAGGCACAGTCGATTGGCATCCGACTCAAACCAGCGCTGGTAAGTCAAAAGCTGAGATCGAGCCTCCGAGATTAGACTTGAGAATCGGACTCGATTTCTCTGGTGATTAACAATCCTCGGCCGCGGGCTCTTAAGCTCAACCAAAGCTGCCTCCTGCACCTCCTTATTGGTAAGAATGAAGTCCGGAATAAGAGGACCTAGACCTTCTCGCGTCAAGTAGACTTGGGGAAACACTTCTCGATGATCCCATCGTCGAAGAAACTGAGGATTCCGCTCGAAAAAAACCTGAAAGTCACTTTCAGTAGCTAACGGGCTATTGAGGAGAATCTCAAGCTCGTTAATCACATCTTGTGTAAAAAATCCCAACTTGTCCGAGTGGGTCAGTAGACACCGCTCGGGGATTAATAGGCCCGTGGCGCCCTCTTCTGTGAAATCGCCAAGGACCGTCATTATGCGGAAACTAATCCCTTTCTCTGATACGGTTAAAGCATAATCGAAGTCATCGGCAGGTCGATCCGTCGATGACAGTGCATCGCGAATTCGGCGCATCACGGCTCCGCCTTCTACTGGTGCGTTTCTCTCGCCCGTAAGATACTTGGCCAGTGCGTCCATCGTATATGCACGATTGTCATAAGCTCCAGAAAATTGAAAAACTGCTTGAATGAACCGAGCCGCTGTTAGCGTTGCGCCATCTGAAAGGGAAGCCGCCGCCGCAAAAATCCTCCTAGTGGTTGCCGATAAGATCTTCACGTCCTCCACGTCGAGGCCCTTGAGCTCGGCGTCAGAGTCAAGTTCCTTATGTGGCCCTAACCAGTTGCTGAATATATTACTTGGCAAATAATCGATCCCCTTAGTATTAAGGCGGTGCAGGCCATAGATAAGCGACAAGTCGCGAATGCCTACCACCCCCTTAACATAGTCGCCTACACTCATACCGTCATCTGCAGCTTCAAAGCGGAGGGCTAGGGTGACCGCTTGACGCATACGCTGGTCAAGCTCGATCCCGGAAGCACGCAAGACAGAAAACAAGCGATTTCCCTTTGCGTCCCAGTTCAGTGTCGCCATCTTTTACCTCAGATTTGCGTGGTCACCGAAAAGACCGCCACACGGCTGCGGCCGCCGCGCTTGGCCTGTAAGAGGGCACTGTCAGCTGCTTGGTAGAGACCCTTCGGACTCGTTATGTGCGGAGAAAGCTCGGCGATGCCGAAGGAGCAAGTGATCGAGAGCTTAGTGTCGCCGTAGCAGTGGCCAGGACCTTCGATGCTGTCCCGCAGTTTAATGGCGAGTGCCCTTGCCTCTTCGGCGTTAGCCTCCGGCGCCAGAATCGCAAACTCGTCGCCTCCCACACGAGCGAGCAAGTGCTCCGGCCGCGCGATCTCTTGCGCCAGCGTAGCCACCTGCTTGAGTGCAAAGTCTCCCAATAAGCGACCGTGGATGTCGTTGATCTTCTTGAACTCGTCGAGGTCGAACAGGATCAGCGACAGCGGACGCTGCATGCGGACCGAGCGGGAAAACTCCCGCTGGGCCACTTCCTCATACTTGCGTTTGTTAAAAATCTCGGTTAAATTATCGCGTTCCGCCGCCTCTACGATCGCCAGATGATAGGCGTTTTCCACGTCCTGCTCATGGAGAAACTTGAAGTGAACCGCGGCGGTTTGGAATCGGTCGCCGCTGCGCAGCACGGTACGTCCATGGATGGGTTGACCGTTGATGTAGGTACCATTGGTGCTGCCGAGGTCCTCAATGGTCACGGCCGAGCCGAAATAGCGCAGCCGGGCGTGTTTGCGCGACATCGACATGACCTCTGGCAGGCTAATGCCTAGGTCGACGGAGCGTCCTATCTCTAGAGTCGTACCAGGTGAGAGTCGATAGCGCGAACCCAGGCGTTGATTCTCGGGATGGGCAATGAGTATGACATCGGCCTCGGCCTCTCTGAATACCTCGCCACCCGACTCATTGTTCTCCGGTTCCGGGATATCGATCTTTCTGGGCATGGATTCTCGCTACGGCGATCGGGCGGAATCGTGGCATACAGGTCGCGCCACCTCTTAGCCATCATTGATCTCAAGCAGGAATCGCTTCACGGCCGCTCTGCTCTATTTCGGGCGAAGGGCTCAGTGGGCACGAAATCGAGACGCGAGGGCTCAAAGTCGCTCACGCTGCCGCCATGACGCTGCTTCAACGCCTCGACACGCTTCAGGAAGGAGGCACCTCCAGAGTCAGGGGATGCTTGCTGGGGGATCAAACGTTCGTCATCCACATCTCTCCTCCGTCTAGCCGCTACTTCTGGTCATGCAAGAAGGAGGCGCCTTCCCTTCGGTTCAGAGATGGGCCTTCCAAATTCCTTCGCCGTATCGAGCCAGAGCTCAACAGCCTCCTCACAGCTCGCAAGCGCGCTCTCCGGCGAATCGCCATGGGCGGCACAGCCGGGGAGCTCCGGAACCTCGGCGATGAACACCTGATCCTCGTCGCTCCAGAAAATGATGACCTCGTGCTTGTGCATCAATCTACATCTCCAAGCTTGAATTTTACCATGGTGCCGGCGAGGACGCCGGCGCTCCCAGGGACTTGACAGCCCATACCTCGATCCCTACACTACCGACCACTCGGTAGAATTCTACCGAGCGGTCGGCATCTAGGAGGCTTCCTTGGCGCGAGCGCCGGAGATCGGATCGGACGTCCACCGCGAGCGGCACCGGGGGGTGCTGGAGACCGCGGCTCGCCTGATCTGCGAGAAGGGGTATGAGGCGGCATCCGTCCAGGACATCGCCGACGCGTGCGGTCTCACCAAGGCCGGGCTCTACTACTACATCCGCAGCAAGGAGGACCTGCTGCTGGAGATCCAGAACTACGGCATGGACATCTTCGAGGAGCGCGTCCTGCTGCCGGTCCTCAACATCGCCGATCCCGTCGAGCGCCTCAAAGCCTGCATGGAGAAGAACATCCACCTGGTGACCGAGGGATGGAGCAAGGAGGTCACCATCATCCTCCACGAGCACGAGACGCTCACCGGCGCGGCGCGGGCGCAGATCAACGCCCGCAAGAAGCGTTACGTCCACTTCCTCGAGTCGTCTTTCGCGGAGGCGCTGCGGGAGGGGCGCATCCGCAAGGTCGAGCCGCGGGTGGCCGCCTTCTCGTTCCTCGGCATGATCCTGTGGATCTACAAGTGGTTCCGGCCGGAAGGCAAGCTCAAGGCGGAACAGATCGCGCGCGAGATGCAGGACCTCTTCTTCGGCGGCCTGGAGATCGCGAAGGCGAAAAGACCGGCCAAGGTGAAGGCCCGGCCGAGGAGTAAGGAGAAAGCCGCGTGAGACCGAACAGATCTGTAGGGGCGGCCCTATGTGGCCGCCCTGTAAACCCGAGGCCTCGGCAATGCCGCC
>JBIOVX010000200.1:0-5428 GCA_044868005.1 Thermoanaerobaculia bacterium | reverse complement strand
CCCGCCCGCAACGATTCAGGGCGGGGACAAGCCCCGCCCCTACGAAAACGGGCTCGCGGGAAACCGCCTAATCTGGCAAAGTACCCCTTAGATGCGCATTCCTTCCTTGTTCGTCCTTGCCGTCCTTGCCGTCCCTGCTGTCCTTTCAGCCGACGACCGCTCCACCGAGCTCGTCCGCTACGACTGCACCACGGACACCACCCGCCGGGAGATGACGCTCTTCGCCAATGGCACGATCCGCGTGCGGGACGGCCAGATCGGCAACGAGTGGATGGGCCTCACCGAGCTGGGACCGGACGAGCTGAAGGGCTTCGTCAACCGGTTCCTGGGCGAAGACCTCTCCGAGTCGCCGAACCCGGAGAAGGGAGTCGAGGGCGCCTGGATCGAGCGCTGCGACCTGCGTCTCCACCTCCCCGGCCGGCCGCTCCAGACCTACCGCTTCGGCCATTACGATCCCCTGCCGCTCAACCTCTCGCGGGTGGTCCGCATCGCCCAGGAGCTGGTGGAGAAGGTGCCCGTCGTGCAGGACAAGGACGAGCTGCCCGCAAACTACGAGCCGCAGCCCGGCGACGTGTTGAAGCGGGTCGGCGACGGCGCGCTCTTCCGCGTCATCACCTTCACGCCCGACGGCAAATTGGTCGAGCTGCAGGGCATCGATCTCCCCTTGGAGATCTATGTCCTGAAGGACCAGATCCGGCGCCACTTCAAGGCTCTGGCGTCGAGAGGCAGGTGAAGCCGGGAGTCCGCATCACCGGCGGGGAGCTCCGGGGCCGCGGCCTCGCCGTGCCGCCGGGCGCCCGGCCCACCGAAGGCCGCGTGCGCGAAGCCCTCTTCTCGATCTGGGGCGATCGGCTGGAAGGCGCGCGCTTCCTGGACCTCTTCGCCGGCAGCGGCGTCGTATCTCTGGAGGCGCTGGGCCGCGGCGCCTTCTCCGCGCTCGCGGTGGACGACGATCCGCGCGCCGTGAAGACCCTGGAAGCGAACGCCGCCCGCCTGGGAGCACGCCTCTTCCAGATCCGCCGTCTCTCGCTGCCGGGCAGCCTGGCACGCCTGGTGGAGCAGGGGACCGGTCCTTTCGACCTCGTCTTCGCCGATCCCCCCTACAACTTCAATCTCTACGAGGATCTCCTCCAGGGCTTGCCGCCTCTCCTCGCGCCGGACGCCGAAATCGCCGTCGAGCACTCCTCGCGCCGCGACCTGCCGCTGGAGGCCGGTCCCTTGACGCGGGTGGACGTACGGCGGTATGGGGAGAGCGCGGTGAGCTTTTACCGGAGCGGTCCGAGTTGAACGAACGAATCGCTGGTGTGACGGAGCTGCCGTGGTTTTCGCGCGATAATCAGCGTGATGTCCCGCTTCCACTTCGGCTCGATTTGTGCGTTGGGATTCCTCTGCTTGATACCCAGCTGCCGGCGGAGCGGAGTTCAATCCTGCCTCGACCTCGTCGAGGCGAAGCAGTACGAGGCGGCCGCACAACGGTGCGAGGACGTCTATACGGCCGAAGGGGATCCTCGCGCGGGCGCGGCGGCTGTCAAAGCCTTCTACCATCTTGGCCAAGAGGAGAAGGTCCTTTCCTGGGTGGACCGTCTGCGGCAGGCCGGCAAAGTGACTCCCGGTGTTTGGGGATTCGCCGCCAGGGTCCACCAGCAGAGGGGTGAAGCTGAGAAGGCAGAGGAAGAATACCGTCACGACCTGACGCTGTGGCGAGCTGCGGGCGACCATCGCAAGGCCGCGGATACCCTCTACCGCCTGTTTTATCTCGCCTCAGGTAGATCCAGCAATCGCGAGCTTTTTCTGCTCGCCAGTGAGGCACTGCAGGAAGCCACGCAGGCGCGAGACCGCGATCTTCAGGCACGTTCCGCGCAGGCCCTCTATGCGGTGCTCTTCGACATCGGAGACCTCGCAGGAGCACGCAGAGCTCTGGAGACGGCCAGCGGACTTATCGAGCCACAGGACGACGTGAGCCAAGCGCACCTGCGCAGCAACTTGGGTACCGTATTGTTCGCCGAGGGTCGGCTGGCGCTGGCAAAGCGCTACCACGAGCAGGCGCTCGAGCTGGGGAGAGAGGGAACGGAAGAGTTCTTACGTGGAGTCCATATCAATCTTACCGAGGTCCATCTCCTGTTGGGAAATGCGGATCGAGCCGCACATCACTTGGCAGAGGCCTGGAAGCACGTGGACCCCGGAGGACCGACGCCGAGCTCGATGCTGTATTTCCGCGCGCGGGTGGAGCTCGCACGTGGACAGCTCGCGCAGGCAAGCCAGACCCTTGCGACCGCTTTGAGCCAGGATCCGGAGCCGGATTGGGCCTGGCAGCTCGCCTACCAGGAGGGCTTGCTTGAAGAGACCCGCGGGAATCTCCCGGCTGCAGAGAGCGCCTACAAGAAATCGATCGACATCGTCGAAGACCTGCGCCGGTCGGTCCCTTTCAATGAATTGAAGGCTTGGCTTTTGGATGAGAAACGCCAGCCGTTCGAAGCACTGTTCCGCCTGCAGGCGCGAGCGGGCCACGGCAAGGAGGCGCTTGCCACGGTGGAGCGAACCCAGGCGAGGACCTTCCTCGACGCGCTCCTGAACGCCAGCTCGGCCGGAGGCTTGTCAGGAAAGCCGTGGTCCAGCAGCGCTTCCCTCCTGCGAATTACGGGCCTGGAGTCGTTGCTGCCCGTCATGAGCGAGTCGTCCGTCGCGGCCTTGCAGCCCATCGACCGGGTATTGAGCGCCTTTGGGGACCGCCATGGCCTCGTTTACTTCGAATCCGGAGACGATCTCTGGCTGATCATCGTCGCGGGCCGACAGCTTCATCTCCAGCGGTTGGAGGCGTCAGCACTCGAGATCCGTCGCCTCGCGGAGCGTTTCCTCGTCGATCCCGGCGAAGCAGGGGTTGCCCGTAAGCTCGGAGAGACTCTCTTGCCACCCGGTTCGCTGCCGGAGAGGGGAGAACCGATCTACGTGGCGGCCGATGGCATTGTTGGAAATCTTCCTTTTGGCGCTCTGCGCCGCGAGGAACGATATCTGGTGGAGGACCACGCCATTCTCTTCATCCCCAGTCTCGGCGCGCTGGCGGCGATTGAGCGCTTCCGGCCGGAGCAGTATGGAGCGCCCCTCGTGCTGGCCGATCCACGAGGTAACCTGCCAGCGGCGGCTACCGAGGGATTGGAGATGGGGAAGCTCCTGCACAGTGCTGTACGCACCGCCGGGCAGGCCACGTCCGGCGAGTTTAAAAAGGCTGCCAGTGCGAGGGTCCTTCATCTGGCCGCTCACACGGGCGTGGATGCTCGCGGTCCATGGCTCCAACTTGCCGATCGTGATGTGAGCGCCAGCGAGATCGTCGCGGGTCGCATCGGACCGCGTCTGGTGGTGCTGGCGAGTTGTTCCTCCGGCGTACGGCCGGGTCGCCAAATGTGGGGATCTCTCGGCGCCGCCTTTCTGGCCGCGGGCAGCCGCGCCGTCGTGGCCTCGCTGTGGTCGGTCGAGGACGAGCGGGCGCGCCAACTGGTTCGCCGTTTCTATCGTGAAGGCGGAGCCTCCGACCCTTCCGGCGCGCTGGCTCGAACACAGCGTGTTGCGATCAGCCAGGGTCAGTCGCCTACCTTCTGGGCCCCTTTTGCATTCTTCGGGTCCGAGCAGTCGACGGATGTCCTTCATTAAGGAGGAAAACATGTCTAGTCGTTGGTTCAAAGGTGTTCTACTTTTCGCCCTTGGCTGCGCCAGCGCCATGCTGGTCAGGCCTGTCGAGACTCGTGCGGCCTCCGCCGGAGGAGAAACGGTGGAGGGAGAGCTCAAATACATCAACGGTAACGACTTTCGGCTGGTTTACCCGAAGGGCGAGGCCCAGTATGTGGTGGTCGTGAAACGCAAAGCAGGAAAGGGCCGCACTTCGGTCTCCGCTCAGACCGGCTTGGCCGTTATCTCCAAGAAGGATCTCGAGAGTTTGACCGTGTTCCGCCTCGATCCCCGGTTCGTTTTACAGAGCGATGGTGGTATTGCACGGTGCGCCCGCTGGGACGACCAGTGCCCCTTGCCGCCGCCTCCTCCGCCGGATGCATTGGTGATGTTCTTGAGACCCACAGCGCAGGGACCCGCGCTGCCCATCGAATAGGCCATGCTGTCGCTCGTCCATGACCTGAGGCAGGCTGCCGGCGCGGCTCCCGACCCCGAGCGGGCCGCGCTGGCAGCCCTGGATCGGAGGGACGCCGACGAGGCGCTCGCCATCCTGATGCGCGCTTACGGCACCGCCGTCTACCGCTATTGCCGGCAGATGGTGGGAGACGAGCACCTCGCCGAGGAGGTCCATCAGATGACGTTCGTCCAGGCCCACGAAGGCCTGGCGAGGTTTGGCCGCCGCTCGTCCCTGCGCACCTGGCTCTTCGGCATCGCCCGCCACCGCTGCCTGGACCACCTCAAGATGGACCGCCGGCGGCGCAAGCGGTTCGGGCCGATCGAGGAGGTGCCGGACGTGCCCGTGCCAGGCGGCAGCGTGGAGGACCGGCTGGCGGAGCAATCCCGTGCTCACGCCCTCGAGAGCTGCCTGCGTCGGCTCGCTCCCCGCGCCCGGGCCGCCGTGCTGCTGCGCTTCCAGCAGGGGCTCTCGTATCCGGAGATCGCCCGCCTTTCCAACGAGAAGGCTCCGACGCTCCAGGTTCGAGTCACCCGCGCTCTGCCTCTCCTGCGCCGTTGCCTGGAGGAGAAGGGGATGGCGCCGTGACGCGTTGCGATCGCTTCGAGACTGAGGCTCTCCTCGCGCTCGAGCGGGGCTTGCCTCTCGACGAGCATTTCTCTTCCTGTCCCGATTGCCTCGACGCCCGCGCGGCCTATGACCGGCTCGGCGGCGGCATCTCCTCGCTCGGTCTCGAGGACGAGCCGCCCGTGGGCTGGCAGGCGCGAGTCTGGGAGGAGATCGCCCAGCGGCGGAGACGGCGGCGCGCCTGGTGGCCTGTATGGATCGTACCGGCGGTCGCGGCGGCTGCGGCTGTTCTCCTCCTCATCCGTGCGCCGGTGCAGGAGCCTGCCGGATTATGGGTCAACGTCGAAGCTGGAAAAACCGTCCGGCGAGGCACCGAGGCGCAACCCGGAGACCGGCTCAACCTCCGCGGCACCACCGGCGGCGCGCCTCACGCAGAGCTGCGGGTCTACCGCAACGACGCCGAGCTGGTCTTGCGCTGCTCCTCGCAGCCTCCCTGCACGCGAAAGGGAGAGGAGCTGCGCGCCGGCGTGGTCCTCGACGGCGTCGGGCGATATCAATCCCTCCTGTTCCTTTCCAAGGATTCCCTTCCCACGGGCGCCTCCGATCTCGAGACCGACACCAGCGCCGCCTTCGCCGCCGGCGCCGACGTCGAGCTCGGTCCCGAAGTAGTCGTGCGCTGATCCCGCTGCTGTGGTCCGCCTCCCGGTGTGCTCGTCGGCGGCCAGGAGCTGTGGATCGACAGCGTCT
>JBIOVX010000199.1:0-23499 GCA_044868005.1 Thermoanaerobaculia bacterium | reverse complement strand
CGCCAGGTTCGGATGGTCGTTGAAGGTCACCACCGCCGCGCGGTCCTTGGGGCGGATGGTCCGCTGGAGAAACTCCAGGGCGGCCTGCTTCGCCTTGTCGAGGCTCTCCTCCATGGAGGCCGAGACGTCCAGGGTCACCGCGGCGTGGATCGGCAGGTCGGTGACCTTCTCGAAGCGCGCGATCTCCTGCTTTGCACCGTCCTCGCTGACGGTGAAATCCTTCTGCTCCAGGCCTTCCACCGGACGCCGCTGCTTGTCGAGCACCGTGGTGAACAGCTCGACGAAGTTGATGTTCACCTCGGAGAGGTTCTCGGGCGCGTTGACGAACACCAGGTGCTCGGTGGAATTGCCGTCGGCGAGGAAGGCCACCGCGCGCACGTAGGCGATCTCCTCGCCCTTCGGCAGCACGATCGGCTGCTGGAAGGGCGGCTGGTAGATGGTGGCCACCCGCGTCTCGTTGACGAAGAACTCCACCCGCTCCACCGTCTGGTTCTCGGGCACCTGGACGTCGGCGCGGGCGAGCAGGCTGCGGTCGTAATGCTTCCCCTTCTGCGGATCCAGCAGCCGCACCTGGAAGCGGTTGGCGGCCGAGTTGATCAACATCTCGTCGGCGGCCACCTCGGCGCCGGCGGCGTCGCGGGCGGTGGCGGACAGGTTGCGCGGGCGGGGGACGTTGCCGAGGTCGAGCTCGACGGAAAACGGCGGCCGCTTCTTGGTCAGCACCGGCTTGCCGTCGAGGGCGAAGGTCACCTGAGCGATGTTGGAGCCGGTGGTCATGGTATCGAAGCGCTGCATGCCGGTCTGCAGCTCGCCGAAGGGCCGGATCAGCTTGAGGCTCGTCTCGCCGTTGGCGATGGCCGCGTTGGCCTCCGCCAGCAGGCGGGCGCTCTCCTCGTTCGTCTCGCTGGGCGGCGCCGGCGCGATCCGGTCGGAAGCCGGCACCGTGATCTTCCGCTCGTCGCGGAAGATCTTGCCGGAGTTGAGGTCCTCCAGCCTGACGATCATGGAGTAATCGCCCGGCCGCAGATAGCGCTGGAAGATCACCGGCAGGTTCTCTGCGGAGCCGGCCGCCGCGGGCGGGAAGTCGAACTTGTAACGGAAAAGGTCGAACAGCTTGCCGTTCTGCAGCACCTCGCCGTTGAGCTGCAGGTTGAAGGTGTTGGCGCTGCCGAGCGATGCTTTGCCGGCGCTCTCGGCCGGCACGCTGAGCACGCCCTGCACCACGGTGCGGTTCTGGTAACGGCCCGGGAACTCGAGGTCGAGCTTGGCGGGCAGCGGCGTGGCGCCGGCGGGCATCTCGGTCGAGTACGACTTGAAGGAGGAGACCCACTCGCCGCGCTGCTCCTGCGGCTTCTCCATGATGCGCTGCTGCAGCAGGTCGTATCCCAAGCCCTGGCGCAGCACCCAGCCGATACCGCCGGCGAGCTTGTCGCCGTCGCGGCAGCCGCTCACGATGGCCTGCAGGCTGGGCTCGCCGGAGGAGGCTACGCTGCCGTTGAACAGCTCCCTCAGGCCGTCGAGCGACGTCCACACCCGGTACGGCCCGGCGCCCCACTTGCGGTAGAAGACGACGATGAACTCGGACTGCATGCGGTCGCTGCCGGCGTAGAACCAGACCTCGACGGGCCACAGCAGGTTCGAGCACAGGGAGACGATGCGGTCCGCCGGCGCGCCGTTGAGCAGCAGGACGCGGGCGCGGTCGTCCTCCAGATTGCCGAACGCGGTGTAGGCCACCTGTACGTTGGCCTCCCAGCGTTCGCGGAACTCATTGCGGGCCGTCGACCGGTAGGTGTCCCGCACCTCCCAGAAGTGCTCGATGAAGGCGTCCCGCTGGTAGTCCTTCTCCAGCGCCAGGAAGGATTCGAGCTCCTCGTCGGTCATGAGGAGATCCACCATCCGCAGCCAATCGCGGTACTTGTCGGGAAGCTTCTCGATCGCCTCCTTCTGCGCCTTGCGCTCCGCCCGCGTCGGCTTCTCGGCCGCGCCCAGCGGGGCGGAAGAAACAATAAGGAAGGGGACGAGGAAGAGGAGAAAGATCCATCGGCGAGATCGACGCATTCGTTCACCCTGCTGCTGAGAAAACCCCATGAGAGCACCCGGGGAGTAGGATACCCGATTCAAAGGGCGTGCCGGGGGGGACGGGCTCCCTTCGAGCTCCAGCGGGGCGTCGATAAATCGGGGCGGTCTGCCCTGCGAAGCCTCACCCCCTAGCCCCCTCTCCCTGACGGGCGAGGGGGGACGCCTGCGAAGGATCTTGGCGGTGCGTTCAGCGATGGGATCCTTCAACGTTCGTGCTGCCCGTGGGTACCCCGACAAGCTTCATCGGTTCTGCATCGTCCCCCCTCGCCCGTCAGGGAGAGGGGGACAGGGGGTGAGGCTTCGCAGGGCAGACCGCCGCGCTACAATAACCGCCCTTGAAGAGGCCTTGAACCATGCACCCCGTCTATCTCGACCACAACGCCACCACGCCCCTCCACCCGCGGGTGCGCGAGGCCATGCTCCCCTGGCTGGGCGAGCGGCACGGCAATCCCTCGTCGATCCACAGCTTCGGGCAGGCGGCGCGCAACGCCGTCGAAGAGGCGCGGGAGAAGGTGGCGGCGCTCATCGGCGGCCGGCCGCCCGAGGTGGTCTTCACCGCTTCGGGTACCGAGGCGAATAACGCCGTTCTGGCGCACGCGGCGCTGCGCGGGCGGGGCCATCTGGTGATCTCGGCCATCGAGCATCCCTCGATCCGCGAGGGCGCGGCGCGGCTGGAGAAGGAGGGCTTCGAGGTGACGCGGGTGTCCCCGGGCGGGGACGGAATCGTGCCGGCGGCGGCGGTGCTCGCCGCCCTGCGGCCGGACACCCGGCTCGTCGCCCTGATGCTCGCCAACAACGAACTGGGCACCCTGCAGCCCGTGGCCGAAGTTGCAGCCGGCTGCCGCGAGCGCGGCGTGCCCGTGCTGTGCGACGCCGTGCAGGCGGTGGGCAAGATGCCCGTGGACGCGCCGGCGCTCGGCGTCGACTACCTGGTGCTCGGCGCGCACAAATTCAACGGTCCGCTCGGAGCCGCCGCCGTCTGGGTGCGCAAGGGCGCCGAGCTGGCGCCGCTGCTCGTCGGCGGCAGCCAGGAGCGGCGGCGGCGGGCCGGCACCGAGAACGTTCCGGCCCTCGTCGGCCTCGGCGAGGCGGCGGCTGCCGCCAAGGAGGAGATGGCGGACCGCACCGCCCTGCTCTCCGGGCTGCGCGACCGCTTCGAGGCGGAGCTGGCGCGCCGCATGCCCGGCGTGATCTTCCACTGCCAGGCCTCGCCGCGCCTGCCCAACACCTCGCACGTGGCCTTCCCCGGCGTCGAGGGCGAGGCGTTGCTCATCCGGCTCGATCTCGCCGGCTTCGCCGTCTCCACCGGCTCGGCCTGCTCCTCGGGCACCGTCGAGCCGAGCAAGACGCTGCTCGCCGTGGGCGTGCCGGCCGCGGAGGCGCTCTCCTCGCTACGCGTGAGTTTCGGCATCACCAATACGATGGACGAGCTCGAGGCATTCTTGGAGGCCTTGGAGCGCGAGGCCGCCGCGCTGCGCCGGGTCGTGACGCGGGAGGCCGTGGCATGACGGACACCGGCTTGACCGCCGTCGCCATGAGCGGTGGCCTCGACTCCTCGGTGACCGCCTGGCTGCTGGCGCGGCAGGGCGTGCCCGTCGTCGGCCTCTCCATGCTGCTGTGGGACCACTCCGGCGTCGAGGCGCACGGCCGCTGCTGCGGCGCTCTCGACCTCAGCGACGCCCGGCGCGTGGCGCAGCAGGCCGGCATCCCGCACTACACCCTGCGTTTGGACGAGGAGTTCCGCCAGCAGGTGGTCGAGCCTTTCGTCGGCGACTACCTCGCCGGCCGCACGCCCAGCCCGTGCGTGCGCTGCAACACCTGGATCAAGTTCGACCTGCTGCTCGAGCGGGCGCGGCGGCTCGGCGCCGGGCGGGTGGCGACCGGCCACTACGCGCGCATCCTTCCCGGCGCGGACGGTCCCGAGCTGCACACCGCGGTGGACGCCGCCAAGGACCAGAGCTATTACCTCTTCGAGCTGACGCGCGAGCAGCTCGCCGCTTCCCTCTTCCCCCTCGGCGACAAGACCAAGACCGAGGTGCGCGAGCTCGCCCGCGAGGCCGGTCTCGTGGTAGCCGAGAAGGGCGAGAGCATGGAAGTCTGTTTCGTCTCCGGCGGCGTGCGCGAGTTCGTCGAGGCGCAGGTGGCGGGCGATCCCGAGCGTTACGCGGGAGCCGTCCTCGACGAGCCGGCGGTGCTGGTGGACGCCCGTGGCGAGGAGCTCGGAGCCGGCCAGCCCTACTACCGTTACACCGTGGGCCAGCGCCGCGGCTTGGGGCTCGCCGCGCCCAGCCCGCTCTACGTGCTGCAGATCGATCCCGAGCGCAACCGCGTCGTCGTGGGTCCCGAGGAGGACCTCCTCGCGCCGGGCCTCCGTGGCGAGCGTCTCCATTGGATCGGCCCCGGTCCGCAGGGCGTGGTGGAGGCCATCGTGAAGATCCGCTCCCGTCATCCCGGCGTGCTCTCGCGTATCCGTCCGCTAAGCGGAGGCCGCGTCGAGATCGACTTCGCCGAGCCGCAGCGCGGGGTCACGCCTGGTCAGGCTGCGGTTTTCTACCAGGGAACGCGAGTGTTGGGTGGGTGCTGGATCGAGGGAAGACTGTAAGCCTCGGTCAGGATCTATCGTAAGCTGCCAAAGGTCTCGATGTGGAACTGGATGGCGGACTTTACGTCGGCGAGTGCCTCTTCGTAGGTGTCGCCTTGGCCCACGACGACACCCTTGATACCTAGCGGATAGGCCACGTAGCCATCCGGGTGCTTCTCCACGAGGATCTTGATTGGCTTCACGGCGGATCCTTTCTCTGAGATAAGGGATTGTATCCCTACAGTCCCTCGTACGCGGCCGCCGCGATCTCACCGAGCGCCTGACCGACCACACGCTTGATCTCGCCCGGCTCCTTGGAGACCGAGACGTTGTTCACATAGATGGCGAAGGCCAGGCGGCGGCCGGCGGCGGTGGTCAGGTATCCCGCCAGGCCCTTGCCCGTCACCAGGACTCGCCGGTTGAGCGGATCGTCCACGCCGTAGGTGCCGGTCTTCGCGAAGACGTGTCCGGCGGCGGGCGAGTCCGGCTGGATGTCGAACAGCGTGCCGTCGCGGCCTAGGATGGGCAACGCCGCCTGGAAGACGGCGAAGTCCGGCCGCTTTGCCATCACGGCGAGATAGGCCACCATGAACTCCGGCGTGTAATGCGCATCGCCGCCGGCGCCGTCGGCCTGCTGCGCTCCCGAAAGGTCGAGCCCGAACGAGGTGAGGAGCTCGCGCTCGAGATCGAAGCCGGTCTGGTCCTTCTCCTTCCGCAGCAGCGCGGCGAGCAGCGGCGGCGTCAGGCTGGCGTGGAGGTTCTGGCTCACTTTGAGCGTCACCTTCACCTCCTCACGCAGCGGCGGCGAGACGTGCTCGGCGACGGCGCGGTCTTCGGTATAGCTCTTGGCGAGCGCCGCGAAGTCGACGGTCTCACCGCTCTTGGTCTCCTTCACCGTAATGCCCTTTTCCGCCAGGGCCTCCGTCAGGACCACCTGCGCGAAGCGGCTCGGCTCGGGAACGGCGTAGCTGTAGAGGATGGGCGGCTTGCTCGCGGGAAAGGAGCCGGCCACCGTCACCTTGCGCGAGCCGTCGGGATTCGCCACGTCCTCCCCGATGCGGATCATCGGACGCGAATCCGGCGCTCTCGTTTCGACCTGGTTGACGAAGCGCACGTAGGAAGTGGCCGGCGAGGCGGTGATCGCCGCCGGCGCACCGAGCGCAGCGCCTGGGCTCACGGTCACGTCCACGAGGTTGTCGTTGACCACAATGGGTGAGATGACGACGCCCGTTCCCAACTCGCGTTCCCCTTCGGGAAAGAGGCTGACGTCCACGAGCACCCGCCCCTCGACGCGGCGGATTCCTTTCGCCGCCACCTGCGCCGCGAGGTCGCGGATGACGAGCAGCGGATCTCCCGGCACGGCGCGCGTGCTCGGATCGCCGGCGTAGGAGTGGTCCTCGTTCTCGAAGGCGAGCGTGCCGTCGGGTCGAATGCGGCCGGAGAGGTTGGGATCGCCGCTGGCGACGAGCACGAGATGGCCCTGGAGCACGCCGCCGCGCCCGATCTCACCCGTTCGGTAGACGCGCGTCTTGAAGCGGTGGTCGGCGCCGAGCAGCGCCAGCGCCGTCCCCTCCGTGAGCAGCTTCGTCGTGGAGCCGGGGACGAACAGCTTGTCCGCGTTGAGCGCGTAGACCGGCAGATTCGTCTCGAGGTCGAGGAACTCGATCCCCCACAGCGCGTGCCGGAACTCGGGCCGGCCGGTGATCGCCTCGATGCGTTCGGAGAGCGTGGCCGGCGCCTGCGCAGCGAGCGGCGCGGCGAGGGACAGGAGAATGAGGGACAGGGCGAGAAGGCGGGACATGGGTGAAACTCTAGCAGCGAGACGCTCCGCCGTCTTCGCGGCCTGCGGTGGGGGTGTCGTTGCCGCACCGGAGACGCCCCCGCCGGTATCGATTCCGAACCATTATCGAGGATCGACTGCCGGGGCCTTCATCGCGGGACGTCCCTCTCGGGCGACCTGCCCCGGAGAATTTCCTCGAAAACCCCAAGGAGCTCTGAGACGATTCGATCCTCCAGTTCCTTGTCGGCAGCAACACCGATCCAGCCGCGGTCCCAGGAGGGATTGAATTCGCCATCCTCCGGCACCTCGGAGTCGCCCCAGAGATAGAGTCCGACGGTGTAAACGGCCTGGGCGCCGCAGTCGCCTTGGAAAGAGCGTCCGTAGATGCCGATGGTGATGTCACGCCCCTTCGGGTCTGAGGAGATTCCGTCCTTCTTGAAGCGCTCGGTGAGAGTCGCTACGATCCGCCTGACCGCGCCGTCAGCCCGCCCCCCATCACCCTGGAAGAGCTCGAGACGGCTACCTCCTTCAGCCGTTGCGGGTCCGCCGATAATGACCCTCAAGTTTACGGTGGTCGCGCCGTCGAGCGGATTCAGGGCTCGAAGGGTTATAGCGGCCGCCGAAGGAGCCATAGAGAGCACAAGAAGGAGCCCGGCGAGTGTTTTCATAGATCACCGATCACGTTCATCTGCCGGAACGACTCAATAATGCCCGCACCCGCGATGATGCTGGTGACCTCGCCCGCGTCCACGGTGCCCGCGGTCACGATCGTAACGATGGTCCCGGTCGTATCCCCGGCGGTCGTCATACCGGTCGTAATGCCTGTCGTTGCTGCGGTGATCGTAGTACCCGTCGTAGCCGCGGTTGTCGTAGTCCCCGTCGTAGCCGCGGTGATCGTAGTAGCCGTCATGGCTCCGGCGGTCGTAATACCCATAATCTCCACGGCCGTAGCCGTCGTAGCGCGGAGCGTAGCGGTCGTAGGCCCAGTAGGGATCGACGTTGTAGTAGGAGAAGTGCGCGGCTGCCAGCGGGCAGGACGCGTGGTGATAGTAGTAGCCGCCCTCGTGGAAACAGTAGCGGCTGCAGTGGGCTCCGCCGTACCGGATCGGCCGGTCGAAGCGGTAGAAGTAGGCTGGATTGTACCCATAGCCCGGCGGTGCAAACACGAACGAAATGAAAGCGGGGCCGATGCGGAAGGCGGTGCCGATCGCGAGCCAGGCATGGCTGGCGCGCGCCGGCGTGACGAGACCTGGAGCGACCATCATCGCTCCGCACAGGAGGACAATCGTGAGCCTCTTGCGCATGGGTTTTGAACCTCCTGAAAGGCCCGGTAGCGTCCACGATCCATGCCAACCCGGGCGGCATCGCGGCCCATCTTCTTCGTCGGGACGGGACTTGCCGAGGCCGTCCACCAACATAGACGCCGGAGTCCTCTGGAGATGTCTCACGGCGCCTGGCACACCCTTTCATCTCATTCGTCACCTGCTATGATGGCCCCGCCTCGCAATCCAGGCCAGGGGGGCTGCGATGAAACTCCAAGTCAACGGCAAGGAACACGACGTCGCCGTGCCGGCCGACATGCCGCTGCTCTGGGTGCTGCGCGACGTGCTCGGCCTGACGGGGACCAAGTACGGCTGCGGCATGGCGCTGTGCGGCGCCTGCACCGTCCACCTCGACGGCCATGCGCAGCGCTCCTGCGTGCTGCCCGTGTCGCGGGCGGCGGGCCGCCAGATCGTCACCATCGAAGGGCTCGATGCCAAAGGGGAGCACCCGGTGCAGCGGGCCTGGACGGAGCTCGACGTGGTGCAGTGCGGCTACTGCCAGCCGGGCCAGGTGATGGCCGCGGCGGCGCTGCTCCACGAGGTGCCGCGGCCGAGCGATGCGGAGATCGACGCGGCCTTGAGCGGCAATCTCTGCCGCTGCGGCACCTACCAGCGCATCCGCGCGGCGGTGCACCGGGCCGCCGAGCTCGCGGCCACAGGAGAACGGTCGTGAGCGCCCCGGGTCTTTCCCGGCGCGCCTTTCTCGCCACCTCGGCGGTCGCCGGAGGCGGCCTCCTCATCGGCCTCTCGCTGCCGAACGGCCTGCGCCGCGCCTTCGCGCAGGAAGCCGCGCCGCCGGCGCCGAAGATCGTCCCCAACGCCTTCCTCCGCATCGCGCCGGACGACACCGTCACCATCCTGCTCAAGCACTCGGAGATGGGCCAGGGCGTCTTCACCTCGCTCCCCATGGTGGTCGCCGAGGAGCTCGAGTGCGACTGGAAGCACGTGCGCTGCGTGCACGCGCCGGCGGACATCGCCTACGCCCACACCGTGTTCCGCATCCAGATGACCGGCGGCTCGACGAGCACATGGGAGTCGTTCGACCAGCTTCGCACAGCGGGCGCGGCGGCGCGCGAGATGCTGATCGCCGCCGCGGCCGCCCGGTGGGGAGTCCCCGCCGGCGAGTGCAGGGCGGAGAACGGCTTCGTGATCCACGGCGAGCAGCGAGCGCGGTTCGGCGAGCTCGCCGCGGACGCCGAGAAGCTCCCCGTGCCGGCGGCGCCGAAGCTCAAGGACCCGAAGGACTGGAAGATCATCGGCCGCCCCACGCACCGCCTCGACAGTCCCGTCAAGGTGACCGGCCAGGCGGAATTCGGCATGGACGTCCGCCGCCCCGGCATGCTGACGGCGCTCGTCGCGCGCTCGCCGTGGTTCGGCGGCAAGGTGAAGACCTTCCGCGCCGAAAAGGCGAAAGCCGTTCCGGGCGTCGTCGACGTGGTCGAGATCCCCTCCGGCGTCGCCGTGCTCGCCGAGAATTTCTGGGCCGCCCGCCTGGGCCGCAACGCGCTCGAGGTCGATTGGGACACGGGGAGCATGGCCGGCCACTCCACCGCCGCGCAGCGCGAGGACTACCGCAAGCGGGTGCGGACGCGCGGCGCCGTCGCCGCCAGGAAGGGCGACGTCGAGACGGCCTTCGCCAAGGCGGCCCGGGCGGTGGAGGCCGAGTACGAGGTGCCTTACCTCGCGCACGCCATGATGGAGCCGCTCAACTGCACCGCCGAGATCAAGCCCGGCTCGTGCGAGATCTGGACCGGTACGCAGCTCCAGACCGTCGATCAGGCAACCGCGGCGAAGATCGCCGGCGTCAAGCCCGAGCAGGTCAAGGTCAACACCCTGTTCCTCGGCGGCGGCTTCGGCCGGCGGGCCAACCCGCGGTCCGACTTCGTCGCCGAAGCCGTCCATCTCGCCAAGGCCTCGGGCCGGCCGGTCAAGGTCGTGTGGACGCGCGAGGACGACGTGCAGGGCGGCTACTACCGGCCGCTGTGGATGAGCCGCCTGCGCGCCGGCCTCGACGCGCAGGGAAAGCCCGTCGCCTGGGCGCACACGCTCGTCGGCCAGTCGATCCTCGCCGGCACGCCGTTCGCCGGCATGATCCAGAACGGCATCGACGAGACCTCCATCGAAGGCGCCGCCGACGCGCCGTACCTGGAGTCCATCGCCGACCACCAGGTGGAGCTGCACAGCCCGGAGCATCCCATCCCGGTCCTCTGGTGGCGCTCGGTCGGCCACTCGCACACCGCGTTCGTCGTCGAGAGCTTCGTCGACGAGCTGGCCCACGCCGCCGGCAAGGACCCGGTCGCCCTCCGCCGCGAGCTGCTGCCGGCGGGCTCGCGGCGCCGGCGCGTGCTCGACCTCGCCGCCGAGGCCTTCGGCTGGGGCCAGCCGCTGCCCGCGGGCCGCGGCGCCGGCATCGCCGTGCACGAGTCGTTCGGCAGCGCCGTCGCGCAGGTGGCCGAGGTCTCGGTGGAGCAGGGACGCATCCGCGTTCACCGCGTCGTCTGCGCCGTCGATTGCGGTCCGGTGGTCAATCCCGACGGCGTCGAGGCGCAGATGCAGTCCGGCATCGTCTTCGGCCTCTCGGCGGCGCTCTACGGCGAGATCACCTTCCGCGACGGCCGGGTCGAGCAGTCCAACTTCCACGACTACCCGGTGCTGCGCCTGCACGAGATGCCGAAGGTCGAAGTGGTGATCGCCAAGAGCGACGAGAAGATGGGCGGCGCCGGCGAGCCCGGCACGCCGCCCATCGCGCCGGCGGTGGCCAACGCCGTCTTCGCCTTGACCGGCAAGCGTCTGCGCAGCCTGCCTCTGCGTCTTACTTGAGGGAGCTCGGGAATGCGGAAAGCCACCCAAACCATACTCCTGCTCGTGTTTGCGTCCGTGCTCGCCCTGGCGTTGTCCGCCTCCGGCCAAAGCCGCTCAGACTCGGCCGCCCTCGAGGCCTTCGGCACCGTACAGAAGGTGCTCCAGCATCCGCGCTGCCAGAACTGCCACATTCCGGGCGACGCGCCGCTGCAGTTCGACGACGGGCGCGTGCACGGCCAGAACGTCAAACGGGGAAAGAACGGCATGGGATCGGCGGGCCTGCATTGCAACACCTGCCACGCGACCGAGAATCCGCCGGCGAGCTACGGCGAGCACATGCCGCCCGGAGCGCCCGGCTGGCGCCTGCCCTCGGCGCAGCACAAGATGGTCTTCATCGGCCTCTCGGGAGGCGAGCTCTGCCGTCAATTGAAGGACAAGGCGGAAAACGGCGGCCGCGATCTCGCCGGCCTGCGCCACCACCTCGACGACGAGCTCGTCGTCTGGGGCTGGCATCCCGGGGTCGGCCGCGCGCCGGTCGATATCCCGCACGACCAGTTCATCGCCGCCTTCGAGCAATGGGCGAAAGCCGGCGCGCCCTGCCCGGCGCCCTGATGCGCGAGCACGTGCCCTCCGGACGTCCACAAGCGGGCGAGTACGCCGATTACGCCGAGGCCCACATCGCCGCGGTGGAGGGGAATGACATCGTCTCCATCCTGCGGCAACAGGCGCTCGCGACACTCTCGCTCTTCGGTGACCTGGGAGAAGAGCGGATCCGCAGCCTCACCTACGCGCCGGGCAAGTGGACGATGAAAGAGATCCTGGGGCACCTGGCGGACGACGAGCGCATCTTCCTCTATCGCGCGCTCACCATAGCGCGTGGCGATTCCACCGAGCTGCCCGGCTTCGACGAAAACGCCTACGTCCGCCTCGCCGAGTTCGAAGCGCGCCCGCTGGCGGACCTCCTGGCCGAGTACCGATCGGTGCGGGAGAGCGCCATCTCGCTCTTCGCGGGACTTCCCCAGGCGGCCTGGCTCCGGCGCGGAAGCGTCAACGGCTACAGCGCCACCGTCCGCGGCCTGGCGTTCCACATCGCCGGCCACGAGCTGCACCACCATCGGGTGATCCGCGAGCGGTATCTCGCGCGTGGCGACTAGCCGATCGAGCAGCGAAAAGCCGGGCTTCCGAGAAGCGCCAAATTGGCGAGATCGCGGCGGGCGCCGTCCCCGCGGGAGGACGTTTTCCACCGTTTTGCCGCCTGAAACTCGCTCCGATTCCCTAGAACATTGTTTTTTCCGTTCAAACATTGTTTTTCGGCTCAAACATTGTTTAAAGCCAAAAAACAATGTGTTGGCCGTTTCAAACAATGTTTTTCCCCAAAAAACAATGTTTAAACGGAAAAAACAATGTTTGACGGGAAAAAACATTAGAAAAATCCGCCGGAGCGTGTTTGAGCGAAGCGGAGCCTGTTCGAGGGGATCGGAGTCTGGGATAGGCGGTTTCCGGACAACAAAGACAGCAGCGAAGAAAGCCGTCCCCTCACCCGTAGGAGGGGAAAGCCCCTTTGCGAATGGCCGCGTAAGGAAGCTCCGAAGCGCCGTCAAGACCGAGTCGCCAGCGGACTCTATCCTGGTGACGGACCGTCGCCGGTCTTCGCGGCCGGTTTCTCCGTGTCTTCTTTCCGCCTCGACAAGACATAGAAGGGGCCGATCAGGGCTAGAAGTCCGAGCCCGATCAAGGCCAGTCCCCAGAGACCCAAGCCCTCCTTGAGGGTCACGACGCCGGCCAGGATGGTCAGCACAGGGATGAGCGAATACAGGACGAGCACCACGCAGCCCCAGAACGAGAGCGCAAAGACGTCCGGCCACCCGATTCTGCGCGCCTTTTCCGTGCCCACGCCGTAACGATCCCGGCCTAGGCGGCCGATAGCCGCTGGACTCGGAGCGATGGGCGCTTTTTCTCCGCCCGCCAGAGATCGTACTGGACCTGCTGGTTGAGCCAGCTTTCCGCCGTGGTGTCGAAGGCCAGCGAGAGACGCACCGCCATCTCAGGGCTGATACCCACACGCCCATTGACGATTCCCGATAGCGTCTTGCGGCTGACGCCCAGCGCCCGTGCCGCATCGCTGACTGTCAATCCAAGCGGCTCTAGGCAAAGCGACCTTAGCACCTCTCCCGGATGGGGTGGATTGTGCATTTTCATAGTCCGCACCTCAGTGATAATCCCTTGTGCCGGAAGCCGCGGATCGTCACGTCCCTAGTGTAACCCGTAAGCGCGGCTGGCGCTTGCATCGTGCGGTCAGGCGATGTCATTCTGCGGGTATGAAGGTCCGGATCACCATCCGCGACGTTCCCGGCGCCGTGAGGGATGAGCTGGCTGCCCGCGCCGCCCTCCAGGGCAAGTCGATGCAGGAGTACCTGCGTGCCGAACTAGAGCGGCTGGCCGCACGCCCTCCCATCGAGAGGGTGCTCGAGCAGATCCGAGAGCGCAAGGCTACGGCAGGAACCAGACTCTCACCGGCAGAGATCCTCACTCAACGTGACGCGGACCGCCGATCAGGGCGATAAGGATGCAGGCCGAGAAGACCAAGGGTAGGCACCGCATAGAAAAATGAGCGATCTCATCTTCATAGGAGGCCTTCCAGGTTCTGGTAAGTCCCAGCGCATAGGACAGCTTCAAGCCGCTGGCTGGAAGGTCTACGATGACTTCCAAGCGGGCGCGTACAACAATTCATCGCAGTTCGAGAGATCGGGACGCTACTCGGAACTGATCGCCGATCTCAAGAATAACCACATGTGCGTCGTCTCAGACATCAGAGTCGTCGTGGCTAATTACCGCGATGGTGCCCTTTCTGCGATTCGGCGGGATGCCGGAAAAGTCAGAATCGAGTGGTCAGTCTTTGCGAACGACCCCGAGCAATGCGTGAAGAATGTGCTTCGCGACTCTTCATCGCGCCCACCGGAGCCTAGACTTCGAATGATCAGAGAATTCACGGTCCAGTACTCTGTCCCGGAAAGCGTTGTGCCAATTCCCGTATGGCGAGGAGAATAAAGGTGAGCTGCTTATTATATGCACAGGCCATCAGGCGAACACCTGCGAGACACCCCTAACAAATCGCTTCGGGTCAACTGGCGCGACCTGCGGCAGGTTCCGCCATCCTCGGTTACTCAGCGTCGTCTTGGCTTCGCAAGCCGGCGGGTAAGTCCAACTACGCAAGTCAACTACCTAGTGTGATTTCGCGCGAATGTTCCGGAACCAAGAGGCCAACCTTCTCGGACGTGAAGGAAGTATTTCCTCTACGCGCACGACCTTGGGTAACGGTTCTGTCTCAATCTGGATCTCTAATCCTGTTATTTGAAGGTTCGGGAATGCCCTGTAGCCCCGCATGTCGATCACGAATGACCGTGCCGCTAGGGGATGTACGGCGCTCGGCAAGAATGACGTTTTGCCCTTCGGGTGTATGTGGTAAACGTAAACTCGGCTGAGGTTAAAGTCCTCGCTGAAGTAGACCTCTAGCTAGTACTCGTCCTCTCAGGTCGGTATCAGCATTTATTCGTGTATAGGAGCGGGGTGGGCCAAGCGTGAGCGCATCAGGGTCTTCCTCGCCGTAATACTCCTCGCGACCCGCATGCCAAGTAACTTGAAACCCCCTACTCGCGTACGGCTTTTCGGGAGTCCCCTTTGCTTCCCATGCGTCTCTCCAAGCTAAATATTGAGCTGGGATTATGGCTAGTACCCACGCTGTGACCCGAACCCAAGGCGGTACCGTTAACCCGGGAGCCAGTTGAGCCCGCAAAAACTCGGCGGCCACGACGAGCGCACCAGCGGTGGTAAGTAATTTCCAATGTTGGGCGACGGAATGGGAATAGATCCGAAACTGCTGCAGGTGGTCGCGCTTATCTTTTGATATGTTTGAAGCTTCCACAGTCTAACAGTATTCTCACAGAGCCGATGAGTCAAGGGGCAGCGAGCGGACCACCTCGAGTAGACCGAGCGCTGCCTCGATGAGACCCTTGAGCAACGTCTCGTCGATTTCACTCAACCCTTCATACTCGGCCTGATTGCGTAGGTCGTGACACTTCGCGAGCAGTCGCCACGTCGTCGTCGGAACGCCGAGAGTATGGGGAAGAGCTTGGAAGACGAAATAGCGTTTATCGGCCCGATATCCCTTCGCGCGCAGGGCAGCGAGAGCGAGGGCGTGGGCGGCGTTGTAGGCGAGGTCGAAGCGGCCTTCGGGGGAGATCTCCTCGTTCTGTGCGTCGGCGAGCCGAGTGGCGCCGGAGCGGATCAATCCTTCGAGCTCGGCGCGCGCCGGCGGCTCGCGCTTGAGGTAGCCGCGGTCGGCCAGCCGTTCTAGTTCAGCCGAGGGCATCCTCGCTTCCGATCACGAAGAGCTTGGGTTGCGCGGCTACGCGTGCGGCGAAGGAATCGCGCCGGGCGCGCTTCCGTCGCCATTCGGCTCTGCTCATGACGGTCGGGTTTACCGGCCGCGCAAGGCGAATCTCTGCGCTTTGGAGGGCGGTGTAGACATCGACGTACGCGAGGTCATCGCCGATCACGAGGAGATCGAGATCGCTGCCGGCGTGGTCGCTTCCCTTGGCGACGGAGCCGAAGACGAAGGCGGAAACGACGCGACCTGCGAGGGGCTCCAGCGCGGCACGCAGGGGCTCGACGACGCCCATGGTCTTGACAGCCAGGCCATGAAGCTCCGGGTAGACAGGCGAGTCCTGGTTGGCCTGGTAGTACTTCTGGTTGCCCTCGCGCGTGACGGCGACGAGCCCCGTCGCAGCGAGCCGCTGGAGCTGCCGATGCACCGCCCCGGTGCCGCTGCCCGCCAACCGGATGAGCTCCGCGCTCTGGAACCGCCGCTGGGGCTGGCCGAACAGCAACCCCAACACCCGCTGCTGCACCGGAGTGAACAACGCGCCGGCCAGCCCGCCTCCCTTGGTCCAGGTCTCCGCCGTTCCCATTTCGGGAAGAATCATACCCGGATTGGGAATGACGGAACAACCGGCACCGGCGCGCGCATTCACCGTCCTGCCCCGCCGGCAGTCACTTCCCGAAAATCCTCTTCATCCGCTGAAGCAGAACCCGGGTGTCGTAGACGTTGTCGGTGGCGACGAAGATCGTCTCTTCTTCGGCCAGGATCCCTCTCACCTCGGGCCAGTTGGCGGCCCTGAGGGCTGCCGCCACGGCCTTGGCCGCTCCCGCGGTGGTCTCGAAGATGACCATGTGGGGCCCGGCGCCGCGCACACGCCGGATGAAGCTCTGCATCTGGGCGATCTGGCTCTGGTCGCTGCGCGTCTGCGGCGGCCGGTAGAAGCCCTCCCGGCGGACGATGCCGAGCGCCTCCAGATCGCGGCTGACGGTGGACTGCGTCACCTTGAAACCCATCCGGCGCAGGGCGCGTCCGATGTCGAGCTGACGCTTCATCGGTTTCTCGGCCAGAATTTCGAGGATCGTCCGGCGGCGGTAATCCTGGTGCTCGCGGTCAATGCCCATCGCATCTCCTTCTGTATGCGGTAACTTAGCCGAGCCGGAAGAAAATTTCAAGAGAGGACCTGACAGCGGAATGCAAATCATGCAGTCTATGCGCACCAAATTCGCTGGCGACCCCGTCCGGTCCTCATGATCAGGACCCGGATTGGAGCAGCGGAAAGGAGAAAGGAGGAAACGGCGTCATGGCAAGAAATCGAGGGCCACCCTGGAGGGTGCCGACGTAGCCAGGATGCCCGAGCGCCGAGAGGGCGGCGGGGTACAGCAGGAGAGCCAACCATCGGACCGGGATGTCCTGGTGGAAGTAGAGGCTGTAGGAAAGCAAAGCAGTACTGGTCAACCCTAAGAAAGGAGAAAGACCATGAGAAAGGCAAGAGCCTTCGCAGAGAAGATCACGGGGTGGGAGCTGATCAACGCCAACGTGAAGCCGCGTTTGGCGGAGATGCCGCACCTGCAGGAGATCGTGACGGCCATCGAGGCGCTCATCGTCGAGGCGAAGAGTCTCGATCACGAGCAGGAGGTGGCCCGAGGTCAACTGGAGGACATCATCCACCGGCGCCAGGAGTTGGAGAAGCGTGGGGAGACCCTGCGCCGGCGGACGGCTTCGCACCTCAAGGGGAGCTTCGGCTTCAGCAGCGACGAGCTGACGAAGTTCGGAGTGCGTCCCCGGCCGACGGGCCCGCGCAAGCGGAAGGCGCCGGCGGAAACCCCGCCGACTCCGGCTCCCGAGGCCTAGTCCCTCCAACCCGCAGTAGACAGTAACGCCCGGAGGGGCGGTCCACCAGGATCGCCCCTCCGCCGCGTCGTGCTCCTTGAAAACTGAATCCGGTGCCGCTCGGGTGCGGCGGAACCCGGGCGGCTTCGAGGGAGTCTATGGCGCGGGTTAGACTCGCTCGCGCATGCTCACCCGCTTTTCTCCTTGGCGATCTTTCGCCGGTCTGGCCCTCGCCGTTCTCCTCGCCTGTGGCTGCCGGACGGCGTCGCTCGTCTATCCTCCGCGCGAGGAGAAAGGATTCCGCCCCGGCGGCCTCGCGGAGGCGGACCGGCTCCTTGAGGGCTTCCGCGAGCGCCGGGCTTTTCCGGGCGGCGTTCTGGCCGTCGGCTATGGAGATGCCCTGATCCACCTCCATCCTTTCGGCCGTCTCACCTACGACGCGAACGCGCCGCTGGTGACCAGCGACACGCTCTACGACCTCGCCAGCCTTACCAAGGTGGTGGCCACCACGACGATGGCGATGATCCTCGTGGACGAGGGGAAGCTTGATCTGGAGCGGCCGGTGCAAGCGTATCTGCCGGGATTTCAGGGGCCGGGCAAAGAGGCGGTGACGGTGCGCCACCTGCTCACTCACTCCTCCGGTCTCGACGCCACGGCGCCGCTCTACAAGGAGCTGCACGGCGAGGAGGCGTTCGTCCAGCGCATCGAGACGATGGATCTCGCCTATCCGCCCGGCAGCCGCTCCCTCTACAGCGATCTCGGGATCATCCTCCTCGGCGAGATCCTCGAGCGCGTGGCGGGCCAGCCGCTGGAGGCGTTCGCGCGCGAGCGGGTGTTCGCGCCGCTCGCGATGCGCGACACGATGTTCCGGCCGCCGGCCGAGCTGCGGCCGCGGATCGCGCCCACCGAATTCGATCCCTGGCGCGGCCGTCTGGTCCACGGCGAGGTGCACGACGAGAACGCCTTCGCCATGGGCGGCGTCGCTCCCCACGCCGGACTGTTCAGCACGGCCGGCGATCTGGCGCGGTTCGCTCAGATGATCCTCGACGGCGGTACCCTCGGCGGCCGCCGCATCGTCTCACGCCGGACAGTGGAGCTGTTCACCCGCCGGGCTGGAATCCCTGGCTCGGATCGCGCGCTCGGCTGGGACACGAAGTCGGCCGAGAGCTCCTCCGCCGGCACGCTCTTCTCGCCGCGCTCGTTCGGCCACACCGGCTTCACCGGCACCTCGATGTGGATCGATCCGGCGCGGCAGCTCTTCGTCATCCTGCTGACGAACCGCGTGCACCCCACGCGCGACAACCAGCTCATTCGCGAGGCGCGGCCGGCGGTGGCGGACGCGGTGGTGCGGGCGCTCGCCGATCCTCTGGCGGGCCTGCCGGTGCGGGTGGGGCTGGAGCGCCTCGCCGGCGAGACGCGGGCGCTGGCGGGAAAGCGGCTGGGCCTCATCGTCCACGCCGCGTCGGTGACGGCGGACGGCCGCCACGCCGTCGAGGTGCTGCGCGGGCGCGGGCTCGACGTGGTGCGGCTCTTCGCGCCGGAGCACGGCCTGCGCGGCGAGGCCGCGGCGGGCGAGGGCATCGAGAGCGGACGCGATCCGGTGAGCGGGCTGCCGGTGGTGAGCCTCTACGGCGAGCGACGCAAGCCGGCGCCCGCGGACCTCGCGGGACTGGACACGCTGGTCTTCGACCTCCAGGACGCCGGAGTGCGCTTCTACACCTACGCCAGCACGCTGATCCTCGCGCTCGAAGCGGCCGCGGAGGCGGGCCTCGACTTCGTAGTGCTCGACCGTCCCAACCCTCTTGGCGGAGAGCGCGTCGAAGGTCCGGTGAGCGCGCCACGCGATGTGGTCCCGTCGTCCTTTCTCAACCTCGCGCCGGGGCCGCTCGTGCACGGCTTGACGCTCGGGGAAATGGCGACGTACATCAACGCCCGTCTCGACCGGCCGGCGCGCCTCACCGTCGTGCGCATGGAAGGTTGGACGCGAGAGATGACCTGGGCCGACACCGGCCGTCCCTGGGTGCCGCCGCGCCGAACCTGCGCAGCGCGGAGGCGGCGCTCGCCTATCCCGGCACGGCGCTGCTCGAAGCGACGAACGTCTCGGAGGGACGCGGCACGGAGGCGCCCTTCCTGCTCCTCGGCGCTCCCTGGCTCGACTCCTCCGGCGTCACAGTCTCCCTACCGGGATTCCATCTGGAGCCGGCCTCGTTCACGCCCCGGCCCTCGCCCACGGCGCCGCAGCCCAAGTACGCGGACCAGGAATGCCGCGGCGTACGCGTCCGCGTCACCGATCCAGCCGCGGCCGGTCCGTACCGCCTCGGCGTCACTCTCCTCGCCGCCCTCTCGCGTCAGCCCGATTTCGAATGGCGCGACAACGGCGATGCGCTCACTCGTCTCGTCGGCACGCCGCGGCTGCTCCAGGATCTGCGGGCTGGAAAAACGGTCGAGGAAATCCTGGCCGCGGATGCTGAGGATCACGCCGCTTGGCGGAGAGGGCGGCAGCCGGCGCTGCTATATCCGTAATTTTGCTGTAGACTTTTTTGTATGTGGTATCGGCATACGCTCTGTTCAATCCTTGCGCTGGCCTTCTTCGCGGCGGAGGCGCGCGCGGACTTCGTCCTGGATCCGCAGCCGGGCTACGAGGAGTTCCTCGCGGATGTGACGGCCAACCCCAACGGCGAGGTGCTTCTGACCTGGAGCCGGCAAGCCAAGGCGGGCGACCCTATCTCGGCCATGGCCGCCACTCTGGACCCGAATACCGGCGAGCTCGGCGAGCGCCACGAGTGGGGACCGGGCAACGCCGAATCCGCCGCGCCCCTCGGCGACGGTTACCTGGCGGTGCGGCAGCACGTGGACCCCAATACCAACTGGATCGTGGAGCGCCTCGACGCGGTTGGTCAAAGGACCGGCACCGCCCTGCCGCTCGGGTTCATCCTCTCCGCCGTCGTCCATGGCACCCCCGACGGTGGCGCGGTCGTCGTCGCATCCGGCGTCACCGGGACAGGCGGCGCTTTGCAAGCGTGGCGATTCGGCCCGGACGGGGCTCTCCTCGGCGGACCGGTCCAGCTCGCGGAAAGCAGCTCACTGACGGCCACGGGTGTCGACGCCGGAGGCAATCTCGTCGTCGTCTGGACCGACTCCGGCCGCCGTCTATCAGCCCGGCGGTTCTCGCCTGACCTGGAGCCTCTCGGCCCCGTAATCACCGTCGCGCTCGGCGGCGTGAGCGGCATTGGCATCGCGGTGGCGCCGGACGGCCGCTTCGTGATCATCTATACCAAGACTTCGCTATGGGTCCGCTCCTTTCACGCCGACGGGAGTCCCGCCGGCGTGCGACGCCTGAACTTGCCGCGGTTCGGCTTTGCGGATAGTGGGGACCTCGACGTGGCGATCGGACCGGATGGCAGGATCCTCGTGGTCTGGAAGGTCTACGAGTACGATTCCAACATCGTCACGCTCCGGGCCCGCTTCCTCTCGCCCGCCGGCCGTCCGCTAGGCGGACTTTTTCGCCTGGTGCAGATTCCCCTCGGTGGCCGCGGCAATCTGATGCGTCCGCGCACGGAAAGTATCCCCGAAGGCGGTTTCCTTGTCCTCTGGACGCACGCCAACGCGGCTGGTGACAGGTTTACGCTACGAGGCCTGCGCTTGCGGTGAGACGCTCCGTTTCCAGGCTATCAGGATTGATCGCTTTTTGCTTCGGGTATTGATGTTGCATTTCGGTCCTGCGAGGGATGAGAGCTCCCCATCGGGGCTCTTCGCAGGCCGATGTTGAGTAAAAGATTTTCGCTCGCCGTTCTTGTTCTTATCCAGTCAGCCAGCTTGTGGGGTCAGACTCCCGACGCGGCGCCGCCGGCCGGCACCCAGGCGTACCAGTTGGTCGAAGGCGGGATGCGCAAAGAGGAGCTGCAACGGTTGGATCCCGACCTGCTGGCCCTGCTCGAAAAGCTGAATCGCGCCGAGAGCTCCCGTCTCGCGCGCCTTCCCGCTCTCGTCCTCCCCGCGTCGGACAACCGCGACGAGCTGCAGCACAGCCCGCTGCCGCTGACCTATGCCTGGGCCAGCGCCTCGCCGAAGGCTGTAGTCGTTCACCTGCCTTCCCAGGTCTTCGGCGCCTATGAGAACGGATCGCTGGTACGCTGGGGACCGATCAGCTCCGGACGCGCATCGGACGCCACGCCTTCCGGCCTCTTCTATCTCACCTGGAAGTCGCCCGGGCGGCACAGCTCGATCGATCCAGACTGGTACATGCGCTGGTATTTCAACTTCGACCCCAAGAACGGCATCGCTTTTCATCAATACCGATTGCCCGGCGTCCCTGCAAGCCACGCCTGCATCCGGCTCCTCGAACGGGATGCCCAATGGCTCTACGAGTGGGGAGAGGGCTCGAAGCTCGACGAGCGGAAGCGGCGCGTGCCCGCTTCAGGCACCCCGGTGCTGATCGTAGGACAGTACGATTTCGACGCGCCGCCGCCCTGGCGCTCTCTGAGCTGGCTCGCGGCGGGAGTGAAGCTGCCCGAGGACGTCGGTTACCTCACCGCTGAAGTCGCATCCCCATAGCGTCCTCCCGCGGCCAGATCAAGCTCGCCGCGAGGCCGGCGCCCACCGTCAGCAGCGACCCTACGAGGGCGTACCACGGCCACGCCAGCGTGGTAGCGAAGAAGATCGCCGTCATCGCCGCGAAGCCGAAGACGAGGCCGGCGAGCGCCGCGCGCTGGCCCACCCGGCGCGTGTACATGCCGAGGAAGAAGACCCCGAGCACGATGCCGGTGGTGAAGGCGGCGATCCCCAGGACGCTGCTCACGATGGACGATTTCAACCACTGGCCGGCGATGCCGACGGCAATCTGTACAATCCCGAAGATCACAGTTAAGGCGCGCGTCAATCGCAACTGCCGCTGCGGCGGAACTTCCTTGCCCGCCAGCGGCAGGTAGAGGTCGTTCACGGCCACGGTGGCGCAGGAGTTGAGGGAGCTCGTCATGGCAGCGGCGAAGATGGCGCCCAGCAACAGGCCGACGAGACCGGCCGGCAGCTCGTCGAGGATGAAGCGCGCGAACACGCGGTCCGCCCGGTCGAACGGCACGGCGGGCGGATGGAGCTGGTAGAAGCTCCACAGCCCGACGCCGATGAGCAGGAAGAGCGCGAACTGCGCCGCCACGGCCAGCCCGCTCACCCACAGCGCGCGCCGCGCCTCCGGCAGGCCGCGCGCCGAGAGGTAGCGCTGCACCATGAGCTGGTCCACGCCGTGCGAGGCGAGCGCGACGAACGCGCCTCCAACCAGCCCTGCCCAGAGACCATACGGCTCGCTCCAGTCGAGGCGGAGATCGAAGGCGCGGAACTTGCCGGCGGCCTCGCCCATGGCGACGAGCTGGCCCCAGCCGCCCGGCAGGCGGGCGAGCAGCGCGGCGAGGGCCACCAGGGCGCCGGCCAGGTAGAGGAGGAACTGGATCAGGTCGCTCCACAGCACCGCCTTCATGCCGCCGAGGAAGGTGTAGACGATCGTCGTCACGCCGAGCGCCACCACCGCCCACTCGATGGAGATGCCGGTCATCTCCTGCAGCACGAGGGCGGAGAGGAAGAGCCGCAGGCCGTCCGCCAGGCTGCGGGTGACGATGAACAGCGCCGAAGCGGTCTGCTTGGTGGCGCCGCCGAACCGCCGGTCGAGCACCTCGTAGGAAGTGAAGAGGACGCCGCGGAAGTACTCGGGCAGCAGGAAGACGGCGATGGCGAAACGGCCGAGGACGAAGCCCAGCGCGATCTGGATCCAGGTGAAGTCCCGCTCGTAGGCGAAGCCCGGAATGCTGAGGAAGGTGACGGCGCTGGTCTCGGTGGCGATGATCGAGAACAGGATCAGCCACCACGGCTGGTCGCGGCCGCCGACCGCGTACTCCGCCACGTCGCGCGCGCCGCGGCCCAGCCACATGCCGAGGAGGACGATCCCCACCATATAGGCAAGGAGGACCGCGAGATCGAGGACGCCGACGCTCATGGAAGCGCCGGGATGCTACACGAAGCAGTCGCGGGCCGTCAGGCGGCCAGGGCCGGCTCGGCTCGCGGCGCCGGCGGGCCTGCGGCGCGGGCGAACAGCGCGCTCGGGACGCCGATGCCGAACATATGGATGAGGAGCTGGTTGAGGAGGCTCACCGAAGGCGTGAGGTCCGGCGCCCGGTGGAGCGCGGAGAGCGGCAGCACGGCGAGGTTCATGAACAGGTAGACCAGTACGCCGTAGATCGCGCCGGCGATCCAGGGCCGGCGAGTCAGGAACCCGATTCTCCGGCTGGCCACGAAGCAGACGGCCACGGCGCCGAAGGCGATGAAGTAGTGGAGGAAGCCGCCGAGAAACGCGGTGGCCAGTCCGCCGGCCCGGGCAGCGTCCCGCCCGAGCAGACCGGCCGCGATGTATTGGAAGAGGCGGATCGGCGTGACGCCGCGGAACGCGGAGAAGATCAAGGCATCGGAAATGTCGAGCGTTCCCACGACGAGCGTGCCGTAGAGGATCGCCCGGGCCGGAGTCAACGGCAGTCTCTGTTGCATGGATCTCCTCCTCCCAAAGACTGTCCCGCGCACCGAGCAAGGCCGGTGCCAGGGATTTTCGAGGTGTGGAAGGTGAATCGGATCAGCGAATTACGATCTCGATGGAAGGGCTTCGCCTGCCGCGCCTTCAATTCCTTGGAGGCCGCACGTTCAAGGGACCGTAGGGGCGGGGCTTGTCCCCGCCCAGGGTGGTAGGCGG
>JBIOVX010000198.1:0-2316 GCA_044868005.1 Thermoanaerobaculia bacterium | reverse complement strand
TGTAGGGGCGGCCCTGCGTGGCCGCCCTGACAACGATGCGGTCCCACGTGACCATCCCGAAACAGGGCGGCCACGCAGGGCCGCCCCTACAGATCTGCGTGTTTAGAGCAGGCGCGCCGTCAGGTCCGCCGACTTGGAGAGATAGATCTCCAGCCGGCGCGAGCCGCCGCCGGGGAAGATGCCGTCGATAGGCTGGATCCGCGCCGGTGTATTTTTTCTCTTGGGAGCGACGTGGACCACGACCTTGGGAGTGCCGGCCGGCACTGAGACCGCCCCCGTCCAATCGTGCCCCTGATCGCCGCGGCGCGGGCGAAAGATGCCTCCGCCGCGACCGAAATCGCGGCGCAGGACCTCGCGGTTGTTCACCCGCACGATGAGGACCGCATCGATATCCGACTGGAAACGAACCTGGAGCGTAGAGGTCTGCGCCTGCGCCGAGCTCCCCTCGCCATGACCGGCCGGCGGCGCCTCGGCCGTCGGATCGGTGGCGGCCACATCCTCCGTCTGGCTCGGCGCTCCGGGCGCCGCCGGCGCGGTCTGCTGCTTCGCCAGGCGGGCCTTGCCTTGCTGCGCCTTGGCGAGCACGGCCTTGGCCTCCTCGCTCTCGGGCTCCAGGCTCAGCACCAGGCCTGCCAGGGTCACCGCCCGATCGTACTTCCGCTCCGCCAGCGCCCGTTGCGCTCCGGCGAGATTGGCGGCGATGGCCTTCTCCTGATTGACCAGGTTCGGGAAGTCCTGGAGCTGCAGGTCGGCCATCTCGCGCATCTGGCGGAGATTCTCATTGCCGGGATCGAGCGCCTCGGCCTGACGGTACAGATCGACGGCTTTGCCGAACTCCCCCCGGCGCATCGCCGCGTCGGCATCGACCCGCAGCTTGGCCGCCTGGGCCTGGCCGGGATTTGCCGCGGCCGCGATCTGCGGCTCCGGTGCCGGCTGCGACCATCCCCGCCAGAGGCGATACGCCGCGCCGGCGAGGAGGGCGAGCGCGATCACGGCGCCGCCGGCGGCGAGCAGCCGGCCCAGCGGCAGCGGGCGGCGCGGCGCGGGCAGCGGCGGCGGCGCTTCCGTGGCGACGGTATCGTTCAGGTCCTCGGACGCCGGAGGCGGCGGCGGGAGAGGCGGCAGGGAGGCGGAGCTGTCCTCCATCGCGGCGGGCGCGGGAGGGGGAGGCGGCGGCGGCGCGGCGGACCGGCTCCGCCAGCGGCTCAGCAGCGTGGGCTTCGCGACCGGGGGCGGCGGCGGTGAGGGCGGGTCCGGAGGGACCAGGATCACCGGCGAGGCCGAGAGGCTGCGGGTCTCGTTGAGGTCCTCGCGCTCGAGGCCCCTCTCCACGGCGCGCCGCAGGTCGTCCACCAGCTCGCGTGCCCGTTGGTAACGGCGGCCGGGGTCCTTCTCCAGGGCTCGCGTGAGCACCGGCTCGACGCCGGGGAGGAGATCCTGCGTGTACTCCTCCGGCGGCGTGAAGTGGTCGTAGACGATGCGGTGGCTCACCACCGTCAGGTTCTCGCCCTGGAACGGCTTGTGGCGGGTGAACATCTCGTAGAGCACCACGCCGAGCGAGAAGAGGTCCGCCCGGTGGTCCACCTCCCGGCCCTGGATCTGCTCCGGCGCCATGTAGTTGGGCGTGCCGAGGAGCTGCCCTTCCTGCGTCAGGTTCGAGCTGTCGAGCCGGGCGATGCCGAAGTCGGTGATCTTCACCCGGTTCTCGGCCGTGATCAGGATGTTCGCCGGCTTGATGTCGCGGTGCACCACCCGGTTGGCGTGGGCGTAGTCGAGGGCGTCCGCCACCTGGGCGGTGATGTCGAGCACGAACTGCGGCGTCAGCGGCTGCTCGGCCTGCATCAGCAGCTTGAGATTGGTGCCGCGCACGTACTCCATGGCGATGAAGGCCAGGCCGTCGCCGCTGTCCTCCACCACGTCGTGGATGGTGACGATGTTGGGATGGGTCAGGATGCCGGCGCTCTGCGCCTCGCGCATGAAGCGCACCCGGAACTGCTCCATCTCCTGGTCCTTGAGCGAGTAGCCGATGCGAAATGTCTTCAACGCCACCAGCCGGCCGATCAGCGGATCGCGCGCCAGGTAGACGACACCCATGGCGCCCTTGCCGATCTCATCGACAATTTCGTAACGGCCGAGCTTGGTCGGTGTCAGAGGCAGCATGGCGATAGCCGCTTGTCGCGTCCGGGCATTGTAACCCGAGAATCGGCGCGGTATGCCCTCCGAAGCCCTCACTCCCCTGACCCCTCTCTCCCGGAGGGAGAGAGGGGAAATTAAGAAAAAGCTTCTTCTTTTCTCCCTCCTCTCCCTCGGGGAGAG
>JBIOVX010000197.1:0-23004 GCA_044868005.1 Thermoanaerobaculia bacterium | reverse complement strand
GAGGAACACATCTGTCTTTCTTGCTGTTCTCCCCCTCTCCGGTTACGGAGAGGGGGCCGGGGGGTGAGGCTTCGGAGGGCAGGACCGTACGCCGGCGGCGCCCCGGCCTCTCAGTTGGCGCCGTAGCCGAGCGCTCGGAGCTGCGCGCGGAGCTCGGCGTCCACGCCGTCCGGCAGCTCGTCCTGCAAGGTGCCGGCGGCGGTGCCGCGAATGGCCCGCAGCCGCTTGTCGAGGAAGCCGACGACGTCCGGGTGGAGAGCGGCGAGATTGGTCTGCTCGCGCGGGTCCCGCCGCAGATCGTAGAGCTCGAAGGCGCGCTTGAGGGCTCTCTTCCTCCCTCCTCCCCGCGGGATGCTGACGATGAACTTGAAGCGCTCGGTGCGGATGGCCTTGCGCTCGAAGGCGCGGATGTTGGTGTTCTCGGCGAAGGCCTCGCGCGCGGGCAGCTTGGCCCCCTCCAGCAGCGGACGCAGCGAACGGCCGCGCAGCCCCGCCGGCCGGGGCAGGCCCAGCAGGTCCAGGAGGGTCGGATAGACGTCGATCAGCTCCACCTGCTGGCGGATCACCAGGCCGCCGGCGCCGCCGCCGCGCCTGGCGGCCAGCTCGCGCGCCAGGGGCGGCGGCAGCCGCACGATGAGCGGCACGTGGAGCTGGTGGTCGTACATGTTCATGCCGTGCCGCCAGGAGCCGTGATCCCAGAGCTGCTCCCCGTGATCGCTGGTGATCACCAGGATGATGCGGTCGAGCAGCCTGGCCTCCCGCAGGCGCCGCAGCAGCTCCCCGATCTGCCGGTCGGCGAGCGCGATGCCGCCGTCGTAGAGCGCCGTCACGTAGCGCTGCTCGTCGGGGTCGAGGCGGTGGCCGAGCCGCGACCAGTCCTTCTTGTTGAACGTCGGGCCCAGGCGGCCGCGCGGCAGGTCGACGGCGAACTGCGGCTCCTCGTAGGGGTCGTGCACCTTGTAGCTGTGGAGGAAGAGCAGCTCCTTGCGCGAGCGGCCGGCGCTCAGCAGATCAGAGGCCACGCCCACCTTCTCGATCCAGCGGCTGGCGCGGTAGGACTCGAAGCCGCGCGGGAAGACGTGGAAGCGGTAGTCGATCTGGCCGGCGCCGGTGAGGGCCGTGGTGCGGTAGCCGTGCCGCCACAGCACCTCGGCGAGCGTGGGCGTGGCCGGCCGCGCCGCCTCCACCGGGTAGAGGCTGGTGAAGAGGGAGAGATGCGAGGGGCGGGTCCACGGCGCCTGCGAGATCGCGGTGGTGAAGAGGATGCCTTCCTTGGCCAGCGCGTCGAGGTTGGGGCTGGTCGGACGGTGATAGCCGTAGGCGCCGAGGTGGTCCGCCCGCAGCGTATCGAGGCTCACCAGCACGACGTCCCAGCCCGCGGGCTCTTTCGCCGCCGCGCTATCGATCTCCGGCGCCGACCAGGCCGCCATGCTCCCGGGCTCGCCGTCGGTGGCGAGGACGAGCGTCACCTCGCGGCCGGCCCACGGCTCGAGCCGCAGCGAGCGGTCCCGCCACTCGTTCTCCGGCCGCGTCGTCATCACCTCGTCGAGCAGCCGGCGGCTCTCATCGGATGAAGCCTCGACGCTGACCTGGAAGCGGATGCGGTGCGGCGGCTCGTCCGGAGCCGGCTTCGGATGGCCGAGGCCCAAGCGCAGGACGCCGCCTTCCGGAACGCGCACGCGGTAGCGGTACCGAGTCTCCGCGCCGGCGAGCAGCGCCACGCGGGCGTCGTAGCCGAGCCGGCCTTCGCTCGCCATGGCGATCCGGCTCGCGGCCCCGGGCGCCGGAACCTTGCCGATCTCCGGCGGTCCCTTGGAGAGATCCGCCGGCAGCTCCGGCCCGGCCGCGGACAGGCGGTCTCCGCCGTCGAGCAGGCGGTAGGCCTCCTCCCGGTCTGATGAGCGAGCGCCGCGGTCACCGCAGCCGGCCAGGAGAATCGCCAGCCCCATCAGGATGAAGATGGCGAGGAGGCGGGATCGCCGGGCCTTCCGGATCATGAGCATGGGCCGGTCCCGGAGTTTAGTCGTGCTCGCGCCTTTTGTGGCCTTTGGCTGCCGCGCCCCGGTCAGGCTTCCTGGACCGCGAACCCCGTTTTTCACTTGCCTGTTCTCCGTGGCGTCGGGCGACAGCGTCCCAGAACTGCCGCGAAGAGAGCCCCTTGCCCGCCTGAATGCTCGCTCGCGATTTGTCGAGCAGGGCTTGAAACCGCGGCGATCGAGCAAGGAGCAAACCCTCCAGGTCGTCGTCGTCGATCGGTGCCAGCAAGACGGCTACAGCCTTTCCGTTGCGGGTGATCACGATCGGACCTTCCTCTTTGCACTGTTCCAAATAAGCGCTCAACTGTGCTTTGACCGTTGCCAGCGAGGCGATTCTCATGGTTCAAACTCCTCTCCGGCGATGAACAGCTTGTTGCGTTCTTTGACGCCGATGGCCAACACCTGGACCGACCGTGTCGTGAGATCGATTTCATAGAAGACTCGGAGGCGATTGGCCGGACCAAAGCGGAGCTCCCATGTCGCGCCGAAAGGCGTTGGCCGTTCCAACGGCTTGCGATTACGGGTTGCTTGTCCCGGCACGAAGCTCAGTTGCTCCTCTACGGTGGTTTGAATCAGCTTGTGGTCACTCCGCTGGATGGCGTCGAGATGGGCCAGAGTCTCCGGAGCGAAGATAATCTGGAACCGTGGCCGGCGCGGCATCGACCAGAATTATAGTCACCGCCTGAGGTCTGTCAACCTGCCGCTTGGTACGGCGGATAGGCCGGCGTGGCAAGATGCCCTTTGCGCCTCGTACGGCTCTCTGCTAGGGTATTGTTTTGATCCAGCACCCTGCGTCTCGGCGGACGACACCCGGCGGCCTTCCAGCGATGAATGCAGCAACAAGGCTGGTCTCCTCGCTCGGGCTTGCCGTCTGGCGTCCCGTTCTTCGCCGGCGGCTCGGCCGGGTCGTCATCGAGGAGATCGATGGCGTGCCGCTGGTGGTGCTCCCCGAGGTCTTCAATCCGGCGGTCTTTCGCTCCGGCGCGCTGCTGGCGCGCGCCGTGATGGCCTGGACACCTCCGGGGCAGGCCCGCCCCGAGGAGATCCGGGTCCTCGACCTGGGAACCGGCAGCGGGGTGGGCGCCGTGTTCGCCGCCCGGCGCGGATTCCGGGCCGTGGCTGTGGACGTCAATCCGCAGGCCGTGCGCTGCGCCCGCATCAACGCCCTCCTCCACCATCAGGAAGAGCGCATCGACGCGCGGCAGGGAGACCTCTTCTCTCCGGCCGGCGGCGAGCGCTTCGATCTCGTGCTGTTCAATCCCCCGTTCTTTCGCGGCGAGCCGGCAAATTCCCTCGACCGCGCCTGGCGGAGCACCGACGTCCTGGAGCGTTTCGCGGCGGGCCTGGGACCGGCGTTGCGGCCGGCCGGCGAGGCGCTGGTGGTGCTCTCGACCGACGGCGACGGCGCGGCGCTGCTGCGGGGGCTCGAGCATCGCGGCCTCGGCGTCGAGGTGGCGATGCGGCGCGACTTCGGCAACGAGGTGATCACCGTACATCGGATCAAGGCGGGCTAGCTGTGGCTCCGTCCTCCCGGCGTCCCGCCGTCCTGCTGATCAATCCCTATATCTGCTCGCGGCGTTCGATCCGGCTGCCGCTCTCCTTGTTGGCGCTCGGCGCGGTACTCGAAGGCAGGCACCGCTACCGGATCCTCGACGGCAACGTCGAGGCGGACGCCATCGGCGCGGCCTTGCGCTTCCTGGAGGAGGAGCCCGCCGCCGCGGTGGGCGTGAGCGTCATGCCGGGTCCGCAGGTGGGGCCGGCGATCGCGGTCTCCGCGGCCATCCGCGCCGCCCGCCCGGAGGTGCCGATCCTCTGGGGAGGCTACTTCCCGACCCTCTATCCCGAGGCGGCGATCAATGCGCCGTACGTGGATTACGTCGTCCGCGGCCAGGGCGAGACGACGCTCCTCGAGCTGCTGGCGCGTCTTCCCGACGCCGGCTCGCGGGACGAAGCGTCTATCGCCGGCCTGACCTGGAAGCGCGACGGCGGCGAGATCGTCCACAACCCGGACCGGCCGTTCCAGGAGCCCGCCGGCTTCCCTCCCCTCCCCTACGAGCGCGCCGGCGACGTGGCGGGCTATCTGCGGCCGAGCTTCATGGGCACGCGCACGGCGGTCCATCAGGCGGCGATCGGCTGCCGCTATCGCTGCACCTTCTGCGGCGTGGTCTCGATGTTCGACGGCGTGACCCGGCTGGAGACCCCGGGGCGGATCGTGCAGGCCCTCACCACCCTGCGCGACCGCTGGGGTGCCACCGCCGCCCAGTTCTACGACAACAACTTCTTCGACCGCGAGGAGACCAGCGTCCCTGTCCTCGAAGCGCTGGCGCATCTGGAGATGCCCTGGTGGTGCTATGCCCGCGCCGACACTCTGGCGGGATTTTCAGCGACAACCTGGGAGCTCATCCGCCGCAGCCGGCTGCGCATGGCCTACATCGGCGCCGAGACGGCGAGCGACGAGGCGCTGCGCGAGATGAAGAAGGGCAGCCGCGTCGAGCACACCTTCGAGGCCGCCCGCCTCTGCCGCGCCCATGGCGTCGTGCCCGAATTCTCGTTCATCCTCGGCGGGCCGCAAGATCCCGAAGGTGAGATGGAGAAAACCTTTCTGTTCATCCGGCGGCTCAAGGAGCTGCACCCCGAGTGCGAGGTCGTGCTTTACTTCTACAGCCCCACGCCGCAGCGCGATCCGGCCGCGGCGCGCAATGGGTCCCGGCTGCCGCGCCTCGACACCTACGGCCCGGACGGCCCGCCGCTGCCCACGACGCCCGAGGAGTGGACCCAGCCGCGATGGGTGAGCTGGGTCTGCCACCAGGACGCCCCCTGGCTCACGCCGCGCGCCCGGCAGAGGGTGAAGGACTTCGCGACCGTCCTCGGCTGCCGGTTCCCTACGGTTCAGGATTACCGGACGCCGGGGTGGGGAAAGGCAGTGCTGCGCGGGCTGGCGCGCAGGCGCTACGAGTCGGCCCGCTGGGACAACCCCTGGGAGCTGCGGCTGGCGAAGAAATTGATTCCGCTCCGGGAGCCGGCGCGGGAGAGCTTGTGAGTAGCGCTAGAATCTGCCGGAGAGGAGGACCGATCCTATGGCGCTCGATCAACAACAAATCTTTCGCGCACTCGAGACCCATCGGGAGAAGATCCAGGCCCTGGGAGCGCTGAGGCTTGGCCTCTTCGGCTCCCACGCCCGAGGTGAAGCCACCGACGTCAGCGATCTCGATTTCCTGGTGGAATTCGAGCCCGGCGCCAAGTCATTCGACAACTATATGGATCTCAAACTCCTTCTCGAAGACATCTTCGGACACCGAGTCGATCTCGTGCTATCCACCGTGATCAAGCCTCGACTGCGGGACAGGATCCTTCAGGAAACGATCTATGCCCCGGGATTATAGGGTCTATCTGGAGGATGTGCTGGAGTCGATCGGTCGGATCCAACACTACGTAGGTGGATTTTCCTTCGATTCGTTTCAAGACGACCGCAGGACCGTTGATGCCGTTGTCAGGAATCTCGAGATCATCGGAGAAGCCGTCAAGCAGCTCCCAGAGGGAATCCGGACCAAGCATCCTGACGTCGATTGGAAAAAGATCGCCGGCTTGCGGGATATCTTGATCCACAATTACTTTGGCATCGATCTCGAGCTCATCTGGGATATCCTCGAAAACAAGCTGACTCCTCTCCAAAAAGCGATCACCCGGATTCTCTCGGAGTAGAGAGCTTTCACGACATCTCCGCCTGCGGCCACAGCCGGTCGGCGACCAGTTTTTCGACCGGCAGCGCGTAGGCGTCCCGGCCGAGGCGCCAGCGGGCGAGGCGGCGGACGGGGCGGCTCCAGGGGCTGCCGGGAGACCAGGCGATGCGCTGGTAGAACTTGAAGCGCTCGACCTTGCGGTGGATCTCCGGGCTAACCCATGGTCCCGAGGAGCCGATGAAGTCAAAGCGGGACCAGTTTTCGAGGCTGCACGGCAGCGCGTAGCCGTCGCGCACGGCCTCGTCGGTCAGCGGCGAGCCGGGGTACGGCTTGAAATAGAAGATCGGCGTCTCGAAGCGAGGCGACATCGCGCGCAGCCGCTTGGCCACGTCGAGCGACGCCTGGACGCTCTCGGCGCTCTCGCCGGGAAAGCCCACGATGAAGGGAAAGATGACGGCTACGCCGTGGCGCAGGCACTTCTCGGCGCTGACGAAGACCTGCTCCAGCTTGATGTCTTTCTTGATGCGGTCGATCGTCTCCTGGGATCCGGACTCGACGCCGATGATCACCCGCCGCAGGCCGGAGCGCCGGCAGGTCGCCATCACCTCCTCCGGCAGGCGCGCGCCCTGGTCCGCTCGCAGGGTGGCGGCCCAGGTGATCGGCAGGTTGCGGCGCAGGAATTCCTCGGCCACGGCCGCGACGCGGGGCGCGTAGGTGAAGTAGGTCTCGTCCTGGAAGGAAAGGTCATCGAAGCGGTAGCGGTGCCAGAGGGCTTCGACCTCGGTGCCGACGCGCTCCGGGGCGAGCCCGACCCACTTGCGGTCGTAGACGAACGGGTCGGCGCAGAAGGCGCAGCGGAAGGCGCAGCCCTGGGAGGAGATGTAGTCGAGCTGCCGCTTGCCCTTGAGCTGGTAGTAGCGCTCGACGGGCAGCAGGCTGTAGTCGTGCGGGCGCAGGCGGTTGAGGTCCTGGAGAGGCCGGGCGGGACCCTGATGGATCTCGCCGCTCGCCGTACGGACGCAGCAGCCCGGACAATCCGCGAGATCGGCGATCTCCTCCCCCGCGGCCAGCCGGTCGCAGACCTCGTGGAAGGTGATTTCGCCCTGGGCCTGGACGGTGACGTCCGCGCTCAGCTCCTCCAGGCACTCGCGTCCGAACATGGACGGGTGCCAGCCGCCCCAGACGACGGGCAGGTCCGGCCGGCGCGCCTTGGCCGCGCGGGAGACGAGGACGGCGTCGGCGATGGGCGCGCCGGTCAGCACGGTCACGCCCAGGCAGAGCGCGCCCTCCAGGTGCGCCAGGACGGCGGCGACCGGGTCCTGCTCCAGGCGGCCGTCCACGATCACCACCTCGTAACGCTCGGGGTCGAGGTGCGAGCCCACCGCGACGAGGGCGAGCGGCATGGTGTAGAAGACCGCGCGGGGGTTGTAGAGGACGACCTTCTCTCTCATCCCGCCGCTCCTTGCCGCAGGCCGAGCGAGCAGACACAGCGCCGGCAGATCGCGTCGCGCGCCACGTCGAGCCCGCGCCGCCAGGCGACCGCCGCCGGCGAGTTGAGGACCGCCGCGAAGCTGCCCGTCTCGCGCACGTTGCCGAGCGGCGGCTGGAAGAAGCAGGGGCGGACCGTGCCGTCGGCCTCGATCACGCTGGAGACCCAAGGGGCGTTGCACTCGACGGCGGGAAAGTCACGCGAGCCGAGCAGCGCGGCGAAATAATCGTGCAGGCGACTCTTCAGCTTCTGCCGCGCCTCGGCGATGAAGCCGCTGGCGAAGTCGTTCTCCTCGATCGCCTCGATCTCAGCCTCCAGGAAAGGGAGATCCTCGGCCGCGAGCGCCACGGCGGCGGCACGCTCGCCGTCCCATCCCCCGGGCCGGTTGAACGCTTCGCTCGAAACGTCGGCGGCGAGAAAGCTGATGCGGTCGAGGCCGATCTCGCGCGCCGCGGCCACCGTGGCGCGCAGCTCGCGGCAGTTTCCGCGCTGCACGACGCACCGTCCGGAGACCGTCACTTCGGGGCCGGCGGCGCGCACGGCGGCCACGCCCTCGGCGAGCTTGTCGTAGGCCCGCGGCAGGTTGCGGATGCGGTCGTGCACCTCGCGGGGACCGTCGAGGCTCACGATGACGTCGTCGCAATAGCGCACCAGCCAGGAGGCGTCGCGCGCCAGCAGCAGGCCGGTCGAGAGCAGGGTGATGCCGATGCCGGCCCGGCGCAGCGGCGCGCAAAAATCCCGCAGGTGCGAGTGGAGCAGCGCCTCGCCGCCCGAGAGGACGATCCGCTCGACGCCGAGCGCCCGCCACTCCGGGAGCCAGCGCTCCACCTCGGCCGCCGCGATCTCCTCCTTGCCCCGCGCCCGCCAGATGTCGCACATCAGGCAACGGCAGTTGCAGCGGCTGTGAGGAAAGAGGATGAGGATCGGCAGGCGCGCGATCGGGTCGGTCCGCGGCAGGAGCGGCGCCTCGGCGGGGGCGGAGCGCGGGGCGGGAGCGAGGACGGTCATGCCGCGGTCCGCTCCAGCTCGGCCAGATAGTGGTCCGCCAGCCAGGGGAGCGGCGGCACGGTCTCGAAGCGCCGCTCCAAGCTCGCCAGGGATGCGAGGAGACGGGGATGACGCCGCGTCCAAGCTTCGAATTCCGTCGGCGGCAGCAAGGCGCCGATCGCGGAGACCCGCGTCAACCGGAACGCCGGAGCGAAGGCGCGGCGCAGGGATCGGATCGAGGGATAGCGGACGGTGATCCCGCGCCAGGCTGCTCCTCCCCGCCGCAGTCGCCGGAACGCATCGCCCGGCCGTCCACGGGCCAGGAAACCCAGCCACTCCCACGGTACGAGCGGACCCATGACGCAAAGCAGAAGAGGAGCCCCGGGCCGCAGCAGCGCAGCGAGCGAGCACGCCACGCCTTCGAGATCCGCTACGCAGTTGAGCCCGCCGAAGCTGGAAAAGGCGCCGTCGAAGGTCCCGGCGAGATCGCCGATCTCCTCGATCGCGACGCAACGGGCTGCCACGGACTCCGCCGTCCCGGCAGCCGCAGCCTTCGCGCGTGCCGCCTCCACCATGGCAGGCGAGGCGTCGGTCGCCAGGATCCGGACGCCGCGCCGCGCGAGATGCACGGCGTCCTCGCCCGTGCCGCAGGCGAGCTCGAGGACGCGGTCTCCCGGTGCGAAGCGCGCGTCCAGCCGGCGCCAGACGGCCTGGCGGAGCAGGACGCCGAGGGGCGTGGTGGTGAAGCTAGAATCGTAGTCGGCGGCGAGGGCGTCGAAGGGAGTTTCCTGGGAGCGCCGGCGTCCCGCCGGCTCTTCGCTCGCTTGAAGCAAAGTCAGAGCCGGCGGGACGCCGGCGCTCCCAGGGGAGCTCACGCCTCCACCTCCCCCGCCATCGCCAGCATCGCCTCGCGCGCCGCGAGCGCCTCGGCCTGGTTCCCCGCCACCTCGTTGCGCAGCCAGCGGTCGGCCTGCCGGTAATAGGCGCGGGAGTGACGGCCGCGGATCTGATACTGGCGGTCCGTCGCCTCGTCCCAGGGCAGCGGGGCGACGATGCGGTCCGCCACCTCGCCGTAATAGGCAGTGTCCTTGATCGGGTAGGCGACGGTGGTGAAGAAGACGTCCGGACCGGCCTGCTTGACGTGCTCGATCGTCGCCTCGACGTCTTCCAGCGTCTCCCCCTCGTAGCCCCACATGAGGAACATGCCGACCTGGATGCCGTGCCGCTGCGCCGCCTTCGTCGCCCACCGCACCTGCTCGGCGGTGACGCCGCGCTCCATGGCGTCGAGGATGCGCTGGCTGCCGCTCTCCGAACCGATCCAGACACGGTAGCAGCCCATCTCCGCCAGCGTCGCGAGCACCTCGTCGCGCATCATGCGGTCGGCCCGCGAAATGGTTTCGAAAGGGAGCCGCAGGCCGCGCCGCTTCAGCTCGGCCGCATAATCGAAGAGCCAACGGTGGTTGATGGTGAACACGTCGTCGGCGTACCACACCTGGTCCGGCGCATAGCGGTCGCGGATGTGCTCCACCTCGTCGGCCACGTCGCGCCAGCCGCGCCGCCGGTGGCTGAAGCCGAAGACGGCGTGCGAGCACCAGCGGCACTTGTAGGGACAGCCGCGGGCGGTGATGAGGTTGACGCTGCCCATGCCGTGGTGCCGGCGCCAGACCTCGATGTACTTCTGCTGATCGATTTGCTCCCGGTCCGGCCACGGCAGGGCGTCGAGGTCCGCCATCTGCGCCCGCTCGGCGTTGCGAACGGTCCGTCCGTCCTCGTCGCGGAAGACCGTGCCGGCCACTCCGTGCAGCCGGTGGGCTCCCCGCCCGCCGAGAGCCGGCAGCAGCTCGGCGAGGGTCTCCTCCCCTTCCCCGAGCACCACCACGTCGGCGCCGCGCGCCAGGTACTCCTCGGGATAGCCGGCGGACTCGGGGCCGCCGAGCACCACGGTCCAGCCGCGCGCCTTCGCCGCGGCGATGAGGTCCAGCACCGGCCGGCGGGTCATGAGGTTGGTGTAGAGGCCGATCACGCCGGGATCGCGGTCCAGACGGGCCAGCAGCTCCTCCCGGCGCGCGAAGGTGGTATCGAAGACCTCGACGCCGAAACCCCGCTGCCTCAGGAAGGAGGAGAGATAGAGGAGCCCCAGAGTGGGATAGGGCTTCATGATCTCCCGCTCCTTTTCGTCCTCCTCCAGGAAGTAGCCGTGGGTGAGCAGCAGGTCCGGCATGGCTCAGTTCCAGGCTTTCGTGAGATCGGGAACGGGAAGGGTTTCGTAAGGTTTATGGACCGCCGTCGGCGCGGCGCTGCGGCAGGTGTTTTCGAGGCGCTCCAGCTCGCGCCAGTCGGCGCCGAGGCTGCGCAACGCCTCGGCGTCCGCCGCGCCGGACCTGCGGATCTCCACCTCCCGGTGCACCACCTGGCGGAGCTTGCGATAGAAGGGGGTCTGGTACGTCCCCTGGAACATCATCGCCAGGTCGTTGCTGTCCTGCCAGCGGGTCTTCTCCCCCAGCTCCGCCTGCACCATGTCGAAGAATTTGGTCCCCGGGAGAGGATAGGAGACGCTCACGCCGACGTCGTCCGGCAGGTTCTCGCGCACCAGGCTCACCGTGGCCAGGATGTCGTCCCAGGTCTCACCCGGGTAGCCGAACTGGAGGAACCAGCAGGCCCTGATGCCGGCGGCCTGCAGGCGGCGAGTGGCCGCGACGATCTCCTCGACACGGATCCCCTTGTCCATGGCGTCGAGCACCTTCTGGCTGCCGCTCTCGGCGCCCAGCCAGACCTCGGCGCAGCCGGCCCGCGAGAGTCCCTCGACGGCCACCTCGGTCATCAGGTCGGCGCGCGACTGGATGGTGAACGGGATGCGCACGCCCCGCGCCTCGACCTCGCGGCCGAAGTCGGCCACCCATTTCGCCTGGAGACCGAAAATGTCGTCGGCGAACCAGACGTGGTCCGGCGCCAGCGTACGCTGCACGAGGGCCATCTCCTCGGCTACGTTGCCCGGCGAGCGCATGGCGTAGCGCCGGCCCCAGATGGGCTTCGCGCACCAGTTGCAGTGGAACGGGCAGCCGCGGGTGGTCACCAGGTTGACGCTGTAGTAGCCATGCGCCTGGCGCCAGGCGGCGCGGTAGCGCTCGGCGTCCACCAGGTCCCACGCCGGCAGGGGAAAGGCGTCGGGGTGGCGCTCCAGCGGCCGCGAAACGGTGCGCCGTACCCCGCCCGGCGCGCGCGGATCGGCCACGGCCAGGCCGGGGATCTCCTCCACCGGCCGGCCGGCGCGCAGGGCAGCGATGAGCTCGCCGACGGTGTGGTCCGCCTCGCCCGGCAAGGCGTAGTCCACGCCGCTTTCCAGGTAGACGCGCGGATGGTCGGTGACGTCCGCGCCCGCGGCCAGCACGGTCGCTCCGGCCTCGCGCGCCGCGCGGCTCATGCGGCAGGCCGCGGCGCGCGTGTGCTCCAGGCACATCTTGTTGAGGAAGTTGAAGCTGTCCTCGTAGAGCACGAAGAAGTCCGGCCGGTGCTCGTCAAGGGCCGCGGCGAGCTCCTCCTCCCCCGCCGCCAGCATGGCGTCGAACAGCGCCACGGCGTGGCCCTCCTGCCGGAGCTGCGCGGCCGCGTAGAGCGTGCCCAGCGGCGCGTAGGGACGCATCTTCGCGACCTGCTTGGGGTCGTTCTTGAGGAAGAAGGAGTGCGCCAGCAGGACGTCAGCCACGGCGGATCAGCTCGACGGAGAAGAAGGTCCCGAAGTCGCGGAGGACGGGCAGAGCCGAGAGCGCCTGCTCCAGGCGATCGAGGTGCGAAAACCGGCCGGGATCGTCCACAGGCCGCAGGATACCCTGTCCGGCGACGCGGGAGAGCGAGAAATCGCCGGCGAAGACGCGGGCGAGCTCGCGGGGCGTCCACAGCCGGTGCGGCACGTCCACTCCCGCGATGTTTACGTTCAGCGTTCCACGCCACGCCTTCCGCCAGCGCCCGAGCACGTGCAGGAAGAGCATGCCTCCCGGACGCACGAGCCGGGAGGCGGCACGCGCGAAACCGGAGAGATCGGCCGCGGCGTTGAGCCCGGCGAAGGTGGAGATCACGCCGTCGAAAGGACCCGCGGCGTCCAGCTCGTCCAATCCGTCCAATCCGTCCAGATGGGAGAGATCGGCGACGACGACCGGGACCGATGGAGCTCTCACCGCCAGCCGTGCGAGCATCCCCGGCGACAGGTCGCAGGCGGTGACCTCGACTCCCCGATCCACGAGGTGCAGGGCGTCCAGCCCGGTGCCGGCCGTCGCGTCGAGCACGCGCGAGCCGGGAGGGAACAGCGCGTCCAGCCGCTCCCACAGGCGCTCGCGCACCCAGGAGGAAGGCGCGACCCGGTCGTCGTACTCGGCGGCGATAGCGTCGTAGGCGGCGCGGGCGACGGCCAGGTCCGGCAGGTACATCTCAGGGAGCGGGCGGAGTTCTCGCGACGGCGTGCAGGGTCAGCCGCGGTGAGCGGTGGAACGGCAGCCGCTGCGACGCGCTCTCGACCACCACGAAGTAGGTGCCGGCGGCGGGCGGCACGAACGAGGCCTCGTAGACCCCCTCGCCCACCTCGCGCGCCGCCAGACGGTTCTGCCAGGTGGCCGCGGCCGGATAGGCCAGGACGACCAAGTCGCGGACGCCCGACCGGGGCTTGCCGCTCCAGGGATCGGTGAGCCGGAAGCGCAGCGGCACGGCCTCGCCCGCGGCCACCTCCCCGCCCGCGGAGAGGGGCGCGACGCGCACCGGCTCGTTGGCGCGGCGCTGCGCCTCCAGCGCGGGGTTGGCCGTCACCTCGGCCTCGAAGCAATGGATGGTGCGCGGGCTGTCGACGAACAAGGCCACCCGATAGCGGCCGGGCGGGGGCAGGCGCGCCACGGTCTCGTAGGTGCCCGGCCGGCCCCGCTCGTGCAGGCTGCGGTCCACCACCAGCACGGCCCGCGGCTCGCGGTCGTAGTTCTTGAACCCGCCCATGGGCGCCGCCATGCCTTCCTTGTAGTAGTAGATCATCTGGTCCGCCGGATTGGCCACCAGCACCGCCGGTTCGCCGGGGACCTGCACGATGGAGCTGGCGCGGCTCGGCCGTCTCCCCTGGCCGAACGGATGCTCGCCGCCGGGAAAGTCGACGATGGGGACCGTGCCGCCTTCCTTGCCGACCACGTCGAGAGGGATCATCAGGACCGTATCGCTGCCGCGGTGGCGCACGTAGACCAGCTCGTCGGAGAAGGCGACCTGGTCGGGCTCGCGCTGCATCTCGCCGGTCTGGATCAGGCGGTTCGACGGCACGTCGAGGACGTACAGGGTGTCCGTCTTGGGGTTCGACAGGAAGCCGAGGCGGCCGTCCGGCGCGAAGCGGATCTGGACGAGGCCCGGCGCGGCCGCCGCACGCGCCAGCACGCGCCCGCCGCCGTCGACGGCCACCACGGCGCCGTCCCCCTCGGCGGCCACGTACGCCGCGGCGGCCAGGGACGACCAGGCCACCGACGCCGGCCGCGAGCCGACGTGGACGTCGGCCACCTTGGCGAGCCGCGCCACGTCGATCACCGACAGCGTGCCGTCGTCCTCGTTGGTGATGAACGCGAAGCGGCTGTCGTCGCTGACTGCGATGTCGTGCCGCCCCTTGCCGGTGGGGATGCGCGCCACCACCCGCAGGTTGCGGGCGTCGACCACCGCCACGCCCGACCCCGCGCCGCCGGCCGGCTCCAGGCCCACCCAAAGGTAGGCGCCGTCCGGCTGCAGGACCACGCGCGAGGGGCGCCGCCCGGCGTCGATCTGCTTCTCCACCTCCCAGGTGGCGGTGTCGGCCGCGGCCACACGGTCCGACTCGGGCTGAGAGACGAAGAGCCGCTTCTGGTCCGCCGTCAACGCCCAGTCCTCGCCGGGAGAAAGCAGCCGGATCATGGCCAGCAGCTTCGATCCCCCGAAGCCGAACAAGGGGTCGACCACGCTGATCGAAGCGTCGTGGTTGAGAGCCAGAACGTAATAGACGTTGAGGTCGAGCTGCGGCCGGGTGAGGATGCTGCCGCCGACGAACTCCTCGACCTTGCGCACGCAAGCGGGGCCGTCCAAGGTTTCGCCCGGCGCGAGGCGAGAGACCCAGGCCGCGGGGCTGAGGCCGGCGAGCGGCTGGCCCGCGGCCGCGTCGGAGAGGCGGAGGCGGAAAGCGGCGTCGTCGCCTTCGCGCAGCTCTCCGCCGCCCGCCACCGGCTCGACGCCGAGCTCGATGACGATCCCCTCGCGCACCGCCCGCCACGTGCGCTCGGGCGCGGGCGGGGCGGCGCCGGCCGCCGCCCCGAAGAGCGCCCCGGCCACGGCCGCGAAGGCCGCGGGGCACCGGAGCGAGACGCGCTGCAACCGGCGTCCTCTCATCGGCTCAGGGCTCGCCTCCCGGTCCTCCCTCGGCCGCGGAGACCGCGGAAGGCCCGCCGGCCCGAGCGATGCACTTCAGGCCGGGGTCGCTGCGCGGCAGCACCCGGAAGATCCCCCACAGGCCGAGGTTGTAATGGAACGCCGGGAACGAGCGGTACATGTAGTCGCCCGGCTCCGCGTTCGCACCGCCGGCCTCGACGATGATGTCGTAGTGGTTGCCCGGCCCGTGGCCGGGGCGCGAGCCCTTCCACTCGCCCAGGTTGTCGTTCCACACGCCGCCGGTCAGCAGCGTCTCGAGCGTGAACTCCTTGCTGCCGCACAGGTTCTCCATGCCCTGGACCTGCGAGGCGTAGAGGTTCGTGTGCGTGAGGTGGGGGATGCAGTGCTCCTTGCGAGTCATGTATGGCTGCTCGGAGAAGACGTGGCCGAACAGCTCGAAGGTGTTGTTGGTGTTGGTGCCGCCGCCGTGCAGCAGGCGGAACCGCACCTCCTCGCCGGCGCAGGCCAGGAAGGTCGGCGTCGTCGGGAACGGCGGCTGCTGGTCACACTCGACGCAGTTGCCGCTGCTGTCCACGCACGACTTTCCCACGGGCACGCACTGTTGCTGGTTCCCTACCGTCTGGTTGCAGAAGAAGGCCGCCGTGTTGACGCAGGAGTTGTCCGAGCTGTCGCAGCCGGCCTGGGTATTGGCAGGTCCGCAGAAGCGGATGGGACCATTGCCGCCGAACAGGTACTCGCTGGCGTAGTTGACGGCGTTGAAGTTGCCGGAGAAGTCGTTCGTGTCGTCCTGGGCGAAGATCACGAACTCGCGGAACTGCCGCGGCCGGCCGTGCACGTCGGTAAAGGAGACCACCGAGGTGGTCCCGGTCGCCGGCTTGAAGCTCGCCCCCTTGGGCTCGATGATCAAGCCGCCGAAGAGGCCGTGGAGGTAGTGGTTCATCGGATCGGCCGCCAGCAGGTTGGCGGCCCCGAACTCGATGGGGATGTGCTTGCCGGAGGCGGCGTCGACGTTGCCCGCGTACCAGGTGTACTGGACGGACTGCTGCGGCGCGGCGGTCTGCTCCGGATTGAAGCCGGCGTTGGTGCCGTCGCTGGTGCGGGCGTCGAAAGTGACGAGCTGCGGCCGCAGGCCCACGTTCAGCGACGTGACCGATACCTGGGTGTCCACCTGTCCGGAGCCTATCCCCAGCCCGATGACGGCGTTGCAGGGCCCTGGGCAGTCCGCCACGGTGGTGCAGTTCACGTTGTCGTTGTTGCTGCAGGTCTTCTGGCAATCCGTGCCCGTGCACGAGCAGGTGACCGCCTCGCAGGACGATGCCGCGGCGGGCGTGCAGGAGAGGGAGGCGTCGTTCCAGCAGGAGCCGTAGAGCTGGCAGAGCTTCTTGTCGCTGCAGACGTCGCCGTAGGTGCAGGAGGTGCCGTCCGGGCAGAGACCGGAGGTGGCGGGCGGCAGGCCGTTCTGCAGCGTTACGTTGATGCATTCGCCGGCCGCGGCGCGCAGGACGAGCGGCTCGGGCTTGCCCTCATAGGAGCAGTTGAAGCTGCCGGGCGGGGTGCACGTGAGCTTGGGATCCTTGCGGTCGACGAGCACGATCGCCTCGGGATCCTTGAAGCCGAGGATCTGGTTGTAGACCAGTTGATTCCCCTTCAGAAGGTTGCGCACGCTCAGGGCCGCGACCTCGTAGGAGCGCACCTTTGCGTCGGGCGGGCAGACGGCAATCCGCTCGCCCTCGGGCTTGCTACCGGGCACCTGGAAGAGGTCCTTCTGGATGCGGTCGTACGCGCGCAGCAGGCCCCAGTTGCCGCTCGCCTGCTCGATGGCCGCGAGGCCCGGCTGGTAGAGGTAATCGGTCCACGGCTTGCTGTCCGCCGAGGCCGTGAAAGTCTCTTTGAATTTCGGCTGCACCTGCAAGGCCAGCTCGAAGTGCTCGGAGATGCCCATCACCTCGCTGTTGCGCCATCCCGAATCGACGTAGGAGGGCTCGAGCAGCCAGTTCAGGTCGTGGATCGTGAAGTTGTGCGGATTGATATGCGCTCCGATGAGCGGCCGGACCTGCACGTTGTCGCCCGCGTAGGCGCGCAGCAGCGGCGTGAAGGGATCGTTCCGGCTCACCCCCGGGGTCAGCGGTGGGTAGGGGCCGCAGATGGCCGTCTTGGGGTCCGCGCACTTCGAGACGTCCTCGGGCGTACACGCGAGGCCGTTGTCGGAGCAGAAGCGGCATGGCACCGAGTAGGGATTGCAGAAGCCGATGGTCAGGTTGGGCCGGTCGAGCGCCGAGCTGTAGGCGAAGGCCATGTCCCCGTGCTTGCCCGGCATCGGGTTGCCCGTCGACGGGTCCGTGGTGCGGGCGTAGAGCGGCTCGTTGCGATAGTTGAAGGAGAAGTTGTTGGTGGCGTTGTTGAAGGTGATCGCCTCGACTCCACCGGGGCCGGCTCCCTGGCCCGCGTCGATCGGCGTGCCGGCGGCCGCCCAACTCGTGCTGGGGATGCCGGGGATGAAGTTGCACGAGGAGACGACGCCCTGCGTCTGGCCGTAGCAGGTCGTCTGGTAGTTGGCCGGCGTGCACCGGGTGAGGTGGTCGAGGTGGAGACGGCATTCGGTACCCGAGGTACAGCTCGCGGTCACCGCACCTCCGGGCGGATTGACCACGCATTGGGTCACCGGCGAAGCCACCTGGCCGCTGGCGGTTTCGACGCACACGCCGTTATAGGAGCAGAAGCCACAAGGCTCGGAGGAGTCCGAGTCCTGACAGCCGCGCGGGTCGAACTCGGAGCTGACGCTGAACGGCTGGAACATCAGAGCCGAGTCCTGGACCTCGAAAAAGTATTCGCGGTAGCTTTGCTTCAGATTCGGCGTCTGGATGACGGCCTGCCAGCTCGTCGGCCCGCCGTCGGATACCGTGACGCCGTTCTGCGTCACCGTGCGGCCCGGGTAGTTTTCGCCCGTGCTGGGGTCGTAGCCGCCGAACACCTCGCCGGTCTGGTTGTTCAGCCACTGCGAGCCCTTGGGCTCGGCCATCAGGCCGGCGTAGAGGCCTGTCTGCTGGTGGGTGGAGGGGCCGAAGTGGTCGTGGGTGAAGACCGAGCGCAGGGTGCGGTCGAAGTCGGGATTGCAGTCCGCCTTCGGGCTGCCGCACAGGCGCAGGTCCTGATCCGTGCACGCCTTGCCGTTGTCCGAGCACTTGCCGGCGCTGGAGACGCAGACGCCGTTACCCGGGCACGGGCTCTTGCCGGTGCTGATGCCGTTCTGCATCTCGCCCAGCGTGCAGCTCTTGCGGAGATCGGTGCTGCAGATGCCGTAGTTGTTGTAGAGCGGATCGGTGTACCAGCGCTGCAGGGTGGCCTGGGAGCCGACCCATTGGTTGTTCTGCCCGGGGCCGAAGAACTTGATGTAGCCGGCCGTGAGCGGGACCGGCGGCGGCAGCTTGCCGCCGGTGTAGGGCCCGTAGAGGCCGCCGTCCTTGTTGATGGCGTCGATGCGCTCGGTCACCTCGTTGGGGGCGAAGGTGCCGTCCTCGTAGTTCCAGCCGTTGCCCGAGCCGTCGGAGGAGGTGACGTCGAACTTCACCAGGTGGATGTGCTGGCCGATGATGTCGGTCGGCGTGCGCACCTGGAAGTCGTCGAGCTCGTAGACGTTGGGCACCAGGTTGGTGTACGCGTAGTCGACGCAGTCGTAGGAATTGACGCGCATGAACAGCGGCTCCGGCGCCCGCGTGCCGTCGAGCGTCGGCTGGACGTCGCCCCACAGCGAGAGGATGCGCTGCTGCGGGAAGTGCCAGCCGGACTTGTTGAAGATGGCGTCGAACTGGATGTCGGCCGCGAGATAGCTGCGCGTCAGCAGGTCCCCGGCCGGTCCGCCCTGGCGCTCGAAGCGGATGCACGGGTCGGCGTAAGGCGCGCCGGGCGTCGGCGGCAGGCCGTTGAGGACGAAGTTGATGCTGCCGTCGGGATCGCACTTCGCGGCGAACGGATTCTGGCATTGCGAACGATCGCCGGGCGTGCCGGGCGTGCAGGGGGCGAAGTTGTCGTTGCAGATGCCCGTCTGCCGCCCGTCCGGGAGCTGGGTGTCGTGGAACCGCTGGGCATGGGTCGCCATGGCGATCTTCTCGACCAACGTCCCGTCCTCCGGCAGCTTGAGCCCCTGGACTTCTTCGAGCTCCTTGCTGAAGTCGGTCTGGTCGAGGGGTTGCGGGAACACGGCCGTGCCGCCGCGGACGATCAGGTGGCGCGGCAGGCCGCCGTCCATCGGCTTGCAGAGGTCGCCGGCCCCGCAGGCGTTGGCGTCGCCGGGCTTGCAGACGGCGCCGCTGTCGCGGCAGGCGTAGGCGAAATCCATCGGCGGATGAGGCGCCCGCGTGCCGGCGATGCCGGGGATGAAGAACGGGTAGCCGGGGTTGAGGTACTTCTTGCCCTCTTCCCAGGTGCTCTTGGGATCGGCGCTCGCCTGGATGGCGGCCACGCACGGCCCCTCCCCGCCGGTCTTGGCGTCGGTCTGCACCACGCAGAAGCTCTGCTGGCAGGCGTTGCCGCTGCCGCACTCGGCATCGGCCGCGCAGGCCTTCGACGGATCGTTCGAGCAGAAGCTCGCGAGCTGCACCCGGGCCGGCGCGGGGGCCATGGGTAACGTCGGCATGGGCACGACCGCCGGGATCGGAGTGCCGCGGGCGATCTCGGCGTCCGGCAGGGCGCGGGAGTTTGGAGCGGGCTGCCCGACGGTACAGGTCTTCTGCTGGATCTGCTGCGGCGTACAGAGCTCGGTGCCCCGCTCGAAGACGTCGTGCACGCGCCAGAGCGACCACATGCCCGAGGCGAAGTGGGGATAGAAGTGGCAGTGGAAGATCGAGTCTCCCACCGTCTGGTTCAAGTTGCCGCTGCCGTTGTAGACCATCTCCAGGGTGAACGACGAGCCCGGACCGATCGACTGGCTGTCCAGGTAGTCGCCGTTCGGAGAGTTGGGCGTGCCCAGCCACTGGTGGGCGTGCTGGTGGTGCAGGTGGTGCAGGTCGGCGCCGGCGTGGGAGATCCGGAATCTCACGTGGTCCGACATGTAGCTGTGGTAGACGTTGGACGGGTCGTCCGGATAGAGCGCCGCCGTCGGCCGGTTCTGCGCCGCATCACATTTGTACTCGGTGAACGTGCAAGCGTTGCCGCCGCACTGGTTCGGCTTGTCGGGGTCGCAGGAAGTCCCGTCGGAGCACGTGCCTTGCGCGATGCACTGGCCCGCCACGGGGCTGTCCACCGGCATGGCGGGATCGCCGAGCGCCCAGGAGCTGAGGAAGAACTCCTCGTACTTGCAGGCCGCGCACTCGCCGGCAGGGCCGATGCCGAAACGGTTGGAGAGCAAGGGGGTCGAGAGCCCCCCCATGCCGTAGTTGATGCCGAAGTTGTCCGCCGCCGCCTGGACGACCGGCGTGCCCTTGTACTGGCTATTGAACGCCTGCAGGACCTGGAAGCTCTCGTGGTAGATGATGGTGAACTCGCGGTAGGGCTGCAGGCGGTCGGGCGACACGTAGACCGGGCGCAGCGCCGGCGGCTGCTGCCTGGTCGGCTTGTTCGGGAACCGGCCGGCCTTCGGTCCGGTGATGACCGCCGTGAGGTCGCTGTAGATCAGCTCGTTCTTGTCGCAAAGCTTCGGGACGTTGCACCTCATGTTGAGGATCGGCAGGCCTGCGCGCGGGTGCTTATCCGGGTAGGTGGCCTGGTAGTCGATCACCGGCAACGAATTGGCGGACGGACGCGTGCAGCGGCCATCGCTCCACGTATGGCCCTCCGGATGATCCTTGTCCTTTTTCGGCGTCGCCAGGCAGAGGTCCTGCTCGGTCACCTGGCTGCGATACCACTCGGCTTGCCAGCTCTGCCCGGCGCTCGTGCCGCTGGGCTGGATGTTGACCACGCCGAAAAGGCCGAGCGAGAGGGTGCCGCCGTCGGCCTTGCCAAGCGTTGTTTTCATGGTGCTCCAGGAATCGGCCATGCTGGAGAGGAAATAGGAGCCTTCCTGGTCGGCGATGAGACGGTACGGAGTGCGGTTCCCCGGCGCCACGAGGCTCGAAGGGTTCTTCCCCACGTAGCTGCCGTCGTCCTGGGGCCCGTCGGCCCACGACATGCCCATGACGTGGATGGAGGCGCTGCGGGTCGAGGTCTGCAGGTTGCCTTCGTTGGTCTCCGCCAGCAGGTTCTGGAAGTCGATGTTCAGGCATTCGCGCTCGTTGACCCGCAGCACGATGGGCCGCGGCCGTTTGGTGCTGCGCAACTGGACGTGGCCGTGCGTGCATTTCTGCCAGCGGCAACTGTTCTCCTCCGTCTCCTGCTGCGGCGTGGTGCCCGTGGGGAACACGTCCCGCGCCAGGGCGTAGATCATGCCGCCGGGGATCTGCGCTCCGAAGCGGGTGAGCATGATGACCTGGTCGAGGACCACGACGTGGGCGGTGACGGTGTTCTGATCCGTGCATGTCACCTGGGCTCCCGCCGAGCCGGCTCCGGCGAACAGCGCTGCGATGCAGATGCAGATACAGAGGGCGGGGGTGAGGACGGCTCTCCGCTTCATCACAATCCCTCCTTAGAGAACGGCAAAAGCCCTGACGCGAGGAATCCTCAGGGGAGGACCCCATGCGCCGGACCCAATACGCTCATTCAAGTCTGCGAGACGCGGGTAGGTTACTCCGAATCCCGAGCTTTTGCAAACCCTCGAAAAACCTCCTCCGCGGCTTCCATCGCCTGCTCCACCGTGATGCGGCGGAGGTCGTTCTCCCTCTCGTCATAGAGCGCCCGGCAGGCTTCCCCCGCCGGACGGGAGTGCACCAGCTTCTCGCGTTGGGCGAAATAGAGCGTCGGCGTGGCGAAGACCTCGGCGAGGTGGATGGGCGCGCTGTCGTTGGCCACCAGCAGGCGGGCTCTCTCGAGCAGGGCGGCGAAGACCTCCAGAGGATCGGCCGCCGCGACGACGCGCCGGTCTGCCGCCCGCGCCGCCACCTTCGCCAGCAGAGTCTCCTCGCGCGGGCTGCCCTCGATCAGGACGTGCATCCCGAAGTCCCGGGCCAGGCGGGCGGCGAGACGGGCGAAGCGCTCCGCGGGCCAGCGGCGCGAGGAATAGCCGCCGGGCGCGAGAACGGCGAAGGGCTCCCCGGTCATGCCTCTGGCGTTCAGGACCTCGTCCGCCCGCCGCCGCGCCTGCTGCGAGAGGTACAGCTCGACGCGGCGGTCCTCCTCCGTCCAAGCGGGCCGTTCCGCGCCGAGCAGAGGGTCGAGGAGGTGCAGGAGCATCCGCGGGCTGGGGAGGCTCCCCCAGACGCACCAGCCCTCGTGAGTCAGCCACGACGGGATCTGCCCGCTATCGAGCGCCGGATCGAAGTACTCCAGGTTGACGCGGTGGCGAGCGTTCACCGCCCGGGCCAGCCAGCGGCTCTCGGGCCGGCGGGCGAAGGCGAAGAGGGCGGCGTCGAACCGGCGGCCGGCGAGGGAATCCAGGACGCCCTGCTTGGCCGCCGCCCGCGGCGCATACGGCACGATCTCGGCCACGTGGGGATTGCCCGCGAACACCGGCAGCGCGGCCGGCGGCGCGACCACGGTCGTGCGCGCGGCCGGGAACCGCCGACGGATCTGGCGCAGCAGCGGCGTCAGCCACAGCGCGTCGCCGATGTGAAACCGCGCCTGGTGGACGAGAAAGCTGGGTCCTTCCCTCTCCTCCAGCGCGACGGGCCAGGCCGCACCCGGAGCGAGGACCCAGGAAGGCTCGGGATTGCGAGACATCGTGGAGAGTCTAAGAGCAATCTGGCAGAGTACGCCGATGCGCCCCCTCCCCCACGTCTACTGGCTCGGCGGCTCCGCCTGCGCGGGGAAGACCTCCGTAGCCCGGCTGATAGCCGCCGAGCACGGGCTCGCCCTGTACTCGTGCGACGACCACTTCGAGGAGCACCGGCGGCGGGCCGATCCCGCGCGCCACGCGCGCTTCTGCCGCGTCGCCGATCTGGCTCCGGAAGAGCTGTTCAGGGGGTCCCCGGAGTCCCGGGCGACGGATCTGCTCGACTTCTATGCAGACGAGTTGGAGATGGTCTTCGAAGACCTCGCGGCTTTTCCGGGACCGGTGCTGGCGGAGGGGGTCGGTCTGCTGCCGGAGAGGATCGCGGAGCCGCGGCGCGCGGTGTGGCTGATCTCCAGCCCGGCGGTCCGGCGAAGCTTCCATGCATCCCGCACCACGATGGCTCGGGAGCTGCTCGCCCGGTGCGCCGATCCGGACCAGGCCTTCGCGAGGTGGATGGAGCGCGACACGCTGGTGGCGGCGGCTGTCGAAAAGGCTGCGCGAGAGCGCGGGCTTCAAGTGTTGACCGTGGACGGCAGCCGCAGCATCGAGGAGACCGCGGCAGAGGTGACGCGGCGGCTCGGCCTCACGGGTTCCCCCCCAATGTAGAGACGCGCCGCGGCGCGTCTCTACATTGGGGGGGAACCC
>JBIOVX010000196.1:0-21149 GCA_044868005.1 Thermoanaerobaculia bacterium | reverse complement strand
GCGGCCTCCATCTCAGGGCGGGGACAAGCCCCGCCCCTACGAACAACTCCTGAAAGGGAGCCGGGCGGCGGCGGCTTCTCTTCGGAGGCCGGCGGCGGCTCCGCCGGTGCCTCAGGCTTCGCCTCCGGCTTCGTCGTCGCGTCCGGCCCGGCGTCGAGCGGCGGCACCGTTCCTCCCTGCTCCTCGATCGATTTCTTCGTCTCCTCGTACCGCGTCTCGATGCCCTTCTTCTGCCGGTTGCGGATCAGCCAGCGCAGCATCCGCGACTCGTTGACGCCGATGAGGATGTCGTTGACGGCCTCGTAGACCTGTGGATCGTTGATCAGCTTCGCCGCCGAGCCCTCGCCCTGCGAGATCTTGGCGGAGATCTCGTTGAGCCGCGTGACGAACTGGCGCACCTGCTCGGCCACCTCCCGCCCGTACTCCTTGTCTTTCACCAGGCGCGGCAGCAGGGCGTCGCTGCTCTCCAGGTCGGCGGTGAACGCCTGCAGGTCCCGCGACACTTGGTTGAGCGAGGCGAGGGTGTCGTTGAACTGCGTGCGTATCGCGGGATCGTTGAGCAGACCCGGCAGCAGCCCCGGGCCGTCCTGGGCCTGGGCGAGCAGGGTTTCGAAGCGTTCGAGGGAGCGGGCGAGCTGGTCCGCCAGAGCCTGATCGTTGAGCATGCGCGGCAGCGGTCCCTGGCCGTGCTCGATGGTGTAGGCGATGCGCTCCATGCTCTCCGAGGTCTTCACCAGCGACTGCTGGAGCCGCTGGCTCTCTGGCGTGTCCTTGGTGAGCTGGCCGAGGATGCCCTCGCCCCGCTCCATGCGGTCCAGGATGTTGTTCAGCGAGTGGGAGATCTGCACGACGTTGTCCATCACGTCCTCGCCGGAGGCGATCAGGGCGTCGACGTTCGTCGGCTGCGCCGCCGGGATGGACCCTTCAGAAGGGATCGCCGGATAGACCGGCGAGCCCGAGCTGATCTCGATGAACTTGTCGCCCAGCAGACCCAGAGTCTTGATGCGGGCCACCGACGGCGGTTGCCCGGCCACCACCGTGCTGGGGTCCGCCGGGCCCCGAATGCGATCGGCGTAGCGGGTCTCGACCTCCAGCCAGATCCGGATCTGCCGCTTGCGCGGGTTCTCCGGCAGGTCGACCTGCTTGATGGTCCCCACGTCCACGCCGCTGAGCTCGACGGGGCTGCCGGGCTTGAGACCGCCGGCCGAATTGAAGTCGACGTAGTACCGGTTCTTGCGCGAGAAAAGGTTGTTCTTGTCGCCGATGACGAAGATCCCGGCGGCCAGCACGGCGAAGGCCACCAGGATGACGAGACCGACGCGGAAGGTGCGCGTGCTAGGCGACATTCTCTTCTTCCTCCTCCTCGCGGCCGGACAGGAAGCCGGTGAGGGCGGGATCGTCGCTGCGCTCCGCTTCCTGCCAGTCGCCGAGGAAGCGGAACTTGCCGTCGACCAGCAGGGCGATGCGGTCGCCCACCCGGCGGGCCAGCGCGATGTCGTGGGTGACCACCGCGGCGGTGACTCCGAGCTCCTTCTGGATCGAGTTGATGAGCGTGCCGATGGTCGCCGAGGTGATGGGATCGAGGCCGGTGGAGGGCTCGTCGAACAGCACCACCTCCGGATCGAGGGCGAGCGAACGGGCGAGCGCCACCCGCTTGCGCATGCCGCCCGAGAGGTCGGACGGCACCTTCGTCTCCACGTCTTTCAGCTTCACCAGCGACAGCTTGTGCCGCACCTTCTCCCGGATCTCCTCGTCTGAGAGCTCGGTATGCTCGCGCAGCGGAAAGGCGACGTTCTCCAGCACGTTCATGGAGTCGAACAGGGCGCCGCTCTGGAACAGCATGGCGATGCGGCGGCGGAGGGGAAACAGCTCGCGCTCCTCGAGCTTGCACAGGTCCGTGCCGTCGAAGACGATGCTGCCGGCGTCCGGCCTCTCCAGCCCGTTGAGCTGACGCAGGGTGACGCTCTTGCCCGATCCCGAACGGCCGAGGATCACCAGGCACTCGCCGCGGTAGATGTCGAAGTCGAGCCCGTCGAGGACGACCTTCCTGCCGTATTTCTTGGTCAGACCGCGGATCTCGTACAGCGCTTCCGGCACGGCTTCTCCTTCAGGCGAGGATGTAGAAGAGCTTGGTGAGGAAGAAGTCGGAGATCAGGACCAGAATGGCGGCCAGCACCACGGTGTTCGTCGTCGCCCGGCCCACGCCATCGGCGCCGCCCGTGGTATGGAGGCCATTGTAGCATCCGACCACGGCGATAAAGTACGCAAAGAAAAAGGATTTGGCGATGCCGCTGCCGACGTCGCCGAGCGTCAGCGAGTCGAAGACGTCGTTGAGGTAGAGGCCCGGCGTCAGGTTCAGCGTGTAGGTGGCGACGATCAGGCCGCCGAGGATGCCCAGGGCGTCGCCGATCACCGTCAGCGACGGCAGCATGACCAGGGTGGCGACGAGCTTGGGCACCACCAGCTTTTTCACCGGATCGGTGGCCATCGAGCGCAGCGCGTCGATCTGCTCGGTCACCTTCATGGTGCCGATCTCGGCGGTCATGCCGGAGCCGATGCGCCCGCCGACGATCAGAGCCGTCAGCACCGGTCCCAGCTCGCGCACGAGCGACTTCGCCACCACCGAGCCGATGTAGTACTTGATCCCCAGCGCCGGCAGCGAGAGGGCGGTCTGCAGCGCCAGCACCATGCCGGTGAAGATGGTGGTGATGCCGGCGACGCCCAGCGAGCGCACGCCGATCTGCTCCATCTGGCGGATCCACAGGCCCACCTCGTACGGCGGCCGCACCATGGCGAAGAACGCCCGGCCGGTCAGCAGGCCCAGACCGCCCGTCTGTTCGGCGACCTCGCGAGCTTTCACGACCGGATGGGAAGCCAGGAGGCGGCGTGGACGGCGCCGAAGGTGAAGTCCGCCGCCGCCAGGGGAAGCAGCCCGCCGAGGTCCGGGCCGCGCAGGCCGGCGGCCAGGAAGGCGGCGGCGCCCAGGGTGCGGCCGCCGATCGCCACCGCGATGATGGCGCTGTACCGGCGCGGATCGTGCGCCGCGGTCAGGTAGAGGCAGGCGAGCATCAGCAGCAGCACGGCCAGGATCCAGAGATAGAACGTGCCCCGCGGCGGCGCCGGCAGGGGCAGGTTGAACAGCCGCGCCGGCACCTCCGGCGCCGCCACCATCAGCACGGCGAAGCCGAGGTCGTAGACCGCGCCGGCGATCAGGCTGGCGCGCAGCGTCGAGAGCAGCCGGAAGCGGCGGGCGTAAGGGCTCGTCAATGCCATGGCCGGGGGATTCTAGCAGGGTGCGTGCCAGGGGCTCCGTGGCCGCCCTGGGGAAGGGGGCTTGACAACGCCACCGCCGTCGCATAACCTTCTGGTTATAGAACTGATGGGTTATGACATGACAGCCACCGACCGCCTCGACGCAACGTTTGCCGCCCTCGCCGATCCCACCCGGCGGGCGATCCTCGCGCGCCTCGCCTCCGGCGAGGCATCCGTCAACGAGCTGGCCGAGCCGTTCGACATGAGCCAGCCCGCCATCTCCAAGCATCTCAAGGTGCTGGAGCGCGCGGGCCTCATCTCGCGCGGCCGCGACGCCCAGCGCCGGCCCTGCCGTCTCGAAGCCAAGCCGCTCGCCGAAGCCGACGAATGGCTGGAGCGCTACCGCCGCATCTGGGAAGGCAACTTCCAGCGCCTCGACGCCTTGCTGGAAGAGATGAAGACGCAGGAAAAGAAACCTGGACGCAGGAAGAGCTAAGGGAGAAATCGATGAGCAACACCGGAAATTTTCAGGTCACGACGCCCTCCGACCGCGAGATCGCGATGACGCGCGTCTTCGACGCACCGCGCCATCTGGTCTTCGACGCCTTGACCAGGCCCGAGCTGATCAAACGCTGGCTCCTCGGCCCGCCCGGCTGGTCGATGCCGGTCTGCGAGATCGATCTCAGGGAGGGCGGCACCTACCGTTACGTGTGGCGGAACGACGAGGACGGCAAGGAATTCGGCACGGGCGGCGTGTTCCACGAGGTCCACGTGCCCGAGCGGTTCGTCGCCACCGAGAAGATGGACGGTTTTCCGGGCGAGGGGGCGCTGGTAACCCAGACCCTCGCCGAGCACGGCGGCAGGACCACCCTCACGCTCACCATGCGCTTCGACTCCAAGGAGAGCCGCGACGGCGCTCTCGCGACCGGCATGGCGGACGGCGTGGCGATGAGCTACGACCGCATGGACGAAGTGCTGGCTTCGGCGCTGGTACAGGCGAAGGAGACCGCATGAGCCTTCCCATGACGAGAGACGACGCAACGTTGAAGATCACCACGCCCGCGGACCGCGAGCTCGCGATGACACGCGTCTTCGACGCGCCGCGTCACCTGGTCTTCGAGGCCTTGACCAGGCCCGAGCTGGTCCGGTGCTGGCTCCTCGGGCCGGACGGCTGGTCGATGCCCATCTGCGAGATCGATCTCAAGGTGGGCGGCGCCTATCGCTACGTGTGGCGGCGCGACAAGGACGGCAGCGAGATGGGAATGGGCGGCGTGTTTCGCGAGGTCGTGCCGTCCGAGCGGCTCGTCGCCACGGAGAAGTTCGACCAGGCGTGGTATCCGGGCGAGGCGGTCTCCACGACGGTGCTGACCGAGCAGGACGGCCGAACTACGCTCACCCAAACGGTGCTCTACGAATCGCGGGAGGCCCGCGACGGCGTCCTCAAGTCCGGCATGGAGACGGGAGTAGCGAGGAGCTACGACCGTCTGGCGGAGCTGCTGGCCCGATAACGGGCAAGAAGGCGGAGGGACCGTCCGGAGGGGGCTCCGGGCGGCCCTCGCCGCTCAGTCTTAGCTGCTGCCGCCTTGCTGCCACCGCTGCCGGAACTCCGCTGGGCTCAATTGGACGTCTCGAAGAATGCCGCGAAGAGTGCCGATCTTGAGGATCTGATTTCCGTGGACCGGCACGGAGGTTTTCAGGCCCTGCCGTTCGAGATAGTGATGACTGCCCCTGATGCGAACCAGCTCGAAACCTTGTTGGCGCAGAAAGCGCACCATTTCCTTACCGCTGGGTCGGGGCAGGTCACCCATGCGAAGCGATTCCGGCGAGATCCCAGTCGAGCTCCCGGATCGTGACTGGCGATACCAGCCGGTTTAAGGTGTCTTCGAGCCCGAACGCCTCGACGTATCCTTGAAGCGCCTGCTTGAGGTCAGCGATCGCTTGCTCCTCCGTCTCCCCTTCTCCATAGGCGGGGATGTCCGGGATACGAGCGGTAAACCCGCCCAGCTCGGTGTCTGGAATCAACTCGACGGATAGCCGTTGCATGGTTTCGCTCCTCGCTCCTCTATCCTGCCAGGATAGCACGCGCACTGGGCCGTCCTAACCCCTGGATCCAGGCTTACAATAGGCGCCCGACCCGCCATGGAACCGACCCCCCGCCGCCCACCGCCTTGGCTCGTCGTCCTCGCCACGTTCACCGGGAACCTCTTCCTGGCGGCGGGCTCCATCATCCTCGGGATCCTCAGCATCGCGGTGGGTTGGATCCCGCCGCGCGGGCGGTGGGCCTTCGGCGTCTTTCGCATCTGGTCGAACGGCCTCCTCGCCGCCGGCATGGTGCGCGCCGAGGTCCGCTACGCTCCCGAGCTGGAGCCAGGCAGGAGCTACGTCTTCCTCTCCAACCACCGCAGCCTGTTCGACATCCCGGTGCTCCTCGCCACCACGCCCGGCCAGGTGCGGATGGTGGCCAAGCGCAGCCTTTTCCTGATTCCCATCTTCGGCTGGGGCCTCGCGGCCGGACGCTTCATCCCCGTCGACCGTGCGGACCGCAGCAGCGCCGGCCGCACCTTCGCGCAGGCTTCGGAGCGCTTGAAGGAAGGCACCTCCATCCTGATGTTCCCCGAGGGCACCCGCGGCCTGACCGACGTCCTCCTGCCCTTCCAGCGCGGCGGCTTCCTGCTGGCCCTGAAGAGCGGCCTGCCCATCGTGCCGGTCGGTATCCGCGGCACGCGCGCCATCCAGCCCAAGGGGAGCTGGGCGATCCGTCCCGGCACCGCGATCGTCTCCTACGGCGCCCCCATCGATCCCGCCGCCTTCGGATTGCGGCGCAAGGCGGAGCTGACGCACGAGGTGCGCGCCCGCATCGCCGAGCTGGCAGGACTGGAGCTGGCCGAGGAGACAGCCTCCCCGTAACAAACCCGCCGGGAGCCGCGCCTGACCTATCGCCGGCAAAGATCTGCTTTTTTCTGCCGATGGAGGGTGCCATGAGCAAGCCCGTCGTCGCCGTCTGTCTCCTGATCGTCCTGGGCGCTGCGGCGCGCGGCAGCGCGTTCGAGGTCAACAACTGTCCGCCCAAGCCCCAGTCGGACATCACGGCCGCCGCCAGGTTCATCAACCGCAACATGAGCGACATCGTGGACCCGTACACGTTCCTCACCGAGGAACAGCGGCAGGAGATCGTCCGCAAGTGGGTCGGGCTCAACATCCGGTGCAGCGATCGAGAACAGGCCTGCGACAAGTTCGACGGGTACGCGCACGGCGGTCCCGGCAACAGGGTCAACATCTGTTACTACAGCTTCGGATCCGGCGCCACCCTGTGCGATCTGGTGCGGGTCATCATGCACGAGCAGGGTCACGCGCACGGCTTCCGCATGGTGCCCGGCCACAACGACCCCGGTCCGCCGAAGTACGTCAAGGAGAACGACGTAATGTACCGCATGGGGTTCATGGCCCAGGATTTCTGTCTGGCGAAGGCAGCGGCAGGCAGCTTCGACAACGCCGTCCTGCAGGGCGGCGGCGAACGCGCCATCGGCGCCAAGTGCAGCGAGGACCTGCAGTGCAGCTCCAGCCGCTGCTCCGGCGGCACATGCGTCTGCAACAGCGACATCGATTGCCCGTCGGGCCAGCGCTGCTTCAAGCCCGCCACCGCCAAGAACTTCTGCGCCGCCACCGCCCTCCCTCTGGGAGCCTCCTGCAACCGGGAAGACGAGTGCCTCTCCAACCAGTGCGAGGGCGGCGTCTGCGTCTGCCGTCATGACAGCGACTGCCCGAGCGGTCAGGTCTGCAGGACGCCGATCACCGGCAGCAACTTCTGCGAAGCGGCCGAGAAGAGCGGCTCGAAGATGCTCGGCGTGTCGTGCAACCACGACTCCGAATGTCGTTCGAACAAGTGCGAGAGCGGCAGGTGCGTCTGCAACAGCGACAGCGATTGCGCTCCCGGACTGGAATGCTACCGGCCCATCACCGGGTCGAACGCCTGCCGCCCGGTCGGCCTGGCGCTGGGCGCCTCCTGCCAGAAGGACAGCCAATGCCGCTCCAACAAGTGCGAGAAGAACCAGTGCGTCTGCCGCACCAACGACGACTGCCCGGCCGGCAAAGTCTGCAAGACGCCGATCACGGGCAAGAACCACTGCGAGTAGATCCGGCGGCGGCCACGCAGGCCGCCGCTAGTGCTACGATTTCGCCTGCTATGGCGAACGATCTCGAATCCAAGGCGTGGGAGGTCCTGAAGACGGTCAAGTTCCCGGGCATGAGCCGGGACATCGTCTCCTTCGGCTTCGTGCAACAGGTTCAGGCCGCCGGCGGCGTGGTGTCGGTGGATCTGCAGATGTCCACGCACAATCCGGCGGCCGGCGAGAAGGTGCGCGAGGAGGTGGAGCGGGCGCTGCGGACGCTTCCCGAGGTGCGCGAGGCGCGGGTGAACCTGCATGTGGTCAAGCCGCCGGCGCGCGAGGAATCCGCCCAGCGCGCGGTCTCCCAGGACGCGGCGCTCATCCCCGAGGTGCGGCACGTGGTGGCCGTGGCGAGCGGCAAGGGCGGCGTCGGCAAGTCCACCGTGGCGGCCAACCTGGCCGTGGCCCTGGCCCAGCTCGGCTACCGCGTCGGCCTCCTCGACTCCGACATCTACGGCCCCTCCGTGCCCATGATGTTCGGCATCAACCAGAAGCCGCAGGTGATCGGCAACCGCATCCTCCCCTTCGAGAAGTATGGCCTCAAGGTGATGTCGCTCGGCTTCATCCTGGAGACGGACACGCCGGTCATCTGGCGCGGCCCGATGGTGATGCGCGCCATCGAGCAGATGCTGGGCGACGTCGAGTGGGGAGCCCTCGACTACATGATCCTCGACCTGCCTCCGGGCACCGGCGACGCGCAGCTCACCGTCACCCAGCGCGTCCCCCTCGCCGGCGCGGTGATCGTCACCACGCCGCAGGACGTGGCCTTGATCGATGCCCGCAAGGGCCTCGCCATGTTCCGCAAGGTGAACGTGCCGGTGATCGGCATCATCGAGAACATGTCCACCTTCGTCTGCCCGCACTGCGGCCACGAGACGGACATCTTCAAGCGCGGCGGCGGCGAGCGCACGGCCGACCTGCTGGGCACGGCCTTCCTGGGCGCGATTCCGCTCGATCCCAAGATCGTCCTCGGCGGCGACGCCGGCGTGCCCATCTCCGTCGCCGAGCCTCAAGGGACGCACGCCGAGGCCTTCCGCCGCGTCGCCGAAGCGGTGACCGAAGAGGTCGAGCGGCAGACGGAGCTGAAGCCGAAGCTCTCCATCGTCTAGATGTCCGTCGCCCTCATCGCGGACGCCCACCTGAGCGGGCCCGGCGGCGCGGCCGGCCCGCTCGTCGCGCAGCTCGAGGCGCTGCCCGGCCAAGGTTGCCGGCGGCTGATCCTGATGGGCGATCTCTTCCAGGCCTGGATCGGATTCCCCCGCTTCGAGACGGAGGACGTCGCCGCCGTCGTCTCGGCCCTGCGGAAGCTCCGTCAGCAGGGCGTCGAGATCGACTACATCGAGGGCAACCGCGATTTCTTCCTCGCCGGCAGCCCATACGCCGGCGCTTTCGACCGCATTGCTCTGGAGACCACTTTCGAGGTGGGGGGCGTCCGCTATCTCGCCGTCCACGGCGACGGACTCAACGACCGTGACTGGAAGTACCTCTTCTGGCGCCGCCTCTCGAAGAGCGCGCCCGTCCGCTTCCTGGTGCGCAACATCCCGCGGCGGCTCGCCCACCGCATGGTCCACTCCACGGAGCAACGCCTCTCACAGACCAACTTCAAGCATCGCGCCGCCGTGCCCGAGGAGGCGATCCGCCGCTACGCCGAGCGCCGCCTCGCCGAGGGCCATGACGTGCTGCTGCTCGGCCACTTCCACGAGCCCCTCGTGTGGAAGGTCAAGGGCGGCGAGGTGCGTCTGCTCGACGCGTGGTTCAGGAGCCGGGCGGTGGAGTGGCTGGAGTAGAAAGTCCTCGAGAGCGGACGATCAGCGGTCCTGCCGAGTCCTGCGCAGCGCCATACCTACCGCGCGCCACCTCCTAGCGTAGCGGCGCCCCTACCTCTACGGATGGTGGCGGTGCGCGAATTTTCCGTTATAAGAAAAAGAGGGGGTACAGTCGTTTTGGCCTCCGGAAAGGAGAACGCCATGTGCAACGGCTATAACCATCATCCCGACTGCGAGTGCGCATTCGGTCCGCGCCGCAAGAAAGAAGAATGGGACCTTGAATCTCAGACATCGATGCGAGAGCGCCTACCGCTCACTGAAAAAGCTCCAGGTATCCTGGAGGGTTCGCAGGCGAAGGACCTGCATGAGGATGAATCCCTGCGGACAATACAGCTTTGATATAGCTAGAGCTAGATGACGCGCTTGAGCTCTCCGGTGCAGGAGGGGGACTCTCTAAGCCAGCTTTGTATGAGGAGAACGGCTCGGAGCTGCCGACCCCCTCCTCCCCTGCGCTAGACTCCCCCTCCTCATGTCCCTCCATGTCACCATGCTCGGCAGCGGCACCTCCACGGGCGTGCCGGTGATCGGCTGCACTTGCCGCATCTGCCGCTCCGAGAACCCGAAGAACAAGCGCTGGCGGCCTGGGCTGAAGCTGGAGATGGAGGATCGGGTCGTCCTCGTGGACACCCCAACGGATCTGCGGGAGCAGGCGCTGCGCTTCGGCCTTCCGCGCGTCGACGCCATCCTCTTCACCCACTCCCACGCCGACCACATCTTCGGGCTCGACGACGTCCGCATCTTCAACTTCCGGCAGCGCGCTCCCATCCCCTGCTACGGCTCGGAGGAGGCCCTGCGCAACATCCGGCGGTCGTTCGCCTATGTCTTCGAGGCCGGGCAGGAGGGAGGAGGCAAGCCGCAGCTCGACCTGCTGCCGGTGCGCGAGCCGTTTTCGCTGCTGGGCCGCACCTTCGTGCCCGTCCCGGTCTGGCACGGCTCGATGGAGGTCTTCGGCTACCGCACCGGCAGCTTCGCCTACGTGACGGACTGCAACCGCATCCCGGACAGCAGCTACGAGTTGCTCGACGGGGTAGAGATCCTCATTCTCGACGCCCTGCGCCACCGGCCGCACTCGACGCACTTCTCCGTCGAGCAGTCGATCGCGGTGGCGGCGCGCATCGGTGCCCGCCGCACCATCTTCACCCACATGACCCACGAGGTGGATCAGGACGATCCCCTCCCCGCCGGCGTGGAGTTCGGCTATGACGGCCTCGCCTTCGACGCCGACTGAGCCCTTCGCGGTCCCCAGCGGCCGGCGGGTCCGCGGCCGGCTGCGGGTGCCGTCGTCGAAGAGCCTCACCCACCGCTACTTCAACCTGGCGCTGCTCTCGGGCGCTCCCCTGGTCGTCGAGCGGCCGCTCTTCGCCGAGGACACGCGCCTCTTCCTCGCCGCCCTCGGCCGCTGCGGCTTGCGGGTGGAGGAAAGCGATAATGAGGTGCGCCTGGAGCCGGGAGCGCCGCCGGGCGACGAGGCGGAGATCTTCTGTGGCAACGCCGGCACCATGCTCCGCTTCCTCGTCGCCACCCTCGCGGTGATCCCCGGCCGCTGGCGGCTCGACGGCGTGCCGCGCCTGCACGAGCGGCCGGTGGGCGCCCTGGTGGACGCCCTGCGGCAGTTGGGCGCCCGCATCGACTACCTCGACGCCGAGGGCCGCGTGCCCCTGCGCATCGAAGGCGGCAGCCTGCGCGGCGGCACCGCCACGCTCGACGCCGGCGAGTCGAGCCAGTACCTCTCGGCCATCCTCATGGCAGCCCTGCGCGCGCCGGAGAAGGTGACGGTGGAGGTGCCCTCCCTCACCTCGCGGCCTTACGTGGACGTGACCATCGCCGCCGCTGCGGCCTTCGACGGCCACATCGAGCGCGTGGGGCCGCGCGCCTACCGCGTCCGCCCCTCGCCGCTGCGCGCCGGCCGCGTCCGCGTCGAAGGCGACTGGTCGGCCGCCTGCTATCCCGCCGCCGCGGCGGCGCTCACCGGCGGCGAGGTGACCCTCGAAGGGCTCTCGCCGGACTCGAAGCAAGGCGACCGCGAGCTGCTCGACCTGCTGGCCGAGATGGGCGCCGAGATCGCCTGGAAGGCGGCCCGGCTCCACGTGCGCGGCGGCGACTTGCGCGGCGTCAAGGCCGATCTCGGCAACATGCCCGACCAGGTGCCGACGCTCGCCGCCCTCGCCCCCTTCGCCCGCGGCGAGACGCTCATCCACAACGTGGCCCACCTGCGCATCAAGGAGAGCGACCGCCTGGAGGCCATGGCCGGCGAGCTCAAGAAGCTGGGAGCGGACGCGCGCGAGGGACGCGACAGCCTCTGGCTCCCCGGCCTGTGGAGCGCCGCCGAGCCGCCCGGCGAGACGGTCCACGTGGATCCTCACGGCGATCACCGTATCGCCATGAGCCTCGCCCTCGTCGGCCTGCGCCGGCCCGGCGTCGTCATCGACCATCCGGAGGTGGTGGCCAAGTCGTACCCGGGGTTCTGGCGGGATCTGCAGAAGATTCTGTAGGGACCGATCGTCCAGATTACGCTTCTTAGTTATACTTATCTTTTTAGATGCCCCTTTCCGCGACCCGCCATGCGGCCGGTGTCGTCCACCCGTGCCTGGAATCGCCGCCGCGGGCGATCCCCTTGGCCGAGGCTCGGCTGACGGACCGCCGAAAGGTCGGAGTCCTGCTCCAGGCGGCGGGTCTGCTCTCTTTGCTCGAGCAGGCGCGCTGGCAGCTCGCCGCCGGCTGGCAACCGGCGCGCGTCACGGCGGGAGGACGGCTCGCGCTGGGCGAGCAGGGTGTCGCGCCCGGCTGTCCGCCACAGCCGGCGCAGGATCTTCTTCGCGACCTCACCGCCCGGCTCTTCGGCGAAGGATCCGTGCCCGGCCGGGGCGACGCCCGTCGCGTGATCCGCATCCTGCTCGACTCCTGGAGCCAGTCGCTCGTGCCGCTGGCGCCGGACGAGGCTGTGGCGCAGATCCTCGAAGCCGCCGCGTTCCTCTGGGAGCCGGAGCACGCGGCGGCTCGCGGCGGATTGGCGGGGGCGGTGGAGAGCGACGGAGATGGCGTGTTGATCTGGCTCGCGGGTCCCCGGCGTTTCCGCTCGCGCCTCCTCGCTCAATGCCGCTCGCTCGCGGAGCTGCGGGAGCTGCTGGCGGGAGCTGATGTGCGGGCGCTGTGGAACGGAGAAGAGGACGGAACGCCGAGGGAGCTCGCCGCGGCCGGGCGCTGGCGAGCGGCGGTGGCGGCGTGGGAGCGCCGGCCGCCGATCGCGGAAGAGGAGCGGATCGAGCTCGCGGCGGCGCTGACCGTGCTGGGACGCTTCGCGGCGGCGCTCGCGGCTCTCTCGGGACTGCGCTCTCCGGCGGCGCGCGTGCTCGCCGTCCGCTGCCAGCTCGATCTCGGCCAGCTCGGCGCGGCGCGGGCGACCCTGCGCGGCCTTGCAGAGGTGTCCTTGTCGCCCGGCCAGGCCGCGGAGCTGGCGGAGATCGCCTCGCGAATCTACGCCAACCATGGCAAACCGGGCCAGGCCGGCGAATGGATCCAGCGCGCGCTAGCCGGCGCCGATGGCGACCGCCGGGCGGCACTGCAGGCCCGGCTGGCCGCCGCCGGCGCCGCCTGGGACCGCGGGGATCTGTCCGCCATGGACGGCTTCCTGGAGGAGTCCCGCCCGGCGCTGGAGGAGCCGGACCTCGCCTGGCGCTGGCACAACGTTCGCGCCCTGCGCGCCATGAAGGAGGAGAACGGCGCCGGCGAGGTGGTGGCCAGCATCGCCCGCGCCTTGCGGGTGGGCCGCCGCCGGCTGACTCGCCGCCAGGCGGCGGGCCTGTGGAACGAGCTGGGACTCGGACGCGCCCGGTCCGGCGATCTGCCGGGAGCTGAACGCGCCTTCCTGCACGCCCTGCGGCTGGAGGCCGGCTGCGACGGACCGCGCAAGACCACGCTCGCGCTCTGCAACCTCGCCGAGGTCCGGCTGCGCCGCGGCCGGCTGACCGGCGTGCGCGAGATCCTGACGCGATCGGAAGAGGAGAACCGCCGGGCGGGCAATCTGCGCGGCATCGTTCAGGATCTCGGATTGTGGGCCCGCCTCGACCTGGCCTTGGGACGCCCCGCCGCGGCCCTGGCGCTGTGCCGGGAAGCGCTGGCGGAGCTCGACCGCGAAAGGTCCACCTGGCATCAGGCCGAGCTGCACCTGCTCGCCGCCCGCGCCTTGGGATGCTTAAGCCAGCCCGCGGAAGCCGCCTCCGAGCTCGCGCGAGTGCCCGACGAGACGCTCGTCGAGCTGGAGCCTGAAGAGCGGCCGGCCTTGCGGGCGCACGCGGGCGATCCCCAGGGCGCCATCCGCGAGGCTGCGGGGACTCCCTTTGCACCCCTCTGGACAAAGCTCGGCGCGGGCGGCGCGCCTGCCCGCGACTGGGAGGCGCTGCGCGAGCTGGAGCCGTACCGGGCGGCGCGGCTGGTGCTCGATCTCGATTTGCTGGCGCCCGGCTCGGCGCCCATCGTCTGGCGGCGGGCGGCGATCGCCACCTTCCGCAAGCTCGGCGCCATCGCCCTGGCGGAGCGGCTGGAGGCGCACCTCGGCGGTCCCTGGGCCGTCCTTTCGCGTTATCTCGCGCGGGAGCGCGGCGATCAGGAATCGCTGGCCGCCTTGCTCTCGGGGATCGGCCATCCGGAAGCCGAGCTCTCGATGATGACGGAGGACGGCGAGCGCGTGCTGGTCGCCGGTCCGGGCGGCGCGGTCGAGCTGTCCGCGGAAGTGGAGGAGGACCGCCTCACCTTGCGGGCGGAGGGGGAAGACGAGCCTCTCCGCGCGGCCTTCGGTCTGATCGTGCGCGATTTGAGCAGCGGCGGCTCGCGGCCGGCGGCAAAGGTTTCGCCAGCGGCTCCGCCGCGCACCGGAGGCATGGTGGGCGAGAGCCCGGCCTTGCTGGCGGCGCTGGAGAGGATCGCGCGGCTCGCTCCCAGCGAGCTGCCGGTGCTGATCCTCGGCGAGAGCGGCACCGGCAAGGAGCTCGCGGCCCGGCAGCTCCATCGCGCCAGCCCGCGGGCGGAGCGGCCCTTCCTCCCCGTCAACTGCGCCGCCCTCTCGGAGACCCTGCTCCTCTCCGACCTCTTCGGCCACACGCGCGGCGCCTTCACCGGCGCGGACCGCGACCGCAAGGGAGTCTTCGAGACCGCGCACGGCGGCACGGTGTTCCTCGACGAGATCGGCGACCTGCCGCCGTCCGCCCAGGGCCTGCTGCTGCGCGTGCTGCAGGAGGGCGAGATCCGCCGGCTCGGCGAGAGCGAGGCGCGGCGCGTCAACGTGCGAGTGCTCGCCGCCACCCATCGCGATCTCGCGCGCATGGTGGAGGAGGGCACCTTCCGTCGCGACCTCTACTACCGCCTGCGCGTGGGCTGCATCGAGCTGCCGCCCCTGCGCGACCGCGGCGAGGACGTGCTGCGCATCGCCGATCACATCCTCGCGCGGCGCAGCCCGCAGGCGCGGCTCTCCCGCGAGGCGCGGGCGCGGCTGCTCGCCTGCCGCTGGCCCGGCAACGTGCGCGAGCTCGACAACGTGCTCGCCGTCGCGCTGGCTCTCGCCGGCGAGGATTCGATCGAGCCCCAGCACCTGGAGCTGCCCGCCGGAAGCGGCGCGCCCGAAGCTCCGTATCACCTGCAGGTGGACGCGTTTCGCCGCAGCCTCGTCGCCCGGACGCTGGAAGCGTGCAGCAACCGCGCTGACGCCGCCCGCCGGCTCGGCATCTCCCGCCAGGCGCTCTCCTATCTCATCCGGCAACTCGGCCTCGGCGGCAAGAAGCGACATTCCAGCTGACGAAGCGACGCGAGGAGGCCTACCCGGCCGTCGCGGTCTGACGGTTACCGCGGATGACCCCATCCGGCTTAACGGATGACCCGTATTTCTCCAGCGCCGCCCAGATCTCCTCGGCCTCGCGGCGTTCCTGGCGAGCCGCGTGCGAGGCCTTCAGTTTACCGTCCCAAGACCCCAGGTGCCACGGCTGCCGGCCCGTAGTGCCCGAGGCGCGGTCGCGGGTTTTTCCTGCGCGGCCTGGGATCACAGGGGGCGTGGCCCGAGGGCCGCGGCTGGCGACCCGTGAGGCCTCCTGGCGTGGCCCGAAGGGTTCGGAGCGTGGCACATCGTGTCACCTGCCGCGTCTCGAGGGGCTTGCCATCGGGCTCGCCCGGTACGCGGCGCATCTCGAGGGGTCGGCAGCCGCGGCGCTAGGGTTCGAGAACGCCCTGGAGCTCGCGGCCAACGTGCTACTCGCATTGTCCGGCTTTCGGCGCGGAGAGGGTCTGGCAGCGCGAGGCTCTCACCAATGAGCTACGGTGGATTCGGTCGGCCTTGATCCGATGCAACGCCTGATCCTCCTCTCCTTCCTCTCGTCAGTCTCCTTCCTTCTCTCCCGCTTCCTCCTCACCTTCTCTCCTTCTTCTGATTCCTGTAGGCGCTTAACAAGCGAGCGCTAAGAGATGGTCGCCTGCCGAACAAGTCGGGAACTTCCTGGGTCGGTTTTTATCCGGTCCAAGCGAAAAGGGCTTGGATCCCGCAACTCGTATTTAAGCCGCTGCTGAACGCTGGACAAGCTAGCCCCCCGCGTAGGTCAATGGGCCCAGCCGACGTTGCCCGAAAGGCGCGCGGCCATCCGGGCCAATGACGGTCCGGAATTCTCCGAAAGGAGACGCTGTATGAACACGCAGCACGCAGGTTCCACGCAGGTGGGCACGGTCCACGAGGAGCTGAAGTCGGAGCGGGTGCAGGAGCCCGCGGCGACGTTCCGCACGCAGCTCAAGTCGGAACGTGTCCAGGACGAGCTGATGGCCGCCGGCGAGGCGGAGGTATCCATTGCCTCCATCGAGCTGGCGATCTATCAGCCGCAGACGGTAGCCATCGAGCTGTTCGCCTCGAAGGTTGCCCTCACGCTCTACGGCAATCCCGCCGCGAGCAACTCCGGCGGCGGTATCGCCGGGTAGAAAGAGAGTCGCATCATGTCCAACAAGCCATACGCCGTTCTCCTCAACGACTGGCAGCAGACGCTTTCGGCCGTCGACAACACGCCGGAGCTGCAACCGAGCGTCGAGACGGAGCGGCAGGCCCTGATCCAGTCGGTGGCCGAGGTGGAAACCCTCCTCCGCCGGCAGCAGGAGCTGATCGCTCTCAAGCAGCGCGCGACGCAGGAGCTTCAGGAGGCGAGAGAGCGGGGCAGGGAGATGGACATCAAGCTGCGTTCGATGGTCCGCGGCAAGTTGGGCCACAAGAACCAGCTTCTCGTCCAGTTCAACGTTGCGCCGCAGCGCAAGCCGAAGCGCAAGCCGGTGGAACAGGATGAGGAGCCGAGCGGGGAGAAGCCGGGTACCGGTCCGGGTGGCACCGATCCGGGCACCGCGGTCTCCCCGCCCGAGAAGCCTGCCGCCTAGTCCCTAGATCCCGGAGGGCGTGGATGGGCCACGCCCTCCCTTTTCCAGAAACCGACGACACAAGGAGATTAACATGCGAAAAGAAGCCCAAGACACCCTGCTCCAGCGTTGCGAGCGGATGCTGAAGGCGATCCGCAAGTACGAGGCCGTACTCGGCGGCGTGGCGCCGTTCCGCGACGCTCTGGAGATGGCCTACACCCAAACGCTGTTCAACCGGCAGCGGCGAGAGGTGGCGCGTGCCGCGGCGAAGGAAGCGACCCGGCAACTCCACGATAGCCTCAACACTGCCTACGACGCACGCGCCGCGCTTCGTCATTTCCTCCAGGGCGTGCTCGGGTACCGGAGCGACAAGCTCCGCTTGTTCGACATCCAGCCCCGCAAGAAGCGCTCGCCGTCGCACAAGAAGCCGGCGCCGGGTTTTGAGCGGCCGGCCTGAGCGTTGACGTTATGATGTCTTGAATTTCCGGGGAGGGTGCCCGAAGAAGGCACCCTCCCCCGACGGCACTCGGCAATCTAAGCGAAATGACGGAGGCGTGGCTGCAGTGGGGAACCGCACGGGGCTTCGTGGCCGCTCCTAGAACGCCGTCGAGGACGTGAACGTCTCCCACTCCCGCGGATCGATGTGCTGGTACTCGCGCCAGCGCGCGATCTTGCCGTTTTCGATCTTGATCAGCACGGTCCCGTGATAACGATACGTACCCTCGTACGTGTACTCCGCGGCGCCGATCTGCTGCTCCTCATCGAAGACGATCGTGTGCCACACTGTGCGCTGATCGTACCCCTCGTCGGCCTCGAAGAACGCGCGCAGCTCGGCGCGGCCGTTGAAGGCGTAGCGCGTCGGGTCGCCGTAGCGGACATCCTCGGCGAAGAAGTCCGCGGCCGTGGCGTAGTCTCGCCGCGACCAGGCGCCGGAGAGGGATTGGAGGAGGTTGCGGAACTCTTTCTTCGTCATGCTTCAACCTCCCACTCCCGTCAACCGTTCGATCACCCGGTCCCACGTGATCTCGCGAACCTTCCGCTGTCCCGCCAGTCCCATCGTCCGGGTCCGCTCGCGGTCCTTGTACAACGCATCGATCCTGGCGCCGATCTCGCGCGGTGAATCCGGCGGGCAGACGAAGCCGTTGACGCCGTCTTCCACGAATTCGAGGACGCCGCCTGCGTCCGCGGTGGTGACGACTGGCTTCGCCGCCTTGAAGGCTTCGACGGTGACGTAGCCGTAATCTTCGTCGTAGGGCGCGTAGTAGACGCCGAGACAGCTCGCGTAGTGCTCGGCGACGCCGCGGTCCTCGATCCAGCCGGCAAGCTCGACTCTGTCCTGCAGGCCGAGGCGTTGGATCAGATCCGCCAACGCGTCTTTCTCCGGTCCCGTGCCGCCGATGCAACAGCGCACGGGCGTCTCGGTGTGCTTCATGGCGCGGATGAGGAGATCGAAACGCTTCATCTCGTCGAGCCGGCCGAGGGTGAAGATGAAGTCTCCGGAATCTCCGGGACGGATCCTCTCATCAAGCTTCGGCGGCGGATAGAGAACCTCGGCTTCGACCTGGTTGAAGCGGCGGAGGCGGTCCGCGACGTTGCCGGAGATGGTGTAGACGGCGCGCGCCTCGGCGAGCGCGCGACGGTCCATGGCGCGGATCATCGCGAGCGCCTTGGCGTCGCGCGGCTGGCTGGCGGAGAAATCGCTGTACTCCGTGCCGAGGAGGTCGTAGGCCTGGCGGAGCTGGTGGATAAGCCAGACGACCTTGTTGGGATGCTTGACGAGGTAGGACGGAAAGCGCGTCGCGATCACCAGGTCGATGCGCTTGCCGGCCGCTTCGGTGAGGTTCACCAGCCGCCAGGCGAGGCTGCCCTTGAGCAGCTCGGTGCGCGTGGGCCAGTGGAACGGCAAGGCGACGACGTCCACCTCGAAGCCGCGCGAGTGGAGCTCGTCGCGCAGGGAGTCGACGAGCATCTCGGCGCCGCCATAGGCGAAGGGCACCTTGGCGGCGCAGATGACGACGCGCGGCTTCACTCAGCGCCCTCGCCGGGCCGGCTCGCCTCGCCGAGGCGTTGCTGCAGGGCTTCGAGGCGCGCCGAGACCTGGCGCAGCTCGCGCTCCGTCCGCTCCTGGCCTTCCGCCAGCTCCTCGAGGAGCCGCGCCGCCGTCTGGTTGAAGGCGTTCTGCTGCTCGAGGACGGGGCGCGCGAACCACTTGAGGAACAGTTTGAAGAACGCCTTGCGGAAGAGCACGATCAGTTTCCCGAAGCTGGGCCGATGAGAGAACGGGACCGGCTCGCGCACGTACTCGCGCTGCTTGAGCTCCAGCAGCCCGCCGCGCATCTCCTCCGAGCCGCCGGCCAGGGTGGCCGCCTCGGCGCGCCGCTGCCGCACGCCGGAGCGCACCTGCTGCAGGACCTCGGCGACGCGGAGATCGTCGGGGGGAGGGGGGGCGGGGTCGGGCATCGACTTCGATACTAGTACAGCCTAGCTCGGGCTCACTTGCCGCTATGGCGGAAAGACGAAAGGACATAAAGGACAACAGGGACAACAAGGACAAGGAGCGTCCTTTCCTGTCCTTGGTGTCCTTTAAGTCCTTGGTGTCCTTAAAATCCCTCCCCCGTAAAGTCGAGAAACACCCCCAGGTCCCGCGGATCGCCGCTCTGCGCATCGCGGCGGGCGGGCACGAAGCCGCCGGTGGTCTCCAGGGTGAAGCGGTAGAACCAGTCGCGCGGGAGGAATCCCAGGTTGCGCGCCACGGGCTTGACGGCGAGATCGATGGGTGTGCCGTTGCGCTTTCCCTCGCTGTCGAAACGGACGCGCAGGCGGTCCACGCCGCTGTCGAGGATCAGCTCGTTGTCCGCCGCGAGCGAGTAGGCGGTGAAGGCGAGCCGGGAGAGCAGCGCCGGCGAGACGACGATCACCTCGGAGCGCGTGGAACCGCGCACCCAGACGCCGTGCGGATGCCGCTCCTCGGCGAAGAAGCTGCGGCGCGGCACGATCCACACCGCCTTCCCCCAGGTCTGAGTGAAGAAGCCGGGGAGCCGGTCGCCCGGCAGCAGGGTCAGCTCGAGCGGCAGCCGCTGGAAGGCGGCAAGCTCGGCGTGGAACGCCGGCGGCGCGAAGGCCGGGAACGACAAGGCCACGGCGGCGGCCGTCCACAGGCCGGCGGCGGCGAAAGGCAGCGCCAGGCTCCGGCGAGCGGCGATCCGGCCGGGAAGGAAGAGGAAGGCCGGATACGCTATCGCGAGATAACGGCTGCCGAGAAAGCCGGGAGCGCCGGCGAAGTCGTGCGGATGCGCCAGGAGCACGCCCAGCGCGTACGCCCCGAGGGCGCCGGCCAGGAGATGGCGGGCGCGGTCTTTCGGTCCTATTAGATAAAGGACGGCGGCGAAGACGGCGAAGGGAAAGTAGGGCAGGAGACCGGTGTAACGGCCGGCGAGGAGATAGCCGAGATTCCGCGGCAGCAGTTGCAGGCCTGCGGCAAGCGTCCGCGGGGATTCGACGGCGGTCTCCCCTCCGTATCCCTGCCAGAGATCGCGCGGGCTCTCGAGCGGAAACTCCACCTCGAACGTGCGGCGCTGCGCTCCGCCATAGGCGCTCCACTCGCCCGTGGCCGCCCGTTGCAGCAGCATGAGCAGGCCGGCGGCGAGGACGGCGCCGCCGGCGAGCGCCAGCGCGCTCCGCCAGCGCCGGCGCGCCGCGAGATCGACGACGGCCGGCAAGGCGAGCACCGCCAGCAGAGGGCTCGAGATCAGGGCCGCGCCAAGGAGGACGCCGGCGCCGGCGAAGACCGCCAGATCCTTCCGCCGTCCCTCGGGGCTCTGCCGCAGGCGCCGCCAGGCGAGGAGCGGGAAGAACACGCCGGCCATGAGGAAGACCTCGGGCTCCCAGCGGAAAGCGTAGGCGAAGGCGGCCGAGGCGAAGAAGAAGCCGGCGGCGAAGAGGCGCGAGAGGCCGGTTTCCTCCACCAGCAGGCGGAGCGCCGCGCCAACCATGGCCAGGAAGAGCGCCATGTTGAGCAGGGAGATGCCGCGCAGCCCGAGAAGCGCGTAGAACGGCAGAGCGGCGAGGGGCCAGGCGAGCGGCCGGCCGTAACGCAGGGTCTTGCCGCCGTCGGAGGTGAAGAGCGCCAGCCCGGCGGGGCCGCGGTCCCAGATGTGGTTGGCGCGCTCGAAGTCCGCCTCCCGGTAGACGAGGTCGTGATCGTGCCAGAGGCTCTGCACGATCATCACGGAAGTGGCCTCGTCGCCGGCCGGGGACGCCGCGCGGATCCCCGCCAGAGACCAGGCGCAGAGCAACAGGAGCAGCGCCGGGCAGAGGAGGGAGAGGTTTCGGAGGCGCATCGCTCGCGGGGACGGCGGCTTTCGGGAACGGCGTAAAGATACACTCGTTGGCCGTGTCTTGCGTATCGGAGCGGTTTACCCTGCGAAGCCTCACCCCCTGTCCCCCTCTCCCTGACGGGCGAGGGGGGACGTTCCCGCTGAATTGCTTTCGTAGGGGCGGGGCTTGTCCCCGCCCGCAACGATTCGGGGCGGGG
>JBIOVX010000195.1:0-5142 GCA_044868005.1 Thermoanaerobaculia bacterium | reverse complement strand
CTCGTGGGGCAACGGCTGCCCCATGAGAGGTTTCCTCAGTCTCTCGATGGGCAGCGGCTGCCCCACGACACTTCCGTTGAATTTCTCGTGGGGCAGCGGCTGCCCCGCGACGCCCTTGGTTCCGGCGTCATGGGGCAATGACAGCCCAATGAGACGCTGAACAAATCTCTCGTGGGGCGGCCGTTGCCCCATGAGATTTCCCTGAGGTTCCTCGTGGTGGAACGGCGGCCCCACGAGGCGGGCGGTGGCGGTGCCGTCGGGCTGCGACGGCCCGATCAGGGGGTGGACCGATCTCTCGCGGGGCAGGGCCGGCCCTGCGAAACCTCAACCTTCCGGCGCTGGTTTCTTCTTCCTGCGTGGAGGCAGGGTCGGCTCTGAAGGGCTCTCACCCCGCGCGGCAGGCCGTGGCTTGACGCCGTAGCCGACCAGCCGCTGGCTCGTGCGTCCGTGCACGGCCTTGACGTTGTACCGGATGCGCCGGGCGAGCTCGTCGCCTTCTTTCTGAGATTCCTTGATCTGCCGCGTCGTGAGCTGCTGCTGGCTCTCGAGATGATCACGCAAGGCAGCGAGCTCGCGGGTCCGCAGGAGCACCTCCCGCAGCTCCAGAACGAGGTCTTCCATATCCGGAATGTCCTCGAAGAGGGCACCTGCGTTGGTGATCAGCTTGTCCCAATCCTCCAGCGAGTCGGCGAGCGCGATTTTCGGCATAAGCCTCCCGCGTATTTTCCGTGCATTATATTCCATGGACAGGATTTCCTGAGTCAGCCAGAATGCCAGGCATGCTCCTCCCGCCGGGATTGAGAGACGCTTGCCGAAGCTCGCCACAGAGCTTGGAGTGGCTCACCCGGCTGCCGGAAGTGGTCGGTCAGTTGGCGCGCCGATGGTTGCTCTCGCTGGCGGCGCCGTTCGACGAGGCGAGTTGCTCGTGGGTGGCGCCGGCAACAGACGCGGAGGGGAGGCGGGCGGTGCTCAAGATTGCCTTGCAGCACTTCGAGGGTGAGCACGAGATCGAGGGCCTGCGCTTCTGGGACGGCGAGCCGACGGTCCGGCTGCTCGCGGCCGATGAGGATCTCGGCGCCATGCTGCTCGAACGTTGCGAGCCGGGCACGGCGCTCCGCGAGCGGCCGGAGCCGGAGCAGGACGTGGTGATCGCGGGGCTCCTGCGGCGGCTCTGGCGCTCGCCTTCGCCGGCACATCGGTTCCGCCCCCTGGCTTCCATGCTGGCCCATTGGAGCGAAGAGGCGCTCGCTCAGGTTGACCGCTGGCCGGATCCAGGGCTCGTCCGCGCGGGCTTGCACCTCTTCAGGGAATTGCCGCAGAGCGCGCCGGCCGAGGCGCTGCTGGCGATCGATCTGCACGCGGGCAACGTTCTACGGGCGCGGCGCGAGCCCTGGCTCGTCATCGATCCGAAGCCGTTCGTCGGAGATCCCGCCTATGACGCGACGCAGCACCTGCTCAACGGCGTGGCGAGGTTGCGTTCCGACCCGGACGGCACCATTCGCCGACGCCGGGCGGCGGATGAGGGAGGCCTGCACAAAAGGCGAAGAGCCGCCCCGGGATGACCGGAGCGGCCCCTGACCGCATTCGCTTACTGGATGTTCACGCCGTCGAACGGTGGCGCGAGGTAGGGAAAGCTCGTCAGGAACGGCTTGTCGTTCTTGACCACCGTATCGCCCAGCTCGTTGTTGGGCGACACGTTGTATTTCGCGTCGAGCACTCCCGCCACGACGCGGAGCGCGATGTCGACGATGTCGTCGCCCGGGCGCCGGCCGTTCGGAAAGCCGTCGTTCTGTCCTGCGAGCAGGCCGAGGCGGCTCGGCTGCGCGCTCGGCGGCACCGCCATGTTGAGCCGCAGGTACTCGCACGGCACGCCCTTCTCGTTGAGCTTCGGCACGCCCTTCAAGAAGACCTGCACCAGGTCGGCGCGCGGGTTGGCGGGCACCTTGACCTTGAACAGGGCATTGAAGAGCCCGGCCAGCTCGGACGTCTGCACGAACGGCAGGAACTGCGCGTCGTCCTTGGGCTCGCTGGCGTTGAAGAGGTCTTTGTGGCTGCGCGGAATGACGACCTCGTTGACCAGCGGCATGCCGAGGCGCGACACCTGCACCCACTCGCCCGCGGTGTCGCGCCCGCCGGCCTTCAGAGTCGTCGTCTTGGCGCGGCTCGCCGTCGTCCAGACGCCGATCGTCGCGCTCGGATCGTCGGCCGGCACCGGCCAGCCGGCGGTCTTCGACGGCGAGGGTCCCATGAGGAGCGGGATGGGGATCTGCAGCGCGATGGTGTGCACGTTGAAACCCGCCAAATGGTCGGGGGCCTTGCCGGCGTCCTGATCGCGGCCGCCCGGCAGCACCGGATCGATGTTCAAGAGGTCGAAGGTACGGCCGAGGTTGATGAAGAAGGGATCGTCGCGCGGTCCGGCGAAGACCTTGACGCCGTTCTTCACTTCGCGGACCGCGGCCTTGGCCAGGCTGTCGTAGTCCTTGATCGATTTGGGGCCGACGTTGTTCGGCGCCACCGGCAGGAACTCGCCCAGGAGCTCGGAGGCTTTCTCGCCGGCGCGGCGCGGGCCTTTGACCATGAACACGCGGTAGTACTGATAGACGTTGAGCCCCGTGTAGGCGTTCCTTCCCTTGGGCTTGGGATCGACGTTGATCGGTCCGGTGTTGTAGAGGAAGGTCCCGCCGTTCGCGGTCTCCGTCCTGAACTGGAAGAGGAACGTCACATCCTCGACGGCGTCGCCGTTGTTGTCGACGTGAATCTCGTACTGCGCGGCGGGCCAGTCGGCGAAACCGAAGAAGTTCGGGCCGCCGTAAGCCGCCTCGACCGGGATGTAGTTGGCGATGAGGGTCACCGTGTCCGGCCGGTCCGGGCTCACGAACGCGTAGAGGTCGGTGGCATCGATGGCCGGGTCGGCGGCGATGCCGGGCGCCTCCCGGTGGCTCGAAGCGCCCGCCGGAAGAGCGACGGCAAGAGCGATGAGCAGCAGCAAGGGTACACGACGCATATGCAATCCTCCTTTGGGATCGATGGACGGAACGAGAACGGCTGTCGCGTTTTTGCGACGATCTCCGGTGCGGGCCTGGACCCTTTAGGAGATCTTCGATGTGGGATACGTGCGGCGGCTGGCGCCGGATGACTGCGAGCCGCTCTGGTAAAATCGGCTCGAGCTCGAATCCATGGAGGTCTCATCGATGCGATCCACAGGTGGCCTTGCGGTGGTCGTCTTCATAACGCTCGGAACCGCCTCCCCGGCGCAGCAGAAGGCTGCCGCGGATGTGCCCGAACGCGTCGACTACCTCACCTTCGCCCAGGGCGCCATACCGATCCGCGTTGGGGGAGCCGGCGCCAAGCTCGGCGTTTCGTTCGAGGAGGCGATTCAAGCGACGGACGGCAATCCGATGGGCTTCGCCCTAGCGCAGAAGCTCGGCGCGCCGGACACCGACACGGAGTTCACCCAGCGCACCGGGATCTTCGCTCGCACGGCTAGCTCGGTGACTTCGCCGCGGGTCTTGTGCGTCGCGAGCGTGCCGGAGCCCAGAAGCACCATTCCCTTGTCAGGTCCTTCGGCGGAGCCATACACCTCGACTTGCTTGGTAAATGTCTGGGACGGGCTCGGCGTCTCGAGGACGTTGGGCACGGCGAAACGGTCGAAGGTCGTCAGCGCGGGCAACTGATAGATGAAGCTGCGGCTGGTGGGCGGCATCCAGGTCACGACGCCCCAGGCCTTCTTCGAGTTCAGTGAGATCATCGGCAACGGCACCCAGGAGGTCCCCAGGCGGGTGGACCACTTCAACGGCGTCTGGAAAGGCAAGGGCGTCGCCGTCAAGCTCAAGCAGGAAGGCGCGGTGGTCTCAGGTTGCTACGACCTGGGTGGCGAGCTCCAAGGGACGGTCACCGGCAACATCCTGCGCGCCACCGGCGTGGACCGGGGCAGCGGTGTCAAGAGCGCGTTTCTGCTCGAGCCGCGCCACGTGCGCCAGCTCGTGCAGCAGCACGACCCGCCGCCGCTCGGCGGACCATTCGCCGGCGTCCGCGGGCAGCATCACGACCGGCCGGAGGAATCCCCAGGTCATCGGCGTGCCCACCGCCGCGCTGCGCAGGAGGCGCACCGGGCGCGTCACGCCGGCGAGCGCCGCGGCTTCCGCGAGGAGCGCGAGCCAGTCGGCGTCCTCGACGACAGCCGCCCGGCGGGCGAGGCGGACGAGACCCCAATGACCCATCGCGCACCACAGGATCACCGCGCCGAAGCCGGAGAGCCAGAGCAGGAGCAGCGGTGAAGGAGCCCACGCCGCGCGAGGCGCCGCCGCGTCCTGTGCCGTCACCGCCGCAAGGGTTTCTTTCACCGCGGAAGCCGCCGTAATCGGGACCTCGCGCTGCGGAGCCGAGGCCTCGGGCGCAGGCGTGGCGGTCCCCACCGTCGTCACCGGCAGCTCCAGACGCGGAGCGATCGGCACGAGCAAGGCCAGCGCCAAAGCGCCGCCGAGGGTCAGCGTCCACACGAAGTGACGCGCGGCGGCCGAGCGGTGACGGAGCAGGGCGGCGAGCATTCCTCCGAGCAAGAACACCAGCGTGATCCTGACGATGAAGATCATTTGCGGGCTCCCTTCCGGCGCGACTGCTCGATGAGCTTCGAGAGGCGCCGAACCTGTTCCTCGGAAAGCGGCTTCTCGGCGGCGCCCAGCATGGCGGCGACCGCCGACTCCACGGAGTTGTTGAAGAACGTGTGCAGCAGGTCGCGCACGGCCGAGCGCTGGGCCTGCTCCGGGTCCGCCGTCGGGCGGAAGACGTGGCGCGGCCCCTCCCACTGGTGGGAGACGTAGCCTTTCTCCTCCAGCAGGCGGAGCATGCTGCGCACGGAGGAGTAGGAAGGCGGATCGGGCAGGTCCGCGAGCACCTCCGCCGCCGTCGCCTGTCCGCGGCGGAAGAGAACCTCCATGATCTGCCGTTCGCGGCGCCCGAGCTCGGAAAGCGGCTTTGACGGTGGGTGTCTATGGGCTAGCATGGTGCGGATACATTAGCACCTGGGTGGGAGAGTGTCAAGGGGGTTCAAGGTGATTTTCTCTTTTTCGGCGGTGTGCCCTCCGAAGCCTCACCCCCTGGCCCCCTCTCCCTGACGGGCGAGGGGGGACGTGACGCTGAATG
>JBIOVX010000194.1:0-13685 GCA_044868005.1 Thermoanaerobaculia bacterium | reverse complement strand
CCCCCCTCGCCCGTCAGGGAGAGGGGGACAGGGGGTGAGGCTTCGAAGGGCAGATCCCTGCGTCCGGCAACGCCCCATGAAACACCCCCACCCTCCTGCGCGTAAAGGGACTGGAGATTCTGCATGGAACGCACCCTGTCAGCTTCGACGTCCCAAGACCGTCCCGCCGATCCAGGATTCAGCCTCCGCCGCCTGTGGCTGGTCGCGGGCCTCGACTTGAAGGAGAGCCTCCGCCGGCCGCTGTTTCTCCTCTTCGCCGTCTTCATGGCCCTGAACGGCTCCTGCATGTCGCGCGGGGACTGGGTCTTCCGCTCGATCGACACCTCCCTGGGGGGCAACAAGGCCTGGGTGGACTCGGAGTTCCAGACCTCCTACGTCTACGCCCTGATCAGCTTCTTCATGGTCTCGTTCTTCGTGGCGGTGGCGGCCGGCATGCCGCTGATCCGCGACCGCGAGCACGGGGTGACCGATCTGCTGCACTCGACGCCGCTGCGGCCGGGCGAGTACGTGTGGGGAAAGTTCATGGCCGCCTTGCTGGCCTGTCTGGCCGCGGTGGTCGTGCTGCCGGTGAGCACGGGACTCCTCAGCCATCTCCTGCCCGACCCGGCCGTGCCCGAGATGTACGGCTGGTTCCGCCTGATGGCCTACGTGCGGCCGCTGCTGGTCTTCCTGCTGCCGGCCGTGCTGTTTACGGCGGGAGTGACCTTCGCCCTCGGTCGCTGGACGGGGAGGCCCATCCTCGTCTTCCTCCTTCCGGTCATGCTCTTCCTGACCTACCAGAGCTTCCTCTGGGGAACCTACCCGCCGCGCATCAGCGACGGCCTCTCGGACGTGCTGCGCTACGCCGATCCTTCGGGCTTCCGCTGGCTCAAGGAACGCTGGCTCTTGGTAGACCGCGGCATCGCCTTCTACAACACCCGGCCGGTGGCCTACGATGCGCCCTTCCTGCTGAGCCGGGCGGTCTTCGTGCTCGTGGGCCTGCTGTTCGTGGACCTCTCGCGGCGCCACTTCACGCGGCGGCTGCGCCGGCCGGCCAAGGCCCGGCGGGCGGAGGGGCCGCCCAGCTCGGCCGCCGCCGAGGTCCGCCCGCTCTCCTCTTTTGGCATGAAGGTGCGCTCGCCGCGCTTCCTTTCCGGCACCCTTTCGGTGGCGCGCTTCGAGCTGCAGGAGCTGCGGTCGCAGCCGGGCTTGTACATCTTCATCCCGTTCATCCTGATCTTCCTCTTCATCATGTACCGGGACTTCCGGGGAGGCGGCAACGGCTTCTTCACTCCCGTCCTGTGGACGCCGGGCACGGCGGCGCTCTACGCGGCCACGTTCCTAACGGTCGCCCTGGGGCTGCTCTTCCTCTTCTATATGGTCGAGTCGCTGGAGCGCGAGGGAGCCACGGGAGTCGCCCCGGTCTTTTACTCGACACCGGTGCCCACGGGTGCCATCGTAACGGGCAAGGCGCTGGCGAACCTCGCGGTGCTGGGCATCGCCTTGCTGGGCGCGTTGCTGGTGGCCGCGATGGCGATCCAGGGGGCCGGAAAGGTTCCCTTCACGCTCGGACCTTTCCTGCTGATCTGGGGACTGCTGCTGACGCCCACCCTGATCGTCTGGATCGCCTTCGTGGCGGCGCTCCACTCGCTGACCCGCAGCCGCTACACCACGTACGGCCTCGGCATCGCGCTCGGCATCCTCACCGCCTTCCTGCTCCTCCGCGGCCACATGAGCTGGGTGTGGAACTGGGTGCTCCTGGGAGCCACGCGCTATGGCTACGCCGTGCCGTGGACCGACATGGGAGCGTTCCAGCTCGACGGCTCGGCGGTGGTGCTCAACCGTCTCTTCATGCTGGCGCTCGCCGTGCTGTTCGGCTGGATCGCCGTGCGCTTCCTCAACCGCCGCCAGCGTGACCGCCTGCATCCGGTGCTGCCGCCGTCCGAGCGGCGGCGTACGCTCCTCACCGCCGCCGCGCTGGCCGTGCCGCCCCTGGTGCTCGGCTTCACGCTGTGGGCGGAGGTGAGCCAGGGATTCCAGGGCGCGGCGGTGGAGAAGGAGCGTAAGGATTATTGGCAGAAGAACGTCGCCTCCTGGGCCGACCAGCCGCTGCCGTACGTGACGCGGGTGGAGATGGATGTCGATTTCGAGCCCGCGGCGAGAGGCTTCCGGGTGAGCGGCTTCTATGATCTGCAGAACCAGAAGGACCAGCCGTTGTACTGGTTCCCGGTCACCGGCGGCACCGCCTGGGAGGGCCTCGCCTGGACCCTCGACGGCCGTCCGTGGCGGCCCGAGGACCGCTCGCACCTCTACATCTTCCGGCCGCCGAAGCCGCTCGGTCCGAGCCAGTCGGTGCGGCTCGGCTTCCGTTACCGCGGCACCATGCTGCCTGGCGTTTCGAAGAACGGCGGCGTCGTGGCGCTCGGCGAGTTCATCCTTCCCGCCGGCATCCTGCTCACCGGCCGCAATCCCGAATTCGTGCCCAAGATCGGCTTCGACCCGAAGATCGGCGTGGACGAGAAAAACCGCAGCGAGCCGCGCATCTATCCGCCGTATCACTATCTGGGCAGGACCGACGCCGACCTCGACCGTTCGGCGTTCACCCAGCGGCTGCGGCTCACGGCGCCGGTCGAGTACATCGTCAACTCCACCGGCATCCTGACGGGCGAGAGCGTCAAGAACGGCCGGCGCACGACGATCTGGGAGAGCGACTATCCCGTGCGGGTCTTCAACGTCGCCGCCGGCCGCTGGGCGGTGAAGCGCGGACCCGGCACGGCCGTTTTCTATCACCCGGGGCACCCGTATAACGTCGACAGCCTGCTGGAGGCCCTGAACGGCGCGCGCCGCTACTACGCCGCCTGGTACGCGCCGTATCCCTGGCGCGAGCTGCGGCTCAACGAGTTTCCCGCCTACGCCGACTACGGCCGGGGCAACGCCACCAACATCTTCTTTTCCGAGGGAGTCGGCTTCCTCTTCCGGCCGACGCCGGAGAACGACACGGCCTTCACCATCGCCGCCCACGAGGCAGCCCACAGTTGGTGGGGCCACATCCTGCAGTCCGGCGAAGGGCCGGGCGGCATCGTGCTCGCCGAAGGCGCGGCCAACTTCGCCACCCTGATGCTCCTCGAGCAGGTGCGCGGCCCGCAGGCGCGGCAGTTCTATGCCCGTGAGATGGAGGCCCTCTACGGCGAGTTCCGCCAGCCGAGCACCGAAAAGCCGCTGGCCGAGACCCTGGAGCTCGAGGGCCGTCAAGGAGACGTGACGGTCATCTATGACAAGGGCGCCTGGGCGCTCTGGATGCTCTATCGCCAGATGGGGAAGGAGGCGTTCCTCGCCGGCGTGCAGCGCTTCTTCCAGATCTACCACGGCAACCCGGACCACCCGGTGATCGAGGACTTCGTCGCCGTGATGCGCCCCTACGCGCGGGATGCCAAGGCCTTCGACGACCTCGTCCGCCAGTGGTTTTTTTCCACCGTCACCCCCGAGTACCGCATCGACGAAGCGCGCAAGCAGCCGGCGGGGCAGGGGGGCTGGGAGGTGATCGCCCGCGTGGAGAACGCCGGCACCGGCCGCATGGCCGTCGAAGTGGCGGCCACGCGAGGCCAGCGCTTCGACGACAAGGGAAAGGTCTCGAGCGAGTATCGGGATGCGCGGACGACGGTCGTCCTCGGAGCCGGGGAGGCGAAGGACATCCGCATCCGCTGCCCCTTCGAGCCGCAGCGGCTGGTGGTGGATCCCGACGCCAATGTCCTTCAGCTCCAGCGCAGAGCGGCGGCGGTGAAGCTGTAGAAGCGCCGGGCGAAAGGCGACCGCTATCTCTTAATCTGCTGCCAGAACAGAATCGCCGTCACCAGCAGTCCGATCACCACCACCGCGGCGCGTGCCCTTTCCTTGCCGATGTAGCGGGCGAAGCGCGCGCCGCCGTAGCCTCCAACGATGCCGCCGGCGGCGAGCACCAGCGCCTCCGGCCAGGCCACGGCTCCCTTCCAGATGAAGTACCCCGCCGCCACGGCGTTGATGCACAGGTTGAAAACATTTTTGATGCCGTTCGCGGCGTGGATGTTCGCGAGGCCGAGGAAGCCGAGCAGCGCCAGCATCAGGATGCCGATGCCGGCTCCGAAGTAGCCGCCGTAGGTCGCCACGCCGAGTTGCAGGAGAACCGCGGTGGCCCAACGGCTGGCCGGGATGGCGGAGGGATCCAACTCCGCTGCCGGCGCTTCCTCCAGAGTCCTTCGGGAAAGGACCCCCTGGATCATGAAGAGCACGGTGGCGAACAGGATGAGCAGCGGCGCCAGGAAGGCGAAGGTCTTCTCCGGCGTGCGCAAGAGGAGGACCGAGCCGACGGCGCCGCCGAGCAGGCTGGGCAGGAACAGCGTGCGCAGCCATCGCCGGTGCTCGCGCACCTCGCGGCGGTAACCGAACAAGCTGGCCGCGCCGCCAGGGAGCAGGGCCACGCACGACGTGGCGTTGGCGGTGATGGCCGGCAGGCCGAGGAAGACCAACGTCGGAAAGGTGAGGATGGTGCCGCCCCCGGCCATCGCGTTCATGGCGCCGGCGCCGAACGCGGCGGCGACGAGCGCCAGGATGGCGGGTAGAGTCATCAGGAGGGAACCGCGGGACGGCCTCAGATGGCCTTGATCAGACGCGCGGCGGCTTCGGTCCTCTCGTCGCCGGAAACTTCCCCGGCGCCTTCACCGCTCTCCTCGATCACCTGCCGCAGGGTGTCGATGATCTTGTCGAGCCGCGAGCGCACGGTCGGGTAGGAGACCCCGGCCTGCTCGGCGATCGCCTTGAGGTTGCCGCTGGCGAGAACGAACATCTCGATGAAGCGCTGATGCTCCACCGGCAGCCGGGCCAGACGGGGCGCCGGAAAGTCCGCCTCGATGGCGACGCCGCAGGAAGCGCAGCTCATCCCCGTGACCCGCATGGGTCGCTGACAGTACGGACAGTGGTTGGTCACAGGTTCAGCAGGCATCTTGTCGACAGCCGGGGTACCTCCGAGAGAGTACGCCCGTCCTCCGCCGCAGTCAATCGAACGAACTTACAGAAGCGCTACAGGTGAAATTTCCCGCTTGACACGCCCACTGGAACCGCTTACAGTCGCCACGGTGTAACCGCTTCCATCAACAGAGGCCCGTCACGGAGAGCCGCCCGTGCAGTCGAGTCGTAGCCCCTCGATCTACGAAGTCGCCAGCTCGGCCGGCGTGTCGGTGGCCACCGTGTCGCGCGTGCTCAACGGCAAGGGGCCGGTCAGCGATGAGGCGCGCGGCCGGGTGCTCCACGCCATCGAGGCGCTCGGCTACGTGCCGCACGGCGGCGCGCGCAGCTTGAGCACGCGGCGCACGATGAACATCGGCGTCCTCCTGCCGGACGTCCACGGCGCCTTCTTTTCCGAGATCGTGCGCGGCATCGATCTCGCCGCGCGCGCCGCCGGCTACCACATCCTGGTCTCCGGCTCGCACAGCGACCTCGCCGAGACCACCGCCGTGCTGCAGGCCCTGCACGGCCGTATCGACGGTCTCATCCTGCTGACCGCCGGCATCGGCGCCGAATGGCTGCGCAGCTCCCTGCCGGCGCGGCTGCCGGTGGTGCTCCTCCACAACGCCGGCGGGGATGGGGACCGCGATTCCATCCGCATCGACAACCGGCTCGGCGCGCGCATGGCGGCGGAGCACCTGCTTGGTCTCGGCCATCGCCGCATCGCGTTCATTTGCGGTCCGCCCGGCAACGCGGACGCCGAGGAGCGCCGGCACAGTTTCGGCGAGGTGCTCGCGGCCCACGGCGCCGCGGCGAAGGCGGCTCTCGAGCTGCCGGGAGACTTCGGCGAGGAGTCCGGCTTTCGCGCCGGCGAGCGGCTCGCCGATCTGCCGCAGCCGCCGACCGCCATCTTCGCCGCCAACGACGCCATGGCCATCGGCTGTCTTGCGGCGCTGCGCGGCCGCGGCCTGCGCGTTCCCGAGGACGTCTCGCTCGTCGGCTTCGACGACATCCCCATCGCGCGCTATCTGACCCCCGCGTTGACGACGGTGCAGGTGCCCATCGCCGAGATCGGCGGCCGCGCCCTGGACCGTCTGGTGGAAACGTTACAGAGCGGTCGCGAGACCGTGAAACGACATGATGTGGTCACGCCCACGCTGGCGGTCCGTGCCTCGACGGCCGCCCCTCGCGAGGTCGAGACCCCGCCCCAAACCCGAGGGAGGAGAGAACGATGAACAAGAGGAGAGAGTCTTGCCGATGGCTCGCCGGCGTGCTCCTGCTCGCCGGGCCGCTGCTGCTCGCGGCGGCGGCGGGAGCCCAGACCACGACCGCGAACATCCGCGGCAAAGTCACCAACGAGGCCGGCGCGGCGCTTTCCGGCGCCGAGATCACCGCCGTGGGCACGGCCTCCGGGTTCGTCAACACGGTGACCGCCGGCGCGGACGGTTCCTTCCAGCTCGGGAACCTCACCCCGGGCGAATACCTCATCACGGTGTCGGCCCCCGGCATGGAGCCGCGCGACAAGACGGTGACCGTGCTCGTCGGGCAGAACCTCAACGTCACCTTCGTGATGACGCCGACGGCGGTCATCTCCGAGTCGATCACCGTGGTCGGCGAGCAGCTCATCGACACGCGGACGCCGGAGGCGTCGACCAACGTCACCACGGAGCAGATCGAGAACCTGCCGCAGGACAGCCGCAACTTCCTCAACTTCGCGGCGCTCGCTCCCGGCATCCGCCTGTCGAGCGATCCGCTGCGCAAGACCATCGCCGGCGACGCCCAGCCGGCCGAGCAGACCAACGTGTTCATCGACGGCGTGAGCTTCAAGAACGACGTGCTGCAGGGCGGCGTGTCCGGCCAGGACGCCAGCCGCGGCAACCCGTTCCCGCAGAACGCGGTGCAGGAGTTCCGCGTCATCACCCAGAACTACAGCGCGCAGTACGAGAAGGCGTCGAGCGCCATCATCACCGCCGTCACCAAGTCGGGTGGCAACGACATCAAGGGGCAGGCCTTCTGGTTTTACCAGCCCGCGGAATGGGTGTCGGAGCTGCCGAAGAACTTCCAGTTCGGCACGCTGACCTCGAACGACGAATACCGCCGCAACCAGCCCGGCTTCTCGATCGGCGGCCCGATCACCCGCGACAAGCTGCACTATTTCTTCTCCTACGAGCGGGACGACGAGGACGCTTCGACAGCGGTCACCATCGGCAACGCCGCCTTCTTCGACCAGTTCGGCCAGTACATCGGCACTTTCCCGAGCCCCTTCGAGCAGGACCTGGCGTTCGGCAAGCTGAGCTGGCAGCCGGAGCAGAACCAGCTCGTCGACTGGAGCGGCAGCTACCGCAAGGAGCACGAGACGCGCGACTTCGGCAACCAGACCTCGTTCGAGTCGGCCACCGACCTCAAGAACTGGGTGTACGCCTCGACGCTGCGCCACTCGTGGAACAACGACACGGCGCTCAACCAGGCGGCGCTCTCCTGGCAGAGCTACGCGTGGAACCCCACGCCGCTCAATCCCGACCTCGTCGGCCGCGACTACCAGGGCGTCATCCGCATCGGCGGCAACGCGACGACGCAGAAGTTCGACCAGCAGCGCATCGAGCTGCGCGACGACTACAGCTTCGCCGTCTACCAGTGGCACGGCGATCACAATTTCCAGGCCGGCGCCAACGTCGATTTCATGAAGTACGACATCACCAAGTTCCTCACCGGCAACCCGATCTATCACTTCCGCAACGATCCGGCGAACGGCTTTACCTTCGCCCAGCCGTTCGAGGCGGAGTTCGGCTTCGGCGATCCGACGCTCTCGGTCGACAACCGCGAGTACGGCATCTACGGCCAGGACAACTGGGCCGTCAATCCGCGCCTGTCGGTGAACTTCGGCTTGCGCTGGGATTACGAGACGGACCAGCTCGACGCCGACTACGTGACGCCGGCGAACATCGTGGCCGGGCTGACCGGCAAGGTGGATTCGAGCTATTTTTCGAACGGCAACAACCGCACGCAATATAAAGACACGCTCCAGCCGCGCCTCAGCTTCTCGTACGACGTGCGCGGCGACAGCAAGTCGGTCGTCTTCGGCGGTTTCGGCCGCTATTACGACCGCACCTTCCTCAATGCCTCGCTCGACGAGCGCTACCGCCTGCAGTTCCCCGTCTACCGCATCCAGTTCTCGCCCGACGGCCGGCCGGGGACCATCCAGTGGAACGACGCCTACATCACTCCCGAGGGTCTGCACGCGCTGATCGCCTCCGGGAGGACCAGCCCGGAGATCTTCCTGCTCAACAACGAAACGAAGCCGCCGTACTCGAACCAGTGGAACCTCGGCTACCGGCAGGCCTTCGGCTCCTGGGTCGGCTCGCTGAGCTACAATAACGTGCGCGGCTACCGCGGCTTCACCTGGCTCTCGGCGACCGGCATCTGCTGCTCGGCGCTGGTGCCGGGCTTCGGCAACGTGATCATCTCGGACCCCGAAGGCAAGGAATATTGGTACGAGGGCCTCTACCTGACGCTGGACCGGCCGTTCACCGGCCGCTGGGGAGCGCACCTCGCCTGGACGCACGGCAAGGCCGAGCAGAACGGCAACGACCTGTTCAGCCTCGACTATCCGAGCGCGGCCACCTATCCGCGCCACGAGGTGCCGGGCTCGGAGCGGGACCGCATCGTCGCCAACGCCATGTTCGCGCTGCCCTGGGAGATGCGCTTCGCCACCGCCTTGTCGTTCGGCAGCGGCGGCGCCACCAACGTCCTCGATTTCTCGCAGGGCTTCGACCTCGCGGCGCGCCTGCGCACCCGTCCCTTCGAGGACTCGATCCGGCCGCCGCAGACCTGGGGCTTCGCCGACCGCACGATCGACTTCCGCCTGGAGAAGGGTTTCATCATCGGGCCTACCCGGGTCGCGGTGATCGGCGAGATCTTCAACGCCTTCAACTGGCCCACCTACGGCTGCCTCAACAACTTCATTCCGCCGGAAGGCAACCCGAGCTTCGGCGAGGCCGGCTGCGTGACCAACCTCGGCCGCCGCGAGCAGTTGGGGCTCAGGGTGAACTTCTGATGGCATGAAGAAGCACCGCGGTGGAGGACCGCAGCGGCTCGCCCGCGAAACCTCACCCCCCGGCCCCCTCTCCAGCCGAGCTGGAGAGGGGGAGGGCGGTTTGCGATTCTTCGTCCTTGTTCTCCTTGCCGTCCTTCTCGTCCTCGTTCTATACGCCTGCGCAAGCGGTCCGCTGAAGGCCCCCGCACCCCCTGCCGCGAACAGCGAGGCCCTCCTCGACGACCTCCAGGAGCGCACCTTCCGCTACTTCTGGGAGCTGGCGAATCCGCGCCACGGCCTCGTCCCCGACCGCTGGCCGACGCCCTCGTTCTCCAGCATCGCCGCCGTGGGTTTTGCCCTCACCGCCTATCCTATCGGTGCCGAGCATGGCTGGATCACCCGCGAACAGGCGCGGGACCGCGTCCTCACGACGCTCGACTTCTTCCTGACCGCGCCTCATGGGCCCGAGGCAACGGGCATGACCGGGCACCGCGGCTTCTACTACCACTTCCTCGACATGCAGACAGGGCACCGCTTCGAGACCGTGGAGCTCTCCACGATCGACACCACCCTGCTGCTCGCCGGCGCGCTCTTCTGCCAGTCGTACTTCGACCGCGACGAGCCGGCCGACTCCGCGGTGCGCGAGAAGGCCGAGGAGCTCTACCGCCGCGCCGATTGGACCTGGATCCAGCCGCGGCCGCCGCTCGTCTCCATGGGCTGGACTCCGGAAAAAGGTTTCCACACCTACGACTGGCGCGGCTTCAACGAAGCGATGATCCTCTACGTGCTCGCCTTCGGCTCGCCCACGCATCCCATCGCGCCGGAGGCGTGGGCGGGCTACACCGAGACGTACAAGTGGGGGAGCTTCTACGGCCAGGAGCACGTCAACTTCGCGCCGCTCTTCGGCCACCAGTACTCGCCTGTCTGGCTCGATCTCCGCGGCATCCGCGATGCCTACATGCGGAAGCGCGGCATCGACTACTTCGAGAACTCGCGCCGCGCCACCCTCGCGCAGCGCGCCTACGCCATCGACAATCCCCGCGGGTTTCGCGGCTACGGCGAGAACGTCTGGGGACTCACCGCCTGCGACGGTCCCCTCGACGGCGATCTCACCGTCGAAGGCCGCAGCGTCCATTTCATGACCTACGCGGCGCGCGGCGCCGCGGCCGGCGAGATCCGCGACGACGGAACGATCGCGCCCACCGCCGCCGCTTCGTCCATCGCCTTCGCGCCGGAGGTCGCCCTGCCGGCGATCGCGGAGATGCACCGCCGGTGGGGCGAGCACCTGTTTTCCAAGTACGGATTCCTCGATTCGTTCAATCCGACGTTGAACGTCGCGATGCCCACGCACCATGGCAAGGTGATTCCAGGCGTGGGCTGGTTCGACGGCGACTATCTCGGCATCGACCAGGGACCGATCGTGGCCATGATCGAGAACCATCGCAGCGGCCTGATCTGGCGGCTGATGCGGAAGAATCCGCATATCGTGCGCGGTCTGCGCCGCGCCGGTTTCGAGGGTGGCTGGTTGGAGGAATCGGCGCCGTGAAGGCGCTCGCCGGCGCGCTGCTGGCGCTGACCCTCGCGGCCTGCGGAGAGGGCGGTGCGGACGCGCGGACGACCATCCGTTTCTGGGGCCTCGGCCGCGAGGGAGAGGTGGTGCGCGAGCTGGTGCCGGAGTTCGAGAGGCGCCATCCCGAGATCCGCATCGAGGTGCAACAGATCCCTTTTACCGCCGCTCACGAAAAGCTGCTCACGGCCTATGTCGGCGACGCCACGCCGGACGCCGCGCAGCTCGGCAACACCTGGATTCCCGAATTCGCCTCGCTGCGCGCCCTGGCGCCCCTCGACGCGAGGATCGCGCGCTCCAGCGCGAAGTATCGGGAGGATTCCTTTCCCGGTGTCTGGGACACCAACGTGGTGGACGGCAAGACGTGGGGCCTGCCCTGGTACGTGGACACGCGCCTGCTCTTCTACCGCCCCGATCTCGTGGCCGCCGCGGGCGTCCCCTGGCCGCCGCGGAGCTGGGCCGAGTGGCGCCAGGCCTTGGTGGGGATCAAACGGCTCGGGGGCCCAAGCCGCTTCGCCATTCTGCTGCCGATCGACGAGTTTGAGCAGCCCGTCATCTTCGGCCTGCAGACCGGCGCGGGACTCCTCGCCGACGGCGGCCGGCGCGGCGCCTTCCGCGATCCGCGCTTCCGCCGGGCCATGGCCTTCTACCTGGACCTCTACGCATCCAGGCTGGCGCCGGGGCTCGATCGGCAAGGCCTGGCGAACCTCTACCAGCAGTTCGCGGAAGGCTACTTCGCGATGGTGATCACCGGCCCCTGGAACCTCGGCGAGTTCCGGAACCGCCTGCCGCCGGAGATGCAGGACCGCTGGGCCACGGCGCCGCTGCCGCCGCCGGAGGAGGGCATGCCGTATCCGGGATTGTCGCTCGCCGGCGGCTCGAGCCTCGTCCTCTTCCGCCATGCCCGGCATCCCGAAGCGGCGTGGAAATGGCTGGAGTATCTCTCCGAGCCGGCGCAACAGGCGCGGTTCTACGAGCTCTCGGGAGACCTGCCGGCCCGGCCTTCGGCGTGGCAGCTCGCCAGGCTCGCCGCGGACCCGAAGACGGCGGCCTTCCTCGTCCAGCTCCAGCACGTCGCCTCGTCGCCGAAGGTGCCGGAGTGGGAGCGCATCGCCAACCGGGTGGCGCAGGCCGCCGAGCAGGTGATGCGGGGAGGCCGCGATCTCGACTCGGCCCTCGCCGCCCTCGACGCCGACGTCGACCGCATCCTCGAAAAACGCCGCTGGATGCTCGATCGCGCCGAGGAGGAACGCCGATGACGCCCGACCTCGAAGAACGCCGTGGCTCCAGCGCGGAGAAACGCGCGGCCTGGCTGCTGCTCTCGCCCGCGCTCGGCGCCATCCTCCTGTTCTTCGCCGTGCCGCTCGTCGCCGCGCTCTTCCTCTCGCTGACGGACTTCGACATCTACGCCCTGGCGGACATCGGCAACGCGCGTTTCGTCGGCGCCGGGAACTACACCCGCCTGCTGCGCGATCCGCTGTTCTGGCGGGTGTTGCGCAACACGCTCGTCTTCGTCGCCGTCGGCGTGCCGCTGACGCTCGCCTCCGCGCTCGGCGGCGCTCTGCTCGTGCATTCGAAGCTGGCGCGGCTGCGCGGCCTCTATCGCACGGTGTTCTTCTCGCCGGTGGTCACCACGCTCGTCGCCGTGGCGGTGGTCTGGCGCTACCTCTACCATCCGCGCTACGGCCTCATCAACCAGGCGCTCGGCGCCGTCGGCCTGCCGGCGATCGACTGGCTGGGCAATCCGGGATGGGCCACGGTGGCCATCACCCTGCTCGCGGTGTGGCGCAGCTTCGGCCAAGGCCTGATCATCTACGTCGCCGGGCTTCAAGCCATCCCCGAGTCGCTCTACGAAGCGGCGCAGCTCGACGGCGCCGGTCCGTGGCGCCAGCTCCGCGACATCACCCTGCCGCTGCTCATGCCCACCTCGCTCTTCGTGGCGGTGATCACCACCGTGACCCTCTTCCAGATCTTCGCCGAGCCGTATGTGATGACGCGCGGCGGACCGCTGTACGCCACCACCTCGATCACCCTGTTGATGTACGAGCAGGGCTTCCGCTGGTGGAACCTCGGCGCCGCGGCGGCCGTCGCCTTCGTGCTGTTCGCGCTCATCATCGTCGCCACCGGCGTGCCGGCGGCGCTGCGGAGGCTGCGGAGCGCGTGATGCGACGGCGCTTCGCCAAGCTGGCTGTCAACGGCGCGCTGCTCGTTCTCGCGCTGCTCACCGCCATGCCGCTGCTGTGGATGATCTCGGCTTCCTTCATGCCCACGGGCGAGGCGATGATGCTGCCCGCGCGCCTGCTGCCGTCGCGGCCGACGATGGAGCACTACGGCACGCTCTTCTCGCGGCTGCAGATCGGCCGCACCTTCGGCAACACGCTCTTCCTGGCGACGAGCGTCACGGCGATCTCGCTGCTCTGCAACTCGATGGCGGGTTACGCCTTCGCCAAGCTGCGTTTCGGCGGCCGCGGCCGGCTCTTCGCCCTCCTGCTCGCGACCCTGATCGTGCCGCCGCAGGTCACCGTGCTGCCGCTGTTCCTCGAGATCCGCGCCCTCGGCCTCGTCAACTCCTTCGGCGGCATCATCGTGGCCGGCATCGCCACGGTGTTCGGCATCTTCCTCATCCGCCAGTTCGCGCTCGCCATTCCCGACGAGCTGCTCGACGCCGCGCGCATCGATGGCGCCTCCGAGCTCCGCATTTACTGGACGCTCGTGCTGCCGGCGCTGAAGCCGATCCTCATCACCCTCGGCGTCTTCACTTTCCTCACCGCCTGGAACGACTTCATGTGGCCCCTGATCGTGCTCACCGACGAGAGCAAGTACACCTTGCCGGTGGCCCTCGCCAACCTCTCCGGCGAGCACGTGCAGGATACCGAGCTGATGATGGCCGGCGCCGTGGTCACCGTGCTGCCGGGCCTGCTCGTATTCCTCGCCTTGCAGCGCTACTACGTGCAGGGGATTTTGATGGGGAGCGTGAAGGAGTGAGGTCCCTCTTCCTTCGTTGCAGGCATGGTGATGGTACGAGCGTTCTGCCCTTCGAAGCCTCACCCCCTGTCCCCCTCTCCCTGACGGGCGAGGGGGGACGCTCCATAACCGGCTTTGCCAAAAAAGGTTGCTTTTTCAGCAAGA
>JBIOVX010000193.1:0-8223 GCA_044868005.1 Thermoanaerobaculia bacterium | reverse complement strand
CCCCGCCTGCAACGTTTCAGGGCGGGGACAAGCCCCGCCCCTACGAAACTCCTCCGCGGGGAAGGGGAGGCCCTGATATCCTCCCCCGGATGTCCGCCTCCCACCGTCGCCACGACCTCGAAGCCATCGCCCGCCGCGCCATGCGGAACCACGGCCTGGAGCCCGATTTCCCGCCGGCGGCGATGGCCGAGGCGGAGAGGCTGAGCCCCTCCCACGACGGCGGCGCCGGCGTCCGCGACCTCCGCCACCTGCTGTGGTCCTCCATCGACAACGACGACACCCGCGATCTCGACCAGCTCGAGGTGGCCGAGGCGCTCGCCGGCGACGCGATCCGCGTCCTCGTCGCCATCGCCGACGTGGACGCCCTGGTGCCGCCCGGCTCGGCCATCGACAATCACGCGCGCATCAACACCGTCTCCGTCTACACCGCCGCCCGCATCTTCCCCATGCTCCCCGAGCGGCTCTCCACCGGCCTGACCTCGCTCAACGACGGCGAGGACCGGCTGACCCTCGTCATCGACATGTCGGTCGCCGCCGACGGCTCGCTCGCCGCCGCGGATCTCTATCGCGCTCAGGTGCGCAACCGCGCCAAGCTCGCCTATGAAGGCGTGGCGGCGTGGTTGGACGGCGAAGGCCCGATACCGCCGCGCATGGCCGAGGTGCCGGGCGTCGACGAGCAGGTGCGGCTGCAGGACCAGGCCGCCTCCCGGCTGCGCCGCTTGCGTCACGAGCAGGGAGCCCTGGAGCTCGAGACCCGCGAGATGAAGCCGGTCGTGGTGGACGGCGAGGTGACCGAGCTGCGCGAGGTGCGGAAGAACCGCGCCCGCAATCTGATCGAAGACTTCATGATCGCCGCCAACGGCGCCACCGCGCGCTACCTGGACGCCCACGGCTTGCCGTCGCTGCGCCGGGTGGTGCGCGTTCCCAAGCGCTGGCCCCGCATCGTCGAATTGGCGGAGGCGGCCGGCGAACATCTTCCGGCCGAGCCGGACTCCCGCGCCCTCCGCGAGTTCCTGGAGCGCCGTCGCGCCGCCGATCCGGAGGACTTCCCCGAGCTGTCGCTCTCGGTGGTCAAGCTGCTGGGCTCCGGCGAGTATGCGGTCGATCCGCCGGGCGGCGACGCGCCCGGCCACTTCGGCCTCGCGGCGCGGGACTACACCCACGCCACGGCGCCCAACCGCCGCTATCCCGATCTCATCACGCACCGCCTCCTCAAGTCCGCCTTCGACGGCCGGCCCGCCTCCTACTCCATGACCGAGCTGGAAGACCTCGCCCGGCACTGCACCGTCCAGGAAGACGCCGCCGAGAAAGTGGAGCGCCAGGTGCGCAAATCGGCTGCCGCCCTCCTGCTCGAGCGGCGGATCGGCGACCGCTTCGAAGCCGTCGTCACCGGCGCTTCGGAGAAAGGCACCTGGGTGCGCACCTGCCGCCATCCGATCGTCGAGGGACGCCTCGAGCGCGGCTTCGAAGGGTTGGACGTCGGAGACCGGGTGCGCGTGCGGCTGATCTCGACCAACGTCGAGCGCGGTTTTATTGACTTTGCCCGCGATCGGTAGGGTATGCCCTCCGAAGCTCTGTGAGGGCTTCGGAAGGCACGCCCCCTGATATTCTCTTCCCGCCATGCGCCGGCTCCACCTGACCACCGGCGGCGAGAGCCACGGCCCCGGTCTCACCGCCATCCTCACCGGCATGCCCGCCGGCCTGCGCGTGGACTTCGAGCTCCTCGCCAGCGATCTGGCCCGCCGCCAGCACGGCTTCGGCCGCGGCCGGCGGATGCAGATCGAGAAGGATGCGGCCGAGGTCCGCGGCGGCGTGCGCGGCGGCGAGACTCTGGGCTCCCCCATCGTCCTCTGGATCGCCAACCGCGACTACGCCAATTGGGAAGGGGTCATGGGGCCAGAGACGGTCGATCCCAGGCTCGCCGAGAACCGCCGGCTCAAGGCGCCGCGGCCGGGCCACGCCGATCTCGCGGGAGGTCTCAAGTATCAGCGGAAGGACCTGCGCGACGTACTCGAACGCGCCTCCGCCCGCGAGACCACGGCCCGCGTGGCGGCCGGCGCCTTCGCCCGCATGCTGCTCGCCGAGTTTGGCGTCGAGATCCGCAGCGGCGTGCGCTTCCTCGGTCCCGTGGGCACCGACAAGCCCGCTCCCACCTGGCAGGACCTCTCGCAGGTGGACGAGACCTCGCCCCTGCGCGCCATCGACCGCTCGCTGGAGCCGGAGATGGTCCGCCTCGTCGAGCAGGCCAAGGAGGAAGGGGACACGCTGGGCGGCGCGGTGACGGTGATCGCGCACAACGTGCCGGCGGGGCTCGGCTCGCACGTGCAGTGGAACGAGAAGCTCGACGGCCGGCTCGCCCAGGCCATCCTCTCCGTGCCGGCGGTCAAGGCGGTGGAGATCGGCGCCGCTCTCGAAGCCTGCCGCGGCTTCGGCAGCGCCGCCCACGACGCCATCGAGCGCACGGCGGACGGCCGCTGGACACGTCCCACCAACCGCGCCGGCGGCCTCGAAGGCGGCGTCACCAACGGCGAGGATCTCGTCATCACCGCCTACAAGAAGCCCATCTCCACCCTGCGCAAGGGATTGCCCAGCGTCGATCTCGACACCTTGGAGCCCCACGCCTCGCAGTACGAGCGCAGCGACGTCACCGCCCTGCCCGCCGCCGGCGTCATCGCCGAGGCCATGGTGGCCCTCGTGCTGGCCGACGCCCTGCTCGAGAAGCTCGGCGGCGACTCCCTGGCCGAGCTCAAGGCGCACTGGGAAGCGACGCTGGGGCAGCAGCGGGCATGGCCTGCGCTACACTGAAGGCATGGCTGACAACCTGGAAGACGCCCAGTACCGGCGGCTCCTCAATTTCCGCACCAGTCTGCGGCGATTCCTGCGCTGGAGCGAGGAGCAGGCTGAGAAGGCGGGTCTCACGCCGGCCCAGCACCAGCTCCTGCTCGCCATCCGTGGTCACGACGGCGACCGCGGTCCGACCATCGGTGACGTCGCCGGCTACCTCCTGCTGCGGCATCACAGCGCGGTAGGCCTGGTGGACCGGGCGGTCAGGGCGGGGTTCGTCGAGCGTCAGGAGGATGCCGCAGACCGCCGCATCGTCCGCCTGCGCCTGACCCTCCAGGGAGCGCAGACGCTGCAACAGCTTTCGGAGGCCCACCTCGAAGAGATCAAGCGCCTCGCACCTCGCGTGCGGGATCTCACGCAGGGGTTGGAGATGTAGGGCCCCTCACTCCCCCCTGCTCCCTCTCTCCCGCCTCACACGCCGCCGATTTCTTCACGGACCCTCCGGCATTTCGGCCTCTGGAAGGCTATACACTTCCCACCGTGTTCGCGCGAAATCTCTTCGCCACCCGGCGCGCCGCGGCCGAGGCGGCGATTCTGCTCGCCTTCGCCGCGGCGGCGTGGCTGCTCTACGGCTCCGTTCTCCGGCTGTGGTGGACGCACGACGACTTCCACCATCTGCGCTATCTCCTCACCCACCGGTCTTACTGGTACTTCTACGACGCCGCGGGTTTTCGCGAGTTCCCGTCCAAGCTCCTCACTCCCCTGCTCTTCTTCTCGCTGGACGTGGACCGCCGCCTGTTCGGCATCGACCCTCATCCTTTCTACATCCACCATCTCCTGGCCTTCTCCCTCTGCCCGGCTGCGCTCTACGGAGTCCTGCGCCTTTGGCTGCCGCGCCTCTGGTCGGCGGCCGGAGCATGGATCTTCCTCGCCGGACCGGTCACCGCCTCGCTGGCGCCGCTCCTCTTCGTCCGCCACTACATCGAAGCCATCCTTCTCGCCAGCCTCGCCGTGGCGGCCTGGGGCATTGCGGTGTGGCGAGCGCCTGGCGCGGCAACCCGGCGATGGTCCTATCTTTCAGCCGCGCTCTACTTCGCCGCCTGCATGGCGAAGGAGATCGCGGTGCCGCTCGTCGTGCTGCTTCTCCTCCTTCCCGCTCCTCCCGGCGGCCGTGCCTTGCGCCTCGATGAGCGAGCCCGGCTGGTGCTGCCGCACATGGTTGCCTGCCTCCTCTACCTCGTCATTCGCATCGCGGTGCTGGGCGATCTCTTCCGTGGGTACGGCTTCGTCGTGACGCCGTCCGACCTGCCACGCCTGGCCTTGGAGCTGCCGGGCAAGATCGCGGCGGAGATCGCCGGCGGGCGTCTCTCGGCGGCCGCGATCCTCTTCAGTGCCGCTCTCGCCGCCGGCCTCCTGTCACTCCTCCTGCCGCCGGGCCGCGGGGCCGCCGTGCTGACCGGCCTCGCGCTGCCCCTGGCTGCGCTGCCGATCCTGCCCGTCTCGACCCTCATGGAGCCGCGCTACGCGGTGCCCGCCTGGATCGTCGTCGCCGTGGCCTTCGCCGCCGGCTGCGCGAGATTGGCCGCAAGCGGATACTCGGCGAGACGCAAGACCGCCTTCGCCCTTGCTGCCGTGGCCTGCGTCTCGGGCTTATGGCTCAACCGGCAGGACTGGGACCGCCGCTTCGCCCGCGTGGAGCGGATGAGCGTCGAGAACCGCTTCATCCTGGCGATGAAGAACGGTGACGTCCTGCGGCAGCCGCTCACACTGGCGGCCTCGCTCAACGAGCTGGCGTGGATGAAGCAAGCGGTCTATCGCCGTCCGCCCGGGGGCCGCTGGTTCCAGGATGACCTCTACCTCTGCCTCCATCGCGGGCCTCTCGGGCGCGTCTGGGGCTACGACGAAGAGACGCGCCGCCTCGTAAATCTCACGCGGCGGATCCGGACCCTGCGGGCGAGGCACTGCTCCTCCATCCGGGCCGAAGCCCCGCTGAGCGCCACTTTCCGCTTCACCCCCGAAGGGCTCTTCTGGGAGCTCGGCCCCCATCGCGAAGGAACGTACCGCTTCGTCCTCCGCGACGGCGCCGAAGCCTTCGAGATGCCGCGCAGCGCCGGCTTCAAGGTGCAAGCCGAAGGGCTGCCGTTGCGGGTCGGGTACGAATCCCCCGACGGATGGGGCACCTACTCGCCCGAGCTGCAGATCAAGCCCGGATCGAGCGTGCACTGGTCGCGACCTTGAGGTTGCGAGCGAGACTGGAAGGAGAGTCCGATGCGTCCCGGTCCTAATCCTGTAACAAAGGACGAGGCTGTTCGGCGCCTGCGGGCTGCTGGATTCACGCAAGAGGCAGATGACCTCGAAACCTGGCGTGATGCCAATGGCAACAACTGGGGCTGGGATGGGTGGCCCTTCCACCGTGAGAAGGCAAGGCCGGGAGCTCGATGCTTCTTTGTCGAAGGCTCGCGTGCTGTCGCAGAAGTGGTGGTGCTTTAGCAGGCGCTTTCGCGCTCCCCTACCCCGAAGAGTGGCCGTCAACCACCCCTGCGGGTCTGGTAATGCCACGGCGCTCTTGCCATCGTCACAGGCATGACTACGATCTGGGAGACCCGCGCACCCGCAGGGCGGAGCCGAGCCGGTCTCAGTCCGGCCGGCGAGGCGCAGTTCCTGTCCGAGTATCCGGAGTACGCAGCGACCTGCCCGCTCGATGAATTCCGCGCCGCCGAGCTGCGGCGCCTCGACCGGCAGGGGCACGTCTACCTCGACTATACGGGCGGCGGGCTCTACGGCGAGTCACAGGTACGCCGCCATGCCGAGTTGTTGCTCGCCGAGGTGCTCGGCAATCCGCACTCGTCGAATCCCACCTCCCTGGCCGCCACCCGCCAGGTGGACGCCTGCCGCGCCCGCGTGCTCGAGTTCTTTCATGCCTCGCCCGAGGAGTACGAGGTCGTCTTCACCGCCAACGCCAGCCAGGCGCTCAAGCTGGTGGGCGAGTCCTATCCCTTCGCCGCCGGCGACGAGCTCCTCCTCACCTTCGACAACCACAACTCCGTCAACGGCATCCGCGAGTTCGACCGCGCGCGCGGCGCCCACACTACGTACGTCCCCGTCACGCCGCCCGAGATGCGGGTGGACGAGGTGGTCCTCGACCGCTTCCTCGACCGCGCGCGGCCGGACGGCCACAACCTCTTCGCCTATCCTGCCCAGTCCAACTTCTCCGGCGTCCAGCACCCGCTGGCCTGGATCGAGCGGGCGCAGGGGAAGGGCTGGGACGTGCTCCTCGACGCCGCGGCGTTCGTCCCCACCAACCGGCTGGATCTGTCGCGCTGGCATCCCGACTTCGTGGCCCTATCCTTTTACAAGATGTTCGGCTATCCCACCGGCGTCGGCGCTCTCATCGCCCGTAAGCCGGCTCTGGCGAAGCTGCACCGCCCCTGGTTCGCCGGCGGCACCATCGCCGTGGCCTCCGTGCAGGCGGACCGTTATACGCCCGCCCCGGGCGCCGTCGCCTTCGAGGACGGCACGCCGAACTACCTCGCCCTGCCCGCGGTGGCGATGGGGCTCGATCTTCTCGACGCGCTCGGCATCGAGACGATCCATCAGCGGGTGCGCTGCCTGACCGGCTGGCTGCTCGACCGTCTCCAGTGCCTGCGCCACGGCAACGGCGTTCCCCTGCTGGCGCTCTACGGTCCGCAGACTCTCCTGATGCGGGGCGGCACGCTCGCCTTCAACTTCCGCGACGCCCTGGGCCAGCTCGTCGACCACCGCACGGTGGAAGAGCTCGCCAACCAGCGACGGATCTCGCTGCGCACGGGCTGCTTCTGCAATCCCGGAGCGGGCGAGCTCGCCCTGGGCCTCACCCGCGAGGAGCTGGTCTCCTGTTTCCAGCGCGCCGGCGACACGATGACCTACGAAGAGTTCCGCCACTGCGTGCACCACGAAGGCACGGGCGCCGTCCGCGTCTCCCTCGGCCTGGCCTCGAGCTTCGCCGACGCCGAGACCTTCCTCCGCTTCGCCGAGGACTTCCTGGAGGACTGAGCATGCCAGCGTGTCCCAAGGATCCCGAGCGCACCGTGGCTGTGGGAGCGCTCTCAGGCCTCGCCACCTGCATCGTCTATCCGGCTCTCACCGTCGCCCAACCGCCGGAGGCCGTCGCACTGGTGCTCGCAGCCAGCATGGGCCCTCTTCTGGCCGTTGCAAGTTGGGGTCTGCGCAAATTCCTCGACCTCCATCGGCCGAGCCTCTCAGCCGACCTCGGTGCCATGTTCAACGCTCTCGCAGGAGCCCTGCTCACCGCAATGTTCCTCGTCCAGTTCGCCATCGGCGTCAGAACGGGAGATCATCCTACTCGCGAGGCCGAAGCCGTCTGGCTCGGCTTGGACGTGGCGTGGGACGTCTACATCGGTCTCGGAACGCTGTTGTTTGCGATCAATGCTCTGTACCATCCCAGGCTTGGCCGCATCACGGGCAGCCTTGGCGTTCTGATCGCGTTGGGACTCCTCGGGTTCAACCTCGCCACCTTTCCCACACCACCCGCCAACGCCGGCCTCATCGATCTCGGTCCCTTCATCGGTGCCTGGTACCTCCTTGTCACCGTTCTCGTGATTCGTTCCCGCCGCTGGGTGCGTCAGCGTGCGGGTGCCCACGTGGACGCTTCTGAATAGAACCGATCTTGCGGCGGGTAGGCCACGGCGGTATCCTGGCCTTGGACGGCGAGCACGGGCCACCCGGGACCGCGGCCCGGAGCGCCCCGTTCGCTCACCGGGAACGCGCTTGCATGTGAAGGAGGTAGGACATGCCAAACACAATCCAGGCGCCGGTCGCCTCGGCGCAAATGCTCATCCGCAAGCCGGCCGCGCAGGTGTTCGAGGCGGTGGTCGATCCCGCCATCACCTCCCGCTACTGGTTCTCCAAGGGCAGCGGCCGGCTGGAGGCCGGCAAGCAGGTCCAGTGGGACTGGGAGATGTACGGCTTCTCCACCAAGGTCGACGTGAAGGCGATCGAGAAGAACAGGCGGATCCTCATGGAGTGGATTGGCCCTGACAAGCCGACCTCGGTCGAGTGGACGTTCGAGCCCGAAGGCGAGGACGAAACCTTCGTCACCGTCAAGAACTGGGGCTTTCACGGCGACGCGGATAAGGTGGTGAAGGAGGCGATGGACTCAACCGGAGGCTTCAGCTTCGTGCTCGCCGGCATGAAGGCATTCCTGGAGCACGGCATCGAGCTGAACCTCATCGCGGACCACGATCCGTCCGCGCTCGCCGAAGCCTGGGCCTCCCGCTGAGTGGCTGGGGATTCTGGACGGATCTGCCCTTCGAGACCTCACCCCCTGACCCCATAGGCGTTAACCTAACGTAGGGGCGGGGCTTGTCCCCGCCCGCGAGATGGGTAATTTTGTTGAAACAACCTGTGGCAAGTAAAAATAAAGGGCAGAACCAGGCCGTT
>JBIOVX010000192.1:0-23394 GCA_044868005.1 Thermoanaerobaculia bacterium | reverse complement strand
CCCCCCCCCCCGTCTCAGGAAGCCGCCGCGAGCCGCGCCTTCACCCGCTCGGTCGCCGTGGCGAGGACCTTCTTGACGTCCTCGAAACGCGTGGAGGGCAGGTTGTTGAAATCCATCAGCCGGTGCTCCAGCTCCATGCCCTTCGTCGCTTCCTCCACGGCGAAACGGACCTCCTGCAGTGCGACGCGGCGGTGCTGGTACTCACCGAGCACCTCGATACAGGCTTTCTGCAGGGCGCAGTAGAGGCTCCAGGTGCGGTCTTCCGGAGCGCACACCCGATCGTCGTGACGGTCCCACTTCGACTCGTCGCTCAGGATCTCGCCGGCCCGCTGGAGGATGCGGAGGTCCTCCGCCGTCACCGGCTGATCGCGCTGTTCGTACCCGGGCGTGGTCTCAGGCTGGGAAGGCGTCTGCGGCGATGGGGCGCCGAGCAGCAGGCCAAGGATGAGCCCGCCGGCGAGAATGTCCATGCGTTGTTCCTCCCGGCTCTCCTACGTCGCTGGCGATCCCAAAGTTTCGGACGCGATACGCTAGCCTCAATGGACGCCCGCCTGTCCCGCAGCGTTCCTTTTCTGGTCGCGGTCCCCCTTCTGCTCGCCGGCGCCGCGATGACGGCCCCGCCCGGCGCCTTGCGGTTGCTGACCGCTCTGGGGTTGCTTTTGGGTCTCGGCGCAGCGGCTACGAGGATCTCCCGGTGGCTGCTGCCGGGCCTCTCCACGCCCTCGCGCGTCTCCGCGAGCCTGGTGTTCGCCGCGGCGATGATCGTGGTACCGGCGACCGTCCTCGGCCACTGGGGTCTCCTCGATCCACGATTGTTCCTGGCGATCGAAGCCCTGCTGGTGGCCTCCACCCTCGCGCTGAGGATCCCTGAAAGATCGCCGGCGCCCACGGGGACCCTCGCGGCCGTGTCTGAGGGCGTCCCGAAATGGCTGAGGCGCACCGAGACGGCCGTCCTGGTGACGGCGACCGCCGCCGCCGCTCTGAGCTTCCTTTCCTATGCCGCTCAAACCGAGCTCTACACGCCGCCGAACAAGCTCGACGATCCGTCCTATCACCTTTCGGCGGTGGCGGTCTGGCATCGCTATAACGACCTGCGAATGATCAAGTTCGACGCCGGAGACCAGAGCACCGCCTTCTATCCCATCGGCGGCGAGCTGATCGATTGGGCCCTGCTCGCTCCCCTGCGCGACAGCGATTTCCTGCTGCGCTGGAGCCAGGTGCCGTTCGCGCTCGGCTCGCTGGCGGCGATGGCCGCCATCGCACTTCACCTGGGGCTCTCCCGCCGTTCGACGCTGCTCGCGGCTCTCCTTTATCTGACCGTCGGCCGCGCCTTCCCGGGTTTGATGTTCAGCGCCGGCAACGATCACATCGCCGCCTTCTACGTCCTGGCCGCTGTCGACGCGGCGCTCGTCTTCGCGGCATCCCGCATGTGGAGAGGCGCCGTCTATGCCGGCCTGGCGCTCGGTCTCCTCATCGGCACGAAGTACATCGGACTGATGTACGCGATACCGTTGCTGGTCCTGCTGGCAGTCGCCGCCTCCCGCCGGCCTTTCCGTATCGTCCCGATCGCGAGCCTGTGCGGCAGCGCCGTGCTCGCGGGCGCCTACACGTATCTCCGCAACGCCTGGAGCGTAGGCAATCCGGTCTTTCCCGTTCCCATCCCATCCCTCGGGCTTCCCGGCTGGGCCGAAGTGACCTTGGCGATGCGTCGCCACCTGCCGGATTTCCAGGTCGACGTACGGTATTTCCTTCTCGTGCGCACGGACTACTTCGGACACCCCTTCCGCGTGACGATGTTGCCGGCCGCCGTGCTCGCTCCCGTGGTCTCGCTGCTACGGTCTGGAGAGGCGTGGCGGAAGCTCATCCGCACCCTGGTGCTGAGCCTGCCGGTGATCTTCTTTCTCCAGTTCCTCTACTGGATGCACGATCATCGGGACGTCCGTTATTTCCTCGCCGGCATCGCGCTGGCCGCCGTCGCCTTCGGCTGGCTGCTCGAGATCGCCGACGAAAGATGGCCTCTCCTAGCGCTGATGGTGCGCGGCACCCTGGCCTGTCTGATCACCTACAAGTTCATCCATACCGACGAGACTTCGGCTCAGCGGGAGCTGACGACCGCGGCGCTCCTCCTCGGTCTCGCGATCGTGGGGCTGGCGGCATGGACGAGCCTGCGGCAACGGATCTCGCAACACCGGCTCGCCTTCACTGTCCTGGCCTGTGGCGTCGCTGTTCTTGCCGCCTCCGGCCTCGCAGAGACCCTGGCGAAGTATCAGGAGAGTAAATACCGCGACGACCGCCTCGTCGAATATCTCGAGGAGCACGGCGGTGCAGACGGCGCCGGTATCGCCTACATCGGCGGCAACCGTCCGTATCCTCTGTTCGGCAGCCGATTGCAGAACCGTGTGGAGATCGTTCCCTCGACGAGCCGCCTGGAAGATCGCTTCTACCGGTGGGGCGATGCCGCGGATTTTCCCTTCGCTCCCAAGAGCTACAGGCTCTGGCTGAAGAACCTTCGCCGGCTGGGGATCGACTACGTCGTCGTGGCTCTCGACGATCAGCCGGACCCGGAGCGGCGCTGGATGCAGAGGCATCCGCGGGATTTCGAGCACGTGTTCGACGCCGCCTCGACGGAGGTGTGGAGGTTGCGGGGGGTTAAGACGGCGCAGGCGGCCATGTTCCCACGGCCGTGAAATCTTTCCGCCGCAACAGACACTCCGGAAAGAGGTCCCTTGATTTACCTGCTACTGGGTATGGTAAAATGGCAAAATCGTCCAGCTAGTGAGGAGCCTTGTCGTTGGCTGCACCGCGTTTCCGACGTGTCTGTCACGTGAGCCGAGCCCTGAGGGGCCTGCCCGCTCTCGCCCCCTTTTCATCTCCACGACCTTCGTACGGGGAACCATGAACACCACAGCCTCGCCCAAAGGTGTCGTCTCGCGCCTTCGCCTCCCGGCCTGGATGCTCGTACCGGCCCTGCTCATCGCTTTCAACGGCCTTGCCTTTGCCGGCGATCCGGAGCAGGTCGTCTTGCGGGGCGCCGAGCCGCTCGCGCCGGCCACGCCAACGGTCTTCAGCGGCGACCTGCGCCAATTGCCGCGCGCGCCCGGCTGGAAACCCGGCGATCCGATCAAGGAGATCGCCGAGCATGAGCGGCCGCCGCTCTTCACCCCGCCCCCGCACCCGCCGCAGATCGATCCGCTGCTCGCGGTGCAGGCACGGGCGCCGCAGGGGCCCTTGACCTTGGAGCCCCCGCTGCTGAATTTTGCCGGCAACGGGTTTACGGGAGTCGTGCCGGCCGACACCGTGGGCGACGTGGGGATCGATCACTACATCCAGATGGTCAACGCCAACATCGGCGCGATCTTCACGGTCTACAACAAGTCCGACGGCAGCGTGGCCGCCGGCCCCATAGCGCTCGACTCCCTGGGCACCGGCGACTGCGCCAACGGGCTCGGTGACGGCATCGTGCTCTACGACCAGCTCGCCGACCGCTGGTTGTTGAGCGAGCTCACCTGGTTCACCAACGTGCTCTGCGTCTACGTCTCCAAGACCAGCAATCCGATCACCGGCGGCTGGTTCGCCTATCAGTTCAACACAGGCGGTTTCCCGGACTATCCGAAGTACGGCGTCTGGCCGGACGCCTACTATGTGGGAGCCAACGAGGGTCCGGCCGTCTACGCCCTCGATCGGGTGCAGATGCTCGTCGGCGGCGTCGCTTCGGCCCAACGTTTCAGTGCGCCTCCCCTCGGAGCCTTCGGCCTCCAGATGCTGCTCCCCGCCGACGCGGACGGCGACACGCCGCCGCCGCCCGGAGCGCCCAACCCCTTCATGCGCCACCGCGACGACGAGGCCCACAACCCGGGTAACAACAATCCTACCCAGGACTTTCTGGAGATTTGGCAGTTCCACGTCGATTTCGCGACGCCGGCCAACTCCACCTTCACGGGCCCGATCAATATCCCGATCGCCGAATTCGACTCCGATCTCTGCGGCTTTTTCACCTTCTCCTGCTTCCCGCAACCCAGCGGGCCGGACCTCGAACCCTTGCGCGAGGCCCTGCTGCACCGGCTGCAGTACCGCAACTTCGGAGATCACCAGGCCCTGGTCAGCAACTTCGAGACCGACGTCGACGGCACGGACCATGGCGGCGTCCGGTGGTTCGAGCTGCGCAACACCGGCGGCGGCTGGAGCCTGTATCAGGAAGGCACCTTCGCCCCCGACGCTCACCACCGCTGGATGGGCAGCGCCGCCATGGACGGCTCCGGCAACCTGGGGGTCGGCTACAGCATCGCGAGCGAGACCCTATACCCCAGCATTCGCTTTGCCGCCCGCCTGGCCAGCGATCCGCTCGGCACGCTGCAGGGCGAGGTGCCGGTCGTCGCCGGAGCCATCTCCCATGGCCACTACCGCTGGGGCGACTACTCGTCGCTGAACGTCGATCCGGTAGACGAACGCACCTTCTGGTACACCACCATGTATACGCCGCCCTCGACCTATTGGGGCACCCGCATCGCCACCTTCAGGCTCTGCAATCCTACCGGGATGCCGGTGATTCTCGGCGCGACGGCGGCGGCGCCCAACCGCATCGACGTCGGCTGGTCGAGCGGCAACCCGCCGTCGGACCGCTTCAACGTCTATCGCGCCTTCGGCACCTGCAGCTCTCCCGGCCCGTTCGTCAAGATCGCCGACGCCGTGTCCGGCTTCAGCTTTCAGGATACGACGGTCTCCGGCGGCTCCACGTACGCCTACCGCGTCACCGCCGGCGGCGTTGCCGGCTTCTGCGAGTCCGTTCAGTCGGATTGCGTCGAGGCCACGGCGACGGGCGTCTGTACGCTGCCGCCGGTTTTCGCCGGGCTCGCCAGCGCCACCAACCAGGGGACCTCGACCTGCGGCCTCTCTCTCGCCTGGACGGCCGCCACCCCGGCCTGCTCCGGTCCCGTCACCTACAACGTCTACCGCTCGACCTCGTCCGGCTTCACGCCGGGACCCGACAACCAGATCGCTGCGGGCGTTACCGGCACGAGCTATACCGACAGCTCGCCTTTGGCGAGCGGCACGGCGTATTACTACGCCGTCCGCGCGGCCGATGCCACGAACGGCAGCGCGGAGAGCAACAGCATCAAGCGCAGCGCCATCCCAACCGGTCCGATCGCGACGACCACCCTCACCGAGACGTTCGAGGGGGCGGGAGGTTTCGACAACCCTGGCTGGACGCATGCGGCGCTCACGGGCAGCGTCGACTGGTCGCTCTCGACGAACCGGTCGCAGACGCCTACGCACTCCTGGTTCTCCGCCAGCCAACCCGTCGTTTCCAGCCGGGCTCTGGTCTCGCCCCCGTTCGTGCCGCAAGCGGACTCCACGCTGTCGTTCTGGCATACCTACAGTTTCGAGAACCCGTACGTATGCTTCGACGGCGGCACCCTGGAGAGCTCGGCCGACGGCGGTGGAACCTGGTCCGTTCTGCCGGACGGCGCCTTCACCTCGGGAGGGTTCAACGGCACGGTCAACCCCTCGTACGGCAACCCGCTCAGCAGCAAGCGGGCCTGGTGCTTCGGCAGCATCGGAGCCATGACGCAGGTCACGGCCAGCCTGGCGCCTCTAGGCGCGGGCGAGGTCAAGCTGCGCTGGCGCGAGGGGGATGACAGCAGCATCAGCAACGCCGGCTGGTACGTCGATTCGGTGACCCTCGCCAACGTCGGGATGCCGAGCACCTGTGCTCCGAACCAGCCGATGGCGCCGTTGGACTTCTATACGCTGACTCCATGCCGGCTGATCGATACCCGCAATCCGGCGGGGCCGCTGGGAGGCCCGGCGCTCCCGTCGTCTGCGCAGCGCATCTTCCTGCTGGCCGGCTCCTGTGGCGTGCCGGCCGGTGCGAAAGCGCTGTCGGTCAACGTTACGGTCACCGGCCCGTCCGCGGCGGGACTCCTGCAGATGTATCCCGCCGATCTGGCGCAGCCGCTCGCCACCATCCTCAACTTCACCCCCGGCCAGACGCGGGGCAACAACGCCATCGTCACTCTCGCCTTCGATGGCAGCGGAGCCATCAAGGTGCGCAACGCATCCGGAGGAACGGTGCACTTCATCCTCGACGTGAACGGTTACTTCCAATGAAAATCCGGACCTGGATTCCCCTTGCCGTCCTGCTCTGCGCGTACGCCGGCGCCGCCTTCGGCGAGGCCGCTCCGCAAAAGATCGTCCTGCAAGGCGCCGAGCCCTTGGCCGCGTCAACGCCGGCGGTTTTCAACGGCGATCTGCGCGCCCTGCCGCTCGCGGTCGAATGGCAGCCTGGCGATCCGACCGTGGAGATTCCACAGCCTCGCCAACCGCCGCAGCTCACGCCGTCCGCGGGCGAGCCGCGGCTCGACCCGCTGCTCGCGGTGCAGGCGCGGACGTCCCAAGACACGCACAACCTGCAGTCTCCGCTGCTCAATTTCAACGGCCAGGGGTACACGGGCGCGTACCCTCCCGACCCGGTAGGCGACGTGGGAATCGATCATTACATTCAAATAGTCAATAGCTGGAACGGCGCCGTTTTCACGGTGTACAACAAGTCCAACGGCAGCGTGGCCGCGGGTCCCATCCAGCTCGCGGCGCTGGGCAAAGGCGATTGCGCTTACGGCTCCGGCCAGGGAATGGTGCTCTACGATCAGCTCGCCGACCGCTGGCTTCTCAGCCAGCTCAGCTACTATAACGCCGCGCTCTGCGTCTACGTTTCCCAGACCAGCAACCCGGTCACCGGGGGCTGGTTTGCCTACCAGTTCAACACCACCAGCTATTATTATCCCTACTATGCGAAATTCGGCGTCTGGCCCGACGCTTACTACGCCTCGGCCTACGAAGACGCACCGGCGGTCTACGCCTTCGATCGGACCCAGATGCTCGCCGGCGGTGTCGCTACGGCCCAGCGCTTCACCGCGCCGTACCTTGCGGCTTTCGGGTTCCAGGCGCTGACCCCGGCCGACGCGGACGGCGACAATCCGCCGCCGCCCGGAGCGCCCAACCCCTTCATGCGCCACCGCGACGACGAGGCCCACAATCCGGGCGCCAACAATCCGGCTCAGGATTTCCTGGAGATCTGGGAATTCCACGCCGACTTCGCGACGCCCGCCAACTCGACCTTCACGGGTCCGACCAACATCCCGACCGCCGAGTTCGACTCGGATCTCTGCGGCCTTTACGATCCTTACCAATGCTTTCCGCAGCCCAGCGGGTACGCTCTCGATCCGTGGCCCCAGGTGATCATGCACCGGCTGCAGTACCGCAACTTCGGCACCCACCAGACGCTGGTCGGCAACCTCGTCACCGACGTCGACGGCATGGACCATGGCGGCATCCGCTGGTTCGAGCTGCGGAACACCGGCGGCGGTTGGAGCCTCTATCAGGAAGGCACCTTCGCTCCCGACGCTCACCACCGCTGGATCGGCAGCGCCGCCATGGACAGCGCCGGCAATCTGGGGATCGGCTACAGCGTGGCGGGCACCACCTCCTATCCCAGTATCCGCTTCGCCGCGCGCTGGGCCGGCGATCCGCCCGGCGCCCTGCGGGGGGAAGTCTCGGTGATCGAGGGCAAAGTAGCCAACTGGAGCAGCTACTGGGGCAGTTACGCTTCCTTGAACGTCGATCCGATCGACGACCGCACCTTCTGGCTCACCGCGGAATATTCGCCGGCATCGAACTGGGGAACCCGCATCGCCACGTTTCATCTCTGCGATCCTCCCGCCGTGCCGGTGATCGGCAGCGCGGCGGCAGCGGCACCCAACCGCATCGACGTCACGTGGTCGAACGGCTCTCCGCCGTCGGACAGCTTCAACGTCTACCGCGCCTTCGGCACCTGCGCCTCGCCGGGCCCCTTCATCGAGATCGCCAACTCCGTGCCGGGCTTCTCGTTCCAGGATACGGGTGTCTCAGGCGGCTCGACCTACGCCTACCGGGTGACCGGCCTGCTCGATCAGTGCGAGAGCGGCCGGTCCGGCTGCGTCGAGGCCACGGCGACCGGCGCCTGCACGCTGCCGCCGAGCTTCGCCGGCCTCGCCGGCGCGGCCAGTCAGGGCGGCACGACCTGCGGCGTCACCCTTTCCTGGACGGCCGCGACGCCGCTCTGCGCCGGTCCCGTCACCTACGACGTCTACCGCTCGACGTCGTCCGGCTTCACCCCGGGGCCCGGCAACCAGATCGCAACAGGCGTCACCGGCACGAGCTATACCGACAACGCGCTGCTGACGAGCGGCACGACCTACTATTACGTCGTCCGCGCGGTCGACACTGCGAACGCCAGCGGGGAGAGCAACAGCGTCCAACGCGGCGCCGTACCCGCCGGTCCGCCCGGGATCCTCACCGAGACGTTCGAAGGGCCTGGCGGCTTCGACAACCCGGGATGGACGCACTCGGCGATCTCCGGAGTCACCGACTGGCTGCTCTCGACGGACTTCTCGCAGACGCCCACGCACTCCTGGCGCTCTCCCCAAAGTTACGCCGCCGATCGGGTCCTGGTCTCGCCGCCGTTCACGCCGCAGGTGGGCACCACGCTCTCGTTCTGGCATACCTACCAGTTCGAGTACGGCTACGACGGGGGGACGCTGGAGATCTCGACCGACGGCGGCGGGAGCTGGTCCGTCATCCCCGACGCCGCCTTCATCGCCGGCGGCTTCAACGGCACGACCTATACGTGCTGCAGCAACCCCATCGGCGGCAAGCGGGTCTGGACCGGCGGCAATCTCGGACCGATGACGGAGGTGAAGGTCGATCTCGGAGCTTTCGCCGGCTCCAACGCCAGGCTGCGTTGGCACGCGGGCGAAGACTCCAGTGTCGCCTATACCGGCTGGTACGTCGATTCGGTCACGATGCCGTCGGCTCTGGCTTGCTCGCCAACGCCGCCGCCGCCGCTCGACTTCTACACCGTGACGCCCTGCCGGCTCGTCGACACCCGCAATCCGGCCGGGCCGAGCGGCGGACCGGCGCTCCAGCCGTTTGCCCAGCGCACCTTCGTGCTGGCGGGCTCCTGCGGCGTGCCGGCCGGTGCGAAGGCGTTGTCGGTGAACCTCACGGTCACCCAGCCGGACGCGGCCGGGCAGCTCATCTTGTATCCGGCGGACATCGGCGGGGTGCCCGTCGCCAGCTCGATCAACTTCGCCGGCGGGCAGACGCGGGCCAACAACGCCATGGTCACCCTCGCCTACGACGGCAGCGGCGGCATCAAGGTGCACAACGCCTCGACGGGTACCGTCCACTTCATCCTCGACGTGAACGGCTACTACCAATGAGGATCAGCTCTGTGTTGCCGATCGCCCTCGGCTTGACGCTGCTGGGCGCCGCCGCCGGGCGCGCGGCTCAAAACGACGACGTCACCGCCAACGGCTACCCGCCGCGAGACGTCAACCGAATCGACACCGTGCTGCCCTCGCCGCTGGACCTGGCGGCGATCGCGGCCGAGGATGCGGAGAGCGACCGCCAGGGCCTGCCGCCGCGCTTCGCCATCCCTGAAGCGGTGTCGATCACGCCCGCGGACCACGGCACCTGGGAACGGCTGCCCGACGGCACGCGGGTGTGGCGGCTGCGCATCCTCGGCCGTGAGGGCACCACTTCCCTCAACCTCGGGTTCTCGCGCTTCAAGCTGCCGCCGCACGGCCGCCTTCTCCTCTACTCGGCCGACGGCAAATCCGCATTGCCGGCCTTCACCGCCGGCGACAACGAGACCCACGGCCAGCTCTGGACGCCGGTCGTGCTCACCGACGACCTGATCGTCGAGCTCACCGTGCCGGAAAGCGAGATGGGCGAGGCGGTGCTCGAGCTGGCCTCCATCAACCAGGGCTACCGGGGCTTCGGTACCGTCCCGACCGTCAAGTCGGGGAGCTGCAACATGGACGTCGAGTGCATCCCGGCCGATCCCTGGCGCGAGACGGTGCCTTCGGCGGCGGTGATCTCGTTCGGCGGCTCGACGTTTTGCAGCGGGTCGCTGATCAACGACACCGCCAGTGACGGCAAGATGTACTTCATCACCGCCAACCACTGCGGCGTCAGCGCCGGCAGCGCATTCTCGCTGGTGGTCTACTGGAACTATCAGAATTCGTTCTGCCGGAACCCCGGCAGCGCCGAGAGCGGGCAGCCGGGCGACGGTCAGCTCACGCAGTTCCACACCGGCTCTTTCTTCCGCGCCGGCTCCTCTCTCTCCGACTTTGCCCTGGTCGAGCTCGACGATCCGCCGGTCCCCGCCTTCAACCATTTTTGGGCAGGCTGGGACCGCTCGACCGGCGATCACGCCTGCACCGCCGGGGTCCCTTGCGCCGGCATCCACCACCCGAACACCGACGAGAAACGCATTACCTACTCCACCACGAACACCGCCACGACCAGTTGGCTCGGCACCACCTCCCCGGGTGACGGCACTCATATCTGGGTCCACTGGGCGACCGATCCTCCCGGCCCGTTTACCGTGCCGGGAGTGACCGAGCCCGGCTCCTCCGGCTCGCCGCTCTACAACAGCGCCCGGCGCTTCATCGGCCAGCTCCACGGCGGCCCCTCCTATTGCGGCGCCACCGGCGACGGCCTCTCCGATTATTACGGCCGCTTCAGCGTCTCCTGGACGGGCGAGGGCACCAACAGCACCCGCCTCTCCAACTGGCTCGACGCCGGCAACACGGGCGCTGTCGCCATCGACGGTCGTCACAACTGCACGACCCCCGGCACTCCGGTCATCGGGTTCGCAACGGTTGCCGGACCGAATCAGCTGCAGATCACCTGGAGCAACGGCTCGCCCGTGGCGGCAACCTTCGACGTGTACCGTGCGGTGGGCACCTGCGCCTCGCCCGGCCCCTTCGCTTTGATCGGTTCCGGCGTCTCCGCCTCGCCCTACAATGACAACACCGTCTCCGGAGGCACGACCTACGCGTACCGGATCGCCGGCCGTGATTATACCGGCAGCTGCCAGTCCCCTCCCTCGGACTGTGCCGATGCCATCGCCACCGGAGCCTGCACTCTGCCGCCGGCCTTCGCGGGGCTGGCCAGCGTAACGAATGACGCGACCGCCACCTGCGGCCTCACTCTCGCCTGGCCGGCGGGCACGGCCTCCTGCGGCGGTCCGCTGACCTATAACGTCTACCGCTCGACCTCCTCCGGCTTCGCACCGGGAGCGGCCAACCAGATCGCCGCCGGCGTGAGCGGGACGGCCTACCACGACATGGGTCCGCTGAACAGCGGCCAGACCTACTACTACGTCGTGCGCGCCGTCGATGCCGCCAATGGCGTCGTGGAGAGCAACAGCGTCCAACGCAGCACCGTGCCCACCGGCCCCATCGGGACGACCAGCTTCCTGGAGACTTTCGAAGGCACGGGAGGTTTCGACAACCCGGGCTGGACCCATGCGGCGCTCCTGGGCGGCGTCGATTGGGCGCCCTCGACGAACTGGTCGCAGACGCCCACGCATTCCTGGTTCTCCTCCAGCACGTACCAGACCGCGGACCGGGTCCTGGTCTCGCCGCCGTTCGCGGCGCAGGCGGGCTCGACGCTGTCCTTCTGGCATACCTACCAGTTCGACAATCCCTACGTGTGTTACGACGGCGGCACCCTGGAGGTCTCCACCAACGACGGTGGCAGCTGGTCCGCGTTTCCGGACGCCGCTTTTACCGCCGGCGGATTCAACGGCACGGTGAACTCGGGCTACGGCAATCCGCTCAGCGGCAGGCGGGCCTGGTGCTTCGGCAACCTCGGGCCCATGACGCAGGTCACAGCCAGCCTGGCGTCCCTGGCCGGCGCCACCGGCGTCAAGCTGCGCTGGCGCGAGGGGGACGACAGCAGCATCAGCTATACCGGTTGGTACATCGATTCGGTGACCCTTTCCAACGTCGGGATGCCGACCGCCTGCGCTCCGCACCAGCCCGCGACGCCGCTCGATTTCTATACCGTGACTCCCTGCCGTCTCGTCGACACGCGGAATCCGGCCGGGCCGAACGGCGGACCGGCGCTCCAGCCGCTTGCCACGCGCACCTTCGTGCTGGCCGGCTCCTGCGGCGTGCCGGCCGGTGCGAAGGCGCTGTCGGTGAACCTCACGGCCACCCAGCCGAACGCGGCCGGGGAGCTCATCTTGTATCCGGCGGACCTCGGCGGGGCGCCCCTGGCCAGCTCGATCAGCTTCGCCGGCGGGCAGACGCGGGCCAACAACGCCATGGTCAGCCTCGCCTACGACGGCAGCGGCGGGATCAAGGTGCGGAACGACTCGACGGGCACCGTCCACTTCATCCTCGACGTGAACGGCTACTACCAGTAAAGGGTTCTATCCGCGCGGCTGGTTCAGCCGCTGGAAGATCTCGTCGAGGCCTTCGCGCGAGGCGCTCCTCGCCTGCTGCGCGAAGCCGTAGGCGATCTCCGCATCGCCCTTCCGCAGCCCGGCCATCACCGCGTCGGCGAACTCGTCGACCGGCACGCCGAAGGTGTGGAGGCCGGCTCCTCCGAGGTCCGTGTTCACGGCCGGCGGGATGATCTCGATGACCTCGATGGGCGTCCCCGCGAGCTGGTGCCGCAGCGACAGCGTGAAGGAGTGCAGGGCCGCCTTGGTGGCGCTGTAGACCGGCGCGCTCGCCATCGGCACGAAGCTCAGGCCGGAGGTGACGTTGAGGATCGCGGGACGCTGCTGCCGCTGCAGATGCGGGATGAACAACCGCGAGAGGTGCACGGGCGCATCGAAGTTGATGGCGATTTCCTGCTCGGTTTCCCCCCAGTCCTCGGGCTGATCGAGCTGGATGCGCCGCTGGATACCGGCGTTGTTGACCAGCACGTTGAGCCGGGGAAACTCACCGACGGCCCAGTGGAAGAGGGCAACGCGGTCCGCCTCGGCGGCGACGTCGCAGACGCGGAGCTCGAGCGCGGGATGCTTCTCCTGCGCCTCGCGCAGCTTCTCCTCCCGGCGGCCGCAGAGGATCACCTCGCTGCCCGCGGCGAGGAACCGCTCGGCGAGCGCGAAACCGATGCCGGAGGCGCCGCCGGTGACGAGGACGGTGTTGCCGGCTGGATCCATCTCCTACCTTCCTTCCTGTCGGCGCAGCACGCGGCCGGGAAAGGCGCCCGTCGCCTTCCCGCCGTCGTAGACCTGGACGCCGTTGACCCACACGCCGAGGATGCCGGCGGCGGCGCAGACGCGCACGGAGGCCGTGCGGCCGGGAGCGCCGGTGCCGTCGATCACCGTGACCTCCCGCATCAGGAAGCACGGGCCGGCGGCCGGCACCGTTGCCGCAAGGTGCAACAGCAGCAGGGGAAGGACCAACTTCAGAGGCCGTCGAGCAATGAGCCCAGGATCAGCAGCAGCCCGGCGACCACGAGCGACCAGAACCCCAGGTTGTTGGGGAGATGGAAGATGCCGAGCCCCGCGAGGAGCCCGATCAGCCAGAGGACGAGCGCGATGAGGACGGTCGCTTCCTTCGGGGCCTGCGTCCTGAAGCCGCTTCTTCTCGCCAAGGGTCACCCCCTCTCGAACGATGCCAATTGCGTGTGGACAGCGCGATGTGAGCCCGTAGCCTAGCATGAAACGATAGGGTTGAAGCTTGCCCCGAGGGATCGTTAGGCCTAGAATCGAGGGCATGGACCGGAGACGACCCACCGCGGATTTTGTGGTTGAGAAGCCTGGCGAGGGCATCCAGTTGGTCGTGGAAGCGAAGAACACGTCCGCGCCTTCGCCGGAGTGGGCGGCTCGCTTCCTGCGTAACCTCTTTGTCCATGCGCAGATCCCCGACGCACCGTTCTACCTGCTCGCGCTGCGTGATCATCTCTACCTCTGGCATCACCCCAACGGCGAGGTCGGGGCGCCCGATTACGAAGGCGATACCGCTTCAGCGCTCCAGCCGTATCTCATCCGACTGTCCAACTCACTGGAGAGCCTGAGCGAGCGCAGCTTCGAGATGCTCATTTACGCATGGCTCAGCGATGTAATTGCCGGCGCACCGGAAACCGAGCAGCTCTCGTGGCTAAAAGACTCTGGTTTATCAGAGTCGATTCGCGACGGTGTGATCATTACGCAGGCTGCTGCGTGATCGTATACGTCGAAACCAATTTTCTTCTGGAGCTCGCTTATCTTCAGGAGCGCTGCGAAAGCTGCGACGAGATTCTCGACCTTTGTAAATCAGGTCAGATTTCTTTGGTAGTGCCTGCGTTTTCAATCGCTGAAGCTCGCCGTGTCTGGGACGGTCGGCTCTCCGAGCGCAATATGCTTCAACAGCAGTTAGCCCTGCTGATACGTGAGCTGGCGCGTTCACAGCCCTTTAGGGCACTTCCTGAAACGTCCAGAGATCTCCTCGCTGCGTTAGTAGATAGCGGCGAAGCTGCGCGCGGACGTCTCGAGCATACCATTACCGCCATCGCCGACTGCGGTTTGATTCAGCCTTTGGCGGATCAAGACCTGACAGGCGCGCCCGTCTTGGAGAAGGAGTTCTCCCTCTCTCCCTCAGATGCGATCGTGTTGGCCTCGGTCATGGCTCATGTCGTCTCTGCGGCACCAGGACAGAAGTGCTTCGTCAGTCAGGATGCCAGGGGATTCGCGAATCCGGGTATTCACGACGAGCTGGCAAGGTTCGAGTGCAAAGTGCTCGTCAACTTTACAGATGCCGCCGGATATATAGGCAGCGTTCTCCGGGCCAATCGAGAGGCCACCTAAAACTCTTCAGAACTACTTCACCTTCCTCCCCCCTTGGCGTATGGCGGTGCCGGGATCGTTCCTGTCCTTGCGCCAGCCGGGGTGCCGGAAATGAATGACGAAATCGCCGTTGTAGGAGGCCACGCCGTCGTCGAAGGTGAGCTTGCCGATGGTCTGCCAGTTGGCGACGGTCTGCCTTTGGAAGATGCCGAGCGACAACCTCCTGCCGGCGTCGGAGACGGCGATGTCGAAGCCGAGGGTGCGCTGCGGCCGGGGATTGCCCCGGTCGAAGATGTGGGCCAGGACCTCGTTGCGCACGTCGTCCTCGTCGATCGCCGGCTGTCCCGGCGCGGTCTTCAACCGCATGAATTCCGGCGCGTTCGTCTTCTCCCCCGCGGCCTTGCCCAACTCCGCGATGGGATAGACCTGGCGCACGGAGGACTTGAGGTCGACGAGCGCGAAGGTCAATCCCTCCAGGAGCAGGATGGGTATCTCATTGCCGCGGTTCCAGCCGGTGACCTGGGGAGCGTTGGTGAGCTCCCTGCCGGCGAGGCGCGGCGCCGTCGAGCCTCCCAGGTCGTCCGCGAGGATGATGTTGGCCGGGCGGAGCGGGGTCTCGTGGTTTTCGTCCACGGTGGGGAACAGCTTGAAGACGAGGCCATAGGAGCGCCGGGGCCCGAGCAGAGTCATGCCTCTGCCGGCGCTGATGCGGGCGATCACCAGGCCCCGGCTGCCCGGCTTGAAATAACCGGAGTAGGGATTCTCGGCGGTGATCTCCCAGACGCCCGTGACGCAGACGCCGTGAGGCCGCACCAGCCGGCGAAAGCCCTTGCCGTCCTCTCCCCAGCGCAGGTCCGCCGCGGTATCCACGGTCCTGATCGAGGCGAGCTTCAATTGGGGCGGTCTGCCGCCCGGCAGGAGGCCGCCGTAATTGCTCCGGTTGGTGACCTTGTAAATCGGCAGGGCCGGCTCGCCGGGGCCGCCCCAGACTTTCTGATAAGGATTCGCGAAGAGGGCCGCCTTGACCTCGCTGAAGCGCGAGCCCTGGTAATCCCGGTCTTCCTGGGTGATCCCCTGGCTTCCGAAGATGGCGGCGGGGGCCGGTACCTGTGGCATAGCCCACCTCTCTTTTTTCGGTAAAACGCTTAGATCAGGATAGATCAGCCCAGAGGCGGCGTCAACGTGGGTCTCCTGTAGCCTGCGCCGCGTCCGTGCGGCTGATGGCGAGGATGGTGATGTCGTCGTACTGCGGCGCGCCCGCGACGAAGGTGCGCACCGCCTGCAGCAGCCGGCCGACGGTTTCGGCGGCGCTCCGCCCCGCTCCGCCGGCGAAACACGCCTGCAGGCGCTCGTCGCCGAATTCGTCGCTGGCGGCGTTGGTGGCCTCGCTCACGCCGTCGGTGTAGAGGACGAGGCTGTCCCCGGGCCCCAGCTCCAGCGTCTCGCTCGCGTAGCTCCGGCCCGGGAAGAGGCCGAGCACCGTCCCGGACGAAGCGAGCACACACCTCGGCGGCCCCGCCGGCCCGACCAGCAGCGACGTGTGGTGGCCCGCATTCGCGCTGGTGACGCGGCCCCCGCGCAGGTCGAGGCAGACCATGGTCACGAACATGCCGCGCGGGTTCTGTGCCGCCAGCTCCTCGTTCAGGCGCGCGAGGATCTCACCCGGACCGTCGAGCTGGCGCGCCAGCATGCGGAGCAGAGTCACGGTGACCGCCATGAAGAGGGCCGCCGGGATGCCCTTGCCGCACACGTCGCCGACCGCCACCACCAGCCGGTCCTCCGACACCCGCAGCACCTCGAACAGATCCCCGCCGACCTGCCGCGCCGGCTCGATCGCGGCGTGGACGTCGAGCCCCGTGCCCCGGCTCAGCGCCGCGAGGTCGGACGGCAGGATCCCCATCTGGATCTCGCGGGCGATCGCGAGGTCCCGCTCCTGCGCGGCGCGGATCGCATCGGCGTAGGCTTTCGCCTTCAGCAGCGAGCGCACCCGCGCCTTCACTTCCAGAATCTCGAATGGCTTGGTGAGGTAGTCGTTGGCGCCCAGCTCGAAGCCGAGCGCCTTGTTCTTGACGTCCTCCAGCGAGCTCAGGAACATGATGGGGAGCTCGCGCGTCGCCTCGTCCGCGCGCAGTCTCCGGCACACCTCGTAGCCGTCGATCCCGGGCATCATGATGTCGAGCAGCAGCAGGTCCGGGGCGCTCTTCGCCACCGCGCGCAGCGCCGCTTCGCCGTCCAGCGCGACGCTCAGCTTGAAGTCCCCGCGCAAGGCCTCCACCAGCATGTCCACGTTGGCCTTGGCGTCGTCCACGATGAGCACGCGGCAGTCCGTCAATTCCTTGGTGATGGGCATGGCGTTCGGCTACAGTCCTTTCTCGCCGGCGGCGCTGCGCAACGCCGCGAGCGCGCCGTCGAAGTCGTAGGCGGTGACCAACCTGGCGAACCGGTCGAAGCCCGCCGCGGCACCGAACAGGGCGCGCAGCTCGTTTCCCTCCCGCTCGAGGTCGTCGCTGGTCTGCGCGTCGCACTCCGCGAGCAGGCGAGCCCAACGCTCCACCAGCGGCTTGAGCGCAGCGGGGTCGAGCGGCGGCGCCGCGGCGGCCGCCGGCACCGGCGCGGCGGCCGTCTCCGCCAGCCACGGACGGAGCGCGGACGACAGGCGACCCAGCGCCTCGCCGAGCTGCAACCGCAGCGCTTCCACGCGCGCGGCCTCGACGCCGTCGCGGATCGCCTTCTCCAGCGCGCCGGCGGCCGCCTGGACCGGCCCCGCCGCGAGGTTGCCGGCCGTTCCCTTGACGGTGTGGGCCAGCCGTTCGGCCATGGCGCGGTCGCCGCGTCCGAGGCTGTCCCGGATCTGGTCCGCGGCGCCCGCGTGGCCGTCCACGAACTGCCCCAACAGGCTCAGGTAGAGCTTGCGGTTGCCCGCCACGCGCCGCAGGCCCTGCGCGGTATCGAGGCCGTCCACCCGCGGCAGAGCCGCGGCGGCAGGCTCGGCGGGCGCGCCCGTGGCGGGTGGCGGCGGCGCGCGCCTGACGTCGCGGTAGCGGGCCAGGACGTCGAAGAGCGCGGCAGGATCGATGGGCTTGGCCACGTGGCCGTTCATTCCCGCGTCCACGCAGCGCTGCCTCTCCTCGCTGGTGGCGTGGGCGGTCATGGCCACGATCGGCAGCGCCGCGAAGCGCGGCTGCGAGCGCAGCCGCGCCGTGGCCTGGTAGCCATCCATCTCCGGCATCTGGATGTCCATCAGGACCACGTCGTACGGCAGCGGAGAGCCAGCGCCCTCCAGCAGCTCGACGCCGCGGCGACCGTCGCCGGCCACGGTCACCAGGCCTCCCACGCCCTCGATGAGCTCGACGGCGACCTGCTGGTTGATCTCGTTGTCCTCGACGAGAAGCACGCTCAGGCCGTCGAGGCGGACTCCCTGCTCCAGCGCCTGCCCCGTGACGGCCGCCGTCTCGCCGCTCCGGGGGCTGAACAGGGTGACCAGCGTGTCCACCAGCATCGACTTGGTGACCGGCTTCAGCAGGAAGCCCTCGATGTCCAGCCGCTCAGCCTCGTCGCGAACCTCTTCCTGTCCGAAGGCGGTCACCATCACCACCGCCGGCCGCTGCCGCAAGGTGAGGTCCTGCTTGATCCGGCGCGTGGCCTCCAAGCCATCGACGCCCGGCATCCGCCAGTCCATGAAGACGACGTCATACGGCGTGTCCCCGTCGTGCTGCTTCACGGCCGCCACCGCTTCCGCTCCGCCGCCGACGGCATCGACGCGAGATACCACTCCCTCCAGCGCGTCCGCCAGGATGTCGCGCGCCGAGGGGTTGTCGTCCACCACCAGCGCGCTCAGCGTCAGCAGCCTTGCGGGCACCCGGTGCCCGCTCTCGGAGCCCAATCCGAACCAGGCCGTGAAGCTGAACGTGCTGCCCTCGCCCGGCGTGCTCTCCAGCCAGATCTGTCCGCCCATCAACTCCACCAGGCGGCGCGAGATCGACAGGCCGAGGCCGGTGCCGCCGTGCTTGCGGGTGGTGGACATGTCCGCCTGCGTGAAGGGGCGGAACAGCTTGCTGACCTGCTCCGGGCTCATGCCGATGCCCGTATCCCGGACCGAGAAGCGCAGCTTGGCCTTGTCCCCGGTCCGCTCCAGCAGCTCCGCCGCCAGCCGTACCTCCCCCTGGGCCGTGAACTTGACGGCGTTGTTGACGAGGTTGGTCAGGATCTGACCCAGGCGCAAGGGATCGCCCATGAGGTTCTGCGGGATCGCCGGCGGCACGTCCACCAGGAGCTCCAGGCCCTTGTCGTGGGCCTTGTCTGCGGTGACCACGGCCACTTGCTGGACCACCTGGTCCAGGGTGAAGGAAACGGTTTCGATGTCCAGCCGTCCGGCCTCGATCTTGGAGAAGTCCAGGATGTCGTTGATCACGGTCAGCAGCGACGTCCCGGCGTTGTGGATCTTGCTCACGTAGTCTCGTTGCTTGGAGCTGAGCTGCGTCTTCAGCGCCAGGTGCGACAGACCGATGATCGCGTTCATCGGGGTGCGGATCTCGTGGCTCATGTTGGCCAGGAACATCGACTTCATCTGGGTGGCTTCCTCGGCCCTGGCCTTGGCGTCCCGGAGGGCGGCTTGCTGAGCCTCCAGCTCCTCGGCCTGGTCCCGGGTCTGCTGCAGCAGTTCCTGCGTGCGCAGGTTCCGCTGGAGCACCTCCAGGTTCAGCGCGACGGCGGGAAACAGCTCGTCGAGCAGGGCCTGCTCCCGGGCACCCAGGGCGCGGAAGGAGGCGACCTCGATCACCGCCGGCAAAGTGTCGCGTGAGGCGAGCGGCCAGGCCCCCACCTGCGCCGGCGCCGCTCCTCCCAGGCCCGATGAGATGCGCAGGTAGTCGGGCGGCAAGCCGGTGAGGAAGACCGGCTTGCCCTCGCGCGCGCATTGGCCGACCAGCCCCACCCCGAATCCGATCCACTCCCGGGCCTGCGCGGCCTCCGCCAGGCCATAGTGAGCGATCTGCCGCAGGCGGGTCTCACCCGGCTCGAGGGCGTAGAAGCCCGCGATGCCGCCGCCGAGCGACGGCACCAGCCCCGAGAGCAGCCGCTCGCCGAACTCGGCGAGCGTCGCCGTCGTCTGCAGGCTGCCGGTGAGCGCGGCCACGTTCGACTTGACCCAGCGCTGCTCCTCCAGGGCCGCGGCTGCGCGCCGGAGGACGTCGATCGAACGCGCCAGGGCCCCGGTCTCGTCCTTGGCGCCGGTGAAGGGCACCACGACGCTGAAGTCCCCGCCCACGACGGCCTCCACCGCGGCTTGCAGGGCGCGCACCGGGCCCACGATGCTGCGGAAGGTCAGCAGGCCGAGCGCGGCGGACAGGAGCAACCCGAGCGCCAGCGCCACGCGGCTGTGACGCCTGGCGTCCCCGAGGCCGACGACCGCCGCCTCGCCGGCGCCGGCGGCCAATTCCTGGTTGTGCGCGATCCAATCGCGAAGCGCGCCGCCGACGCGCACGCCCAGCCCGGACATCGCGTCGCCGGCCAGCAGGCGCGCGGCCTCGTCGCGGCGCCCGCCGTCCGTCAGCTCCATCAGCCGCGTCGCCGCGGCGGTCCACTCGCCGCTCAAAGCCCGGAACTCGTCGAGCAGCCTGCGGTCCCGGTCGTCCGAGACCAGGGTGTCGGCGTACTGCCGGAGCAGTTGATCGAGCTCGGCCCGCCGGGCGTCGACCGACTGTCGCGACCTGGCCAGCCCGGCGGCGTCCGTCGCCAGCAGGTGGTCGCGCAGGCCCACGCGCATCTCCTCGAAGGAACGGGCGATATTTCCCAGCGCGGAAAGGCTGGGGACCTGGACCTCGGCCACGAACCGGCTGCGCGACTCGATCCTGGCCACCTCGAAATGGTTGAGCGCCCCCAGCGCGACGAGCACCAGGGGGGCTACGCCGGCCAGGAAGAGGATGCGTCGTGCGATGGTCATGGCCTTGACTTGCCCGAGGCCCGCTGCCGTCCTGAGCCCGGCGGGCCGGGGAGCTACTCGCCTTCCGTGACCTTTTTCTGGATCACGTCCAGGTAGGCATCGAGCTCCTCGACGCTCCGGAACACCGCGCCGAGCTCCGGGACTTTGACGATCTCCAGGACCTTGTGCACCTGGGGCCGCGGGTTCACCAGCACGCACTTGCCGCCCCTGCCGCTCATCACCTTCCGGGCGCGGAACATCGAGCGCAGCCCGGCGCTGGTGATGTACTCGAGCTCGGTCAGGTCGAACACCACGACCGTGACCGTCGAGCCGAGGACGGCCTCCAGCTGCTCGTCGAACGCCTCGACGCTCTGGTGGTCGAGACGGCCCGCGAGGAACAGCGTCTTCGTCTGGGGACGGGTTTCCTCGACTCGGATGTTCAGCGTCATCGCGCCACCTCGCCAACGCAGGCTCGGCGGCGGCGATCAGTCCCGCATCCTGGAACTGCCACCGAGCGAGTTGAAGCCAATTCTGCGCCCGCGGAGCCTGGCCATGGAGTTGGACCAAGGTCCAATAGGAGCGGCCGGTTTTGGGGGTGCCTCCCGTCGCCTTGACAGCGTCACGCGGCGACACCTAACGTAGCGCACGGATGGAGCTCCGCGTCGCGACATCAGAGCTGGCGGCGGGCCTCGACGCCCTCGAGGCCGCCCTGCGAGTCGAGCGCCTGCCCGAGGCCACGATCCTGGAGCTTCGGCTCGTGGCCGAGGAGCTCCTCACCAACCTGGCGAAGTACGGGTACGACGACGGCGCGGCGCACTGGGCGCGCGTGGGGCTCACGCTCGCCGCCGGCGACGTGATCCTCGAGTTCACCGACGACGGCCGGCCCTTCGATCCGCTCGCCGCGCCGCCGCCCGAATTCCCGGCGCAGGCCGGGGAGCGCCCCGTCGGCGGCCTCGGCGTTCACCTGGTGCGTTCCCTGGTGGATGCGGCGGAATACGTCCGCCGTGGCTCGCAGAACGTGCTCACCCTGCGCAAGCGCGCGGGCCGCGGATCATGATGGGTTCCTCGGTGCCGGACTGCGGACCAGGGCGGCCACAGGGCCGCCCCTACAGAGTTACATCCCCAGAAGGCCTAGTCGTCCCGGCCGCCGAGCAGTCTCGCGGCCTCCTTCAGCGCCTCGTACTTGGCGAGCTGCTCCGGGGTGAGGATGGCCGAGAACTTCTGGTCGAAGACCTCGAAGGCGTCCTTGATCTTCTCCGTGTTCGTGTGCAGGGCGATGGCGGCCGCGCCGACGTCGCAGGCGCTCGGGCTGGCTTCCTCGAGCTCGGCGTAGAACGTCTCGGCGAGACCCTTCTGGGCTTCGCGCAGCGGCTTGACCGTGGCCTGGAGGTCCTTGAACAGGGCCTGCGTGGTGGCCACCTGCTCGGGGGTCAGCTTGAGGTAGCGGGCGAGGAGCCGCGGGTTGGTCAGGATCTCGCGGGGATCGCGCTTGTCGGCCCCCTGCGCGAGGAGGGGAAGGGCCAGGACGGCGGCCAGGACGAGGAGGGTGGTGCGGGTCTTCATGAGCGCTCCTTTCACGTGGGGGCCTCGCGGCCCGGGGTCGGCTTCTCCCGAGAAACCCCCGGGCGGCGGATTTCCTGCGCTCTCTGATGATACCCGGTTTCGCATCGGCAGCGCTGCCGCCTCCTTTCCCAGCGCTCCATCCCTATTGTCCCGCCCATGGAGGCATCCCAGCCCGCCCTCTACCGTGGCGTCGTGCTCGGCATCACTAGCTCTGGGACTCTCCCGATTCCCTCAGAGCCGTCTCGATCAGCTCCTGTGCCAAATGCATCGTCGTTTTCCAGCAACGGTGAAGTATTGCTGACGACCAGCCGGTCAGGCATTAAGGATGTCCTGCCTCAGCTCCTCCACCGTCATCTGAAGAGGGGAGACCTGGAAGTGACGCAAGGCGAGAAGGAATTCCACCCGCGTCATGCCGGCAAGCTGCGCTGCCCGCCCGGAAGAGAGCTTTCCCAGCTCAAACAGCTTCACCGCCGCGAGCATTTTCAGATCGTGGCCGAAAGATTCCGCATCCGTCTTCAGGCTGATCAACGTCTCTTCAGGAATCTCTAGCTGGACCGCGCTCATCGTCTCTCCTCCAAGCTACTCGATTCTAGCAGCTCGGGAGCTGAGGGGGCGAAGTCAGCTCCAGCCACGTCGCCACAATGTCACGAACTCCAGGAGGTTGGCACCCTTGGATATGAGGCCACCAGCAACCACGAACTGGAGGGAACGGACATGACAAACCGTCTCGTGCTCGTCGCAATCCTCTCGTGTATCGCCGCCGGGATATCCGGCGTCGCAACGTCCGCCGCGACGCCGCCGGCCGAGGAGGTGGCGGCGGCCGTCGCCGCGCCCGATTTCCTCTTCGGCACGCCCGCGTGCCTCCTGGCCGCGAAGAATCCAGCGCCCCCGCCCGACCCGACTCAGCAATCCTGCTCGGCCCAGGTGACCTGCTGGGACAGTTCGATCATCTCCTGCAGCTATGGCGGCTCCGGCACCTGCACCAGCGTCGACAGCAACTGCCCCGGCCAGCAGGGCTACGTCAGTTGCCCCGGCACGACGACGTACTGCCCGGACTGCCCGTGCGAACCCCCGTCCTGCTGCACCCCTCCACCCCCAGCCTGCACCGTCGGTTGCTCCGTCAATGCCGACTGCAACGCGGTGTGCTGCGATGGTGGTCTCTGCGTCAACGGCGGATGCAGCCCGAAGCCATACATCAAGTTCTGCGTCTGCCTGAACTAGAAGGCAGCCCTCGGGAGCACCTCTCCGGGAGCGGCGTGCCCTCCGAAGCCCTCACTCCCCTAGCCCCTCTCTCCCAAGG
>JBIOVX010000191.1:0-18832 GCA_044868005.1 Thermoanaerobaculia bacterium | reverse complement strand
CCCCCCCCCCCCCCCCCCCCCCCACTCCGGTTACAATACGCACCTGTCAATATCGGAGGTGGCCGTGCAAGCGCGGGAGCCGGGGTCCATCCTCGACGGCAAGTACGAGATCGTCCAGCGCCTCGGCAGCGGCGGCATGGGCGAGGTCTACCTCGTGCGCCACGTCCATCTGCAGGAGCTGCGGGTGGTCAAGATCCTGCGCCAGGACCTGGCGGCCGATCCGGCGGCGCAGAAGCGGTTCATGCGCGAGGCGCGCCTCGCCACCCAGATCAAGCATCCCAACGTCGCCATCCTTTACGACTTCTCGACCCTGCCGGACGACAGCTTCTACATGGTCTGGGAGCACATCCAGGGCCAGGACGTAGGCGACCGCATCCGCAAGCAGGGACCGTTCAAGGTGTCCACCGCCGTGCGCCTCGGCATCCAGGCGCTGCACGGGCTGGAGGCCGTCCACGCCACCGGCGTCATCCACCGTGACCTGTCGCCTGACAACCTCATGATCACCGAGGACAAGACGGGCAACCTGCGGGTGAAGATCATCGACCTCGGGCTCGCGCGCAACCTGGAGGTCGACGCCAGCTTCGAGATCACCCAGGTCGGCATGTTCATGGGCAAGCTCCAGTACTGCTCGCCCGAGCAGGCCGGCATGGCGAGCGGCGCGACGCTCGACCATCGCAGCGATCTCTACTCTTTCGGCCTGGTGCTCTACGAGATGATCGCGGGCCTGCCGCCGTTCGACTCCGAGAACCAGCACGGCTTCGTCTTCAAGCGGCTCTCCGAGGACCCCTTGCCGCTGCGCGGGCGCAATCCGCGCGTCGAGGTGCCGGCCGAGCTCGACCGCGTCGTGCGCCGGGCCCTGGAGCGCGACCGCGATCAGCGCTTTCCCGACGCCCGCAGCTTCATCATGGCGCTCGAGAAGGTGGAGCGGGGCTTGAGCGCCGCCGAGACCAAGGAGATCCCGTTCGAAGACCTCGCCGCCGCGGCGAAGGCTCCGCCGCCGCCACCTCCGCCGCCACGCGAGCGCAGCTCGAGCGAGCTCTCGCGCGCCGAGCGGCTGGATCTGCTGGCCCAGATCGACCGCGCGGCGAAGCGCGTGCAGGAGAGCGCGGGCGGGCTTTCCCGCGCCGAGGCTGCCTTGACGGCCGGCCGGCTCGACGAGGCGCAGAAGCTCATCGCTCACGTCGAGTCGACCACTCCGCGCGCCCAGGGCCTCGACCGCCTGAAGGAGCGGTTGGCGCAGGCGCACCGCGCCATCGAGACGGAGCAGGTGCTCGCCGGCTACCTCCAGCGCAAGCAGCTCCCCCTCGCCCGGCTGGCCTTCGAGACTTTGCTCGAAGTGCAGCCCGAGCATCCCAAGCGCGCCGAATACGAGGGCCGCATCCGGCAGCTCGCCGACGAGGCCGAGAAGGGGAAGCGCGCGGAGGCGGCTCTCTCCGCCGGACGGGCGGCGATCGAGCGGCGGGACCTGAAGGCGGCCCGGCGCGAGATGGAGGCCGTCGCGCGCGAAGATCCGACCGGCGCGCGGGCCGAGGCGTTCGGCCGCGAGCTGGAGGCGGCCGAGCGCGAGGCACGCGAGAACGCCGAGATCGACCGCCGGAAGCATCGCTTCGAAGAGCTGCTGGCGGCTCACCGCGTGATCGAGGCCGGCGAGGAGCTCGACGCGCTCTCCAAGCTCGACGTGCCGCGCGTCACCCTCGACGTCTTCCGCGAGCAGCTCGCCGAGATCCGCAAGGGCATCCGGCAGGAGGAGCAGACGGCCGTCTTCGAGCGGCGCTACCGCCAGGCCATCGAGGGCCACGACTGGTTCGCGGCCCGGGAGGTGGCGCTGGAGCTGGAGAAGGCGTTGCCGGAGAGCCCGCGCGCGGAGGCCATGTTCACCGAGGTCGGGCGCCTGGAGGCCATCGACCAGCGCCAGCAGGCGGTCGAGCAGGGAGTCCATCAGGTGGAAGCGTTCATCGAGCAGGGCGACGCGCCCAAGGCCCAGTTGGCGCTCAAGATCCTGCTGCAGATGGATCCCGAAAACCGCCACCGCAAGCGGCTGGAGAAGCAGGTGGGTGGGTTGAAGCGGTAGACTCCCGCCGCTATGGCCATCCACTCCCCCGAACCCATCGCCGTCGCGGCGCCCGCCGGCGCCCGCGAGCGGCTTCTCCGTTACGCGTTCATGAAGCTCACGCGGGACTTCGACTCCCGCTTCGAGGCCCTGCTGCTCACCGGCCGCGTCTCCAAGTGGTACAGCGAGGTCGGCAACGAGGCGACGACGATCCCGGCAGGGCTCGCCCTCGGCGCCGGCGACGCGCTGTGCACGCTGCACCGCGATCTCGGCGCCATCCTCGCCGTCTATCTCGATCCGGCGCGCGCCTTTCCCGGTTTCGGCTTCGGCGAGCCGGACGGCCGCCGTCCCGATCCCGACGCGCTGATGCGCCGCCTGGCCTGCCAGCTCCTCGGCAAGGGCGAAGGGTTCTCGCAGGGCGTCGAGCGCTCGTTCCATTACGGCTATCTCGCGCCCGAGCACGGCATCCTGCACGTCGGCATGATCAGCCATCTCGGCTCGATGATTCCGGTGGCCGCCGGCTGCGCCTTCGCCTTCCGCCGGTCCGGCAGCGACCGCGTGGCGATCAATTTCATCGGCGAGGGCGGCACCTCGACGGGAGACTTCCACGAGGGGCTCAACATGGCCGCCGTGTGGAAGCTGCCGCTGATCCTGGTGATCGAGAACAACCGCTACGCCTTCTCGACGCCGGCCAGCCTGCAGTACGCGGCCGCGCGGCTCTCCGACCGCGGCGCCGGCTACGGCGTCGCCGCCGAGACCGTGGACGGCAACGATCCGGACGCCATGGCGGACGCCTTCCGCCGCGCCGTGGAGCGGGCCCGCGCCGGCGAAGGCCCCACGCTGCTCGAGGCCATGCTCGGCCGCATGCGCGGCCACAGCGAAGGCGACGACTCGCTCAAGGTCGTGCCCGCCGGCGAGCTCGCCGGCTACCGCGCCGCCGATCCCGTGCCCACCTACGCCGGCCGGCTGGAGCAGGACGGAGTGCTGGACGCCGAGCTGCGCGAGCGGCTGGAGAAGCGGATCGCGGAGATGGTCGAGACGGCGATCGCGCAGGCCATCGACGCGGCGCCGCCGGCGGACGCGATCGCTCTGCGCTCCGTGTTCGCCCCCGCCCCGCCGGATCGCGAGATCCGCGCGGCTCCCGCCGTCCTGACGGCGCGGCCGGCCGGCGAGGTCACCTACGTGGACGCCATCAACCAGGCGCTGCTGGAGGAGATGGAGCGCGACGAGTCCGTGGTCCTCATGGGTCAGGACATCGGCGTCTTCGAAGGCGCGTTCCGCACCACGCGCGGCCTCCACGCCCGCTGGCCGGAACGCGTGCTGGACACGCCCATCGCCGAGAGCGGCACCCTCGGCATCGCCATCGGCGCCGCCCTGCTCGGCTACCGGCCGGTGGTCGAGATGCAGTTCGCCGACTTCATCTCCTGCGGCTTCAACCAGCTCGTCAACGTCGCCGCCAAGCTCTATTACCGCTGGCAGGTGCCCTGCCCGATCGTCGTCCGCCTGCCCTCCGGAGGCGGCGTGGGAGCGGGACCGTTCCACTCGCAGAACCCCGAGGGTTGGTTCGCGCAGACGGCGGGCATCAAGGTGGTCTGTCCGGCCACGGCGGCGGACGCCATGGGCCTGCTCAAGGCGGCCATCCGCGATCCGAATCCGGTCATGGTCTTCGAGCACAAGTATCTCTACCGCCGCATCAAGAGCGCGCTGCCCGAGGGTGAAGCCGTGGCCCGCCTCGGCGAGGCGCGGGTGATGCGCCCGGGCAAGCACCTGACGCTGATCGGCTACGGCGCCTCCACCTGGACCTGCCTGGAAGCCGCGGACGAGCTGGCGAAATCCGGCGTCGAGGCGGAGGTGGTGGACCTCCGCACGCTGGTACCCTACGACGAGGAGACGGTGCTCGCCTCGGTCAAGCGCACGAGCCGCGCCCTCGTCGTCCACGAGGCGCCGCTGACCCTGGGCTTCGGCGCCGAGGTGGCTGCCCGCCTCGCCGACGCCGCCTTCCCCTGGCTCGACGCGCCCATCCGCCGCGTCACCTACCCGGACCTGCCGGTGCCCTACGCCAAGAACCTGGAGAAGGTGCTGTTGCCGGACAAGGGGAAGGTGGTGACGGCGGCGCGGGAGATGATGGCGTTTTAGCGCTCCCCCCGCCCGAGCCCTCACCCCCGGCCCCTCTCCCGACCCCCTCCCTCCCACCCTCACCGGGAGAGGGGAGAAAGACAAGAAGAATCCTTTAAAGCCCCTCTCCTGGTGTGGACGGGAGAGAGGAGAAGAATCTGTCCGTAAAGCCCCCTCTCTCCCGGTGAGGGTGGGAGGGAGGGGGTCGGGAGAGAGGGGGTTGGGGGAGTGAGGGTTCGGGAGGGTGGGAGGGGATTTCTACCCCTTCTGCTTCCCGAGCTGCCGCTCCAGCTCGTCGAGGCGCTTCTCGAGATCCTTCAGCTTCTTTTCGAGCTCGATCTCGCGCGGCGAGACTGGAATCCTCATGCGCTCCAGCCCCTTCAGCGCTTCGCCTCTGGGCATGCGCAACAGGAGCGGCTCGCCGTCCTCGCTCTTCCACATCAGCGGCCCCATGTCGAGCTCCGTCCTCTCCCGTTCGACCACGGTCACCGTAAGGTTCTGGGCCTTGCCGTCGCGCCAGATTTCGACCGGCACCTGCTGGCCGTCGTCGAGCCCGCGGACCTTCCTCATCACGTCCCAGCTCGATTTCACGTCCTGGCCGTCGACCGAGGTCAGGATGTCGCCCACGCGGATGCCGGCCTTCTCGGCGGGGCTTCCCGGCTCGACCTTCCCCACCATGGCTCCGGCGTCCTCCGGCGCGCCGAAGTGGACGCGCAGCTCCGGCGTCAGCTCGGTCAGGCCCACGCCGAGGTAACCGCGCTTCATCAGCAGACCGTCCCCCTCCCACACCTGCTGCTTGCCGTCCTTGTCGACGTAGACGATCCGGCGCTTCTCGACCTTCCTCTCGTTGCCCTTCTCGTCGCCGGTCTCGGCGCGGGCGGCGGTCGCTCCCGCGAGAACCGCCAACCCGAGGGTGAGCGCCCAGGCGGCGGCGCGAAAAATCTTTCTATTACGCATGGCAGGCATCTCCTGTTCTTCGGTTCTGTTGTTTTTAGTTGCTGTCAAAACGTCTCGCCATGGTAGGCCGCGGGCGTGGCGCCTTCGGCTTCGCGCGCCTTGCCAAGGTCGAGAACGAGATCCACGTCTTCATTGCCTCCGATGTACACCACGCGGGGCTCGGAGATCTCGCGGAGCTCCCGCTGCAGTCTTTCGTGCTCGGCGCGGAGGTCCCGCAGGGTCTGCTGGGCCCGGGCGTCGGGGATCGCGTGCGTCGGAGCGGCCTGCCGGTCGATCAGCACGCCGGCCGAGATCGCCGCCGCGGTGAGGGCCGCCGCGGCGAGAACGAGCCGGGGGAGCGGCCGCAGTGCGGGAGTCGGCGCGTCGAGGCGCGCCAGCACGCGCGTGGTGAAGTCCGGACGGGCCTGCTCGCGCGGCAGCTCGCGCAAGAGGTCGCCTAGCCGCTGGTCTTCCATGCTGCACCTCCATTCCAGTAAGGCTCGAGCTTCGCCTTGAGCTGCTGGCGTCCGCGATGGACCCGCGACTTCACGGTTCCCTCGCGGCAGCCGATCTCCTCGGCGATGTCCACGTAGGACCAGCCCTCGATCTCGTGGAGCACGAGCGGCACGCGGTAGCGCAGGGGGAGCCTCGCCAGCGCCGCCGAAACCTCCCGGTGCATCTCCTGGCGCAGCAGGCCCGAGGGCGCCGCCGGCTCCGCATGAGCCTCCCGCAGAAGGAACGGCGCCAGCACTCGCAGCCGCCGCTCCCGCCTCTCCTCCGAGCGCACCAGGTTGGTGGCGATGCGGTAGAGGAAGGCCCGCAGGTAACCTTGCTCGGTGTAACCTCCGGCGGAGCGGAACAGCCGCAGGAAGGTCTCCTGTCCGAGGTCTTCGGCGCGGTCCCGGTTGCCCGTCAGGCGGGTGATGTAGCTCACCACCGCGTCCTTGTGGCGGTCCACCAGGTCCGCGAAGGCTTCGCGGTCCCCCTCGCGCACCCGCGCCATCAGCTCCGCATCGCTCGCTTCTTCGAGAACCATCGGTACGCTCATGAGCTCATCTCGCGTCTCCAGATCACCATAACGCGGATCGGGGGAAAAGGTTCCCGGGGAGTCCTGGGTCTTGGGTCCTGGGTCTTGGGACGACATCGTTTCAAGACCTCAAGACCCAGGACCCAAGACGTTGTGCCAAACTACGCCGTCCACCGCCTGGGGAGACCTCCATGAGCACCGCCCACCTCGAACCGCGCTTCATCGACCTCATCGCCGCCGAGGTGGCCTGCCGGGCGCAGCAGGTCCAGGCCGCCGCGGAGCTCTTCGCCGAGGGCGCCACCGTCCCGTTCGTGGCCCGCTACCGGAAGGAGGCCACGGGAGGGTTGGAGGACCTTCAGCTCGAGACGATCGCCAAGCGCCGCGACTACTTCCTGGAACTCGCCGAGCGCCGCGACGCCATCCTGGAGAGCATCCGCGAGCAGGGTAAGCTCAGCGCGGAGCTGGAGGCGTCCATCCGCGCCGCGGTCACCAAGCAGGAGCTGGAAGACCTCTACCTTCCCTACAAACCCAAGCGGCGCACGCGAGCCCAGATCGCGCGCGAGAAGGGGCTGGAGCCGCTGGCAGAGGCCCTCCTCGCCCGCGCCGGCTCGCGCGATCTGCCGGAGGATCTGGCCCGTCCCTACGTCGATGCCGAGAAAGGCGTTGAGGATGCTGAGGCCGCGCTCGCCGGCGCGCGCGACATCCTGGCCGAGCGGCTCTCCGAGAACGCCGGCGAGCGGGCCGAGCTGCGGCGGGCTCTCGCGGCCGAGGGAGTGCTCCGCTCGCACGTTGTGCCCGCGAAGGAAAAGGAGGCCGAGGCCGCCGTCTATCGCGACTACTTCGACCGTGGCGAGCCGGCGCGGGACATCCCTTCCCATCGCCTGCTCGCCATCCTGCGCGGCGAGCGCGAGGGCTTCCTGACGTCAGACCTAAGGATCGACGACGAGCGCGAGGTCGAACGCCTCGGCCGTTCCTGGGGCGTGCCGCTGGAGACGCCCTGCGGCCGGCAGATCGCCGAGGCCACGGCGGACGGCTACAAGCGCCTGCTGCGCCCCTCGATCACCAACGAGGTGCGCGCCGAGATGCGCGAGCGGGCCGAGGGCCAGGCCATCGCCGTCTTCCGCGCCAACCTGGAGGCGTTGCTGCTCCAAGCGCCTCTCGGGCAGACACCGGTGATGGGTCTCGATCCCGGCCTGCGCACCGGCTGCAAGCTGGCCGTGGTGGACGGCACCGGCCGCGTCGTCGCGACAGACGTGATCCATGCCGTGCCGCCGCACGCGGACGAAGCCGGCGCCGCCAAAACCATCGTTTCCCTCATCCGCAAGCACGGCGTCCATGCTGTGGCGGTGGGCAACGGCACGGCCAGCCGCGAGACCGAGGCCTTCGCCCGCAAGGCCGTGCAGGAGGCGGGGCTGGAAAACGTAGTGGTGGCGATCGTGCCGGAGACGGGCGCCTCCGTCTACTCCGCCTCGGCCGTGGCGCGCGAGGAGCTGCCGCAGCTCGACGTCTCGCTGCGCGGCGCGGTCTCCATCGCCCGCCGCCTGCAGGACCCGCTCGCCGAGCTGGTAAAGATCGAGCCGCGTTCCCTGGGCGTCGGCCAGTACCAGCACGACGTGGACCAGAAATCGCTCGAGCGCGAGCTGGACACCGCCGTCGAGGGCGCCGTCAACCGCGTCGGCGTCGAGCTCAACACGGCCTCCGCCTCCTTGCTGCGGCGTGTCTCCGGGCTCTCCGAGCGCACCGCCAACAGCATCGTCCACCACCGCGACGCCAACGGCCCCTTCCGCTCGCGCAAGTCGCTGCTCAAGGTGAGCGGCTTCGGACCCAAGACGTTCGAGCTGGCGGCCGGCTTCCTCCGCGTGCGCGAGGGTGAGAACCCTCTCGACCGCACCGCCGTCCATCCCGAGCGCTACCCGGTGGTCGAGGAAATGGCGGAGGCCCTTGCCGTGCCGGTGTCGAACCTGGTGGGCAACTCCGATCTCGTCGGCAAGCTCGATTTCAGCCGCTTCGCCGACGCCGAGCGGAACCTCGGCAGGTTCACCCTGGACGACATCCGCAACGAGCTGCTACGCCCCGGCCGCGATCCGCGCCCCGAGTTCAAGGTCCCGGAGTGGCGGCCGGACGTGACGAGCGTCAAGGATCTTCAGCCCGGCATGGTGCTCGAAGGAAGGGTCTCGAACGTCACCAACTTCGGCGCCTTCGTGGACATCGGAGTCCACCGCGACGGTCTCGTCCACGTTTCCGAGCTGACGCATCGCTGGGTGGCGGATCCGCGCGACGCCGTCAAGGTAGGAGAGATCGTCAAGGTGAAAGTCCTCGAAGTCGATTACCAGCGCGAGCGCATCAGCCTCTCCATCAAGGCGCTCCAACAGCCGCCAGCCGCCCCTGCTCGTCAGACGGCAGGGAGCGCCGGCGGCCGCCCGCCGATGAAGCCGGCCAAGCCTGCCGCTAGCGTTGAGGATCTGATGCGGAAGTTCAATCGCGACGGGCGATAGCTCCCTTGTGGACGCGGAGCTTTCTGGTCCGCTGGAGCAGCCGGGGTTTAGCCGTTTCCTGCGTCTTCTTCATCCAGCCCGACTAATGTCTCTCGCCAAAAGCCACATCCTTCCTTCCGTTATAAGCGACGACGGGCGTTATCCTACTGGGGTTCGGCTCGTGTTCCGGACCAGACGTTCCCCGGTCGTGAGTCGGGTGCCTCCTCGCCCATGCCATACGTGCCCCGGAATGATCGGCCATCGGATGCGAGGTCCAAAGCGAAGAGTCCTCGTTGGCCGTACTCGTTTGACCAAGAGCCTTCGAGGCGTCGCGCCGTCGAAACCTTGCCTACTACCGTTCCGGTATACCTACGCCGATCGTTCTGACTTTCATACTCACCTGCGATCTGCGTTTCGTCGATCGCTCTGAGTTCCATTCTGCCTACGAAGCCACTCCCGCCGGTACCTACAAAAGTTTGCTGCCATGAACCCACCCAAGCCTCTGCTGGTGACTTGCTGCTCGATGGGAGCCGAAACAGACCTGTCGATGCCAGAGCGATTCCGATGAACCCTACTCCTAACATCCCAACGAATGCGCGAACAGAACGATTTTGTGTCCCCAACTCAAAGTCCTTGAACTTGACTGAGCCTAGGAGGCCTAGCAAGAGGAGTACGACTCCAAAAGACAGAAGCGCAACGGAGAGACCTTGTTCCATTTCAACCTCTCTCTCGTTCGGCTAACCTCGCACTGATCTTATCCAGCCTCCACCACCAGCCCGTACCGGAGTGCCTACCGACAGGGCCGCATAAGCTCGAATCACGACTTATGTTCTTCATTCTATAGAACATAGGAATTCTACGCCTCGATCCCACCAGCGTCAATCGGACCTCAGCAGTCGGCTAAGCGCCGGGCACCATGGACTAGCCAATGAGTCAATTCCGTCAGCTCTGGCCGGATTCCTCAGAATGGCGCCCCGCATCCTCCCGGACGCACCTCCTTTTATGGGGGGCCGGCCTCCTTTGCCGATGCATCGGTAGGAAAGGAGTCGTTATGAAACCAATCCTCAGCGCCCTCGGCGCTTCCGTCTTGCTCCTGCTCAGCGTTTCAGCTTTCGCCGACACCAACGCCGCGAGTCCCGCCGGCGGCTGCGGGCTGGATCTCGCTCAGATTCTCGCCGCCAAGGAGGCACTCGTCTGCAGCAGCAATCCCGCAGCTCCGGCGAATCCAATCGATCTCGCCGTCGCACCGCACTGCTGCGCCTCAGGCGCGGCCGAAGCTTGCCGAGACTTCTGCAGACAACAAGGGCCAGGATGCAAAGGCACCATCGGCTGCCGTGCCGGCGAGTGCGTTTGTACCTGCTCCTGCTGAGCGTTCCTCGAAATCCACGAACAGGCTGGCCCCCACGTTCGCGGTCTCTGAGCCGATTTCCTCAAGGGCTCGGGGCTCCGCTTTCCTGCTCGCGCAGCATGGCGGCGACCTCGTCTTTCCGTGCCGCGGCTTTGACGCCATGGCGTAGCCAGCGCAGCGCGCCCTCCCGATCGCCTTTGGCGAGGAGGGTCCTGGCGAGCGCGAGATACGAGGCGGTGTGGGTGGGGTCGATCTCCAGGGCGTGACGCCAGCAGCCGAGGGCGTTGTCGGTCCAGCCGAGCGCGGCGCGGACCTCGCCGAGGTTGTACCAGGCTGCCACAAGGTTAGGACGAGCGGCGACGGCTCGCGCGAGGTGCTCCTCGGCCTCCTGAGGACGGCCGCGGAAGGCGAGCAGCCGGCCGAGGTTGTACTCGGCATCGATCCGGTCCGCGCCGGCCCCTGAGATCTGCGCGAGGATCTCGATCGCCTCGTCCGTCTTGCCCTGGCCGGCGCGAGCCAGAGCGAGCCAATCCTGCGCCTGCGCCTGCGCCGGGAATCGCTCGAGCAAGGCGGATACCGTCCGCTCCGCCTCAGCGAACCGTCTGAGCTTGAGCTGCCCTTGCGCCAGGTCGAGCCACGGCTCGGGCTCGGGCGGCTGCGCCGCGGCCAACATTTTCTCCAGATGATCCACAGCCGCCACGGCGGTCGTCATCCGCGTCACGGCAGCCGCGCGGTAAACCTCGCCAAGGGGACCCTGCGGCGCCGAGGAGTCGAGCAAGCGGATGCCGGTCAGCACTGGCTCAGTCTCGGCGAGCGGCGCGAGCAGCTCGCGACCGCCCGGCCGCCGCCGGATGAGATGATCGGTCATCACCACGTGGACCACGTCCTGCGTTCGCCGCTTGGACATGTGGCAGGAGACGCAATCCTGAGCATCGGCGTGATTGGCTGAGGGAAGATCTGCCTGGCGATGACAGGTGAGGCACGCGGCCCGATAATGCGCGGCCTTCGCGGAGGACGGCACGCGGCGGTGCGGATCGTGGCAGGTCAGACAGGAGAGGGCTCCCCGGCTCTCGATCCAGCAACGGCTCTGCCGCAGGCGGTAGGGATGGTGGTTGATCTCGAAGCGGTCCGCGGCGGTGCGGCCCTCTTCTTCGACGTCCACCTGCACGAAGTAATCCGCCAGCGGCTCGCCGGGCCGGAAAGAGAAGTCGCCGCGGCCGAAGCGCCGCAGCCCGGGGAGGGCCACGGACGGCTGCAGATGGCATCCCATGCAGACCTCGTCGCGCCGCGGCGCCGGAAGCCGGCCGGAGTTGAAGATGCTGGACCGGATCTCCGCGTTGGAGCCGATGCCGCCGAGGGCGAGCCAGACATGCTCGGCCGCCGGCCCGTGGCAGCGCTGGCAGCCGATTCCCTCGGGGAGCTGCGCCGGGAACACCTGCGGAGCGCCGTAGGCGTCGGCTCCCGCCGGCACGTCGGGATACGAAGTGTGGCAGAAGACGCACTCGCGCCGCACCCGCCGCAGGACTCCGTCGTGATCCGGTCGGTCGAAGCCGGGCGCCATGGCCCAGCTCCGCTCCTGGCTGTACCACGCGAGCGGCAATTGATAGAGCTCGCCCTCGGGCGTGCGATAGAGATAGGTGCGCGCGTGGTCGCCCGAGCCGAGGATCCAATCCACCGGCGTCTCGAAGACGTTGATGGGCTGGCCGTCAGGACCGGTCTGCCAGCGCTGAAAGACGAGTTGCTCGCCGCGGCGGGAGATCTGGAAGCTCTGGCCGGAGGCCGCGTGCACGAAAGCCGGCGCCGCGAAGTTTTCGATGTCGCTCTCCGGCCGGGGACGCCGGAAGGCGCGCGCCATTCCCTTCTCGCGGTAGGTCTCCGCGATCCTCGGATGACAGAGGGCGCAGGACGACTCGTCCACGAAGCCCGGCGCGGCTCCGGCGGTCACGGCGAAGCCGAGCCCGGCAAGATCCTTCGTCATCATCGGGAGCGGCAGGAGGGCGGCCGGCGGTGCTCCGGCAGGCGGCGCCGCTGCCTGTCCAAGGAGCAGGATGGAGAGCGGGCCGAGGAGGGCCGCCGAGCGCGAAAGCCGGGAAGAGAGCACGACTTGGCGCCCATCATAGCAGCCTGTCGATATTTCTGGTCCGCGAGTCAGACCCGCGGCCGCAGCTCGGCGAGAAGGCGCGGCGAGGTCTCGCGGTCCCACGGCCGGCGCTCGTAGTCGCCCCAGAGATGCGTGACCTGGAGATTGGCGGCTCGGGCGCGCTCCTCCAGCTCATCGGTGGACCACAGGCGGGCGGCGAACGAGACGCGCTCCACCCGCCGATCCCGCAGGCGATACTCGAAGCAGGCGGAACAGACGCGGGTCTCGGTGTCGCAGCGCCAGGTCTCGCGAACTTCGAGCGCGCCGCGGCCGGAGCGCTCGAGGATCAAACCCTCCGGGAGAGCCGCCGCCCGGCGCTGCTCCGGCGAGAGCCACGCCGCGTCGAGCAGGAATCGTCCGCCCGGCGCGAGGTGCCGCGCGACGACGGCGAACGCGCGATCGCGGTCGTCGTCCCGGGTCAGATGCACGAAGGGATCGTCCACCGCCACCACGAGATCGAAGCGAGCTCGGAACACGGCCTCGCGCATGTCGGCCACCAGGAGAGCAACGTTCGAACGGCCGGCGAGCCGGCAGCGGGCGACGGCGATCAGCTCCGGAGCGAGATCGAACGCCACCACCCGGCCGGCGTTGCGGGCGAGGAAGGAGGTTGCGCGGCCGGTGCCGGCTCCCAGCTCCAGGACTCGGCAATCCGGCGGCGTTGCGGCCGCCCACTCCCAGATCTCCGCATCGCCGCGGTCGGCCAGCTCCTGATCGAAGAAGGGCAGGACGCGGTGATAGTACGCGCGGACCTCATCGGCTTGGATGGCCGACGCCATGGAGGAATTGTAGGCGACATGAAATCCCAGCGCAGGTCACTATCAACGTGGACCGCAAAGATTTTGCTAGTCTTCAACCATAACTTGGGAGGCATACGATGTCCAAACGAACGATGTGCTCGTCGTTCCTGTTCCTTTGCCTGCTGGCAGCCGCGGCGGCGGCCGGCGCCGCCGGCAATCTCGACAACGGTCTGCTCGATCCCGCCTGGTTCGGTCAGGACCTCGAGTTCCGCTCTTCACCGCAGCTCGACTATTTCTGGGTCAAGCCGGGTCTCACGCTGCAAGGCAAGACCGTCCAGATCGAGGACTGGTCCGATCCGGTCTTTCTGGGTCCCAAGGGGGAGGTCGACAGCAAGGACTCGGCCCGCGCTTTCCAGCTCTCGGAATCGATGCCGGGCTGGCTTCGCGGCTCCCTCACCAACGCCTTGAGCGACTACGCCCAGGTTTCGAAGAGCGAGGGCGACTACGTCCTCTCGGGCCGCTTCGTCGACGTCAACGCCGGCAACCGGATGGCCAAGTTCATGGTCGGCCTGGGGGCGGGCTCCGCGACGGCGACGTGGGACATGAAGCTGGTCGACAAGCAGACGGGCGAGCTGGTCGCCGCCATTCACCACCGCTCCGTGAGCGGGACCTACATGAGCGACATCGACGACAAGATCCTCAAGTGGATGGACAAGGACTTCGGTCCGGCGTTGCGCCAGAACCTCGCGAGCTACGCCGCCGCCAAGAAGCCGAAGAAGTAAGCGCGATCGGGCTGGGGGTGAGGTCGCGATAGCATGGCGCCTGATGCGCCTCGCCGACCTCGTCGCCACCTCGCGCCGCGTCGCGGAGACCCGAGCGCGCTCGGTGAAGACCGGCGCGCTCGCGGATCTGCTGCGCCGGCTTGGTCCTGATGAGATCGATATCGCCGTAGCCTATCTCTCCGGCCATCTGCGCCAGGGGAGGATCGGCCTCGGCGGCGCCGCCCTACGGAGTGCCATGCCTGGATCGGCCGCCGCCGAGCCCGTGCTGGCACTCCTCGAGGTGGACGCGGCCTTCGAGCGCATCGCCTCCGTGAGCGGCGCCGGTTCGACGGCGGAGCGGGCGCGCCTGCTCGCGGACCTCCTCGGCCGCGCTACCCGTGACGAGCAGGACTTCCTGGTGCGCCTGATCTTCGGCGAGCTAAGGCAAGGCGCCCTCGCCGGATTGATGGCCGAGGCCCTCGCCGCCGCGGCCGAGCTGCCGGCGGACGAGGTGCGCCGGGCCCTGATGCTCGCCGGTGAGCTGCCGGCCGTGGCGCACGCGGTGCTCACCGAAGGCCGCGCCGGCCTCGGCCGCTTCCATCTCCAGCTCTTCCGTCCCCTCCAGCCCATGCTCGCGCAGCCGGCGGGGGACATCTCCGAAGCGCTCGAACGCCTCGGCGAAGCCGCCCTGGAGCTGAAGCTCGACGGCGCCCGCGTCCAGGTCCATAAAGCGGGAACGGACGTGCGCGTCTACTCCCGCCGCGGCAACGACGTCACCCACGCCGTGCCCGAGCTGGTGGAGACCGTCCAGGCGCTGCCCGCGCGCCAGCTCCTCCTCGACGGCGAAGTGATCGCGCTACGGCCGGACGGCGCGCCGCACCCCTTCCAGATCACCATGCGCCGCTTCGGCCGCAAGCTCGACGTGCCGCGTCTGCGCGGCGAGCTGCCGCTGACGCCGTTCTTCTTCGACATCCTCCATCTCGACGGCGAGGACCTGATCGACCGCCCCGCCGGCGAGCGCTTCGCGGCGCTGGGTGATGCGGCGCCCACTCTGACGGTGCCGCGCATCGTCACCGCCGACGCCGAGGAAGCCGACGCCTTCTTCGCCGACGCCCTCAACCGCGGCCACGAAGGGATCATGGCCAAGGCGACGGACGCTCCCTACGAGGCCGGCCGCCGCGGCTTCTCGTGGCTCAAGGTCAAGCCCGCGCACACGTTGGATCTCGTCGTGCTCGCCGCCGAGTGGGGCCATGGGCGGCGGCAAGGCTGGCTCTCCAACCTCCACCTCGGCGCCCGCGATCCCGAGAACGGCGGCTTCGTGATGCTCGGCAAGACCTTCAAGGGCTTGACCGACGAGACGCTCGCCTGGCAGACGAAGAAGTTCCAGGAGATCGCCCTCGGAACGGACGGCTGGACGGTCCACCTGCGTCCCGAGCTGGTCGTCGAGATCGCCTTCAACGACGTGCAGGAGAGCCCGCACTACCCCGGCGGCATGGCCCTCCGCTTCGCCCGCGTCAAGCGCTACCGCGAGGACAAGACGGCGGCAGAGGCGGATACGATCGAGACGGTGCGGAGGATCTTCGCGGGTGGGCGAGAGAGCTGAAAGGGGGACGGATGGGTGGGTGGCCCTGCGGCAGAAGTAGCGTTCATCTCCCACGGCTCCTCATCCGCCTCCTCCCGGCCCCTCCAACGGCGTAGGCAAGGCCCGTGCGTCGATGCGGCCAAAACCGCCCGCCGGGGTGGCGGGTGTCGCCCCTCCGCCGGCTCACGATGTTTTCATTGGCTTGCAGGAGCGACATAAGGAGAACACGCCGATTCGATCTTGCTTCCTCCTTTATTTTTGACGTTTCCATGGTCGGCTCCTGCTTCAGAACCGGCGGGTTCTCCAGAAAACTTGGAGGATCCCTATGAATCAGCGAGCCTTCCGATGTCCCTCCCTCTCCCTCCTGGTCCTCGTGCTGCTGACGATCCTGGCGAGCGTGGCCGCGGCCGACGAGGGTCCCCGCATGACTCCGCAAGCGAGGGCGGCGTTCCGCGCCGTGGCTCCGGCCCAAGCGGCGGGCTGTGGCGCCTGCGCCATTGCCTATAAGGGCTGTAGCGACGCCTGTTTCGGCCTTCCGGACAAGGCGGGGATGGGTTCGTGCCTGACGGCGTGCGACAACGCCGCGGCCAAGTGCACGTGCGACCAGGCGGTGGGTCTGCGCAGCGAGGAGATCGTCAACTTCGAATGGCCGAGCGAGGCCAAGGCCGCCTGCCATGGCGTCGTGAGCTGCCAGCCGAACTACCCCTCCTGCGCCAGTTGGTCCAGCTATGCCGACTGCGGCGACCTCGTCTGTGGCAACGCCCCGAAGTGCGGGGAGTGCTACTGCGACGAGTTCCGTTGCTGGTGCGGTCCGGGTCCGGCGTGGAAGCAGAGCAGCGAGCGTTTCCGCGTCTGCTTCGATCAGTACGGCAACTCGTGCACCGAGTGGCAGAAGATCGTGACCAACTATTGCGACGATTGCATGTGACGGTGGGAGCCCGGCCCTGAAGCGGCGCCGGGAGCGCTTCCGCGTCTACAACGGAGAGATGGCCGGCGGTTCCGCCGCCGGCCGTCCCCTGTCCCTATCCAACCGCGCACCGGAAAGAACTTCGCGTTCCCCGCCTCGAACAGCTCGTTTCTTGCGGCGCGGCGCGTTTTTTATGGCGCACGACACCTTCCCTGCAAAGGAGAAAAACGCTCATGAAAAACACGCCTTTTACGGGGCGGACTGCCTCGCTTGTGCTGCTCGCGCTCGCCGTCCTGCCGTCTGCCGCGTGGGCTCATCCGCCCGACACGCCGGCCGCCGTCGAGCTGGTCACGTCCTTCAACGCCGCGCAGCTCGAGACGCCGGAGAGCCTCGCCTTCGATCACGCCGGGAACCTCTACATCAGCATGGCGCTCACCGGCGAGATCCGCCGCATCGCGCCGGACGGTTCGCAATCCACTTTCGCCGTCATTCCCATCGGCCCGCCGCTGACGCCCTGCTTCGGTTTCCTTGCCATCATGGGCGGGCTCGCCATCGACAGTCACGACAACGTCTACGTCACCGCGGCCGCCTGCGATCTCGCCAACCGAGGCGTCTGGAAGGTCTCACCCGAAGGCCAGGCGCAGATCCTGGCGAACCTTCCCGCCGCAGCATTGCCGAACGGCATCGCCTTCTACCACGGCCGGCTCTACGTGGCCGACTCGTTCCTCGGGCGCGTATGGGCGATTCCGGCTGAAGGCGGCGCGGCGGCTGTCTGGTTCGACGATCCGGGGCTGCTGGCGCCTCCTCCGGGCTCGCCCTTCCCGGGCGCCAACGGCCTCAAGGTCTTCCGCCGCGAGGTCTACGTGGCGAACTCCGGCGCGGGCACCGTCGTCGCGATCCCGATCGAGGGAAACGACGAGCCGGGCGAGCCGCGCCTCCACGCTGACAACATCCCCGATGGCCAGGGATGCGACGACTTCTCGTTCGACGTGGACGGCAATCTCTACTGCACCACCGACCCGTTCCGTACCTTGCTGCGCATCGCGCCGAACGGTGTGGTGACCACCCTGCTGACCTTCGCCGACGGCCTCGACGGCCCCACGGCGACGGCCTTCGGCATTCATGACGAGCAGTTCGATCTCTACATCACCAACGCCGCCTTTCCCTTCTTCTCCACCACGCACCAACCCAGCCTGATGCGCCTGCACCTCGACGTGCCCGGCGCGCCGGTCAATCACTGAACGCGATTCTGGCCGCTCCTCTCTCGCGGAGGAGCGGCTTCGTCGGGCAGCACCGCGCGGAGCACGGCGTTGAGGAGGATGCCCAGTGTGATCGCGATCACCACGGCGTTGGCGAGGAAGAGCTGGGCCAAGGGGGGCAGCCCCGCATACCAATCCTTCTGAGCGGTGGCGGCGAGCGGCAGCGTGAGCGCCGCCATCAGGGTGATGGCGGTAGTGAGAAGGAAGACCTCGTCCTGCTTGCCGCAGCCGAGCAGGCGCAGGCCGACGGTGGCGATCATGCCGCAGATCACCAGGAAGACGGCGCCGACGATCGGCCGCGGGATCAGCACGAGCAGCGCGCCGAGCTTCGGCGACAAACCGTAGAGCAGCAGGAGGCATGCGGCCACCTGGACGACGCGGCGGCTGGCGACGCGGGTGGTGGCGATCACGCCGGTGTTCTGGCTGTAGGTGGTGAGCGGCAGGCCGCCGAACAGCGGTCCGATGACGGAGGCGATCCCTTCGACGGTGATGCCGCGGCGCATATGGCGGACCGTGTAGGTGATGCCGGAGACGGCGCAGGTGCCGGCGTAGTCGCCGATCGACTCGGAGATCGAGCCGACGTAGCCGACGATCACGCCCAGCACCGCGCCGCCCGCGAGCTGCCATCCCAGTCCGGGACCGCCGAAGGCGAATAGCCGTGGCAGGCCGAACCAGCGCGCGCGCTCCAACGCGGAGAAGTCCGCGAGCCCCAGCAGACCCGCCACGCCTACGCCGAAGATCATCAGACTGAAGAAGATGGCGCCGCGAGCCAACACGCCGAACCGCAGCCGGTGTCCGATCACGGTGAGGATCACGACGGAGAGAACGGTGGCGCCCGCGAGGCCGAGCATCGTCGGCTCGGGATTGGCGAACACCCAGCCGCCGGCCACCCGGGCGAGCGAGATGCCGATGGTCAGGACGACGATGCCGCAGACGTACGGCGGCAGGTAGCGGCGGAGCGGCACGAGGATGCCGCTGACGCCGACGATGATCTCGAAGATGCCGCCGATGAAACCGGCCATCCACATCGCCGGAGCGCCGTAGATCGCGCCGGCGGTCGCCATGGCTCCGGTGTCGGTGGCCGACGGGCCGAGCACGGACGGCAGACGATTGCCCCAGGTCGCGTTGGCGAAAGTGGCGAGACCCATCACCGTGAGGCAAGCGGAGATCATGGCCGCCGCCTGCACCGAGGTATAGCCCACGGCCGCGGCCACCATCAGAGGCAGAACGTAAGGCGAGACGTCGACCAGGGTATGCTGCCAGGCATACAGCAGCGTCTCCAGCGGCGGCGGCACGTCGTCCACGCCGTAATAAGGAGTGACGACCTCGAGGTCTTCCTGCCAGACGCGCTCGTCGCCTTTCGCCGGCGGTGATGCCGGGATCACATCCGTGCTCATGGGACCTCCGAAATCGGTTGGACCTGGAGGAATCATAGACGGATCGCCGGGCCTTCGTCCGCGCGAGTTTTTCGTAGGGGCGGGGCTTGTCCCCGCCCG
>JBIOVX010000190.1:0-7864 GCA_044868005.1 Thermoanaerobaculia bacterium | reverse complement strand
CGAAGCCCAAGAAGAGGACCTCTTAACCGTGATTTCTCCCTCCTCTCCCTCTGGGAGAGGAGGGCCGGGGTGGTGAGGGCTTCGGAGGGCAGAACGCCCGGAACTTTTCTCTTTCCTCTCCGTACCTCCTCCCACGGACCACCCCTGGCACGCTCGGCCGTGCCATGCCCTTGGAGAGGAGGCTTTGATGCTCGTCCAGTCCCGTCTGCGCGCTGTCTTCCTGTTGATGCTGTTGTTGACTCCCGCGTCGCTCCTGGCCCAGGCGCCGGCCAAGCCGGTGGAGGGGAAGAAGGAGGAGGAGAAGAAGCCTCCGGTGATGCCGGAGGAGAAGTCTTCGGTGACCAAGCACTCGATCACGCTCGGGGGGCAGAAGATCGACTACACGGCGACCGCCGCGAACTACCTGATGAAAGACGAGGATGGCACACCGAAGGCTTCGATCTTCTATGTCGCCTATACCCGGGACGGTGTCAAGAACCCCGGCGAGCGGCCGGTCACGTTCAGCTTCAACGGCGGTCCGGGCGCGGCGGCGGTGTGGGTGCAGTTCGGGGCTTTCGGGCCGAAGATCGTCGAGCGGGACGCGGAGGGCATGGGATATCCGCCGCCGGGACGGCTGATCGACAATCCGTTCTCGATCCTCGACGTCACGGACCTGGTGTTCATCGATCCCGTTTCGACCGGCTACAGCCGCGCGGTGCCTGGGGTCGATCCCAAGAAGTACCACGGCATCCGGCCGGACATCGAGTCGGTGGGCGAGTTCATCCGCCTGTGGATCACCCGTAACGAGCGCTGGGCCTCGCCGAAGTTCCTCGCCGGCGAGAGCTACGGCACGACGCGCTCCGCCGGCCTCGCCGAATTCCTGCAGTCGCGCTTCGGCATGGACTTGAACGGCATGGTCCTCATCTCGTCGGTGCTCAACTGGCAGGCGGTCGCCTTCGGTCCCGGCAACGACATGCCGTACATGCTCTACCTGCCGACCTACGCGGCCTCCGCCTGGTACCACAAGAAGCTGCCGCCGGAGCTTCAGGGCGATCTCGAGAAGACGCTGCGCGAGGTCGAGGACTTCGCCACGCACGAGTACGCCCAGGCGCTCCTCGAGGGCGACGCCCTGCCGGCCGCGCGGCGGCAGGAGATCGCCGCGAAGGTGGCGCGCTACACGGGCCTCTCCGTCGATTACGTGCTACGCACGAACCTGCGCGTCGAGATCGAGCGCTTCTGCAAGGAGCTGCTGCGCGGCGAAGGCAAGACCCTGGGCCGGCTCGACAGCCGCTTCACCGGCTACGACATCGACTCGGCGGGCGAGTTCACCGAGTACGATCCCGCCGGCCAGGCGCTCGACGCTCCCTATGTGGCGCTGCTCAACGACTACCTGCGCCGCGAGCTCGGCTACAAGGACGACCACGTCTACGAGCGCCTGGCCGACGTGTGGCCCTGGAGCACGGCCGGCTTCGAGTTCCGCTATCCCTACCTCTCCGAGGCGCTGCGCCAGGCGATGGTGAAGAACCCTCACCTCCAGGTGCTCGTCACCTCCGGGTACTACGATCTCGCGACTCCCTATTACGACGCGGTCTACACGGCCCGTCACCTCGGCCTGCCGGAGGCGCTGCGCGGCAACATGAAGACCGCCACCTACAACGCCGGCCACATGATGTACATCCGCCGCGCCGATCATCAGAAGCTGAAGAAGGATATTGTGGAGTTTGTGCGGGGGGCGCTCCGATGATCCGCCGTCGATCCGCGTCTGTTTTCTTTGCAGTTCTCTTGATGTTGTCCAGTCTGGTCGCATCCGCGGCCAAGCCGGCGAAGAGCAAGCCGAGCGCCAATAAGGAGGCCGCGGTGGCTTCCGTGGAGGAGCACCGTCCGGAGCTGGTGGAGCTGGCGAATCAGGTGTGGGCGTTCGCCGAGACGGCGCTCAAGGAGACGCGCTCGTCCAAGGTGCTCGCCGACTACGCCGAGGCGCAAGGATTCAAGGTGGAGCGCGGCGTGGCTGGTATGCCGACGGCGTTCGTGGCGAGCTACGGCGAAGGCAAGCCGGTGATCGGCATCCTCGGCGAGTACGACGCGCTGCCCGGGATCTCGCAGAAGGCGCAGCCGACGAAGGAGCCGCTCGCCGCGGGCGCGCCCGGCCATGGTTGCGGGCACAACCTGTTCGGCGCCGCGAGCCTGGGCGCGGCGGTGGCGGTCAAGGAGCTCATCGCCGCCGGCAAGCTCCACGGCACCGTGCGCTTCTACGGCACGCCGGCCGAGGAGGCGGTGGGCGGCAAGCTCTACATGATTCGGGAAGGGCTGTTCAAGGACGTGGACGTAGTCCTCGCCTGGCATCCGGCGGACGAGACGCGGGCGGACACCGAGAGCTCGCAGGCGATGGTGGACTTCGTCGTCGAGTTTCGCGGCAAGGCGGCGCACGCCGCGTTCGACCCGTGGAACGGCCGCAGCGCGCTCGACGCGCTGGAGATCTTCACCCACGCTCTGAACATGATGCGCGAGCACGTGCGGCCGAGCGTCCGCATGCACTACGTGATGAAGGACGGCGGCGACGTGCCGAACGTGGTGCCGGATCACGCCAGCGTCTGGGCCTGGGTGCGCGACAGCAAGCACGCCTCCGTGGACGAGTTGATGGGGCGCGTGCGCAAGATGGCGCAAGGGGCGGCCCTCGCCGCCGACGTCGAGAGCACGCTGCGCGTCCAGTCCGGCGATTACGAGATGCTGGTCAACCGTGCCGGCGCGCGGCTGTTGCAGGCCAACTTGGAGTGGCTGGGGCCCATCCAGTACACCGCGGAGGAGCAGGAGTTCGCCAAGGCCATCCAGCGCGAGACCGGGGTCGAGCAGAAAGGCCTGAGCGGCGCGATCAAGCCGCTGGACGAGCATCCGGGCGATCCCGAGGGTGGCTCGACCGACGTCGCCGACGTGAGCTGGAACGTGCCGGTCCTCCACGTCTCGGTCACCACAGCGCCGGCCGGCGCGCCCTGGCACGCCTGGCCGGTGGTGGCGTGCGGCGGCATGTCGATCGGCCACAAAGGGATGACCTTCGCCGCCAAGGTGCTCGCCGCCACCATGGTCGATCTCTTCGAAAAGCCGGACCGGCGAGCGGAGATCCGCCGCGAGTTCGAGGAGAGCACCAAGGGCGTTGTCTACAAGGGATACATCCCGGAGGGTCCGCCGCCGGTGCCGGGGGAGTAGGAGGCGTAAGGCGGGACGGTGGTAAAGCGGGCCGTCTGCGCTCCGAAGCCTCACCCCCTGTCCCCCTCTCCCTGACGGGCGAGGGGGGACGCATTGGAAGAGATCGTGCCGAGGTCGAGGTCTCCTATCGGCAAAATCGGTTCTGCAAAGTTCCCCCTCGCCCGTCAGGGAGAGGGGGACAGGGGGTGAGGCTTCGGAGCGCAAACCGGTTCCTTCGGCGCGGATCGGCTCGCTCTACTCGTACCGCAACGCCTCCGTCGGCACTACCTTCGTCGCCCGTGATCCCGGTATCGCCCCGGCGATGAAGGCGACGACGACGAGAACCACGGTCGCGGTGGCGAGCGTCGGCGGATCGTACGCCGAGAGGCCGTAGAGACGGGTCGCCACGATGCGCGCCAAGGCGAGCACCGCCAGCAGGCCGAGGATGATGCCGGCGAGCGCCAGCAGCAGGGTCTCGCGCAGCACCATCCAGAGAACCTTGCCGCGGTTCGCGCCCAGCGCCATGCGGATGCCGATCTCGTTGGTGCGGCGGGAGATGGCGTAGGAGATCACGCCGTAGAGGCCGATCGAGGCGAGCAGCAGAGCGAGGAATCCAAAGATCGCCGAGAGCTTCGCCACCAGGCGCTCGTCGCCGATGGAGTCGTCGATGTTGGCGCCGAGCGGCGACAGGTCGCCGATGGAGAGCCGCGAATCGAAGCCCCGCACGGCCTCGCGCACAGGTTCGACGAGGGCCTGGGGATTGCGAGCACGGATCTCGAAGTTGAAGGCGGCGGTCGTCTCCGCTCCTTGCATCAGAGGCGAGTAGTAGCGGCGCTGCACGTCGCCCCGCAGCTCGTGGTCGCGCGCGTCCCTGGAAACCCCGACGACCTCGTAGACCGTGTCCATCGCGTTCGACTCGGCGAAGCGCTGGCCGATGGGATTCTGGCGAGGGAAGTAGAAGCGCGCCATGCTCTCGTTGATCACCGCCACGCGCGGAGCGCCGACACGATCCTCGGGCCCGATGCCGCGGCCGAGCACGATGGGAATGCCGACGACTTCGAAGTAGTCGGGAGCCACGCGGTCGGTTGCGACCTGGTTGTCCGGGTACTCCAAGGGCGGCCGGCCGGTAATGGCGATCGAGGTGGCGGACTCGGTGCCGCTGAAGAGACCGTTCTCGGACATCGTGACAGCGGTCACGCCGGGAACCGCGCGCAGCCGCTCGCGCATCCGCTCGACGAAGTCCCCCAAGCTTTCACTCGCATAACCCGCTCCCACCGGATCCAGGTTGAGCATGAGCAGTCCTTCGCGCGGATAGCCGAGGTCCAGCCGCTGGAGGTTGACCAGCGTGCGGACGAAGAGGCCGGCGCCCATGAGGAGGAGCAGGGAGACCGCGAACTGCGAGACCACGAGGATCTTGCCCAAAGGCCAGCGCCGGCCGCCGCCGGTTCCGGCGAGGTTGCGGGAGCTCTCCTTGAGCGCGGGGGCGAGCTCGACCCGGGTCGAGCGCAGGGCCGGAGCGAGCCCGAAGAGCACCCCGGTGAGCAGCGAGACGCCGGCGGTGAAGGCGAGGATGGTCAGGTTGGGCCGCAGGTCGAGCGCGGGGGAGCGGGGGACCTCGATCAGCTTGAGGAGAGCGGCGTCCGCCCAGAAGGCGAAGAGCACTCCCAGGGCGCCGCCGAGAAAGGCCAGCAGCAGGCTCTCGGTGAGAAGCTGGCGCACCAGGCGGAGCCGTCCGGCGCCAAGGGCCAGGCGCACGCTGATCTCCTTCTGCCGTCCGGTGGCGCGCTCGAGCAGCAGGTTGGCGACGTTGGCGCAGGCGATGAGCAGCACGAGCCCGACGATGACCATCAGGGTCTTGAGGGGCCGCGAGAACTGCCGCCGCAGGTACGAGAAGCCGGCCCCGCCGGGGCTGGCCGCGATGTGCAGGTCGTCGCGGTTCTCGGGCAGGACCTCGGCCGGGACGACGCCGGTGGTCACGAGCTGCTGGAAGAGGGATTCCACCGCTTCGCCGGCCTGGGCGAGGGAGACGCCGGGCTTCAGGCGGCCCATCACCAGAATCCAGCTCACGTCCCAGTGCTCGAGGAAGTCGCGGCCGGGATTGACCTGGCGTTGCATCATCAGCGGGATCCAGACGTCGGTGCCGGTGCCGACGATATCGCCGAAGAACTCCGGCGGCGTGACGCCGACGATGGTGAAGGCGTAGCCGTTCAAGGTGATGGACCGGCCGACGGCGGAGGGCTCGCCCCCGAAGCGCCGCTGCCAGTAGTCGTGGGAGATGACGACGTAAGGAGAGGCGCCGGGGCTGCGGTCCTCCTCGCCGCTGAAGGTGCGCCCGAGGAAGGCCGGAACGCCGAGGACGGAGAAGTAGTTGCCGGAGACCAGCCTGCCGCGCGCCGTCTCGGGCTTCGTCGAGGAGTCGGTGCCGACGTTCAGCCGGCCGGTGCGGCCGGAAGCGAGGAGGCCGCTGAACACCTGGTTCCTGTCGCGCAGCTCGCGGTACAGCGGGAGCGAGAGAAGATCGGTGCGGAGTGAGCCTTCGGATTTGCCGCCGATGCGCGACGGATCGCCGAGGGCCACGAGCTGCTCGGGAGCGTGCACCGGCAGCTCGCGCAGGAGCAGCGCGTCGAGCAGGGTGAAGATAGCCGTGTTGGCGCCGATGCCGAGCGCCAGCGACAGCGTGGCCACGATGGTGAACGCCGGGGCGAGGCGCAGCGAGCGCAGCGCGTAACGGAGGTCCTGCAGGAAGGTTTCGATCCAACGCGTACGGCGCATGTCGCGGCACTCCTCTTCGATCTTGCCCAGATTGCCGATCCTTCGATGGGCGGCGTGGCGAGCCTCGGCGGGCGCCATGCCGGCGGCGACGTATTCCGCGGTCTGCTGCTCCAGGTGGAAGCTCAGCTCGGCGAGCAGCTCCGCCTCGACCCGGCTCCGCCGGAAGAGCGAGCGCAGGCGCAGCCGCAGAAGATCCAGCGAGCGCATCCCTGAAGCCTCCTCAGGCCATCTTCGCGATCAGATTGATGGCGTTTGAAAGACGCTCCCACTGCGCCAGCTCTTTTTCGAGCTGGCCGCGGCCGGCCTTCGTCAACGAATAGAACTTGGCCTGGCGGCCGGTCTCCGTCTCGCCCCAGGAGGCGCGGATCCACCCTTGCTGCTCCAGGCGGTGGAGGGCCGGGTACAGCGAGCCCTGCTGCACCTGCAGCACGTCCTCGGAGACCTGCTCGATGCGCTTGGCGATGGCCCAGCCGTGCTTGGGCTCCAGGGAGATGGTCTTCAGGATCAGGAGGTCGAGAGTGCCTTGGACGAGATCGCTCGGTTTGCCCATGATTGATACCTCGACTATCTACAATACGGGAAGGAATTGTAGATAGTCAAGGTGTCGATCTCAACCTCTTCAGGCCCCCGCCCAGGGCGGCCACACAGGGCCGCCCCTACAGATCGTCCTGTGGCCGATTGGGGTTTGGTGCGTTGCGGGTACGAGGGTCGATTCACCTCGATGTGGTCTGTAGGGGCGGCCCTATGTGGCCGCCCTGGGTGGGGGGCCCTGGGAGGGCCTACGCCACCGCCAGCGGGCTCAGCCGCCGCATCTCCTCGCGCAGCTCTTCGACGAGGCGCGAGGTTCCGCCTTCGTCGCCGAGGCGGGCGAGCTGCTGCTTCTTGTGCGCCAGCCTGCCGCAGAGACGGTAGAAGCGGCGGGTGGCGAGGAGGCGGCCCGAGGAGAGGGCGCGCAGGCGGGCGCCGAGCCGCGGCAGCAAGGAGAGCGCCGTCCGGTACTGCGATTCGTCGAGCACGCCGCGGGTCACTTCCTCGGCGAGCTGGACCTGGAGCATTCGCCGTTCGCGCCAGAGCGCCGCCAGCAGCACGGCGCCGATCAGGAACCAGCCGAACCAGTCGAGGAGGAACATCGCCACGCCGAGCTCGTTGATCTTGGCGGCGCCGGTCGCCAGGCCGTTGTGGACCGCGTGCGCCGTCACGGCGAGGAACCATCCCACCGGCGGCGCGAGCCAGCGCACGATGCCGGAGCGGGCGAGGCGCGTCGCCGCCAGTCCCAGGCCGATCCAGGCGGTGTAGAAAGGGTGGTCCCAGGCGCCGAGGCCGACGCGGACGAACCACAAGCCGAGCATCCCTTTCACGTCGTCCTGGCCGAGCAGGTAGAGGGTGTTCTCCGTCGCCGCGAAGCCGAGGGCCGCGACGCCGGCGTAGACCAGGCTGTCGAGCACCGAGTCGAACTCGCGGCGGAAGGCGAGGAAGACGAGGAGCACCGCGAAGCCCTTGAGGCTCTCTTCGGTGAGCGGTGCGAAGAGCGTGGTGCCGGCGAGGTCCGCCACCTCCGCCGAGCCCGTGGCGAGCTGGACCGTGCCTTCGAGGAACATCTGCGAGATGAGCGCGCCGCCGGCCGCCACCACGGCGCCCCATCCGAAGACGCCGCCCAGCAGGAGCTTCGGCTCTTTCTCGTAGCGGTCGAGCCAATAGACGAACGCGGCGCAGAGGAACGCCGGGACGAAGCTCAGGAGGGCGGCGAGGAGGAGCATCGGAAGGTAAAACGATAACACGCCAGTCTGCCCTTCGAGACCTCACCCCCCGGCCCCATAGGCGTTAACTTAAGGCGTAGGGGCGGGGCTTGTCCCCGCTCAAGGGACAGAACGGCCTGGTTCTGCCCTTTATTTTTACTTGCCACAGGTTGTTTCAACAAAATTACCCATCTCGC
>JBIOVX010000189.1:0-17813 GCA_044868005.1 Thermoanaerobaculia bacterium | reverse complement strand
CTTTTTGGGCAAAATTCCTTCGCAGGCGTCCCCCCTCTCCCGTCAGGGAGAGGGGGACAGGGGGTGAGGCTTCGGAGGGCAGACCGGCGCCGTCAGCACACCCCTCAGAACCGGAACACCGCCCCCGCGGAGAAGCCGTCGCTGTCGCCGGTGTTGCGGCCGTCGAGGGTGAAGAAATAGACGGCTGAGAGGCCGACGCGGTCGGTGAGGCGGGCGTAGACCTTGGCGCCTGCCTTCGAATACTCCTCCTGGTTGCTGGGGAAGGTGAAACCGGGATCGCCGATGTCCGTGCCGCCGTCGGCGATCAGTTGCGAGTAATAGCCGCCGTAGGTCACCCGGCCGGCGGTGTAGCCGAGCTCCGTGTAGAGCGGGAAGTCGTCGGGCGCGTCTTCGCCGCGAACGTCGTAGCCCACCTGCTGCGAGAAGTAGAAGGGGCCGCTGTTGTAGAGGTAGACCAGCCGGAAGAGCACGTCCGTGGTGTTGTCGCCGAGGTCCACCGGCAGGTTGGCCTCGTAGTCCTGGACCGCCGTGCGTACGCCCACGCCGCCGACCAGACTGTGGGGACCGGAAGCCCAGAAGCGGTACTTGAGGAGGGCCGAGAGGTCCTGCCAGCCTTTGTCCTCGAAGCGGCCGAGGCCGTCCGAGCTGGCGTCGATATACGGCAGGTTCGCCACGATGGCCAGATCGTCCGTCAAGCCCCATTGGACCCATACGCTGATGCTGTCGATCTCCACCTCGCCAACTCCCGGATCGGACACCTTCGTCTCGCCGACCCAGAACTCGTCGTAGCCCTCGGAGGTGTAAGAGACGGCGACGTCCCCCTGCCCCTGGGCCGGCAGGAAGCCGTTGACGTCGAAGGCGTGAAGAGGTGCCTGGATCCCGCCGGCGGCGAGGACCAGCAGAGCCGGCAGCAGTGAGGAACAGCGCTTCCCTTTCATCTTCTCCCCTCCTCCCTTCGTGTTCGTGCGACGCCTTTATTTTACCATGCTCTTGCTGCGAACGCTCCCTGCCCCGGCCGCGGTACTATGTGCCGAGCGAGCTCTCCGAAGGAGGAAGGCGATGAAACGATTTGTGGTGGGGATGCGCCGTACGATGCCGGGGTTGCTCCTTCTTCTCACGGCCTGCCGGAGCGATGCGCCCGCCGCGGCGGCCGACCCTCTCTCCCCGCCGTGCAAGATCGAGGCGCTCGCGTCGTGTACCTTCCCCGCGCATGACCCGCAGCCGGCCCGGGGATGGACGCGCCATCGCAGCGGTCTGGTTAAGAAGTGGGGGGACCCCAACCACTCGGTCCAGGACATCCTGGTGACGGAAGGCAGCCCGGTCACGATCGAAGGGAAATTCACCTACGGCAATCTTTCAAAGGACCTCGAAGGCGAGCCGATCCTGGGTTTCCTGAACACCGATGGAGGCTGGGTTTCGCTGGGGGAAAAGAGCACTGACGATGATGGGCGCGTCCGGTTCACCGTCGCGCCGCCGCTGAAGATCGGCGTGTATGGCGTGCAGTTGGAGGTGGCGGGGGACGCCAGCGTCGCGGTGGCCAGGCTGTGGGTCCTGCCGCGAGGGACGCACCTCGCCGTCTTCGATATCGACGGCACGCTGACGACGAGCGACGAAGAGATCATCAGGAATGTCAAGAAAGAGCGTCTCCTCCACAAGCAGTACGTTCCCAAGGCATACCCCGGCGCCGCTCAGTTGACCGCGGCACAGGCGGCCCGCGGAACTGTGAACGTGTATTTGACAGGCCGGCCCTACTGGCTGGCGAACACGACGCGCGAGTGGCTGTGGCCGGAGGGGTCCCCGAGCTTCGCTTTCGGGGTTCTCCATGTGACGGACTCCAACGAGGAGGCGTTTCCCAAGGAGGCAGGAGTAGGCGCTTTCAAGCTCGGCTTTCTCCAGAAGCTGGTCGCCGCCGGCTTCCTCCTGGACCTCGCGTATGGCAACGCGAGGACGGACATTTCCGCCTACCGCGGCGCGGGCCTCTCGCCTCAAGCGGTCTGGATCATCGGTCCACACGGGGGAGAAGACGGCACGCACAAGGTGCAAGGCTCCTGGGAGCAGCGGGTGAGCGAGGTCAATGCGCTCCCCGTCGTCTCCCAGCCCTGGCAATGAGCCTCGACGTGCAGCCTAAGCCCTCGAAGGACAGATATTCGCGGCTGTAGGCTTCTCGTTTCCCCCTCGCGGGGGCGTTTCCCCCCCAGCAGGGGGAAGCTTGCCCCCACGAGGGGGAAGTCCGCCCCCACAAGGGGGAAGCCGTCCCCCACGAGGGGGGAGTTCGCCCCCTCAGGGGGGCAAGTCGCCCCCTCAGGGGGGCAAGTCGCCCCCTCATGGGGGAAGTCGTCCCCCTCAGGGGGGCAAGTCGCCCCCTCAGGGGGGCAAGTCGCCCCCTCGTGGGGGAAGATGGCCCCCTCGTGGGGGAAGTCCGCCCCCCTGAGGGGGAAACCTCCCCCCGCCGAGGGGAAATCTCCCCTCTCGCAGGTAGAGGGTCTCCGTTCCCGAGGAGAAACCCCGTGAAGGGGAGCGCCTGGCGATTCGGGAGGAAATCCTCGACTCAAAGAACCGAGCATCAGCCGCCGGACTCTGCAGAATCCTTCTTGCAGAGATCAGCGCACGTAAAGCCCCATTCTACTCGGCTCGACGTGTTCACCGCCTCCAGACAGGCCTGCCGCCCGGCCGCCGACGCCTTATCACTGGAGAGAAGAGGTCCCATGTATTTCAGTCCTTTCCTCCCGAGAGGCCTCAAGATGCTGACACACAGGAGCTTGAGGCACCGCCGCTCGCTTGAGGTCTGAAGCCTTACCGCGCGCGGAGCTCCTGGGAAGAAGCATTCCAGCCTGCAGCCTTACCACCTCCATCCCGCCTGTTGACGCAGATTCTGGGATGGCTTATTCTCGCCTAAATGCTTGCACGGCAAAGAGATTGACCTTTGGCTATCGGTCGCTTCAGGATTGTCGAGGCGGTTGATAAGTTCAATAAGAGGCTCATCGGTAAGTTGGGCAGCACGGAAGGGAAGCCCGATATGAGTAGAAGGAGGAAGGGATCTTTTTTGACGAGAGAGGAGCTGGCCACTTTGCTTGAAGATATTGCGGAGCGTATCGCGGATGGCGATAGATCCTTTGATCTCCAGGTAGCGCTTACCCAAGCCGAAGCGGCATGCGCAAAGATCCAGAACCTGGAGGGGTTGAAGCTTCTTAACCGCATTGGGCTTTTGCTGTCTACCGAAGGTGGTAAGGCAACTCGGTATAGTTACGTGCAAGAAATAGTTGAAGCGCTCCCCCTACTCAATCCAGCCGAAGACGCCCGCGCGCTACGCTCGCTCGCCTATGATGTTCGCGCTAGACCTGAGGGAGGTCAAGAATAGGAGAGACTTGTTGATATTGTGGTCGCAGATTGGGAAATACCCAGGGACGTGCTGGAGGCATTGCAGAATTGGGCGAGGCAGAAACCATCTGTGCGCCGGCTCTTTGCTTATGGAAGTCGTGTTCGGGGTACTCACACTAATGAGAGCGATTTTGACGTCGCAGTCGAGATCGACCCGGCAGATACCGATACAGATTCTGGTGCAGCTTGGATATGCGACACTGAGGAGTGGCAAAACGAGCTACAGCCGCTTCTACCCTGGACAGTACATCTCGAATGGCATGATCCTGGAGGGAAAACTCCTCATGTTGCAGCAGGCCTCCAGGAGACGAGCTTGCTCGTTTATGAACGGGAGGATCTTGAGCAGGGAGCTTGTCGGCGCCCAACCCAAGGGCCTACAGAGGACGGCTGACACCGCCGCTGAGGCCCACGCGCGTTAGGCGGCAGTCGGAAGAGCCATGATCTATAACCTAAGAATCTTGGCAGCCGGGTTTGGCTCAGGCATCGAACTTACTGGCACCGAGTACGCGAGCCTGGTCAGCGCAATCCAGCGGATCTATTTGGCAACAGGCGTCGAGGAGAAGCTCGATCTGCTTCTGGAGAATTATCTAGAATATGAGAGCGAGTTGCTTCAGCTTGGGCTCCAAAGTTGCCTGTTTACGTCGATCGATGACCACAGGGTCTTTCGCGAAGCCCAGCTTATCAACCGTCGAATCGTCAATCTTCTCACCGCTGCTCGCATGTACATAGATCAGGTCAAGCACTCATTGGCCCGATATTTCGATCCCGATCCGGCTCCAGACATCGCTGCCCTCTTTTCGGCTGAGTACGATCAGCATCTCGAGTACCGAATCGCGGAAGCGCTTAGGAATCACACTCAGCACAGGGCCCTACCGGTCCATACTGTGTTGGCCTTTCGCGAATGGGAGAAGAAGCACACTGCCGAGCAGCGACTTCGCTTCACTGTCATCCCGAGCGTCTCCCTTGAGGAACTCGTTGACGAAGGAGAGTTCAAGGCCTCTGTTCTTGCAGAGCTTGAGCAGTCCGGTAAGAAGTTCTTTCCGCTGACGCCTATCCTCCGACGCTATGTTGAATCCCTAGCTTCCGTACATGGGAAGGTCCGCCTCCTCCTCTCCGACCGGACCGATCTTGACCACCAAACGCTCGTGGCTGCACTCGATCGCGCGCGTTCAGAGCTGAACGAAAAGCTGACCGGCCTCGCTGTAACTTCGGGCATCGACCCCGAGCATCCGAGCGAGCGCCATTACATCTCCGAACGTTCCTGGGCGCGGCGAAGCACTCTCATTCGTAAGAACTCACAACTATTGAACCTGTCGCTATGCTATGTATCTGCCGAACATCCAGGCGATGCCGCCTAACTCCAGCAGTCGAGCGGACGAGACCGCAAAAAGCGCGGCCTCGCCGCTCACTGCCCAGCCGTTAGCCACCAAGGGGTAACACATGAGTGATTCGGATGTCGAGCTTGCTGAGATCAGGTTTCTGGAGGCGCACTTGGCACATCGCGCAAGAATCTGCTACGCAATGGTTACCGCAGGCATTGTGTGTCTCGGTGCCGGCGTTGCCATGCTGATTGCTGGCCTCACGGGTGACCAAGTCGTCTGGTTTCAGTCAAGCAATTTTAAAGTAACTGCGGGCGGCTTTGGCGCCGTAACCATGCTCGCAAGTGTTGCGTGGGGATACGTGGCCTACCTGTCGCGGCCGGAGATCGACTACGACAGCCCGGCTCGCGGCCTGCACCTCAAACTAGGCGGAGAACCGCCCAGAAGGTTCCTACGTAGGCGGCGCTAGCAGGGTTCTGCTGAGAGGTTTTAAATGCACGACCGAGAGGCGATGCTACAAGCGATATCGGCTATGAGACGCTCCTCGCAAAAGCACGCGATGGATCCACTAGTAGGTGCCGTCCTCGCTTGCAACGGCAGAGTGGTTTCTGCGCAAGAACATACACTTGACGGTCATGCCGAGTACTTGCTTCTGACAAATGCTGAGACTCAAGTGCCTCCCGATGCGACTCTCTACACCACCCTCGAGCCCTGCACATTTCGGGGTGTAGATCGCGACGGCAAACCGAAGGTTTCATGTACCGATCTCATCGTTGCCAAGAGAATTAGGCGTGTTGTGATAGGCATGCTCGACCCTAACCCATACATTCTCGGCAATGGCGTTCTTCGGTTGCGAGAACGGGGGGTCGAGGTTGGTTTCTTTCCACCGGAACTGATGGCGGAGGTCGAGCAAGCAAACTTGGCGTTCCGAAGGGTGTTTGGCTTGGGGCAGGGAACAACTGAGGCCGAGGAGCTACCGGAGATTCGAGGAAAGTGGCTAGCGACTACGACATTCGAAGACGGCCGAGTTACTTCGGAGGAAGTGTATCTTCAGCGAAGAATCGGGAACCGCTTCTACGGCGTCATGTTCAATGTGGATCTTGGTCAGAAATACAATTTTTTCATGGTGGAGGTGGCGCCGCGAGTCTGGGACTACGCCTTTCGCTCGAAGCTGCAAGCGCAAGAACTCGACCACGGAGCCGGGGTTATCTGCTTCGACACGGACGATCGTGCACGCGCGATCGGGGTGGCCCATGGAGCTTTTGCGGGAGCAGGGCAAATTGGTATTCGTGCATCTGTCGAGCTGGAGCGGATTGCATCCTGGCAGGACTACGGTGAGGAGGGCGGCGGCAGCCGGCAGCCGGGGGGATAGGTTCCAGGTGAATGGAGAAGACGAGGAAGAAAATGAGTGACTTACCCCGTCCGAAGCGCCTACAACTCGTCCCCAGATCGGCCTCGAATCGTGCGGCGGTGCTTGTCGGTCAGTGCGAAGAAAGCCTTTGAAGGGCTTTTCGTCAGGAAAATCGGCATCGCGGATACACCCCTCCTCAGAGCGGAGCACTGAGACACGGTAAAGCTGGCGAGCAGACCGCTGAAAGCGCCTATCCCGCCACAAAAGGCAAGGCGGGCGGGAAGCTCCCGGCCGGGAACCGAGCTGTCCGGTCTCCCGATCGGAGCTTCGCAGATGCATCGCGGAAGGCTGCCACAAACCACGCATAGGCAATCCAGAGCTCCTGACGCACCCGCTTGCTCACCGCATGGAACAACGGCGCCGGTGACTTCTTCGGCCGCGCCGGACGATCGAAAGGATGCTGCCCGCGGACCGCCGAGGCCCCCAGCACCTGGCAGCCAGAATGTTGGCGGCGGAGCGCCGCCTCCGCCTCGATATCGGCGATCATCTCGAGGACGAGCTGCCGCCGGACTTCCGCACTGAGATGCTTCCAGCATGGCAGCGGCGAGAGAACCAGGATCTCCCGCGTCGCGTACTTCATGCGATCGAATTTCTCTCCCCGGAGCCGGGCGGCGTACTCCTGCGTCTGATCGAACCAGTAGCCCACCACGGGCTCACCCGTCAGCAGCGATTGAGCGCAGTGCACTCCCGGCCACTGATCTACCCTTTCCACCAAATCCTCTTTGACTCCGTGGCTCAAGATGTAACGGAGCCTCCCGACTTGGGCAGCTTCTTCCGGGCTGATCACGATGGCCTGGTATCGCCGCGACCAGATCTTGTCGCGCCAGCCGACGAGACGGCCGACTTTGCGGGCGAGGTTCGAGTTGACGAAGCGCATGAAGCAGCAGAGTTGGTTGGCGTTATCGACGTCCAGGGCGAGGTGGAGGTGGTTTGAGGCAAAGACGTAACCACAAACGTGAGTCGGGTACTTCCGTTGAGCTCGGCCGAGAACGCCGACGACGATCTCGTTGAGTACCGGGCCGGGGCGCAGGAGGAAACGGCTGTGGATGGTGCGGCAGGTCACCTCGACCAGAGCACCGCCTTCGGGGACAAAACGTAGTTTTCTCATACCCCCATAAGACGGAAAATCCGCGGCTATCTTGCAAACCCTTGCCAGGCTTGAGTTTCAGCGGGGAGATTTGGCGCATTTCGAGATTTTTAGAAGAGTAGCGGCGGACTCCTGCGGACTCCTCGCGGGTCCCTCGCGGATCCTCTGGCACCTCGTCCTGGTAGGTGTAGAATCTCATCGAGGCCTCCTTTCAAGAGGGTCTTTGGGTACGTCCCCAACAGCCTACCGCGTGGGTAGGCCGAGAGGGGGCCTCGAATCAGTATCCCAGGCGGTCGAGCGGACGGAAACCGCCCTATCGTGCGGTTCCGCCGCTCACCGCCAGCAGCGTTAGGCGCGGGATTCAATATGGCATCTGATCAGCGACTCTTTGGCCGTTATCACGAGGTCGTTCTTCTATTCGTCGGTTTCCTACTGACCGGACTGATTGGAGGCCTGCTTACACATTTATATCAGACGCGTTCTTGGAGGATCCAGCACGATGTCCAACTCGAAGAGGCCAGACGACGTTCAGCCGAAGCTAACCTCGAATCTGTTGTGCGCTTGATGGACAAGCGCAGACAGCTAACTAGACGTGTGTTGGCGGAGCCCAACTTGGGTTACCTTGAGAATGGGGATCTGAGCAGGTATCGCCTTGAATATGAGGCAATGCTCGACGAATGGCATTTCAGCTTCAATTCTGTTCTTGCCAAGCTCCGTGTATACTTTGGGAGTGATGCAGCTAATTTCTATGAGTACTCAATCGTATTTGATCTGGACACTCTCGCGGCCTGCATGCAGCAGAAATCACCATCGAAGGCTGATATCGAGCATATGGTTAAAAAGCTGCGACAAATTGGCAACCGTATGTATTGGTTCAATATTTATCTGCTTCAGCATCTGGAAGGGCGAACATCTACCGTGAATCTTAGGAAACTAGCTGGTGGCAGCTATCGTCAGAATATCTCATGGGCCTGCGACGGAGGCGACGCCTCTAACGCCGCGACTCCAGCGGACGGCTGACGCCGCACGCTGAGCCGCCACCGCGTTATAGGTCTCTACAGGGCTAGGCTTCAATGGGGGTACGTACTTGCTTGACCTACTGAAGGATCTTGCGGGATCATTGAATATCGATCCTGCAGCGGTTCTCATTACGATTTTGGTTCTATCCGTTTTGGGTGCGGCCATAGCCTTCGCCTACAAAGAGAACCTTTTCGGACTCAAGAACAAGATACGGAAGCTCTTCAAGGCTGAGCCAGAAGATAAGTTAGACAGAGATGCGAAGATAGAAGTTGTGGAGAACAAAGACACCTACGATACTGCCCCAACCCAACCCGTTGTCGAGCAGAGCTTCGTATTGACCTCATCTGTCCGTTTTAAAAATGAGCGGCTGCCAAATGAGTTGGAACTTCAGAGGGCCATTCATATAATCATCGGAAACAAAGGCTCTTGCCGCATTCCTTTTCATTATGATGCACGAATCGGATTTCTAATGCAGAAGGTCGAGGATCTATACGAGCAGTATGAACAACGGATTGAGGAAGAAGGCGGGGAGGGGTCGCTTGACGACTTTAGCATGTTAAAGCGATCTATAGGTTTTGCGCGCAATGGCCTGGCCGGCTTACCGGAGTTGTTGGGCCTTGCTGTGAAGCGCCTTTCGTCTGAGCGAAAAGAGTTAGGCGATATCAACATAACAAAGACCTGTTCGAGGTTTGTTGAGCTTAGGATGACACAGATCCTTGCCGCCATTACTCGTTATCAGTTTGACAGAGATTCGCCAATCTTAGGTGACTACGCCAAGCTGGGCAGCTACCAACAATACGTTGCTCATATAGACGGAAGGATCTTGGATACTCTTGTGTCTTATCGTATTCTGTTTACTGGTTGTTATGAGGAGAGAATCGTCTTCGCGCCTGGTAAGTATGGGTACAAGTCGTTGCTTGTTCTTAATGAATTTAAAATAAAAGGCAAGGGCTACATTCCTCCTCTCTCGTTCATGACAGAATATGTCTATCCACAGATGCTTCTTTGGTTCGTCGATGAGCCGAGTGCGTGGAACTTCGAATGGAAGTGCGAGTCCGTCTTTGTGAAAGATTTAAACGGCAATTATATTGACCAGTATAGCGAGGGCGAGGTGGGGGATTCGGAGGTATGAAATCGCCTATAACCCGGCTGCTCCAGCGGACTTGAAAGCTCCGCTTCCCGGCCGCTGAGCAGCACATCCGTTGGGCGCACAAAGAATCTAAGACTATGGCTGTCAAGATATCGCTGGAGCCGCAAGTCCTCTTCTTCGATCCAGAGTTGTTGGAGAGATGGAGAGGAGGTGACCGAGCATACTGTTCTGACTCGTACTGCCGCAGGCTGGATGGCTCAGCTGGCTTCGGTGAGTTCTTGGTCGGGAGTCACTTCGAGGAACTTGGATACAAGTGGGTCTTCCATGACTTTGACATCTTTGGTACGAACAGGCCTGGAAAGTATCCAAATTCGGAGATTGTATTGCTGAACTACTTTGGTAAGGAGAAGCTGAGCGCAGCCCGCAGCTTCCACCGTGTTCTCCAACCTTTCCGAAAGCCAAGGCATGTCACAGTAGAAACTCCAGATCTGCTCATCTTCAAGCCCGATGGATCCGAGGTCAGATTTGCTGAGTGCAAACGTACGGACACGAGAGACAAGATAAACAACCGGCAGGCGATCGGCCTTGCCCTCATCGCAGCAGTACTGAATTGTCCTGCTGATTTCTTTTTAGTAACGCCACGCGGCGCACCACCGCCCCTGACGCCATTCGAGGTTGAGTTTCCTTGTCTGTCTTGAGCCCAGGTCGCCGCGAGTGTCGGCCAACTCGGCTGCTCCAGCGGACTAGTAAGCTCCGCTTTCCGACCGCTGAGCAACGCACCCCGTTTTTAGCTGACCGCCGGCATCTTATCGACTCGCGCAGGCGGCTCCGTCTTCCCTAGATCGGGTTCCGGGTCGACTTCCCCAACGATCTTGCCGTCGAGAAAGCCGGCCGTGAGGAGGGGCTCGTTTGCAACCCGTCGATCTTCGGGAACTTCGTACCAGGCCACGAAGTCATCTCCCGCCCATCTCTTGACATGGAGGGTGAAGGGGAGGGGCGGCGTCAAATCGTCAGAGGGGCGCAACTGCTGCAATTCCTCGCCCTCGTTCTTGAGCTCGCGGAGCAGAGAGGCGGCAAGGAAGAAGCGATCATTCCAGAGAGGCTTGTCAGCCGACGGAACCGGGAATCCGAAGATCAGCCGAGCGCAGATGTCCCGGCAGGAGTTGGATGGCGGCGGCTTCTTGCCATTCGCCAAGGCCTCGGTCCTCGCCTGCCTGCTCTCCCAAGCCCGCCAGTTGGGCATGCAGGCGAACGGCCCTCCCGGCTTCTTGCCTATCTCGGAGGCCGGAAGACGGCAGAGCTCCATGAGGCGCATCTCGTTCTTCCACCAGTTGCGGAGGGAATCCAGGAGCTTCTTCGACGGCTCGTCTTGCGGCTTGCTGCGCGCGAGTGCCCAGAGGGCGAGGGCTGCCCACGCCAGATGCAGTTGGCCGTGGGAGGTGCTGCCTGTCTCGATAGCCCCTCCTTGCTGGCAGCATTGGCCAAACTTCTGCTGTTCGTCGAGGTAGGCTTGCAGGTCCTTGGTAGCTCCGGCAGGGTTGCCTTTGCCGAAGAGCCGGGCGGCCGCGAACCGGATGGCGAACTTGAGCCCCCGCTTGTTGGGGGTGTTGCCACCCACGGGTTTTTCGACGTCAAAAGAGAGCTGCGGCAGAGGTTTTTCGTTCCGCCGAGCCTCGACCAGATCCTGGGCGTCTTGCATGAGGCGGTTGGCTTCGCCCATGTTGCCATCCTGTATAGATTCCGTCAAAGGTTCCATAAACCGGTCACCTCCTGTGGGCTTCGCCGTACCAGACGGACAGCAACGAGGATTTACTCCTCGCGATACACCAGCATTCCGATTGAAAGGAGGGGCCGAGTGGATCAACCTGGCCACGGATTGGAGCTCGTGGGTGGCCAAGGACAAGGGCCACTTCAACAACGGGCTCCGCCTGGTCGGCATCGCCGTCGCCCAGGACAACAGCGTTCCGATCGATTAAAGGCGACTTTCAGCGGGGGATCGCCGACACCTCGACTCGCTCATCCGGCCTGGCGTCCCCCATATCGAAATCCGGGCTGGCGCTCCCGAGGATCTCGCCTTTGAAAAAGCCGGCCAGGAGGGCTGGCTGATTGAAAGCCTGTCGATCCTCGGGGACGTCGTACGTGGCCACGAACTCGCCTCCCCCAAATCTGCGGATCTGGAGGGGGAAGGGAAGGGGCGGCTTCCAGCCCGCCGGAGGCCGCAGGGCTCGCAGCTCCGCGTCGTCCAATTCGCGGAGCAGCGCGGCGCCGAGGAAGAAGCGATCTTTCCAGAGGCTATGGCCGGTCGGCGGCAGCGGGAGATCGAAGATCAGCCGGGCGCAGATGTCGCGGCAGGCGTTGGCCGGCGGCGGTTTCGGGTGCTTCTCCCGGGCCTTGGCGCTCTCCCAGGCCCGCCAGTTGGGCATGACGGCGAACGGCGTCCACCACTGCCCGCCTTGCCTCTTGCGGGTCTGGTCGTCCGGAAGGCGGCAGAGCTCCACGAGGCGCATCTCGTTCTTCCACCAGCGGCGGAGGGATTCCAGGAGCTTCTTCGACGGCTCGTTTTGCGGCTTCCTGCGCGCGAGGGCCCAGAGGGCCAGCGCCGCCCACCCCAGATGCAGATGGCCGTGGGAGGTGCTGCCGGTCTCGATAGCCCCTCCACGCTGGCAGCACTGGCCGACCTCCTGCTGCTCGTCGAGGTAGTCTTGCAGGTCCTTTGTGGCCTTGGCCAGGTTGCCTTTGCCGAAGAGGTGGGCCGCGGCGAACCGGACGGCGTACTTGAGTCCCCGCTTGTTGGGAGTGTTGCCGGCCACGGGCTTTTCGACGTCAAAAGAGAGCTCCGGCAAAGAGGTTTTCTTCCGGGAGGCATCCGCCACGGCGGCCGCGTCCTCCATGAGAAGGTTGGCTTCGCGCAGGTTGTCCTGTGCCATAGACTCCTCCGCCGTCGAAAGGGCTTGTCAATATAGACGAAAATATAGCACGAATTTATATCCGTATCGCATGCGGGGCTCACCCCGCCGGCGGCTCGACGATGCGGTGGCGGATGGCATAGCTCACCACCTGCGTGCGGTTGTGGAGGTGGAGCTTGTCGAGGATGTTGCGGACGTGGAACTTGACCGTGTTCTCGCTGACGCCGAGCTGCCGGGCCAGCTTGCGGTTGGAGGTGATGCCGTTGACCAGCAGCTCGAGGACCTCGCGCTCGCGCTCGGTGAGGGCGTCGGGGTCGTGGTGCACCGCCGGGGCCGCCACCGGGCGGGCGAACTCCTGCAGCAGCTTGCGCGCCAGAGCCGGCGTGAGGGCCGGCTCGCCGCGGTTGACCCCCTCGAGGAGAGTGAAGAAGTCCTCGGATTCGAGGTTCTTCAGCAGGTACCCCTGGGCGCCGGACTTGATGGCCTCGAAGAGCTTGGCGTCCTCGTCGGAAGCGGTGAGCACGACGACTTTCACCTGCGGCTGATCGGCGCTGATCAGGCGGGTGGCGGCGAGGCCGTCCATCTCGGGCATGGAGAGGTCCATGAGGACGACGTCCGGCACGAGCCTGGCCGCCATCTCCACGGCCTCGCGGCCGTTCTTCGCCTCGCCGATCACCTCGAGGCCGTGAGCCTCGAGCAGGCTGCGCAGGCTGTCGCGGAAGAGGGCGTGGTCGTCGGCGATCAGGATCTTCATGGGAGTCTCCTGTCTCAGGCAGTGGCGGCCGCCTGTGCCGGCAGCTCGACGGTGATGCGGGTTCCCGCTCCGGGAGCGGAATCGAGGTGGAAGGTGCCGCCCATGGCCTCGGCCCGCTCGCGCATGGTGGAGAGGCCGAAGCGCGGGAACTCGGAGCGGCCGAGCACGGACGGGTTGAAGCCGGCGCCGTCGTCCTGCACGGTGATGCGGAACCGCGTGCCGGTCTGCCGGAGGCTGACCTCGACCCGCTTGGCGCCGGCGTGCTTGCGGACGTTGGCGAGCGATTCCTGCACGATGCGCAGCACCTGGAGCTGGGCGTTGGAGGCCAGCCGCGGCTCGCCTTCGATGCGCACGTCGGCCTCCACTCCGGCGTGCGCCTTCCAGGTGTTGACGTACTCTTCGAGCGCTTCTGCGATCGAGCGTCCCGGCAGGCCGGCGCTGCGCAGGCCGATGATCGACTCGCGCACGTCGGCGTAGACCTCGCGGGCGGCGGCGGCGAGCTGGTCGAGGTGGCGGGTGGCCTCCTCGGTGCGGCCGCCGCGCAGGAACTCCTTGACCGCCTGGGCCTTGGTGTTGACGGAGGCCAGGATCTGGGCCAGGCCGTCGTGCATCTCGTGGGCGATGCGCAGCCGCTCCTCGGCCACCGCGAGATCGTTGAGGCGGTGGTGGAGATGCGAGTTGTCGATGGCGAGGGCCGCCGAGGTGGCGAAGCGGAGGAGGCTCTGCTCGTCCTCCAGCGTGAACTCGGCGCCGGCGGACTTCTCGGCGAGATAGAGATTGCCGCGGAACGGGCCCTTGCAGGAGATGGGCACCGCCAGCAGCGTTTTCATCGGCGGATGGTGGGCGGGAAAGCCGGCCGAGCGGGGATGGCGCTGGATGTCGGCGAGCCGCAGGCGCTGGCCCTCGTGGAGCACCACGCCGAGCACGCCGTGGCCCACCGGCAGCGGGCCGATGCGCGCCCGTTCCTCGTCGCTGATCCCCGAGGTGATGAAGGACTCGATGCGGTTCTGCTCGTCGACGACGGAGAGGGCGCCGTAGCGGGCGCTGACGAGGTCGCGGGCGCGGTCCACGACCTTCTGCAGCACGGCTTCGAGCGCCAGCTCGCCGTAGACGCCGAGGTCGGCCTCGTGGAGGGCCAGCAGCTCGCGGTTGCGGCGCTCGAGGCGGCCCTGCATCTTTTCCAGCACGCTGAACAGGGCGCCGAAGAAGAACAGGCAGCCGGTGAAGACGGCGGCGCTCATCAGCAGCATGCCGCCGAGCGACGGCAGGTAGGGATAGAGCGCCCGCCGCACCAGCTCGAGGAGGACGATGAAGGCCAGGGCGGAGAGCAGGGCGATCCACTTGAGCCGCCGCAGCCCTGCCCGCCCGTCCGGCTCGGCGGCGAGAGATCCCGGATCCTGCACAGCGGAGACAGCGGACATATTCCGCGGAATTCTATCGGAAGGCGGCGGCCCGCCGCTGCCGCGCGAATCAGCGGCCGGAGGTTCCATGGCGGGGCTTGAAGGTGCTGATGCCCAGCAGGACGTAGATCGGGCACCAGCCGATCACGCCGGTCCCCAGCGGCACCCAGCCGAAGACCTCGAGGCCGACCTTCCAGAGGCCGGCGGTGGCGCCGCTCCAGGCCGCCGCCAGCATGGCGAGTCCGAGGACGACCCGGACGGTGCGGTCGAGGCTGGAGAGATTCTGATAGCTCATGGGCTTGCGCGGTCCTGGCGCCGCCTGGCAAGGATGCGCGCCTCGGCGCGGCGGCGGTAACGTCCGGCGGGGTGGTTTCGTGCCGTCCTTTTGGATAGGGCGGGGTGCCCGATCCCGCCGCTGCCTTCCTCCTCTCCCCCGGGGCCTGTGAATTTATCGGGGATCTGCCCTCCGAAGCCCTCACTCCCCTGGCCCCTCTCTCCCGGAGGGAGAGAGGGGAACAAAACCAAGAAAAGAAATGCCTTTCTCCCTCCTCTCCCCCTGGGAGAGGAGGGCCGGGGAGGTGAGGGCTTCGGAGGGCACGCCGGTGGGGAGAGAGGGGCCGGGGGAGTGAGGGCCGGCAGTGCGACGACGCTTGTCCCCTCGTGCTAAACTCAACCCCTCCGAAGGTGAATCCGAGGTGAAGCCATGATCGTCGAGAAGCGCCACCAGGACGGATTCACCCTTCTCAACGTGGAAGGGGTGATCAAGCTCGGCGAGAGCGCGCAATTTTTCGCGCAGACGCTGGAGCGGGTCCTTTCCGACGACCGGGGACACGTCATCATCGATTTCTCCAAGATCAACTTCATCGACTCCACGGGCATCGGCGAGCTGGTCGGCTATCTCGGCCGTTTCCGTAACTCGAAGCGCGAGCTCATCCTGGTCAAGCCTGCCGAGCGCATTCGCAGGCTGCTGCAGGTGGCGCGCCTGAACGAGCTGTTCCCCACCTACGACTCGGTGGACGCAGCGATCGCCGCGGAGCGTTAGCCCCCGGCCGTGCCGCTCGCCATGTTTCGTTTGCGGATCCTCGCGCTCCTGGTGCTCATCCCGGCGCTCCTCGCCGGCTGCTCGGCTTTCCGCCGCGGCAAACGCCCGCCGTTCAAGAAGCTGAGCCCGCCGATCGCTTACGAGATGATGCGGGACAGCTCCGAGATGCTGGTGCTCGACCTGCGTTCGGCCCAGGAGTTCAACAGCGAGACCGGCCACCTGCGCGGCGCGCAGAACGTTCCGCTGGCGCGCCTGCCCTTCCGTCTGCTGGAGATCAGCCCGTACCGGGACCAGACGATTCTGGTCTACTGCCGAGAGGACGACTGCGGCGAGAAGGGCATGGGCATCCTCATCGCCAGCGGCTTCCAGGATGCGGTGCTCATGGAGGGCGGCATCGACGCCTGGATCCGCGAGGGCTTCAAGACCGTGCTTCCCGACGAGCTCGCCAACAAGCCCCGCCCGCCGGCGGACGGCAAGGGGCCGGTGATGCCGCTGCGGCCGGGAGAGATCGAGGCCTCGCCGAAGCGGGAGGTGCCGGTGGAGCCGCCGCCGCCGCCACCGCCGCCCCCCCGTCTGAATCACTCTGCTTCAGTGGCGCCTTGGCTGCCGGAGCCGTCTGCGCTTCGAAGCCTCACCCCCTGTCCCCCTCTCCCTGACGGGCGAGGGGGGACGCGGCAGAAGGGGTATCGCCTTGTAGGGAGCGTCCCGGCTTTGGCAAGATCCGTTGACTGCGTCCCCCCTCGCCCGTCAGGGAGAGGGGGACAGGGGGTGAGGCTTCGGAGCGCAGACCCCTCCGAGCGGGCATAATCCCCCCAGGACTATCGTTCCTTTCTCCAATAACCCCCAGGGAGACCCTATGACCGTTCATACCGCGATATCGACCGCCGACGCTCTGCGCGAGCTGCAGGCGATCCTCGGCGACCGCATCCTTCTCGATGAGGAGGTGCGGGCGCTCTACCGCTCGGACTTCGGCCGCCTGGTGGACCGGATGCCCGCCGCCGTGGCGCGCTGCGCCTCCGCCGAAGAGGTGGCCGAGGTGGTCCGCTTCTGCCGTGAGCGCGGTATTCCGATCGTTCCCCGCGGCCAGGCCCACACGCAGAGCGGCCAGGCGACGAGCGAGGACGGCGTGCTGCTGGACACCTCGTCCATGAGCACCATCCACGAGATCGACGAGGCGGGCGAGACCGCCACGGTGGACTGCGGCGTCGTCTGGCGCGACCTGGTGAGCGCCAGCCTGGAGAAGGGCCTGGTGCCGCGCGTGCTCACCAACAACCTCGGCGTGCAGATCTCGGGCACGCTCTCGATGGCCGGCCTGGGGGTGGCGAGCTTCCGCTACGGCACGCAGGCGGACAACGCCGTCGAGATCCAGGTGGTCACCGGGGCGGGGGAGATCGTCACCTGCTCGCGCCAGCAGAACCGCGATCTCTTCGACGTCGTCCGTTGCGGCCTCGGCCAGTTCGGCGTCATCACCTGCGCCAAGGTGCGGCTCCGCCGTTGCAAGAGCATGGTGCGCAAGTACTTCCTCCTCTACGACGATCTCGGCGCCTTGATGGAGGACGCGAAGCGGGTGATGAGCCCGGAGAATCCCACCTTCTCGTCGATCGAGTCCTGGTGCACGCCGTGCCTCCAGGGCATCAAGAAGATCGGCGAGGGCATGGCTCTGGGCGAGGGGATGCAGACCTTCGCCTACTGGCTCTATCCGTTCCACGTGACGGTGGAATTCGAGCCGGGCGAGGAGCCGGACGATCAGGCGGCGCTCGCCGGGTTGACGCCCTACCGGCACGTCCACAGCGAGGACTTCACCCAGCACGAGTTCTGCAACCGCATGGACCCGGTCTTCGAGCTCTGGCGGCGCAGCGGCTACTGGGACATGGCGCATCCCTGGATGGAGACGACGCTGCCGTGGGACACCGCCCGCGAGTTCATCGAATCGGCGCTCGCCATCACGCCGCCGCAGGCGCTGGGGCCGGGCGGCCACATCCTGCTCTGGCCGGCGTACACGCGGACGTCGGACGTGCCGCTCTTCATGCATCCGGAAGGGGAGTTCGTGATGGGCTGGGGCATCCTGCCGGGGGTGCCGCGCGCTTTCCTGGAGCGCGGCCTCGCCCAGCTCGACATGGCGAGCGAGCTTTCCATCGCCTACGGCGGCAAGCGCTACCTCTCCGGCTACATCACCTTCGACACGCCGGAGAAGTGGGCGCAGCACTTCGGCGACCGCTGGCCGATGATCCTGGAAGCCAAGAAGAAGTTCGATCCGGACGGGATCATGGCGCCGGGGTTTATTCAGTACGGCCCTCACTCCCCCAAACCCCCTCTCTCCCGTTCCCTCCCTCCCACCCTCACCGGGAGAGAGGGGGCTTAAAAAAACGTAGGGGCGGGGCTTGTCCCCGCCCTAAAACGTAAAGG
>JBIOVX010000188.1:0-144563 GCA_044868005.1 Thermoanaerobaculia bacterium | reverse complement strand
CGACCAGGATGATCGTGAGCTCGGGCTGCATGAGTTGGTGGGGGAACTGTAGCAGAGATGGGCGGGCAGGGGGTGGGTCGTATCAGCGCCGTCCTGCCCTTCGAGACCTCACCCCCTGGCCCCCTCTCCAGCGGAGCTGGAGAGGGGGGACGCGGCGGAAGGAAAGGCGCCCCCGGCTGGAGGGCGCCTCTCGAAGCGAGCCTGGAGGAGTTCCGCAGGGGTGTCTTAGAGCAAGGGTCTACTCCGCGCAGATCAAGGTCGAGCACCGGTATTCGGTGCAGAAGTTGCCGGCGCCGTCCGTACACTGGCGCTCCTGGCGTTGCTTGTTGACGTTGCAGCAGCCGGGGGACCAGTGCCAAACCTCTTCGCAGTACTGCATGCAACCTTGTGCGGTGAAGACGGGCTCGGCTTGGAGGGGCAGAAGGGTCAGAACGGTCATCAAGACCGCAAGGCCGAGCAAGGTGAGGCGTAGAGGGGAGAGAGACGGGAGCAGAGTGGGTCTTCGCATGTTGATCTCCTATGAGTGTGGATCGATGACGGTGCCCCAGGCTCGCGTGCAGGGCTGCCATGGAATCCAGAGATTCCGTGACCCTGCTTCTACTTAAAAAGGTGAGAGAGGGAGCGGGGCTGGGGACAGGGCGTCTCTACATCAGCGACGTGACTTCTGGGCTCAGAGTAAGGGGAGCGGGAGCACTCGGGTCAACTCGGGGCTGCTTTTGCCGTTAATTTGCCGATAACTTGCCGATAAACGGTAGGTGCGGCCGCGTCTCGAGGGATCCGCGAGCTCGAGCCAACCCTCGTCAGTCCAATTTCGCAACAGCAGGCGTGCGGTGCGAGGCGACAGGCCGAGGGTGTGGGCCACGTCCGCCGAGGTGATCTGTTCCGTCCGGGTGAACAGAGCGAGGACTTTTCTGGCTCTGGGATCGAGGCGGCGCAAGGCCTCGGGCTCCAAGGAACGACGCTCCTCGCGGGAGTAGCGTAGCGCCTCCTCCTTGGCTATGGTGAAGACTGTCGCCAGCGTGCCGAGGAAGTACTCCAGCCACGAGGTGAGGTCCGCATCGGCTCGGCCCTCATAGTAGTTGTGGTGGGGATGCACGGTCAGGGACCGGTAATAGGCGGCGAGATCGCGAGCGTGCCGCTCTTCGAGCGAGTAAAGGCCTTGCAGACCGTAACCGCTGCGGTGGAGGAGGAAGGTGGCCAGCAGGCGCGCCGTCCGGCCGTTGCCGTCGTAATAGGGGTGGATGGTGACGAACTGATAGTGGGCCAGCCCCGCGATGACAGGCGGCGGCAGGCTTTCCTTCTCCGCCTGGCGGATCCAGGCGACGAGGCCCGACATCAAAGCCGGCACGTCCTTGGCCTCCGGAGGGAGATAGACCAGGGCTCCCGTTTCGGAGTCTCGAATCGAATTCTGGCCCTCCCGGTAAGGAGTGGGCCGAGCTCTTCCTTCCACCAGAGCATGCAGGCGCTGGATGCGCTCTTCCGTCAGCTCTTCTCGTCGCTCCGCCCACTCCTCGACGCGCAACAGGGCCTTCCAGTAGCTCCGGACCTCTCCGGCGTCCCGTTCCCTTCCGTGGAGCGGAATCTTCTTCCCTTCGACGACCTTCTCGGCCTCGGCCAGGGTGAGACGGTTCCCCTCGATCCGCGTGGAGTAGTGGGTCGAGCGGACGCGGGCCTGGCGGCGGAGCTCGGACTGCACCGCGGGAGGCAACGAAATCTGTTCGACCACCGCTCGCGCCGCCTCGATCTCCATGAGGTGACGCGCGATGGCCGGTGTCAGCGTATAGTGCGCCCGCCAGGCACCCCCAGCTTTTCGTCTCATCGTCTATACTCTGTCACGCCCGCGGCGGGGTGGCGCCTTCCCTGCCGCAGAGCGTGAAAAGGAGCCGCGGATGGCCGTCAAGGAGAAGGAACCGACCGTTCTCGACGAGGCGAAGGCCTCGCGCGCCGGCTCGGCCTACAGGGAGGAAGCCCTCGATGCCATGGCCGAGGCGCGGAAGCGGTGGGAGGCGGCCGAGGCCAAGGCCGAGGCGCAGACGCCGTTCTGGAAGCGGGACTTCACGACGGTCTCCGGCATGGAGATCCCCCACCTGGTGACACCGGAGCAGACGGCGGACATCGATCCGGTCCGCGCTCTCGGCGTTCCCGGCGAATATCCCTACACGCGCGGCATCCATCCCACGGGGTACCGGGGCAAGCTGTGGACCATGCGCCAGTTCGCCGGCTTCGGCACGGCGGCGGACACCAATCAGCGCTTCAAGTACCTGCTCTCCCAGGGGCAGACCGGCCTCTCGGTGGCCTTCCACCTGCCGACCCTCTACGGTTACGACTCGGACCATCTGATGTCCAAGGGCGAGGTGGGGAAGTGCGGCGTGACCGTGGATACCCTGGCGGACATGGAGGTCCTCTTCGACGGCATCCCGCTGGGCGAGGTCACCACCTCGATGACCATCAACTCGACGGCGCCCATCCTCTTCGCCATGTACCTCGCCGTCGCCGAGAAGCAGGGCGTGGACATCAAGCGGCAGGTCTCGGGCACGCTGCAGAACGACATCCTCAAGGAGTACATTGCGCAGAAGGAGTACATCTTCCCGCCGCGGCCGTCGATGCGGCTGATCACCGACCAGTTCTCCTTCGCGGCGGCGCACGTGCCGCGCTGGAACACGATCTCGATCTCCGGCTATCACATCCGCGAGGCCGGCTCGACGGCGCTCCAGGAGCTCGCCTTCACGCTGCGCGACGGCATGGAGTACGTGCAGTACGGGGTCGACGCGGGGCTGCCGGTGGACGAGTTCGCGCCGCGGCTCTCCTTCTTCTTCAACAGCCACAACGATTTTTTCGAGGAGATCGCCAAGTTCCGCGCCGCGCGGCAGATCTGGGCCAAGGTGATGCGCGAGCGCTACGGCGCCAAGAATCCGCGCTCCTGGATGCTGCGCTTCCACACGCAGACCGCCGGCTGCTCGCTGACCGCCCAGCAGCCGATCAACAACGTGGTGCGCACCCCCGTGCAGGCGCTCGCCGCCGTCCACGGCGGCACCCAGTCGCTGCACACCAACGCCCTCGACGAGACGCTGGCGCTGCCGACGGAAGCCAACGCCCGCACGGCGCTGCGCACGCAGCAGATCCTGGCCCACGAGTCGGGGGTCATCAACACCATCGATCCGTTCGGCGGCAGTTGGTTCATGGAGGAGATGACCCGCCGCATGGTGGACGGCGCCTTCGACTACTTCCGGCGCATCGACGACCTCGGCGGCATGGTGGAGGCCATCGAGGCCGGCTTCCCGCAGCGCGAGATCATGGACGCCGCCTTCGCCTACCAGCGGGCGTTCGAGGAGAACGAGAAGATCATCGTCGGCGTCAACGCCTTCCAGGTGACCGACGACGAGCCGATCGAGATCCTCTACATCCCGGACGATCTCGCCGAGCGGCAGGTGGCCTTCGTCGACGACGTCAAGGCGCGGCGGGACGCGGGCGCCGTCGAGCGGACGCTCGACGCGCTGCGGCGGGGCGCTTCCGGCACCGACAACACCATGCCGCTCATCCTCGATTGCGTGAAGGCCTACTGCACGGTGGGCGAGATCAGCGACGCCCTGCGTGAGGTCTTCGGCACCTACGAGGAGCCGGCGGTCTTCTGATATGCCGGCGCCTGCATCCGTCGTCCGCGAGATGCTCCTCTACATGCTGTGGGCGGACCGCCTCATGCTCAAGGCGGTGCGGGAGGTGCGGCCGGAGGACCTGACGCGGGACGCCGGCATCAGCTTCGGCTCGATGCTCGGCACCATGGTGCACATGGCGGGATCGCAGCGGCTGTGGCTCTCCCGCTTCTTCGGCCAGACGCTCGATCATATCCCCACCCTCGCCGATTACCCCGACCTGCTGTCTTGGATCCACGCCTGGGAGGAGACCGCTTCCGAGATCGAGGCGTTCCTAGCCGCGGTGACCAGCGAGCAGCTCGCCGCGCCGATCACCTGGACCTCCACCACCGGCGAGATCCACACCCTGCCGCTCTGGCAGCCGGTCGTCCACATGGTCAACCACGTCACCTATCACCGCGGCCAGGTGGTCTCGCTGCTGCGGCAGATGGGGTACCAGACTCCCTCGACCGATCTCGTGTATTACTTCATCGAGCGGGCGGGCGGCTGAGGCCGCTCTGCTACAATCCTCCTCGATGAGCGATAGGCGGCTGCGCATTCTGATCGCCAAGCCGGGGCTGGACGGGCACGACCGCGGCGCCAAGGTGGTGGCGCGGGCGTTGCGCGACGCCGGCTTCGAGGTGATCTACACCGGCTTGCGGCAGACCCCGGAGCAGATCGCGGCGGCGGCCGTGCAGGAGGACGTGGACGCGGTGGGGCTCTCGATCCTCTCCGGCGCCCACAACGTCCTGCTTCCCGAGGTGACGCGGCTGCTGCGGGAGCAGGGAGCGGAGGACATCCTGGTGTTCGCCGGCGGCATCATCCCGGAGCAGGACATGCAGAGCCTGAAGAGCGCGGGGGTGGACGAGATTTTCCTGCCGGGGACGTCCACCAAGGCGATCGTGAGCTACCTCGCCACCCGCCTGGCCGCCGCCTGAGCCCGTAACCCACTCCGGACACGAGGTTTGACGGCCCGCCGCCGGGGTGCTAGGTTAGGGCGACCGAGACGGAGGAGGAATGAAGAGACGGATCCTGCTGGCGGACGACAGCGTCACCATCCAGAAGGTCATCGAGCTGACGTTCATGGACGAGGACTACGAGGTCCGCGCCGTCAGCAACGGGGACGAGGCGCTCTCGCTCCTCTCCGAGGCCAACCCCGATTTCGTCATCGCCGACGTCCACATGCCGGGCGCCAACGGCTACGAGGTCTGCCGGCGTTCCAAGCAGCTCCGCCCGGAGGTCCCCGTGCTGCTGCTCGTCGGCACCTTCGAGCCGTTCGACGAGGCACAGGCCCGCTCCGCCGGCGCCGACTCTTTCCTCAAGAAGCCGTTCGACTCGCAGGAGTTGCTGCAGCGGGTCGGGGAGCTGCTCGCTTCCCACGCCACGCCGGCGCCGGCACCCCAGGAAGCGGCGGCCCCGGCACCCCCGGAGGCAGAGCTGCCGGCGGAGCTGCCGTTGACGGAGGTCGTCATCCCCGGCTTCGCGGCGGAGCCGGCGTGGGGCAACTTCGAGCTGGAGGCAGAGCCGGAGCCCCCGGCGGCGGCTCCGCCGGCCGAGCCGTTCGAGCGCGAGGTCGCCTTCAACCTGGAGCCCGACGTCTCGTACGAAGCGGTGGAGGCCGAGCCCGTCTTCGAGCTGGAGGAGAGCGAGGAATCCTTCCCCATCCGGGACGAGGTCTTCGCTGCGCCTGCCGAGCTGGCGCTCGACGAGGCGCCGCCGGACGTTCAAATCCCGGCGGAGCCCGCCCCGATCCCGGCCGCTCCGGCCCCGGCCGCTCCGGCTCCGGCAGCTCCAGCGGCGGCCGCCAACGGCGGCGGTCCCCTGAGCGACGCGGACGTGGACCGCATCGCCCGCCGGGTGGTCGAGCTGCTCGGCGACAAGGCCGTGCGGGACGTCGCCTGGGAGGTGATCCCGGACATGGCGGAGGTGATCATCCGCGACCGCTTGCGCGAGCTCGAAGCCCAGGTCGAGTAGCGCCCGCCTTCGGCACGGCCGAGGGCGTTCGGGGAGCGGTGCAAATCACCGCTCCTTTCTGTTTGATGGCACGAAGGGAACGTGGCGTGAACGAGACGGCGAGCACCGAGACGATGACCGGCCCCACCATGGGCGAGCCGATGGACAAGCGCTTCGATCCGGCGAGCTACGAGCAGCGCTGGCAGCGCCATTGGATGGAGCGCGGCTACTTCCGTGCCGAGGCGCCCTCGGCGAGGCCCTCCTACTGCATCATGATCCCGCCGCCCAACGTCACCGGCAAGCTGCACGTCGGCCACGCCCTGCAGTCCGCCCTGCAGGACCTGCTGACCCGCTGGCGGCGCATGCAGGGCTACAACGCTCTCTGGCTCCCCGGTACCGACCACGCCGGCATCTCCACCCAGCTCATGGTGGAGCGCCAACTGGTCTCCGAAGGCACGAGCCGCCGCGAGGTGGGACGGGAGAGGTTTGTCGCGCGCGCGTGGCAATGGAAGGAGCAGTACCACGGCAACATCCGCCAGCAGCTCGATCTGCTGGGCGCCTCCTGCGACTGGACCCGGGAGCGGTTCACCATGGACCCCGGCCTCTCGCGCGCCGTGCGCGAGGCCTTCGTCCGCTTCTACCGCGAGGGGCTGATCACCCGCGGCGAGTACATGGTCAACTGGTCGCCGGCCCTCGGCACGGCCGTCTCGGACCTCGAGGTCGAGACTAAGACCGTGCAGGGCAAGCTCTACCACGTGGCCTATCCCGTCGAGGGGAGCGACGAGCGCATCGTCGTCGCCACCACGCGGCCGGAGACGATGCTCGGCGACACCGCCGTCGCTCTGCACCCGGAGGACGAGCGCTATCGCCATCTCCAGGGCAAGGCGGCCATCCTGCCGCTCGTCGGCCGGCGGCTGCCGTTCGTCGCCGATCCGGCGGTGGACCGCGAGTTCGGCACCGGCCTGGTGAAGATCACGCCGTTCCACGATCCGAACGACTTCGAGATGGGGAAGCGGCACGGCCTGCCGGGCATCTCGGTGATCGGTCCGGACGGCCGCATGACCGCCGAGGCCGGGCCGGACTTCGCCGGGCTCGACCGTTTCGAGGCGCGTGTCAGGATCGTCGAGCGCCTGCGCGACGAGGGCTTCCTCCTCAAGATCGAGGAGCACGTCCACAACGTGGGCCACAGCCAGCGCAGCGGCGAGCCCGTCGAGCCGCTGGTCTCCACGCAGTGGTTCTGCGACATGTCGAGCATGGCGGAGCAGGCGCTGGCCGCGGTGCGCGACGGGCACACGCGGCTGGTGCCGGATTCGTGGGAGAAGACCTGGGAGCACTGGCTCACCAGCATCAAGCCGTGGTGCATCTCGCGCCAGCTCTGGTGGGGCCATCAGATCCCCGCCTGGTACACCGAGGACGGCCGTTGCTTCGTGGCCCACAGCTTCGAGGAGGCGGCCGCCGAGGCGGGCACGGACCGGCTGACGCAGGACCCCGACGTGCTCGACACTTGGTTTTCCTCGGCCCTCTGGCCTTTCTCCACCCTGGGATGGCCGGACGACACGGTGGACCTGCGCACCTTCTACCCTACGGACGTGCTGATCACCGCCTTCGACATCATCTTCTTCTGGGTGGCCCGGATGATGATGACCGGCCTGCACTTCATGGGCGACGTGCCCTTCCGCTTCGTGCACTTCACGGGCCTGGTGCGCGACGCCGAGGGCGTCAAGATGTCGAAGATGAAGGGGAACGTGCTGGACCCCTCGGAGCTGATCGAGGAGTACGGCGCGGACGCCCTGCGTTTCACCCTGGCGTCGCTCGACAGCCCGGGGCGCGACATCCCGCTCAATCCCGATCAGATCGCCGGCTACCGGGCGTTCGGCAACAAGATCTGGAACGCCACGCGCTTCGCCCTCTCGCGGGTGGGGGAGGCGCGGGCGCAGGAGACGATCGATCCGCAGGGCCTCGCCGCGCCCGAGCGCTGGATCCTCTCGCGGTTGTCGCGGGTGGCGGCGGAGGTGGACGAGCGCTTCGAGACCTTCCGTTTCGACGAGGCCTGCAACCGCCTCTATCACTTCTTCTGGGGCGACTTCTGCGACTGGTACATCGAGCTGTCGAAGCCCGCGCTCGCTGGCGAGGCGCCGCGGCCGCGCGTGGGCGACGTGCTGTTGACGGTGCTCGACCGCGCCCTGCGGCTGCTGCATCCGGTGATGCCGTTCCTGACCGAGGAGCTGTGGCAGCGGCTGCCGGGCCATGAAGCCATCCATCCGGAGACCATCTGCCTGGCGTACTACCCGCGGCATGAGGTCGCCTGGGAGGACGCCGAGGTCGAGGCCGGCATGGAGGCGCTGATGCAGGTGGTGACGCGCGTGCGGGCGTTGCGGGCCGAGATGGGCCTGCCGCCGAAGGCGAAGCTCGATCTCCATCTCGAGGCCGCCGACGCCGCGGTCGGTGGCTTGCTCCAGGCCCAGGCGCCGCTCCTGCGGTCCCTCGCGCGGGTGGAGACGGTGACCTTCGGTCCGCCGCCCGCGGGAGCGCGGCGCGATCTCGTGGCCGGCGTCGAGATCGGCGTCGGGGTGGAGCAGCAGGAGATGGGAGCCGAGGAGCGGAGCCGGCTCGCCAAGGAGCTGGAGAAGCTCACGGCCGAGATCTCGCGCGCCGAGGAGCGGCTCGCCAATCCGGATTTCCTCGCCAAAGCGCCGGCCCACGTGGTGGAGGGAGGGCGCGCCAAGCTCGGCGAGATGCGGGAACGGCAGAGCACGCTGCGCTCCAGCCTGGGGCTCACCTGAGAGGCGGCCTTGGAATTCGATCGTTACGTCGAGGACCTGGAGAAGCGGCGGAACAGCCGCGGTCCCGAGAATCTCCTGGTCCTGGCGCGCGTCGAATCCACCAATTCGATCGCCCGCGCCATCGTCACCGAGTATCAGAACGAGTTCCAGGATCTCCATCCGCTGCTGGTGCTGGCGCTGGAGCAGTCCGGCGGCCGCGGCCGTCAAGGCCGGAGCTGGTCGAGCCCGCGCGGCAAGGGCGTCTACGCCACGCGCGTCGTGACGGTGAGCGATCCGGCGTTCCTGCAGACCCTGCCGTTGCTCGTCGGCGTCGGTCTCTGCCGCGCGCTCTCGCCGCACCTGCCCGCGCCTTGCCGTCTCAAGTGGCCCAACGACCTGCTAGTCGAGACCGGCGGCGAGCACAGGAAGATCGGCGGTGTTCTCATCGAGGCCTCGGTGCGGCCGGGCGAAGCGGTTTTGGCGATCGTGGGCTTCGGCGTGAACTACCTGCACGGCACTGACGATCTGCCGGAGACGGCGACCTCGATCGTCCTGCTGGGAGGCGGTGTCGTCAGCCTGGTGGATCTCACCTGGGATCTGGTGGAGGGCGTCGAGGCCGAGCTCAGCCATCTGGGCGACGCGGCCTACGCCGTCGAGAGTTACCGCGCGCTCTCCGTCCATCGTCCGGGCGAGCGGATCTCCTGCCGCGTCGGCGAGACGGTGGTGGAGGGAGCGTTCCAGGACTTCGACGAGGCCGGCCGGCTGGTGCTGGAGAGCGACGGGCGGCAGATCCCGATCTCGTCCGGCGAGGTGATCGAGGGATGAAGAGAGAGAAGCCTCCGGGCGGCGGTCTGCTCGTGCTGGTGGACGTCGGCAACACGAACACGATCTTCGGCGTCTATCAGGGCGACGAGCTGGTCGAGAGCTTCCGCCTGTCGACGGACACCGAGCGCACGGCGGACGAGTACGGTGCGCTGTTGCTGCCCCTGTTCACTCGGAGCGGCATCGATCCTTCTACCGCCGAGGCGGTGGTGATCTCCTCCGTCGTGCCGCCGCTTCACCTCACCCTCGAGAGGATGTCCAGCCGCTACTTCGGCCGCAAGCCGCTGTTCATCGAGCCCGGCGTGCGCACTGGCATGCCCATCCGCTATGAGAACCCGGCCGAGGTGGGAGCGGACCGCATCGTCAACGCCGTCGCGGCGCGCGAGCGTTACGGCTCGCCGGTGGTGGTGGTCGACTTCGGCACGGCCACGACGTTCGACATCGTCAACGCGGCGGGGGAGTACGCGGGCGGCATCATCGCGCCGGGCATCACCATCTCGGCCGAAGCGCTCTTCGCCCACGCCTCGCGGCTCTACCGCGTGGACGTGCGCAAGCCCTCGGAGTTGGTCGGTAAGAACACCGCCGGCGCCATGCAGGCCGGCATCTACTACGGCTACATCGGCTTGGTGGACGGCATCCTCGAAAGGCTGACGGCGGAGCTCCCCGGCCTCAAGGGCATCGTGGCGACGGGAGGCCAGGCGCCGCTCATCGCCTCCGGCTCCAAGTACATCCGCGAGGTGGATCCCGACTTGACGCTGACGGGGTTGAAGCTGATCTATGAGCGGAACCGCTGAAGATGCCAACCCGATGACCCAGTCCCTCGCCGCCCGCCTGGGTTCGACTCTCCAACGCATCTTGACGACGCCCACCCCGGATGATGTCTGGCACGTCCAGAAGGATTTGCTCGCCATCGGGGGAGAGGCCGCGCAGCAAGCCCGCAGGGTCGCGGGTGCGTTTCACAGTTGCTTGCGGAGTATGAACAGCAAGAGAGCTTCGCGCAGCGCCAGCCGTCAGGGAGCGGCATTGGGCACAGCAGCCGTCGCCAGTGTCAGTTTGCAGGAGATGTTCGCGGCACAGGAAGATCCGCTCCGGGGCCTCCTTGCCAGCAGCGTGACCGCCATGCTGGAGGTCGGCTCAGCCTTGAAGAGCGCTCAGGCCTGGGAAGTGGAAGCCTCGCTCATGTACTACGACCAGGCCTGGTATCTCTACGGCGAGCTCTGGGACATTTCACTGGCTGCACGGCCCGAGCTCTCCGAAGATGAACGTCGGGTCTGCACCGATCTGTTATTGGAGCCGCTCTTGAATCCCGACGTGGCCGACGCAACCAAGTCCGCATTGCTGGTGCGGTTGTTCCAGGTGGCTCTGGCGGCGCGGATGTGGCCGCTGCTGAACGGTGCGTCGGCGTAGTGGTAGAGTCGAATCATGGACGAACCACCGCGGCTCGTCATCGAGCCCGATCCGGTCATCGAAGCGTATAAGAAGGACGTAGACCGGACCCTTCTCCGGGAGAACCTCAAGCTGACCGTCGAGGAGCGGCTGCGCAACCTGATGCGGCTGCAGCGCTTCGCCGAGGAGATGAGACGGGCGGGGCAGCGGGCCTTCCATGGTCGATCTTGAGCAGATCCTCCCGGCTCTGAGCGAAGCTGGGATCGAGTTCATCATCGTGGGCGGCGTGGCCGCGATCGTTCACGGTTCGGCTCGTCTCACCGTGGACCTCGATATCGTCTATCGCCGAGATCCGGCCAACATCGCCCGCTTGGTGAGCGCGCTGAAGCCCTTCTCCCCGTACCTTCGCGGTGTGCCGCCGGGATTACCCTTTCAGTGGGACGCCGAGACGATCCAAAGAGGGCTCAATTTCACCCTCACCACCAGCGCCGGACCTCTGGACATCCTGGGAGAAATCGCAGGCGGAGGCACCTACGAGACTCTGATCTCCCACAGCCGGAAGCTGTCCGTCTTTGGAATCGAGTGCTACTGCCTGGGATTGGATCGCTTGATCCAGGCGAAGCGCGACGCCGGCCGCCCCAAGGATCTCGAGGTCATCGCTGAGCTGGAATCCCTGCGCGAGGAACCTCCGTCTTGACCGGCCCTGGCGCCGGCTTGTAGAGCGTCACCAGCCCTCCCCCCAACGCCGCGAGCAGCAGGCCGACGTAGAACTGCCAGCGGATGCCTGCCCAGCCGCCCGCCGGCGGATGCAGGATGATCGAGTACAGCGCGTTGACGATCGGCGCTCCGGCGAAGACGATGGTCATGACGACGGCCGGCGTGCCCTTGGCGCCGAAAGCGAGGAGCACGCAGAAGGCTCCGGTGGCGCCGACGGTGCCGGCGAGGAGCGACCAGAGCGCGCCTTTGGCGGGGAAGCTCCACGCGGCTCCTTGCAATTTGAGCACGAGGAGAGGAGCCAATACCGCCGTCAGGAAGTAGGCGAGACCTACGAAGAGAAAGGCCTTGTAGCGGCCGTTCACGGGATCGGCCATGCCGAGCTGGCCGGTGTGGAGGAAAGCTCCGTAGAGTCCCCAGGAGACGACGGTCATCAGAGCGAAGACGAGCCAGTTCATCCTCATATCTCCTATCTCTCTTCTTTGAGCACCGGCAGGAGGGGCGCCTGAAGAGCGGTCCACACCGAAGCGAGCGAAGAGGCAAAGCCCAGGATCAGAACGGCGAGCAGCGTCCAGAGCAGCGGCGTCCAAGGAATCACGCCACCTCCTTCGACCAGGCGCGGCGCGACCGCCAGCAGTCCCGCCACGGTGCCGAGGGCGATGCCAAGGACGAGAAGAAAGCCGTTCTCGGCCGTCACCATCCACGCGATGCGGCGGCGCCGGAAGCCGAAGGCACGCAACGCCGCGAGCTCTCCCCGCCGCTCGATGACGCCGCGCAGCAAGGCGATCCCCAGTCCCAAGGTGCCCAGGAGGAGCCCGAAGCCGCCGAGCGCTCCGAAGGTCTGCAGGTAGGTCGCCTCGACCGCCTGGTAGGAGGCGAGCCTCTCGGCCGTGGTCGAGACGTCGAATCCATAACGCGCCAGTCCTTCCTCGAGCGCTTGGGAGATCTGGTCCACGCGCCGCCGGGGAGCGTCGATCAGGAAGAACGATCGGCCGGCCCGGCGCGGGAAGTGGCGCAGCAGGTTCTTCTCGGAGACCAGGACCTCGCTCTGGAAGAGGCTGTGGTCGAGAAGCGCCACCAGACGGAGCCGCACCGGCGCGCCGGACTCGTCGGTCATGACGAGGTCTTCTCCGAGCTTGACCTTCAGGATCCAGGTGGCCGAGTTTTCGTCGGCGATCGCCGGGATCACACCGGGGCCGAGATCGCGATCGAGAAGGCTCCAAGGATTCGCCGCCTTGAGGCCGCGCTTGAAGCGGAACCTGTTGGTGAGCGTTCCCGATGGGATCCCCAACAGACGCGGGCGCTCAGGCCGATACAGGTTGAGGCAGCTCGCATCGTCTCCCGGCACCACACGCAGGGAAAGGATTGAGACTCCTGGCAGAGTTGCATTCTCGTCGAGGCCTAGCGTCAGGCGTCCGTCCGGCCGGTTCGGGTCGGCCGCCAGAGGCACGGCGGACTCCGCATAGAGAAGGAAGCCGCCGGCGCCTGTATCCGTTTCCGCTTCGCTCCGGCGGTTGGCGGCGACCGTTACGAGCACGAAGCAGGCGGCGGCCACCAGGGTGACCGAGAGGAGGCTGCGCCCCGGGCTTGCCGCGCCGTTCCTCGCCGCCATGCCGAGGAGCGTCAGACGATGCGCCTGCGGCGGCCGGCGGAGCCACAGGGAGACCACGGCCAGTCCGGAGACGAGAACCGAGGCGCCGACTCCGAACGCCAGGGCCGGCGAGGAGGTCCCGCCGGTCAGAGTCATGTAGAGAATGAGGACCAGGGCGATGGCACCGCCGGCAAAGGCGAGCGGCCGCGCCAGCTTTCCCCGCTTCGTCGGTCCGGGAGTGACCGTCGATCCAGCGAGAAGAGCGGGCGGCGGCACCCTGGCGAGCCGCCGCACCGTCCAGACGATGGCGATCAGCACCGCGATCACCGAAGCGATCCAACCGATGGCCAGACTGAACGGCGCCACGTGGAGATACAGCTCGGGCGTGCCGACGGCAGGCAGCCACCAGGTCCTCAGGCCTGCCATGAGCAGCCACGCATAGCCGAGCGCTCCGCCGAGCCCCAGCAGAGCCCCGGCACCGGCCAGGATGGTCCCTTCGGCCAGGAGCCGCCGGCGCACGGCGCGCACCGGGTACCCCACGGCCAGGAGCATCCCAAGCTCCGCCGCACGGCGCTCGACGGCGAGGCTGAAGAGCAGTCCGGCGAGCAAGACCGCCGAGATGATGAGGAAGAAGCTGAAGGCGAGGAAGAGACCGGCGAAGTCGGTCGAGCCTTGCGCCGCCGCCAAGCCCTGCTGTTTCACCGGCTGGAAAACGAGGCCGAAGGCGGCGAGGTCGACACGTGCGGGGATCTCTTGACGCAACGCCTGCTCGACGTGGGCGAGCTCTGCCTCGCTCGATTGAAAACGGAGCGCCGTCAGGTTGCCGAAGCGGGTGCTCCACAGCCGCTGCGCCGTGGCCAGGGAGACGAAAGCCTTGGGGGCCGCGCCGTACTGATCCCAGTAGTCCTCGTCCTTGGGGCGGATCGTCGAGAGATCGACCGGAAAGGGCGGGTCCCAGTCGGCCATGTTCTCGGCGTTCTCGATGCCGGGAAAGGTGGGCGTCAAGCTGCGATCCGCACCCAGACCGGCCATGCCGATGACGCCTGCGAGGCGCAGAACCGTACGCTCCTCGCCGAGGCCGCCGCCTGGAGCCATCACCAGGTACGTCAGCTCGACGGCGTCTCCCACGCGGACTCCGAGATCCTCCGCTGCCCATTGGTTGAGGAAGACCTGGCCGTCCGGCGGCGCTGGATCGCCTGCAGAAAGGCCGGCCACCATGGAGTACGGTAGGAGCTTGCCGCGCGCACGGATCCCGGTCGCGAGGTAGGTGAAAATCCGGCGAGGCTGGACTCCGAGGCTTCGAGACAAGACCCCGGCAGCTTGGACCGCCGCAGGCTTCAGGAAGAACCCTTCGCTTTCGAGAGAAACGTGGCCCGGTCCGCGGACGAGGCGGAGCCCCAGGTCTTCGATCCGTAGCGACTGGCGTAGGTCGGGCGTCGAACCGGACGCCAGCAAGGCGTTGACTCTGCCCTCCCGCGCGAGAACCTCTTGCAGACCGGCCAGGGAAACGAAGGCATTGCGCGGCTGGCTCTGATGCGGAGCGAGGCCGAAGCCGCCGAGTCCGCGGTCGGGGATCACCCTCGCGACGGTGAAACGGTGGGAGACCAGCGCATCCTCGGCGTCCTTGTCTCCCAGGAGCGTTTCGCGCGGGATCTCTCCCGGCAGCTCGAACGAGAGGAGGAGATCGTCCCCCGCCTTGGCGCCGATCTCGCCGGCCAGGGATCGGTTGATGACGACGGATGGGAAGATGCCGGAGGTCTCCTGTCCCAACTCCGGCAGGCCTCCCGTCTCGCCATGCAGGCGCGTGAAGCGCGCGTCGACGCCATAGACGGCGATCCTCGAAGCCCTTCTCGCAGAGGAGCCGTGGACGGCGCTCGCCCGGGCGACGATCAAGGGGGCGGTGCGGGAACTTTTACCGAGACCCTCTCTAAAGAACCCCTCGCTCACCAGGGCGGCGTCGACCCCTCCGAGCCGGTCCAGGGTCAGGTCGATCAGGCTGCCACGCACGGAGTCGCCCGCCAGCAGCGCTCCGGTGAGCACCGTCGAGGCTACGGCCGCTCCCAGCGCCACCGCCAGGTTGGCGCGCCAGAAGTGAGTCAGGCCGCGGAGGCTTGAGAGCATCGGCCCTCCACCAGCTCGCAACGGCGGGGAAAGCGCGCCGCCAGCTCCAGGCTGTGCGTCACCACGACGAGCACCGTCCGCGAGGCCTCGTGGAGCTCGAAGAGCAGGGAGGCGACCGCTGCTGCGGCGGCGTGGTCGAGGCTGCCGGTGGGCTCGTCGCAGAGGAGGAGGCCGGGCCCGTTGATGAGCGCCCGGGCGACCGCCACCCGCTGCCGCTCGCCGCCCGAGAGCTCGGCCGGCCGGTGGCGCAGGCGGTGCGAAAGGCCGACGCGGTCGAGGAGCTCGACGGCTCTTTTCCCGAAATCGTTCTTCCCCGGAAAGGCCTGCGTCGGCACGAGCACGTTTTCGAGCACCGTGTACTGAGGGAGCAGGTGAGCGTCCTGGAACACGAAGCCGATCGTCTGGTTACGAAAGCGGGCGAGAGCCGGCTCGGGGAGCGCAAAGGGATCGGTGCCGCCGATGGCGATGGTTCCCGAGGTCGGCCGGTCGAGGGTGCCGATGAGGTGGAGCAGCGTGCTCTTGCCGGATCCCGAGGGACCGGTGATGGCGAGCGCTTCCCCGGCCTCCAGCTCGAACGAGACGCCGCGCAGCACCGCCACCGGCTCCGAAGCGGTGTCGAAGCTCTTGTGGAGGTCCTGCACGCTCAGCCGGGTCATGCCGGAACGCGCTCGCCCACCGGAATCAACCGCTCGCTCAGCACCCGCCGGTACACCGCCAGCACGTTCTCCGCCTCGACGGCGTCGGTGAAACGCTGGCGGACGGCCTCGCGGCCTCGCCGTCCGAGCTCGGCCCGCAATGCGGGATCGGCGATCAGCCGCGCGAGGCCCCGGGCCAGGTCCTCGGGCGAGCCGGGCTCGACGAGCAGGCCGCCGCCGGTGGCGGCCAGCATCTCCGGGAACGCGCCGTGGCGCGGCTGGACGACCGGGACGCCATGAGCGAGCGCCTCCAGGACGAAGAGTCCCTTGGGTTCCTGATACGTCGTCGGCACCGAGAGCACGTCCAGGGAGCGGAGAAAGCGGCTCTTGCCTTCGCGGTCCACCTCGCCCACGTACTCGAAGTTGCCGGCGAGCTCCTCGAAGTAGCCGCGGTCCCGCGCGCCGAGCCAGCCGGCGACGCGCAGGCGCAGCCGGTCCTTGAAAGCCGGATCGGCCGCCAGGATGCGGAAGGCCTCGACCAGGAGGTGGAGCCCCTTCTCCGGGCAGATGCGAGCGAGGTAGCCGAGGGTGACGGGATCCTCCGCGGGCCGCAGTTCCTCCTGATCCTCGGATCGATCCCCAAAGGCTTCGAGATTGATACCCAGCGGCACGACGTGCACCCGGCCGCGGTCCACCCGCAGCAGCTCGGCCATCGCGCCGGCGTACCAATCGCTGTTGGCCAGGAAGACGTCGACGTCCTGCGCCCGTTCGCGCAGCACATCGAGCGCCCGCGACCTCCAGGGCTCGCGAAGCTGATCGAGGAACAGGTCCTCTCCCTGGAGCGAGCAGACGACCGGTACTCCGAGCTCGCGCTTCAAGCTGCGGGCGAAGCCGGCGAACATGGAGTTGGTGAGGTGGACGATCTCGGGCCGGAAGTCGTCCCGCAGCCAGGCGACGAGCCGCGCCAGCTCCTTCGCCTGGTATCCCTCCTCGCCCTTGAGCACGGACCAGGTCAGGTCCCCGAGCTCGCGCGGATCGGTCGAGGCGCCGAGCCGGGCGGCGCGGCGGATCAGGCCGGGTTTGTCGAGCAGCCGGTCGAAGGCGGCAGGCGTCCGCCGGAAGGCTCCGGCCTTCTGTTGCAGGTAGACGTTCAGGGCGCCGTAGAAGACGCGGCCGATCGAGACGTCCTCGCCGTCCGTCTTGAGCGGCGTGTAGGTGGGGATCAGGGCGACGTCGTGCCCGGCGCGCAGCAGCGCTCCCGCCAGAGAGTTGTCGTGCAGGCAGGTGCCGCAGATCATGTCCGCCGCGCCGGCCGCGACGTAGGCGATCCTCATGCCGCCTTTTCTCCCTCGGCCGCCTTGTCCCCCTCTTGCGGAAAGAACTTGGCGAGCGTCTCGCGGTCCGGCGGCCGCGAGAGGAGCGAGCCCCCGATCATCGCCGCCGTCGAGGCCAGCAGGATGACGGCGACGGGCATGACGCCGGTGCCGCCGATGGTGTAGTCCGCCGATTTCCAGCCATGGATCACGAACCAGGTCCACAGCACCGCCACGGTCGCCGTGGAAGCGAAGGCTCCCCACTTCGTGCTCCGCTTCCAGAAGACCGCCGCCACCACGACGGGAAACAGCGCGGCGAAGCCCGTGAAGCACCAGACGCCGAGCTTGAAGATGCTGCGGGTGGTCACCAGCGACAGCAGATAGGTGGCGATGAGGATGGCGACGGTGAAGATGCGGCCGACCATGATCTGCGTGCGCTCGCCCATGCGGTCGTGAAAGCCGTAGTGGCGGACGATGTCCTGGGTGAACATCGTCCCCACGGCGTGCACCTGCGAGTCGAAGGAGTTCATGATGGCGGCGAAGACGCCGGCCGCGAGCAGGCCCGCGAGCACGCCCGGAGCGTGCAGCTCGATCATCTTGACCAGGACCGAGTTGGCCCCCGCGGCGCCGAGGTCCGGGAAGTCGGCGCGGGCGAGCACTCCCAGCACCACGCTCGGCAACCAGACGATGGCGATGCAGATAGGGTAGAAGGCGAGCGTCGGCTTGAACGAGGCGGCGTTCCTGGCCGTCAGCCAGTGGATGAACATGTGGGGGAACATGCCCACGGAGAGCGGGATGCAGGTGTAGGTGAGGAGCTGCCACGGCTTGATGTGCTCGCCCCGCACCAGCAGGTCGGGATGGGTCGCCGCGACCCGCGTCATGGCGGCCTCCAGGCCGCCGAGCTTCTGGACGATGACCCAGAAGGCGATGAACCCCAGAGCGAGCAGGACGACCGTCTGGAAGACGTTGACCCAGATCGTGCCGCGCATGCCGCCGTAGGTGACGTAGGCGAGGACGACGACGCAGATGACGAGCCCGCCCACCCACCCCGGCACCAGGCCGTCGGTGACCTGCGTCAGGGTCGAGCCGCCGCCCATGACGCCGATCAGCAGGTAGGGCACGAGGAGGGCGACCTGGACGACGAAGATCAGCAGGCCCAGCCCGTCGGAGCCCCATCGCTCGCGGAAGAACTGCACCGGCGTCAGGTAGCCGCGCCGCTTGCCGAGCGCCCAGACGCGGGTGCCCACGAAGTAGAACACCGTGGGGATGATCAGGCCCGAGGACGACGCCATGAGGGCGAAGACGCCGATCCCCTCCATGTAGGCCTCGCCCGCGGAGCCCAGCACCGCGAAGGCGGTCATGTTGGCGCCGAAGAGGGAGATGAGGAGGATGAAGGGGCCGAGGGTGCGGGCGGCGACGAAGAAGTCCTCGCTCGTGCCGCGGAAGAAGCGGTGGGAGAACAGGCCGATCGCCAGGACGATGACCAGGTAGGCGACGATGATGGCGAGGGTGGTCACCGTTTGGCCTCCCGCGGCCCGGCTTCCGCATCGGGCACTTCCAGATGGTCCGGCCAGGCCTTGAGCACCAGCAGGGTCAGCACGATCGACGCCGCGACGCTGAAGCCGACGTGATAGACGAGCCCCACCGGCAGGCCGAAGACCAGCGCCGGGTCGTCCCACAGCCAGAGATCGTTGTGCAGCAGGTAGAGGACGAACAGGGCCGCGTAGAGCGGCCATCGCCAGGGATTGGTCTTTTTCATCGGCCGGCTCCGGGCATGTCAGCGGGCTCGACCGCCGGCTCCAGCTCGATCTCCTCGGGGAAGCGGACCATCCAGCTCATGGCGTCGAAAAGGTCGTCGATGGGATGCTCCACGTTGCCCACGAGGAGGTGGATGATGTTGAGCCGGTGCTCGGGATGGCGGCCGAGGAATTTCGCGAAGCTGAAGTCCTGCTCGTAGAAGGCATAGACGAGCCGGCGCATCGCCTCCATGCCGGCGGCGAAGCGCGGCCCATGGATCCCCAGCCGGGCGCCCGAGGGATCGTCCGCGGCCAGCGCCGCGGCGATGGAGTCCGCCGCCAGCTCGCCCGACTTCAGGGCCAGGAGCACGCCCGACGAGTAGATCGGGTCGAGGAAGCCGAAGGCGTCCCCCACCAGCACCCAGCCGTCGCCGGCGATGCGCGAGGAGCGGTAGGAGAAGTCGCGGGTCGCCTGCACCGGGAACACCTGGGTGGCGTTGACGAGCCGCGGCTGGAGGGCCGGGCAGCGGTCCACCTCCTCTTCGAACACCTGCTGCGGATCCGCCGGCCGGCCGGTGACCAGGTAGTCGAGGCCGCCCACGACGCCGACGCTCACCCGGTCGTCCGGCAATGGGATGTACCAGAACCAGGACTTCGCCTCCTGGGTGCGGATGACGAGGGTCGCTCCTTCGTCGATGCCGGGATCGCGCAGCGCTCCCTGATAGTGGGTGAAGAAGGCGGCCTTCCTGAGCTGCGGGTCCGGCCGGCGCAGGCCCAGTTTCTTCGCGATGATCGCGCTCTGTCCCGAGGCGTCCACCACCACGCGGCAGCGGATCTCTCTCTCTTCTTCCCCATGCAGCTCGGCCCGCACGCCCACGGCGCGCTCGCCCTCGAAGAGCACGTCCTTCACCAGCGCGCCGCGCTGGATCTCGACGCCGTGCTCGCGGGCGTTGTCGAGCAGCAGGGCGTCGAACTCGCTGCGCAGCACCTGCCAGGTCTGCGAGCTCTCTGAAGGGTCGGTCTCCGTGAAGTAGAAGGGGACGGAGGCCTTGCCCTTCTTGTTGAAGAACTGGACGCTGTACTTCTTGGGGAAGTGGCTGGCCTGCATGCGGGGCAGCACGCCCATGCGCTGCAGCGTCCAGTAGGTCGCCGGCATCAGCGACTCGCCGATCTTGAACCGCGGCGTGCGCGACCGCTCGAGGAGCAGGACCTTGTAGCCCTGCTGGGTGAGCAGCGTCGAGGCGGCGGCGCCGCCCGGCCCGCCGCCGATCGTGATCACGTCATAATCCATCATCTTCATTCGCCTTTCGTTGCCCTCTGCATGCGCGTTCAACGCAGTTTCAGCCGGTATTCGAGACCGCCATAGACCGCAAACCCGGGCGCCGGGATCACCGAGGTGTTGCCGAAGCCGCGGGTGAAGTACTCCTCGTCCGTGAGGTTCTTGAGCTGCAGGTTGAGCCGCCAGTCCGCCAGGTCGTAGAACAGCGCGGCGTTGACCTCGAAGCTCGAGTCGAGCCGGAAGGCGTTGTCCTCGGCGATGAACTGCTCCGAGAGATAGCGGCCGCCGGCGCCCGCCCCGAAACCGTTGCCGAATCGTTTGCTCACCCAGAGGTTGGCGATGCGCTCGGGAGCGAAGGCCGAGGTGTTGCCCGAGCGGTCGAAGGTCGCGAAGGTCGGCGGATCGAAGCCGACGAGCACCAGCTCGGTGAAGCGGGTGAGCTCCGAGTCGGTGTAGGCGTAGGAGAACAGCGTGCGCAACCCCCGCACCGGCTCGGCGGCGAGCTCCAGCTCGACGCCGCGGGAGCGCTGCGTGCCGGTCTGCTGGATGACGCCGGTCAAATCCGGGATCGCGACGTTCTCGCGCTCGAGCTCGTAGACGGCGAGCGTCGCCTGCAGCCGGCCGCCCCACAGCTCGGTCTTGGCTCCCAGCTCGGTCTGCGTGCTCTCCTCAGGCTTGCGTTCCCCCACGACGCGCGACGACGGCGGCGCGAAGGCGCGGCCGGCGTTGGCGTAGAGGGAAAGCGCGGCGGTGGGGGAGTAGACGAGGCCCAGGATCGGCGAGACCTTGGAGAAGTCGCGCGAGGTTCCGGAGACCTCGTCCTCGTAGTCGATCGAATCCCAGCGCGCCCCGGCGACGATCTGGAAGCGCTCGGAAAAACCGATGCGGTCGACCACGTACGGCGCGACGACCTGGCTGGAGGCGTCCCCCGCCTGGTTGGGAATCCTCTGCAGCGGCCCGCTCGCCGTCTCCACCGGATTGTCGAGCGCGATCGTCGGCAGCAGGGCGAAGTCCAGCGTGAAGCGGTCGTCGAACTGCGCGACCTCGACCCCGGCGAGGAGACGATGATCGATGCTGCCGGTCTTGCCCGTGTAGACCGCCTCGAGCTGGTTGCCGAAGAACTCCTGTGTGTCGTCCAGCAGCACGAGGGTGCGGATCACCTGATCCGGGAAGAAGCCGAAGCCGGGAACGACGCCGTTGAGGATCGTGCCGTCCGAGAGCCAGTCGAGCCGGCGGTAGAAGGTCTTGTTGCGCAGCGACAGCCGGTCCGAGATCTGCGTCTCGTAGTCGGCCTGGGCGCGCCGGGTCTCCTGCTCCGAGCGGTCGAAGGGAGATTGATACGAGCGCGTGCGCGGCACGTCCGCCACCTCCTGCCCGATCGGCGGGCCGGGGATGGGGAACGGGAAGGGACTTGGCGGCGACGGTCCGAAGATGGTCACCAGGGGCAGCCCCGCGTCCGGCGAGAAGCTCGTGTCCAGAAACTCGAAGTTGAGGTTGAGCACGCCGCGCGAGCCGGTAGGCCAGGAGAAGGCGGGATTGATTCCCTTGACCTCGCTGGGCTTGTCGTCGCGATAGCCGTCGGACTCCTGCCAGAGGCCGTTGAGGCGGAAGCCGAAGGGGCCGGCGCCTTCCGCGTTCCAGTCGAGCGTGCCGCCGGCGGTGCCGAAGCTCCCGCCCGAGAGGCCGAGGTCGAGGGCGTTGCCCGGCGCCGGCTGCTTGCGCACCATGTTGATCGTGCCGGCGATCGGGTTGGCGCCGTAGAGAAAGCCGCCGGGGCCCTTGAGGACCTCGACCCGCTCGACGTTGTAGAGCTGGTAGAAGCTGATCTCGGGCTCGGCGGCGCCGTCGATCAGCACGAGCCCGTTGGCCACCGAGTCGAAGCCGCGCACCAGGAAGTAGTCGGCCACGCCGTTCTGGGTCTGCACGTTGAGGCCGCTGATGTTGCGCAGGGCGTCGCCCAGCACGACGCTCCCCTGTTCCTCGAGCAGCGGGCCGGCGACGACGCCCACGCTCGCGGGCGTCTGGCGGAGCGGCAGGGGGAGCTTGGTGGCGATGGTGTTGGAGTCCGGGACGTACGGCAGGCTGCCCTCGACGAAGAGCACGTCCTCATAGGTGACGGCCGGCGGCTCCTCCTCTTCCTGACCGCGGAGCGGAGGCACGGCGAGACCCGCCAGCGCGAAGGAAAGGAACAGGACGGAGATTTTCAAGGCCATGTCCTTTCTCTAGCGGCCCGTCGTGGCGGCGGCCTTGGGAGCGGCGCCGGTCCAGCCCAGGGCCACGAGCTCCTCTTCGTTCCTGATGTACAACCGGCCGTTCGCCAGGGTCGGCGCGGTCCAGCACTTGCCGGAGAGGGGCTGGCTGCTCCCTTTCTCGCGATATCCGGCGGGCGTGGCCTCGACGAGCAGGAGCTTGCCGCGCTCGGAGAGGACGACCAGATGGCCGTCGGCCAGGATCAGCGAGCCGTGGCCGAAGCCGCTCTGCTGCCACTTCTCCTCTCCGGTGGCGGCCACGATGCACTTGAGGACCGAGTTGTCGAAGCCGTAGAGATGCCCGTTGTGGAGCACGGAGGAGCTGAACTGGTTCTTCATCTTGCGGCTCCGCCACACCTCGTCGGCGCCCGCCCGGCCGTCCACGACCTCGATCCGGAAGAGGGCGGCGCCGGTGTCGTAGCCGGAGGAGACGTAGAGCTTGTCGGGAGCCACGAAGATGGGCGTCGCGGCGTTGACGTCATAGTTGGTCTTCCAGGGGACCCGCCAGAGGAGCTTGCCATCCTTGGGCGCCACGGCGAGCAGCGCCCGGCCGGTGAAGAAGATCACCTGGCGCACGCCGCCCACGGTGACGGCGATGGGCGCCGAGTAGCCGGCGAGCTCGCTCTGCGAGGACCACACCACCTTGCCCGTCTTCTTGTCGAAGGCGGCGAGCGACCGGCCGCGCGAGCCGCCCACGTCGACCAGCAGGAGGTTGCCCTCGACCAGCGGCGAGGTCGAGATCCCCCATTGGGGAGGCTCGGCGCCGAGCTCCGCGCGCAGGTCGTGCGCCCAGATCTTCTTGCCGTCGGCGGCGTTCAAGGCGGCGAGCCGGCCCATGGCGGTGAGCACGTACACCATGTCGCCGTCGACTGTGGGCGTCGAGCGCGGACCGTTCCCTTGACCGTCCTGATACTTGGGGCCGAGCGGCACCCGCCAGAGCGGCTTGCCGGTGGCGGCGTCGTAGGCCACGGCGAAGTCGCTGCTCCCTTCGCCGAAGAGGGTGAACAGGCGTCCCTTGGAGACGACGAGATGGGAGTAGCCCTCTCCCACCAGCGTCTTCCAGAGGACCTTGGGCCCGCCGGCGGGCCAGCTCTTGAGGAGCCCGGTCTCGCGCGAGATCCCGTCGCGGTTCGGGCCGCGGAACTGCGGCCAGTCCGCCGCCAGCGCCGTGCCGGCGAGGAGGCAGGAGAGGAGGACCAGCGATGAGCGGAGAGGCGGGCGGCGCATGACGGGCTCCTTAGGTGTACCGCGCGTTGCGGTAGCGGTCGTCATAGAAAGACGGCAGCAGGCGGTCGACTTCGAGCAACCCGGCGCGGGTGAGCGTGACCTCGTCGGCGCCGAGGCGCAGCATCCCCTCGTCCTGCAGCCGCTGCCAGGCCGGCGCGAACTCCGCCAGCACGTCGGCGCCGAACTTGTCGCGGAAGTAGGGCAGCGCGAGGGTCCCCAGCTTGAGCTGCAGGATCATCTCCCGCGTCAGGCGCTCGCGGCCGGTGATCGCGAGTGCCCGCCCCACGGGCAGGCGCTTCTCGGCGAGAGCGCCGAGGTACTCGCTCCAGCCGGCGACGTTCTGGAAGTGGACGCCGGAGAGATGCGAGAACGAGGCGACCCCGGCGCCCAGCATGTCGCTGCCGTGCCAGACCGAGTCGCGATAGACGAAGCGGGAGGACGGCCCCTTCGGCTTGACCATGGTGTAGGCCGAGGAGAGGACGTAGCCGGCGGCGGCGAGCTCGGCAAAGGCGTAGTCGTGCCAGGCCCGCTTGGTCGGCCAGTCGGCCAGGGGCTGGTCGAAGCCGCCGCCGAGGAGGCTCTGGGAGTAGACGGTGTTGTAGGGCAGCTCCATTTGATAGACGGTCACGCTGTCCGGCTCGATCTCGACCGTCTTCCTCACCGTCTCGCGCCAGGTCTCCCACGTCTCGCCCACCATGCCGGCGATCAGGTCGACGTTGAGCTGGTCGAAGCCCATCTCCGCGATCCACGGGAGGACGCGGTAGATCTCCGTCGAGACGTGGGCGCGCCCGTTCTCCCGCAGGACGTCGTCGTCGAAGTTCTCGATGCCGAGCGACAAGCGGGTGACACCCATGCCGCGGATCGCCTCCAGTTTCGAGCGGGTGAGCGTCCCGGGCTCGCATTCGAAGGTGATCTCCTCGGCGCCCGTCCAAGGGAGAGCCGCCTGCAGCCGCTCGACCAGCCCCGAGAGCTGGCGCACGGAGATGTAGGAGGGCGTGCCGCCGCCGAAGTAGACGAACTTGAGCGGCCGGCCGGCGATGGCGGCCCTCTCCGCGTAGAGCTCGACCTCGGTGGCGAGGGCGTCGAGGTAGGCGCCGATCTGCCCAGAGTCCTTGTCCGTGTAGACCCGGAAGTAGCAGAACTTGCAACGCTTGCGGCAGAAGGGGATGTGCAGGTAGAGGCCGAGGGTCGCGCCGGGCAGGGGCGGCGAGTCCAGGGCGGCATAGAGCGCGGGCAAGCTCTCCGGATTCCACGCCGAGAACGGCGGATAGTTGGCGACGAAGACGCTGCCGACCTCGGTGGCCGGCGGCGGAGTCAGGGTGGGGGAGGCCGTGGTGGGCTCGGGGTTGATCATGGTGAAGGACCTCACTTCGCTCCAAAGCAGTAGAGAACCCCGTCCGTGGCGCCGATGACCAGCCGGCCGGAGGCGATGGCCGGCGAGGCCTCGATGCCGGCGCCGGCGTCGAAGCGCCACACGGGCCTGCCCGACGCGGCGTCGAGGGCGAAGAGCTGGCCGCTCTTGTCGGCGGCGAAGACGCGGTTGCCGAGCACGGCCGGCGAGGCGTCCACGGCGCTGCGGGCGGCGAACGTCCAGCGCTCCTTGCCGGTGGCGGCGTCGAGCGCGTGGACCAGCTTGTCCCGGCCGCCGAAGACGACCGCGCCGCCGCTATCTCCAATCAAGGCGGGCGAGGAGTAGAACGGGAACTTGCGCACCGGATGCTCGTAACGCCAGAGGACCTTGCCGCCTTCCAGGTCGACGGCCAGGAACTCATTCTCGAAGGTGCCCACGTAGGCGCGGCTGCCGGCGACGGCCGGGCTCGCCCCGACGTAGCCGCCGAGCTGGACGCGCCGCAGCTCCTTGCCGTTGCCGGCATTGAGGACGCGGAGGAAGCCGTCGCACCCCGCCGAGATCACCCGGTTGCTCCCTTCGGCGGCCACCGCGGGCGTGCCGTGGACGTAGCCTTCCGTCTCGACCTTCCACACCACCGAGCCGTCGCGCGGCGAGAGGCAGTAGAGGAACTGGTCGTAGGAGCCCACGGCGAGGCAGCCCGCCGCGGCGTTGAAGTTGGCCGAGGAGGTGATCCCGGAGCCGGCCTTGAAAGTCCACCGGCGCGCACCGGTCCTGGCGTCCACGGCATGGAAGGTCCCCATCTCGTCGCCGAAATAGACGGCGCCGTCGCGCACCGCGGGGGAGGACTTGATCTCGTCCGTCGCCTTGTAGCTCCAACGGAGCTTGCCGCTCGCCAGCTCCAGGGCGTAGAGGTTGCCGTCCTGGGAGCCCACGTAGACCGCGCCATCGACGATGGCGGCGGTGGAGGTGATCGCTTTCTGGGTCTTGAACTTCCATAGCGGTTTGGGGTTGGCCGGCAGAGTGCCCGCGGCGCGGCCGGAGAGCGCGGCGTCAGCTCGGAAGAGCGGCCAGGAGGAGGCTGTTCCTGGGAGCGCCGGCGTCCCCGCCGGCAGCTTCGCGACAGCGAAGAAGAGAAGGCCGGCGAGGACGCCGGCGCTCCCAGGAATCATGGCTCGCCTCCGTAGGCCGCACGGTAGATTTCCAGCAGATCCGCCGCGGTCACCGGGCGGGGGTTGAACTGCGCCGTCCACTGCCGCGCCGCCTCCTCGGCCAGCTCCGGCAGGTGCCGCTCCTCGACGCCGGCGTCGCGCAGGCAGGAGGGCAGGCCGAACAGCGCCCGCAGCTCGTCGAGCCGCGCGGGCAGCCGAGGGTCCAGCTCGGCATAGAGATCCTTCGCGGCCGCTGCGTTGAAGCGGACGACGGCGGGGAGCATCAGGCCGACGGCGATGCCGTGCGCCAGGCCGTAGCGGGCCGAGAGGGGATTGGCGCAGGCGTGGGCCGCGCCGAGCATCGACGCCTCGATGGCGGCGCCGGCCAGGTGAGCGCCGAGGAGCGCATCGCCGGCCGCACGCAGATCGCCAGGCGCGGCGAGGTAGGCGGGCAGGCTGCCGTCCAGCAGGCGCCAGGCCTCGCGGGCGAGCATGCGCGAGAACGGATTGCCCCGCGTCGTCACGTAGCTCTCGACGGCGTGGGAGAGGGCATCGATGCCCGCCGCCGCGGCGGCGCGCCGGGGCGTGCTCGCCACCAGCTCCGCATCGAGGAGGACGGCGCGGAACCGCGCCTTATGATCGCCGCAGGCCATCTTCTGATGCGTCTCCGGATGGGTGATCAAAGCGTAGGACTGCGCCTCGCTCCCCGTGCCCGCCGTGGTCGGCACGCCGATCGACGGCAGCATGGGCCGGGCCGCTTTTTCCGATCCCCAGTAGTCCTCCATGCGGCCGCCGTTGGTGAGGACGAAGTTGATCCCCTTCGCCGTGTCCATGGCGCTGCCGCCGCCCACCGCCACCAGCAGGTCGGGACTGAACGCGGCGGCGAAGACGCGTCCTGCTTCGACGGTCGAAGACGTGGGGTTTTCCTCGACCTCGTCGAACAAAGCCGTCTGCAGCCCTTCACGCTCGAGGAACGCCGCCGCCCGCTCGGCATGCCCGGCGGCGCGCACTCCGGGATCCGTCACCAGCAGGATGCGCCGGCCGCCGAGTGTGCGCGCGATGGGGCCCAAGAGATCCAGCACGCCGGAGCCGAAGTGGACCCGGATGCCGCCGATCTCGGCACTGAACGTGTCCGCTCCCGCGAGGCGCGAGACCTCCTCGGCAACCAGGGGAACCGCGCTCATGCCGCCACCTCAGGCATGGCCTGGAGCGCCCTTTGCCGGTAGAGGTGCGCGAAGAGGTTGCCCTCGTGGGGCTGGTCCCAGGCGAGGCGGGAGGTCGGGATCGGACCCAGGTTCAGACGGTCGATCGCGGGGCAGGCGAGGAGCTCGCGCCGGAAGCCGGCGTCCGCGGTGAGCGCGGTGGCGACGAGGGTGGGTCCGATGCGGGAGAGCAGCTCGGACCGCGGCGCCTCCACCACGGCGGCGAAGGGGAAGAGCAGCTCGGCGTTGGCCAGGGGGTGCTCCGCGTCCTCGCACCAGACGAGCGTGGGCAGGAGGAACGTCGCGCCGTCCACCTCGACGATGCGCCCCCGGCGGTCACCGCCGCGGATCTCCGCCGTCAGATCGACGGCGCCCGGAATCCGGAGCTGCCGGTCGAGCCAGTCGGAGATCCGCCGCGCCGCCTCGGGGCGGGTGAACGCGGCGAGCCGGGCCTCGGGGTGGTCCAAAGGCAGGGCCTCGATGCGGGCGAGGCGCTCCGCGACGGCCTCGGCGATCCGCCTGCCGGTTCCCCCGCCGGCGGGAATCCAGACGCCGGAGGCGTTGAAGCACGAGCGGCCGCCGTTGTCGGCGATCGAGCTCACCAGGAGGTCGAGGTGGCGTTCCCAGTCGGAGACCTCGTCCTCGCCGAAGATCACCTTGCTCCAGCCGGGCCCGTGGATCTCCACCCGCGGATCGTCCTGGAAGGGGCGGACGGTGGCCGCGTCGCCGAAGAGCAGCGAGCGGCCGCAACGCAGGAGGATCTCGGTGGCCCCGGCGTGGTCCGCCGGGTAGTAGAAAGCCGCCTCCCGCGGCAGGCCCGCGGCGAGGAGGGCCTGGAGGATGCGCAACGGCGTCCATGACTCCTCCCGGCCGGGCTTGACGATCACCGGGACCTTCAAGGCGTAGCTGGGCAGCCACAGCGTGTGCACGCCCGGCGAGTTGCTGGGAAGCACGGCGCCGAGGGCCTCGGCCTGGGCGAGGAAGGAGATCCGCCGGCCGTCCTGCACTCCCCAGCCGGCGTCGAGAGCCGCGAGGTCGAGCCCCCGCGTAAGCCCCGCGAGCACCTCCGCCATGCCGGCGAGGACGGCGCGGATCTTCTCCATGTTCGACCGGCAGAGCGTCTGCGGCAGGCCCGACGTCGCGGAGAGCTGCCGCACGTACTCCTCCGGCCCCTGGAGCTCGACGTCCGGATCGGCCGGCAGCCGCCCCTCGGCGAAGAGGACCGCCGCCCGGCCGCAGATCGCCAGCAGCTCCGCCGAGGTCAGAGCGGCGAGGGCTCGCCGGCTCTCTCCGGCCGCCGCCAGGTCCTTGGCGATCAAGCCGCGATGGGCCTGAGAGACGGTGGCGACCGGCTCCGCCGTGCGGCAGTCGCGGACCGTCAGCGCCTCGAGGCTGCGGTACGGGCGCCCGGCGCGCAGCAGGGGGAGATGGATCATCAGTACACCCCGACGACGACCGAGTCCTGGAGCTCGGAAAGCAGGCGCAGGTTGCTCACCCCGTCCCAGGGATAGCGCTCGATCGGTGCCGCCCGCTCCCCCTCGTCCCGCTCGAGGAAGCGGGGCATGAAGAAGTCGCGGGTCAGCGTCGTCAACATCACCCGTCCCGTCTCTCCGTACTCGACCGGCCTCTCCGGATCGGCGGCGTCCACCAGCTCGAAGACGGCCCGCGGCGAAGGGGAGTAGTAGGTGATGGTGTAGTCGGCGGCCGCGGCGTCGAAGGGCTTGTGGCAGGCGAGGCCCATCAAGGTATTGCCGTACGTCGGTACGAAGTCGATGCCCGGCACCAGCTCCTCGCGGGCGAAACGGTGGAACTGGGCGTTCATCTCCGTGCCGCCGCAGAAGATGCCGCGGATTCCCGTCTTGACGAGCGAAACCCGCTCGCAGATTGCCTCCAGCAGCTTCGGCGTGGTGAACAGACAGCGGATCTCGTGCGCCTTGAGGACGGTCAGACCCTGCTCGACGACGTGGGCCTTGTAGGCCTCCAGCTCGCGCAGGCGGCCGTCCTTGATCAGCCGGTTGACCCAGCGGGGATCGAGGTCCACGTGGAAGCAGATGCCGCCCCGGTGCTGCGCCAGGTGCTCGACGGCGAGGCGCAGCCGGCGGGGTCCCGTGGGGCCCAGCATCAGCCAGTCGGCGCCGGGAGGAAAACCTTTCTCGGACAGGCTGCCGCTGAAGATCTCGTAGTCGATCTGGAAGTCCTCGACGTTGACGCGCGACTTCGGCACGCCCGTCGAGCCGCCGGTCTCGAAGACGTAAGCCGGACGGCCGGCGAGCCCCTTGGGAATGAAGCGGCGGACCGGCCCGCCCCGCAGCCAGGAGTCCTCGAAATGGCCGAAGAGCTTGAGATCCTCATAGCCCCGGATCTCCCGCCTGGGATCGAACCCGAGCCGCGCGGCCCGCTCCAGCCAGAACGGGCTCCCGGTCGCCGGATCGAAGTGCCAGGCGACCATCTCGCGCACGTGAGCGTCGAGCCGGGCTCGGGCCTCGGTGACCTTCTCCGCGAGCGATGAGGTGGTCAGGACCTCCACGGACTCCTCATTCCTGCGGGAGCTTTTCGTAGGGGCGGGGCTTGTCCCCGCCCTCTTTGGATTCACGTCCCCCTACCTGGGCGGGGACAAGCCCCGCCCCTACGAAAGACATTTCTTTCGCCTGCTGCTGGGAGGGCTTGGCCGGCTTATTTTCTTCCGGCTTCTTGCTCGCCCCCTCCTGGAACGCGAAGAGCTTCGAACGGGTGGAGATGTAGAGGACCCCGTCTTTGGCCACCGGCGTCGTGTAGACCGAGCTCCCCATGTTGACCTCGTGCAGGACCTCCATCTTCTTGCCGGCCTTGAGCACCACCACGTCGCCGTCCTCGTCGCCGAGGTACACCTTGCCGTCGGCCACGAAGGGCGAGCCCCAGATCGCCGCGTAGACGTCGTACATCCAGTAGAGCTGGCCGGTGCGCGCGTCGAGGGCGTGCAGGTGGCCCGAGAGGTCGGCGGCGTAGAGGATGCCGTCGCCGTCGATCGCCACCGTGGAGAGCGTGCGGTGGAAGTCCTCGCCGCTGCGCTGCCAGACGACCCCCTTGCCGGTGATGTCCCCCTCCAGCGTCGCGTCCACCGCCCACAGGTGGCCGGGAGATTCGCCGTGCTCGGGGTCCTGGCCGACGCCGATGTAGACCTTGTCCTCCCAGATCACCGGCGTCGCGATGATGTAGTTGCGGGTGCCCGCGCCGCCGATCTTCCACACCGCATCCTTGGGATTGCAGTCGAAGCTCCACAGCAGCTTGCCCGTCTTCGGCTCGAAGGAGTAGAGCCAGCCGTTGCCGCCGGCGAAGATGACCTGGGGACGGCCCTTGATCACCCCATAGGAGGCGTTCGACCATTGGCCGTGGAGGATCTTCTCGCCGGGAAGGCTGCTCTCCCAGAGGAGCTTGCCCGTCTTCTTGTCGAGCGCGATGAAGCTCGGCGCGGCCGGCGAAGGGATGTTGATGTGCCCCTCGTCGACGCCGTTGGCGGTGACGGTGTAGAGGACGTCGTCGACGATCAGCGGATTGCCGGCCGCCAGGTTGTGAGGGAAGACGTCCAGCTCGCCGATCATGTCGAAGGACCACACCATGTCCTGGTCGAGGTCGCTCGTCTCCGCCTCGTTCGTCACCGGGCCGTCGTTCTCCTTGTCGCGGAAGCCCTCGGTGTCGGCGCACACCACCTCGGCGCGGTTCGAGACGTAGTAGAGGCGGTCCCCCTCGATGGCGGGCGTCGAGCAGATGCCCTGGAGCGGCCAGTCGTTGACCCGCCCTGCCGAAAGCTTCGGATAGGCGGCCTGCCAGAGGAGCTTGCCGTCGGCTGCGTCGAAGGCCATCAGCACTCCACGGTCGCCGGTGAGCTTGGGATTCTTCAGGCCTTCGTTGTTGGTGCCGACATAGACCTTGCCGCCGCCGACCACGGGACCGCCGTAGCTCTGGGAGCCGATCGTCGCCACCCACTTGACGTTGAGCCCGCTCGCGGGATCGAACTTGGTGGGCAGCCCCTTGGCGTCGTCCGCCATGTTGCGTGAGGGATCGCCGCCGAACATGGAAACCTCGCCCCGCGCGGGCATCGCGGCGCCGGCGAGAAGGAGCCCTGCGGCCCAGATCGTTTGGTTGATCCTTTTCATCGAGAGTTCACCGTCACCTTCACGTTGTCATATTGGATGTCCACCGGGGAGTAGCCGTAGAGGCCCGGGCTCCCGTGGCGTATCGGATGGGGATCCTCGGCCGTGACCGTCCACTCCGCGGGCTCGGGATCGCCGCGCTTCCACACCTTGCCGCGAACGAGGGACTTGTCCCACTGCTGGTCCACGCGGAACTTCATCGTGTACCAGACATCGGGGTCCCAGGCGAAGGGGACCGACTTCTCCAGGCGCAGGTCCGAGGCCCACGAGCGGACCTGGATCTTCTGATGGGCTCCCATCAGGTCCATGGTGTAGCCGCTGTTGATCAGACCCGCGTCCGGCCGGCGGCGCCCCTGGGCGGTGCCCAGGAGATCCGCTTCGATCGTGTAGTTCGCGAGCTCGGCCGGGCCCATGTAGACGTCGGCGCGGTGCACGCCGGCCTTCGACGGCGGTTTGACCAGGACCTTCTCGCCGCCCACATCCCGCACCAGGAATTTGGTGCCGGCGCCCACCCACCAGGCCGGGTTCTTGTCGGCCTCGTATGAGGAGAAGTCTTCGCTCCACGGCAGGGGCGGGATCGCCCGCACGCGGGCCGCGGCCTCCAGGCCGGCGCCCTTCGCCACCACCTTGCCCGCCTGGGCGCGCCCCGCCTGCGGCGTCAGCGCGCCGCCTTCGATCGTCCCGGCGAGCCCGGCGAGGCTCCAATCGACGGCGGCCGGAGCCGGCACCGGCCGGCCCTTGGCGTCGAAGGCCTTGACGGTGAAGCGCACGGCCTTCCCCGGCTCCATCAGCACCTCGGCCGGCACCACTTGGAGGACCGCCGGAGCAGCCCCCTTCGCCGCCGGCTCCTCGGCGAGCACGACCGGCTTGTCCTTCGTCACCTTGAACGGCTTCGCCTTGTCTCCCAGGCAGTAGAGCCCGCTCTCGGCGGTGAAGTAGACCCGTCCGTAGGCGACGGCGGGCGAGCCGTAGATCTCGGCGTAGCGGGTGCCCGCGCCTTCGGCCACCGACACCTCGTCCATGTCCAGCTCCTCGATCCCGTCCGTCCCCGGCTTGAGGATGTGGAACCGCCCGTTCGTCTCCGGCACGTAGATCTTGCCGTCCGCCCACACGGGAGAGGCCTTGCCCACCGTGCCGAGCTTGTGCTTGAAGAGCTGGTGGCCGGTCTTGGCGTCCAGCACGAAGAGATTGGCCGAGTTGTCCACCACGTACAGCCGGCCGTCGTGATAGAGCGGCGAGGGGAAGCCGTCGCCCAGCTCCTCGGCCCGCCACAGCTCATGGGTCTTGGTGATGTCTCCCGTGCCCGTGGCGTCGATCGCCACCACCCGGCCCATCACTCCGGTGTCGACGTTCTCCTCGCTGTGCGCGGCGTAGACCACCGAGCCGTTGAGGGCCACGGTGGTGTTGATGCCGCTCTTGGTCAACTGGAAGCCCCACACCTTCTCGCCCGTGCGCGCCTTGATGGCGTAGACCCAGCCGTCGGCGTTGCCTTCGATGAGGAGGCGCTGGCCGTTGATCACCGCTGCCACCGGCGTCGTCTGTGTGTTGAGGTCGTACGGCTGGCCGCCGGGGGTCGAGACCCAGAGGATGGCGCCGGTGCGCTTGTCGAAGGCGAAGGTGCGGGTGCGCGGCGGCCCCTGCTCGCCCCAGCTCGTATTGGTGAACGAGAGCACTAGCCGGTCCTCGTCGATCATCGGCGTGTGCGTCCGTCCGCCGAAGCCCGAGTAGAAGCCGAATTCCTCGGTCAGCGACCGTTGCCAGGCTACCTTGCCCGCGCGGTCGAAGGCCACCAGCAGGCCGCCCACGCCGCAGGCGTAGAGGTTGCCCGTCTCGGGATCGCCCACGACGCTCGCCCATCCCACCCGGTTGTAGGGCACCATCGTGTTGTAGACGTCGAGGCGCCGCCGCCACAGCTCCTTGCCGGTCCCGGCGTCGAAGCAGGCGACCTCCTCGTGCATGTCGACGCCTTGCCCCGCCCGCCCGTTGGCGCACACCCGGCCGTCGAAGACGACCGGCGTCGAGCGCCCCATCAGATCCTTGACGTGCCAGACCAGGTTCTCGCCCGCGGGAGACCATTTCGACACCAGACCGGTCTCGGGCGAGACGCCGTCCTGGTGAGGGCCTCGCCAGGCGGGCCACTCGGCGGCCGCCACAGGGCGGGCTACAAGGGCGGAGAGGACGACGGATAGGACGAAGAGGACGGAGATTTTTGACGAGCGCATTCGGGGATCCTTGGGTTCTGCCGCGTACATATCCTCTTCAGGACGCGCGCGAGGCCGCCTGTCCATGGTACGTCGGCGCGGCCGGAATGTTATCCCAACCCCTTGCTTGGCTCGGGCGCTCCGTGTAAAAAATCGGTAAACTTTTCAATCTGCTGGTTTTACTGGCGAGGAGGACGATCTTCACCGCGAACGCTCGAAGTCCACTCTGATCGCCCGCCACCGTCCCTGATTGAACCGCACCACGCTCAGGATGCACCGCGTCGCGTGACCCGCCAGGATGGCCAGCCAGATGTCGATCGGATCCAGCCTGCCGGTCTGCTGGATGACGAAGCAGATGCCGAGCGGTATGACGATCTGCGAGACGATCGAGATGTAGAGCGGGCTCTTCGTGTCGCCGGTTCCCTGCAGCCCGCCGGTGTAGGTAAGAGCGACGGCGATGAACAGGCCCGAGACGCTGAGGATGCGCAGGAGCTGCACGCCGATCTCGACCACGACGGGCTCGTTCATGCCGAAGACCGCCAGCAGGTGCCGCGGGAAGAAAAAGAAGAACACGCCGACGAATGCGGCGCCGGCCAGACCGAAACGCGCCGCGATGTGAACAGCCTGACCCGCCCGGTCCGGCTTGCCCGCGCCGAGGTTCTGCCCCGCAATCGCGGCGGCGGCGCCCATCAGCCCCATCGACGTCCACGTGATGAGCGAGAAGAGCTGCGTATACGAGACCGCGAACGCCGCTTGCGCCGCCGCGCTCTGCGCCAGTGAGCCGATGAACGAGAGGAGCAGCACGCCGCCGACGTTCATGGCGATGCCCTGAATGCCGGTCGGCAGTCCGAAGCGGAAGAGCGACTTGATGATCGCCCAGTCAGGGCCGAACCCCTGTCCGCGCGGGAACGCGACGACCCAGCCGCCGGTCCAGAGCTTCGCCAGAGCGTACACGGCGACCAGGCCGGAGGCGATCACCGTGCCGATCGCCGCGCCCGCGGTGCCGAAGGCGGGGATCGGCCCCAGGCCGCGGATCAACACCACGTTGAGCACGAGGTTCAGCACCGTCATGGAGATGCCGAGAACCATCGGGGTCCGTGCGTCGCCGGCGGAGCGCAGGGCGCCGCTCAGCATGAAGACCATCAGCATGCCGCCGCTGAAGAGGAACATGATGCGCAGAAACGGCAGCGCTTCCGCCTGCACCGCGGGCGCGGCGTTCACCAGATCGAGCAGCCACGGCGACAGCACGTAGCCGACCGGCGCCATGATGCCGAACGACATGGCGGCGGCGGTCAGGAACGCCTGGTAGACGGTGCGGTTGACCTTGTCCTCCTCGCCGGCGCCGGCGAAACGCGCGACGAGCACGCTCATCCCGGTGAACAGCGACGAGATGAAGACGATGACGACGATCAGGATCTGCCAACTGACGCCAATCGCCGCGTTGGCCTTGAAGCCGACGAGATTCCCCACCAGCGCGTGATCGATCATGCCTTGCAGCCCGCCGAGGGCATTCGTCAGCATGGTGGGCCAGGCGATCTTCCACACCGCACGGCGCAGCGGCCCCTCGGTGATGGAACGATCGTACCGGCTCCTGTCCGGCGCGGCCGACTCGGCGACAGGCGCGGGCGCGACAGGGGCGGAGACGTCGGACACAAGGCTCTACTATCACGGATGAGCCTTTTCTTGTCCTTGCTGTCCCTGCTGTCTCTGTCGTCCCTTTCAGGTCATCCGCGCTTCACGTTGTACACGTACAGGTTGTCCTGCTCCCGCAGGTAGAGCTTGCCCCCGGCGACCACCGGGTGCGACCAGCTCGGATGGCTGACGTTCGGGATCGAGAACGCGCCCTTGACGTGGTAGCCCTGCGGCGTAGCTTCGATCAGCACCATGCGGCCGTTCTGATAGCGGAAATAGAGGTGGCCGTCGGCGGCCGTGACGGCGGCGGAGCCGGAGCCGCCGTGGTCCGACGCGGCACCCTCGCCGCCCCAGGCCACCTTGCCGGTCGCCATCTCGACGCAGATGGGATTGCCCCGGTTGTGCCCGTGGCCGCCGTAGACGTAGTCGTTGATCAGCACGAGGCCGCCGTGATGGTTCTGCAGCGTCCTGGCCGGCAGGAAATAGACCTCCTGCGCCTTGACGCCGTCGCCGGCGCGGCTCAGCTTGAGCAGAGCGCTGCCCGTCTGGTAACCGGTCGAGGCGAAGACGTAATCGCTCCTGACGATCGGCGTCGGGATGTTCGCCACGTCGTTGGCGATCTTGTTGTATCCCCAGAGGAACTTGCCGTCCTGCGCCCGCACGGAGACCAGCCCGCGGCCCGTCAACTGGACGTATTGCTTGACGCCGCCGCCGTTGGAGATCATCACGGAGGAGTAGCCGGCGCCGTCCGCGCCCTGGCCGCCGAGATTCGGCGCCGCGGCGCGCCAGATCTCCTTGCCGGTCTTCTTGTCCAGGGCCACCAGCATCGCGTTGGCCACCCCCGGCGTCACGATCAGCCGGTCGCCGTCCACCAGGGGCGATTCGCTCCACTTCCAGCTCGACATCATCTGGCCGCCGAAGTCGCGCGCCAAGTTCTTCCGCCATACTTCCTTCCCCGTGGCCGCCTGCAGGCAGACCAGGTCCGCTTCGGTGCCGAGCGCGTAGACCCGGTCGCCGTCGACCGTCGGGGTCCCGCGCGGCCCGCCGTACTCGTCCTCCCAGACGGGACCGATCTTCGCCGTCCAGGCGATCTTGCCGTCCGCGAGATTCATCGCCACCACCTGCTGGCTGCCCTGGCGGTCGCCCATGGTGTAGATGCGGCCGCCGGAGATGGCCACGCTCGAAAAGCCGCCGCCGAGGCCGCTCGTCTTCCAGGCCAGCGGCGGGCCGGACTGGGGCCAACTGGCGAGCAGCCCCGTCTCCCTGGCGACGTCGTCCCGGTTGGGGCCTCGCCACTGGGGCCATTCGGGCGAGGCTTCCGGCGCGGCGGCCGCGAGGGCGGCGAAAGATGCCAAGATGAGGAGGAGAGCGGCGGCCGGTCGTGTCAGGATCTTGAACATCCCAGACCTCCTTTCGAGCCCGGCTAAGGGAATTCGATCGTACAACGACACCTGTAGAAGGCGGCATCAAGGAGAGGTAAATTTTTTGTAACGTCATGAGCGAACCCGCTGAGGATTCCGACCATGCCTACTTTCAGGCCATCGAAGAGATCTTCGTAGAGCTGCGGGGATCGCCGCTGCTGCTCTCGCCGAAGGACTGGCAGGTGGCTCGCCGCTGGCACCAGGAGGGAGTCCCCCTCGAGCTGGTGAGGCGTACGCTGGCCGAGGTCTTCGCCCGCCGCAAGGAGCGCGGCGCCAAGGGGAAGATCTCCAGCCTGCGCTACTGTGCTCCCGCCGTCGAGGCGGCGTGGGAGGAAGTCCGCGAGCTGACGGCGCCCGGCCGCCGCGCCGAGATCGCGGAGGCTTTCGAAGCACGGCCGCGTCTCGCCGCGCTCGCCGCCGCCCTCCCCGCCGAGCTACCGGAACGCGAGACCCTCGCCGTCCGCATCGCCGCCCTGGACGGCGATCCCCAGGAGGTGGAAGAGCAGCTCGCGTCGCTCGACCGGGAGATGCTCGATGCCGCATCGGAGAGCCTCGACGACGAGGTCCGCGCCGAGATCGACGCGGCGGTGGAGAAGACCCTCGCCTCCCTCGGCAAGCGCCTGCCCGCCGGCGAGGTGGAGCACTCCCGCGTGCGCCTCGCCCGCCAGGTCCTCCGCCGGCGGTTGGGATTGCCGGTGCTGTCGCTGTTCTCGCCGGAAGCGGAGATCGGAGATCCGTCCGATCAGTGAGATCCGTCCGATCGGAAACGGCCTCGGCGAAAAAAGTTGAGCGATAAAACCCGGTTTTTCCGACTTTATAGGGCATGGACCTCCGCCATGCTCCCATGCTCCTGCCGGCCGGCGCTTTCGCCGCCGGTGTCCTCCTGGCTTTTCAGGCTTTCTACCTGCCGGTCTCGCTGCTCGCGGCACTGGGCCTTCTCGGTCTGGCGCTGGGACGGCGGACGGGCACGGCCCTCGCCTTTCTGAGCTTCGGGCTGCTCACCGCGGCGGTGCGGCTCGGCCTGCCGGCGAAGCCGCTCGACTCGCTCGATCTGGAGAGCCCGGTCACCGCCGTCGTGCAGGTGGCCGGGCACTGGATCGAAGATGAAGAAGGCTGGTCGGCACCGTCGCGGGTCTTGCGGCTGCGTCAGGGCGACCGGGTGGAGACGCCGATGCTCGAGGTGATCCTCCACCTGCCCGATCCCGAGGAGCCGCCACCAACGTTTGGCTCCACCTTGTGCGTTAAAGGTTATGTGACCCGCTCGTCCGGCTTCGCCAACCGCGCGCCGGTGCCGCCCGGTCCCTGGCGGCTGCGGGTGAAGAGCCGCAGCCTGATGGAGCTCGAGGGTCCGCCGGGAGCCGTGGCGCGCCTCTCCGGCGCCATCCGTCTGCGGCTCGAGAGGGCCTACCGCGAGGCGGGGCCCGAAAGCGCGGACGGCCGCCAGGGCAAGGCGCTGGCGCGGGCTCTCGTGCTGGGCGACGTCTCGCGCCTGCCCCTGCCGTGGAAGCGCGGCTTGCGCGTCACCGGCGTCTATCACCTGATGTCCGTCTCGGGCGTTCACGTGGCGCTTGTCGCGGGCGCGGTCTGGCTGCTCACCGGCTGGCTGCACCGCAACCTGCGGCTGGCCTTGATGCTGTCCTCGATCCTGCTCTACCTGCTGCTGGTGGGGCCACTGCCGGCGCTGGTGCGCTCCGCCGTAATGGCCTCGCTCGCCGTGGCCGCTCTGCTCGCCAGGCGGCCTCCCGCCGCCGCCAACGCTCTCGGCTGGGCGGTGATCCTGCTCCTCGCGGACCGACCGGACGCGGCGCTCTCGCCGGCCTTCCAGCTCACCGCCGCGGCCACCGCCGGCCTGCTGCTGCTCGCGCCGCCGCTCGCCGAGCGCTGGCGGAGCCGCTTCGTGCCCTCCTGGCTGGCCAGGCCGGTGGCGGCGAGCGCCGGCGCGCAGCTCGCGACGATTCCCTGGGCGCTGCCGAAGTTCCACCTCCTCTCGCCGCTGGCGCCGTGGCTCAACCTGCCGGCCGTGCCGTGGACGGGCCTCGCCCTCATCGCTTCGCTGCTGTGGACGGCCATCGCTCTCGCCTCTCCTGCGCTCGCGGGCGCCCTGCTGCCGGCTCTGGACTGGCTCGCGGCGCCGTTCTCCTGGCCGTCGCGAACACCGCCGGAAGTCTGGTTCCCACTGCCGGCCGTGCTCTCGCCGGCAGGCGCCTGGCTGCTGGCGGCGGCCCTCACGGCGCTGCTCTTCCTGCCGGCGCGGAGGAGCCTCGCGGCACTCGCCGTAGTCGCGGCCTGTCTGGGCGTCTGCGCCGCCGCGGGCTGGCCGGCCGCCGCCAGGCGCGATCCCGAGTTGGCGATGATCGATGTCGGACAGGGCGACTCCATCCTCCTGCGCGATGGCGGCCGCGCCATCCTCGTGGATGGCGGCGGCTGGCTCAACGGCGATCTCGGCGGGCGGGTTCTCCTGCCGGCCTTGCTGGCGGAAGGCGTGCGCCGGCTGGACGCTCTCGTCATGACGCATCCCGACCGCGATCATTGCGCCGGCCTCGTGGACATCGCCGCCTATCTCCCTGTCGACGAGGTCTGGACGGCGCCGGGCTGGGACCTTTCGGGTTGCGCCGGACGCCTGCTGACGATTCCCGGCGTCCGCACGCGCCTGCTCGCCAAAGGGCAGAGGATGGCGCTCGGCCGCTGGCGCCTCGCCGTCCTCCATCCCGAGGCGGACGACCGGCACGAGGTGAACGAGCGCTCGCTCGTGCTCCTCGCCGAGGTCTATCGCCGGCGCGTCCTGCTCACCGGCGACATCGAGAGCTGGGCCGAGCACCATCTGGCCGAGTGCTGTGCCGGATCCCTGCGCACGGACATCCTGAAGGTCGCGCACCATGGCAGCCGGACCTCGTCCACCGCCACGTTCCTGAAGGCGGCCACGCCGCGTCTGGCCTTGATCTCGGCCGGCGTCAACAACCTCTATCACCATCCCGCGCCCGACGTCGTCGAGCGTCTGGAGGAGCATGGAGCCCGTATCTTGCGGACGGACCGCAGCGGTGAGATCCTGGTGCGCTTCCGAGAGGATGGCCGTCTGCGCATCGAGACGCCGGGGGCGCCGAGGTGAGCCTGCAACCCAACTACGCCGGTCATCGTAGAAGGGGAAATCTCAGGAGATCCATGCGATGAAAGCCCTGCTTCAGGACCTCCGTTACGCCGGCCGCCTGCTCCTCCGCAGCCCCGGCTTCACGCTGCTCGCCGCCGCCACGCTGGCGCTCGGCATCGGCGCCAACGCGGCCATCTTCAGCGTCGCCGACTCCGTGCTCCTGAAGCCGCTGCCGTACCGCGACTCCGGCCGGCTGGCGATCGTCTACAGCCAGTTTCCCAACATGGGCTTCGACCGCTTCTGGATGGATCCCATGGAATTCACCGACTACAGCCGGTGGAACCGCAGCTTCGCGAGCCTGGGGGCCTACGTGACGGGCGCCGTCAACATCGCCGGTCAAGGCGAGCCGGTGCGCGCCGACGCGGCGTTCGCCACCGCGGGGCTGTTCAAGGCGCTCGGGGTGGATGCCGAAGTCGGCCGCTACTACTCGCCGGCCGAGGACCTGCCGAACACCGAGAAGGTGGTGGTGCTCTCCGACGGCCTCTGGCGGCGGGCTTTCGGCGCGGACCGCACCCTTCTCAACCGGCGGATCAAGGTGGACGGCGTGGACCGTACGGTGATCGGCGTCATGCCGCCCGGCTTCACCATCGGTGACGAGCGCATCGAGGCGTGGATTCCCCTGGCCCTCGATCCGGCCAAGCCGGGCTTCCGCGGCAACCACTATCTCTTCCTCGTCGGCCGCTTCAAGGACGGCGTCTCGCTCGCCCAGGCGCGCTCCGAGATGGACGGCCTGCTGGCGCGCTGGCGGCGGGAGATGCCCGACGACCACACGCCCAGCCCCGACCGCCACCGCCTGGTCATCCAGCCGCTCCTCGACGACCTGGTGGGCGGCGTGCGGCCGAAGATCCGGCTGCTCCTCGGCGCCGTCGGGCTCGTGCTGCTCATCGCCTGCGTCAACGTCGCCAATCTGCTGCTGGCGCGCGCGGAGGCTCGGCAGAGGGAAGTGGCCATCCGCACCGCCCTCGGCGCCGCCCGCGGCCGCCTGCTGCGCCAGTTCCTCACCGAGAGCGTGCTGCTCGCGCTGCTCGGCGGCGGCCTCGGAGTGCTCCTCGCCTTGTGGGGCGTCAAGGGCATCGTGGCCGCCAACCTCGAAAGCCTGCCGCGGGTCGACGAGATCGGCATCGACGGCCGCAGCCTCCTCTTCACCTTCGGCGTCTCGCTGCTCACCGGCGTCCTCTTCGGTCTGGCGCCGGCTCTCCACGCACGGGCGGGAGCCTTCTTCGCCTCGCTCAAGGAGGGCGGCCAGCGCGCCACGGCGGGAGCCGGCCGCCAGTGGCTGCGGCGCGTGCTGGTGGTGCTGGAGGTGGCTTTCGCCGCCACGCTGGTGATCGGCGGCGGCCTGCTCATCCGCAGCTTCTGGCTGCTGCAGAACGTCGATCCCGGCTTCGATCCGCACGGCCTCCTCTCGCTCCAGGTCTCGCTGCCGGAGGCCACCTACGAAAAGCCCGAGCAGGTGACGGGCTTCTACCAGCGCCTCCTCGCCCAGGTCTCGCGCCTGCCCGGCGTCGAGAGCGCCGCCGCCATGTCCGGCCTGCCGCCGAACCGGCCGGTGGACGCCAACGACATGGAATTCGAAGGCATTCCGCGCACGCCCGACGGGCCGATCCAGAACGCCGACTACTGGCAATTCGTCACCCGCGACTACTTCACGACCATGGGCATCCGGGTGATCGAGGGCCATTCCTTCGCGCCCGGAGACGCTCGGGGATCGGCTCCCGTGGTGCTCATCAACGAGACGATGGCGAAGCTCTTCTGGCCCGGCCGGAGTCCCATCGGCCGGAGGATCCGCCCGGAGTTCCGGGAGCCCTTGCCGTGGTTCACCATCATCGGCGTCGTCGCCGACGTCAAGCAGGGCGGGCTCGACAAGAAAACCGGGACGGAGGTGTACTTCCTGCACGACCAGTTGATCCGCCGCGTGCCCGACACGCTGTACGTCGTCCTGCGCACCCGGCAGGACCCGATGAGCCTGGTCAATTCCGTGCGCAACGAGGTCCACCGCATCGATCCGGCGCTGCCCGTGGCGGACGTGCGGCCGATGGAGCAGGTGGTCTACGAGTCCGTAGCGCAACCGCGCTTCGTGGCCTTCCTCGTGCTCGTCTTCTCGCTGGTGGCGCTGACGCTCGCTGCCGTCGGCACCTACGGCGTGCTGGCCTACATGGTGGAGCTGCGCACGCAGGAGATCGGCGTACGGATGGCTCTCGGCGCCCAGGCGCGCGAGGTGCTGCGGATGATCCTGGCGCAGGGCGCCTGGCTGGTGGGAGCCGGCCTCTTCCTCGGCGTCGCCGGCGCCGTCGCCCTCCGCAAGGTGCTGGCGAGCGTCCTCTTCGGCGTGGCCCCGACGGACCCCGTTATCTTCGCCGCCGTCTTCCTGGTGCTGGCGCTGGTGGGCATGATCGCCTGTTATTTGCCGGCCCGGAGGGCGACGCGGGTGGATCCGCTGGTGGCGCTGCGGACGGAGTAAGTAGGGGGAGGGGAAAGCGTAAAGCGGACCGGTTTTCCCTGCGAAGCCTCACCCCCTGTCCCCCTCTCCCTGACGTGAGAGGGGGGACGCATGCGGAGGGAATTGCCTGCGATGAGGGAACGGAAGCAACGTTTGCCGGTATCGGGCCCTGCGAAGTCTCGGGCGCAGATCCTGCGCGCCGAGCCCACTCCGGCAGAACGAGCGATGTGGCAGATGTTGCGGCAGATTTTCGAAGACCGCGAATCCGTCCTATCCAAAATCCTAGAAACCGCTGTGAATCTGCGACAGGCAAGAACCAGCCAATCCCCTTCGCAGTCGTCCCCCCTCTCACGTCAGGGAGAGGGGGACAGGGGGTGAGGCTTCGAAGGGCAGAACGCTTCCGAGGCCAAACGTCCCCCTCCGTGCGCCCCCTCCGGGACTCCGTCCCCGCCGCTCTCGCCTGGCGCTATGCGTGCCACGCGGCGATGCTCGGCCTCTCGTTGCTCACCGAGGGCCGCCCGGCGCCTTCGCTGCCGGACCTCGTGCTCGCCCGGCTGCCGCGAGTGGCGTGGATCGACGAGCGCAACTACTGGCTCTGGCTGATCCTCTACGTGCCGCCGGCCCTCGCGCTCTGGCGGCGGAACCGCGGCGCCTTCCTCAGCTTTCTCTATCTGGGCGGGATCGTCAGCCTCGTCCGCGGCCTCTGCGTGGGACTGACCGGACTCGGTCCCGTCCACGGCGCAGACGTCAACGCCGGCCTCCACGGCGAGGCTCTCCTGCACGCCTGGCTCATGCTGATCAATCCCTTAACGACCTTCTTCGGCAATGCCGCCCAGGTGTACCTCACCAAGGATCTCTTCTTCTCGGGCCACGTCTCGTCCACCTTCCTGCTCTGGCTCTACTGCCGGCGTGAGGGGAGGGGACTGCGCTGGTGGGCGGCGCTCAGCCACTGGGCGACGGTGGCCGTAGTGCTGCTCGCGCACCTCCATTACACGATCGATGTTGTGGGGGCTTGGGCGATCACGTTCAGCTTGTTCGCGGTGTGGGGGCGCGGCACCCCCCTGGCCCCCTCTCCTAAAGGAGAGGGGGCAATGAAGAATGAAAATTGACGCTCTGACGCCCTTCTCCTTTAGGAGAGGGGGCCAGGGGGGTGAGGTCCCACTCGCCGTGGGGGGAACGCCGCTTTGTCTCTCCGCGAGATTCGTAAACAGGATCGGGGATCAGCTCTCGCCTGTCATCCTCAAAACGTTGATTTTTCTCTCAACCTTTGTTGTGGGCGCCGACCGAGCCTGAAAAAAAGGCCAGGGGAGCTCTGACCTCCCCCGGCCGTGGGGAAAGAACGCCGCTTGTCGCTGTGCGGGTCCACTACCAAGGATCGGCGATCAGGCTCTCGCCTGTCATCCTCAAAACGTTGATTTTTCTCTCAACGTTTGTTGTAGGCGCGGGCCCGCTACGGGCAGAGGGCGCTCTTGCGGCACAGGGCGAGGAACTCGGCGTCTTTCCAGCCGCGGTCGAGGAGCGCCTTCACCAGGGGCCGCGCCTCGTTGGTGCGGCCGAGGTAGAGGAGGGCGCGGGCGTGGGTGTCGAGGAAATCCACCACCTCCGTGCCCGCGGTCAGCGGCGCCATGAGGGCGGCGGCCTCGCTCCAGCTCGCCTCGGCCTGCGCGGTCTGGCCGAGGTCCCGGTCCAGCTTGCCGATCTCCACCAGGCTCTGGGCCAGGCGTTGCCGCTCGCCGGGATTGTCCGCATCGGCGGCGAGGCGCTTGCGGGTGGCGTCGATGGCGCGTTGATAGAGCGCCTGGGCGCCGGCGAGGTCCCCCCGCTCGCGCCGCAGGGCGGCGAGGTTGCCGAGGGCTTGAACGACCAGCGGGTGGTCCGGGCCGAGGCGCTGTTCCCAGATGGCGATCGCCCGGCGGTAGAGGGGCTCGGCGCCGGCGAGATCGCCCCGCTCGCTGTGCAGCAGGCCCAGGTTCATCAGCGTATAGGCGATGCTGGGATGATCGGGCCCCAGCGCGCGCTCCTGCACGGCGAGCGCCTGCCGGTAGAGGGGCTCGGCGCGGGCGGCGTCGCCCTGCCGCTGGTAGAGGGTGGCCAGGCTGTTGAGGATGGAGGCGACCTCGGGATGCTCGGGGCCGAGGACCTTGCGCTGGACGTCCAGGGCGCGGCGCAGGAAGGTCTCGGCCTCCGCGAATTTGCCCAGGTCGATCAGGCACAGGCCCAGGTTGTAACAATTGCGGGCGACCACGGGATGCTCGGCGCCGACGATCTCCTGGTTCGCCGCCAGCGCCTGCCGGAAAAGCGGCTCGGCTTTCGCCGGATCGCCGTGCTGGCGATAGAAGATGGCGAGGTTCGCCAGGCTTTCGGCGACCTGGGGATGGCGGGGACCGAGGGCCTGCCGCCGGAGGGCCAGGGCGCGCTGGAAGAGCTGCTCCGCGGCGGCGTCTTCGCCGGAGCGCAGGTGGACGAGGGCGAGCCGGTCGAGGACGTCGGCGACCCGGGGATGGCGCGGTCCCAGGGCCTTCTCCCGCAGGCCGAGGGCCCGCTGCCAGAGGCTCTTGGCGCGGGGGTAGTCCCCTTCCGAGAAGGCGAGGCCGGCGAGGGCGTCGAGGCTCTGGGCCACCTGCGGGTCCGCGGCGCCGAGGGCGGCCTCGCGCAGCGCCAGCGAGCGCTCGAGCAGCGGCCGGGCCTGCGGGTAGCGGCCTTGCCGCTCGTCGAGGCGGCCCAGGCTCTCCAGGCTCTCGGCGACCTCGAGGCTCTCGGGGCCGAAGAGCTGCTGCCGGGTCTTCAGGGCGTTTTCCAGGAGCGGAGCCGCCTTGTCGTAGAGCCCGAGCTGCTGGTAGACGGTGCCGACGGTCTGCAGCATGCGCGCCTTGACCCGCGGCTGGTCCGCCAGCTCGCGGTCCAGCCGTCCGGCGCCCTGGTCGAGGATCTCGCGGGCGGTGATGGTGGGGCCGCGGCCTAGCTGGGGATCCGAGACCCGGAAGATATCCACCAGGAAGCCGGTGACCTGCTCCGCCTCGTTGCGGGCCTCCAGGGCGAGCTGCCGTTCCCGCCGCAGATCGAGGATGTACTTGACGCCGCCCAGCACGAAGGCCGCGGCCAGGGCCGCCGCCAGGAGCCGGCGCCGGAGGCGCATGGGCTTGCCGCGGATCCAGGCGAGGCGCTCGGCCGCCTCGGCGGCGGTGGGCCGGGCCTCGGGCGCCAGCGCCTTGAGCCGGCGGAGGAGAGCGGCGAGATCCGCGTCCTTGATCCCTTCGAGCGGCAGGCTGTCGCCTTCGATGGCCTTCACCAGCAGCAGCGGTTCCGAAAGGCCCGGCTCGTAGGGCGGCCGGCCGGTGAAGAGCTCCTGCAGCAGCAGTCCCAGGGAGTAGACGTCGCTCGCCGCCGTCACCGGCTCCGCCCGCGCCTGCTCGGGGCTCATGGCGGTGGGAGTGCCCAGGGCGCGGCCGCGTTGGGTGTGCAGAAACTGCGAGGGGACCCAGGTGTGCGTGTCCTCGGCGGCGCCGCCGGATGCGGCGTCGGCCGCCGGGCCTGCCGGAGGCGACGTCTCCTCCAGGCGGGAGGACGATTCCGCGCCGGAGGCGTCCATGGACCGGGCGAGGCCGAAGTCCAGCACCTTGGCCTCCATCGCCTCGGTCAGCATCACGTTGTCGGGCTTCAGATCGCGGTGGACGACGCCCTTCTCGTGCGCCGCGGCGAGAGCCCGGGCGATCTCCTCGGCGATCCGGAGCCGGTCGCGGGGCTCGATTCCCGCCTCGAGCGCCTTGCGCAGCGTGCGGCCACGGATCAGCTCCAGCACCAGGAAGTCCTGCTCCTCTCCCTCCACGTAGCCGTGGATGCGGCAGACGTTGGGATGGTCGAGCTGGGAGAGGACGCGCGCCTCGGCCAGGAAGCGGCGGCGGGCGGCGGCGTCGAGGCGGTCGCTGCGGATGGCCTTGAGAGCGACCCGGCGCTGCAGCTTCTCGTCGAAGCCGACGAAGACGGCTCCCATGCCGCCCGCGCCCACGCGCTCCTCGATGCGGATGTGGCCGACCGTCTGCCCGGCGCGGATCATGGCGGGAGCCTCCCTTCGACGGCGCGATACTCCTCTTCGACCGCCTGCAGCCGGGGCGCGCAGGCCGCGAGATCACCCTGTTTGGCCAGCGCCTCGAGCTCGGCGCAGAGCGCCGCCAGCCCCGCGGCGCCGAGGATGCCGGAGCTGCCGCGCAGGGAATGGGCGGCCGCGGCGAGGGCTTCTCCGTCCGCCTGGCGAACGGCGTGCGACATGGTCTCGAGGTCCCGCTCTCCCTGGCCGCGAAAGGCCTCCACCACCCGCGCCGGCGTCTCGTCTCCCGCGGCCTTGCCGAGGCGTTGGAGGGCCGCGAGCCGCTCGTCGATGCGTTTGGCGTCGCCGTTCTGCGGCGCGGCGGGCCCGGTCCCCACCCAGAGGTCCAGCTTGGCCGCCAGATCCTCGCCCCGGAAGGGCTTGGCCAGGTAGTCATCCATGCCGGCCGCCAGGCACTTCTCCCGCGCCCCGTCCAGGGTGAAGGCGGTCAAGGCGATCACCGGCGTGCGCCGGCCCTCGCCTTCCCGCGCGCGCAGGCGGCGGCAGGTCTCGTAGCCGTCGAGCTCCGGCATGGCGCAATCCAGGACCACCGCGTCGTAGGTGCGCTCGGCCAGCAGGTCCAGCGCCGCCTGGCCGCTCTCCGCGGCGTCGGCGACATAGCCGAAATCCCGGAGCTGCGCCTGGGCGAGCATGCGGTTGACGGCATGGTCGTCCACCACCAGGACGCGGGCGGGGTGTCGTGTCGCGCGGCGGTCGTCTTCGCGGCGGTCGAGGGCTCCGGTGCCGCGGGCCGCCTCCCGGGGCACCTGGAACCAGAAGGTCGAGCCGGCGCCGTAGGCGCTCTCGAAGCCCATCTCGCCCCCCATCAGCTCGACGATGCTCTTGGAGATGACCAGCCCCAGCCCGGAGCCTCCCAGGCCCTGGGTCGTCGAGCTGTCCGACTGGGCGAACGGCTGGAAGAGCCGGGCCTGCACCGGTAGCCGGATGCCCGTGCCCGTATCCCGGATCTCGAAGCGGACCTCCGGGGCTCCGCCCTTGCCGTCCCGCGCCTCGATGGTGACGGCGACGAATCCCTCCCGCGTGTGCCGCACGGCGTTGCCCACCAGGTTGATCAACACCTGGCGCAGGCGGATCGGATCGCCGTAGAGGTCGTCCGGGATCAGGGCGCTGACGTCGAGGCGGAGGTCGATCCCCTGCGCGGCGGCCTGCGGCGCGAGCAGCCGCACCACCTCGCCCACCATCTCCCGGAGCTGGAAATCCCGCGGCCGCAGCTCCAAGTGGCCGGCCTCGATGCGGGAGAAGTCGAGGATGTCGTTCACCAGGGCGAGCAGCGCCTCGGCCGTCGTCCGGATCAGCTCGACCTGCCCGCGCTGGGCCGCGGTCAGCTCGCTCCTCAGCAGCAGGTCCGCCATGCCGAGGACGCCGTTCATGGGCGTGCGGATCTCATGGCTCGCGTTGGCCAGGATCTGGCCCTTGGCGAGATCGGCGGCGCGCGCCTCCTGCTCGGCCCGCTTGCGGCGCTCGGCTTCGCCGGCCAGGGCGGCCGCGGCGCGATGGGCGCGGAGCAGCAGCCAGGCCTCGGCGGCGCAGGCCAGGAGCAGGGCGAGCGTCACGAGCACCGGCAGGGAGGCAATGCGGGAACGGGTTCCCAGGAGGGCCGACAACGCGAGGAGGACGACCGCGGCGTTGACCAGCGCCAGCAGCGCCAACGGGCTGCCCCTGGCCTTCATGCGTCCTCCAGCGAGACCAGCCCGGCGCGCAGCGCGTAGAGGGCCGCCTGCACGCGGTTGTTGGCGCCCAGCTTGCCGAGGACGTGGCTGACGTGGGTGCGCACCGTGATCTCGGCGATGCCCAGCTTTCCGGCGATCTGCTGGTTGCTCCAGCCGCGGGCCAGCAGCCGCAGGACCTCTTCCTCTCGCTCGGTCAGCGGCTCCGAGACAATCCCGGAGGACGGCGAGTGAAGATGGGTGAGCACCTGGCGGGTCAGCCGCGTCGGCAGGCACAGCTCCCCCTGGGCGACCCGGCGGATGGCGGCCAGGAGCTCCTCGCGCTCGGCGGTCTTGGCGAGATACCCCAAGGCTCCCGCTTCGACGGCGGCGAGGACCTGCGCTTCCGGACCCGAGGCCGTCAACACGACGATCGCCGTCTCCGGCTGCGCGGCGAGGATCTCCCGGATCGCCTCCACCCCGCCGAGCTCGGGAAGCTTCAGGTCCATCAGGATCACCTGCGGACGCAGGCGCTCGGCCAGCTCGACCGCCTCTCGCCCGTCGCCGGCCTCGCCCACCACGGCGATGTCCTCGGCGTCCATCAGCAGCGCGCAGACCCCCTTGCGCACCACGAAGTGGTCGTCGACGATCAAGACCCGAATGAGCTCGCCCACCGTCTCCTTCCGAGGCTCCGGCTGTCGAGAAACCCCTCGGTCCTCAACTCCCGTCGACGCGCAATGTAGACCGCAGCCCAGGGTCAACGAGAGATCTATGCATAGTCTACAGTGAACAAGCTCTTCTGTAGGAGTGCCACTACATGGAATTTCCCTGATCCGGGGACGCCTCATAGACGACCTTGCCGCCCACCACCGTCATCCTCACCTTGGCGTCGCGGATCGTCTCCGGCGGGATCCGCGTCAGGTCGCGGTCGAGGATCACGAAGTCGGCGAGCTTGCCGCGCTCCAGGGTTCCCTTGCGCTTCTCGGCGAATTCCGCGTAGGCGGCGCCGCCGGTGTAGGCGCGCAGGGCGTCCTCCACGGCGATCTTCTGCTCGGGCACCCAGCCGTGCGGATTTCGATCGTCGAGCGTGCGGCGGGTGACGGCGGCGTAGATCCCTGCGAGCGGCGCGGGCGGCGCCACGAACCAGTCGCTGCCGAAGGCGAGCCGGGCGCCGGAATCGCGCAGGGAGCGGAAGGCGTAGGTGGTCTCGATGCGCTCCGGACCGATCACTTTTTCCGCCCAGCGGCCGTCGTCGATGGCGTGGTAGGGCTGCATGCTCGGGATCACGCCGAGCGCGGCAAAGCGCGGAAGGTCCGCGGGCGCGATGTGCTGCGCGTGCTCGATGCGGAAGCGGCGGTCCCGCGCACCGTTCTCTTTGGCGACGCGCTCGTAGATGCCGAGCTGCAGACCGATGGCGCGGTCGCCGATGGCGTGCACGAGGACGTGCAAACCGGCCTTGTCCGCGCCCGAGGTCCACGCGTAGAGGTCCTCCGGCGTGTTGACGAGGAGGCCCTTGTCGCTCGGCGCGTCGCTGAACGGCGCGTAGAAAGCCGCGGTGTGCGAGCCCAGCGAGCCGTCGACGAAGCCCTTGAGCGCGCCGATGTGGAGCCAGTCGTCGCCGCGGCCGCGCGAGGCCACGGCGTCGCGCAGCCGCTCCCAGGTGGCGAGCGGCACCGCGGCATAGATGCGCGTGCGCAGCCGGCCGGCGCGGTGGGCGCGCTCGAACGTCTCGAGATCGGCCCACGAGCCCATGTTGTGCACGGAGGTCACGCCGCGCTCGGCCACGTAGCGCATGGCGGCGGCGAGGGCGCGGTCCAGCATCGCCGGGGTGGGCGCCGGCACGACCCTTTCCACGAGATCGAGAGCGTTGTCCTTGAGCACGCCCGCGGGCTCGCCGCCGGCGTCGCGCACGATGGTGCCGCCTTCAGGATCGGGCGTCGCCGCCGTGACGCCCGCGGCGCGCAGGGCGGCGGAGTTGGCGAGCGCCATGTGGCCGTCCAGCCGGTTTACCCACACCGGCAGGTCTGGCGTCACCGCGTCGATCCACTCGCGGTGGGGGAGCTGGCCGCCCCAGTTCTCATGGTCCCAATCGCCGCCGGTGATCCAGCCGCCGGCGGGCACGCCCTTGGCGAACTCCTTGATGCGGGCGACGAATTCCTCCGGCGTCTTGGCGTCGCGGAGCTGCACCGAGGCCAGCCGGAAGCCGCCGTCGATGAAGTGGATGTGAGAGTCGATGAACCCGGGCACCACCATCTGCCCGTGCGCGTCGATCACGCGCGTGCCCGAGTCCAGCCGCTTGCGGATCTCCGAGCCCAGGCCGACCGCCGCGATCTCCTCGCCGGAGACGGCCACGGCCTCGGCCCACGGCTGGCGCGAGTCGCCCGTCCACACATGGGCGTTGACCACGGCGAGCGTCACGGGCTTGGAGGTGGAGGAGGGCATATCGCAGCCGGCGAGGAGGAGAGCGCAGAGGGCGAGCAGGAGCGGAGCCCGTTGCATGGCGATTCTAGGATACCGCGCCTCCGTGTCCTCGATGTGATGTCAGGAAAAAGGGGGCGACGCGCGCCGCCCCCCAAGGATAGCCCATTGGTCTGGTTGACCTACGGTGTTACTCCGCCTTCTCCGCTTCAGGCGTCTGTGCCGCCTTCGACGTTTCGGGCGGTTTTTCGGTGGACGTCTCTTCCGACTTACGGCGTGCCGGCTTGCGGCGCGGCGGAATGCCGAACTTCAGGAGCTGCTCGTTCTTGAAACCGAGCTTGCCGCGGAGCTGAGCGGCCACGCGGCTGCGTAGATCCTCGCCCCGCGTCTCCGCCTCCCGCCGCAGCCTCACGACTTCCCGGAGCTGACTGGTCAGATCCTTCTGTCGCGTGCGCAGCGATTTGATCTCGCTGAGGAACGCCTCGAGCTCGGTGTTCTCGGCGTTGAGATGAGGCATCTCTCCGAGCAGCGATTCGAGCGCGTCCTTGACCAACTCACAATCTGAAACGATCTTCTCATACGAGCCTCCAGCCATGTTCTTTCTCCTTCTTTGAGGTTGAACAGCGTTTTTTACCGGGCTATCCCGAGCCCATCTCCTGCACGGACGGCAACGAACCTTCCGTCTTTAAACCTTCTCCGGTACGGACCTTCTTCTCCTTTCTGAAGGCGCCGGATCGAGACCTCTACGGGCGGCAACCTTCGCGTCTGGGAAGATGTTAGATAGGGCAATCGGCGTTGTCCACACTTTCTTTTGATTTTTGGTGGATTTTCCTGCGGCTGGACTCGTAAAGTACTCAGGACAAACGCGATACGCCGAAAAAGGTAGGGGGAGGAATTCTCCCCCCTAAGGGAGAGGATTCCGCTCCCCTGGTCGTTCTATGGGAGCGGTTTGCCGCCGCGGCGGAGCGTTCCGCAGCCTTTGCGGAGTGCTTCGCAACCGTTGCGGAATGCTTTGCGAGCTCTGCGGAACGCTCCGCACGCGTTGCGGAATGCTCGGCAAGTGCTGCGGAACGCTCCGCAGGCGCCGCGGAACGGTCCGCAAGCGTTGCGGAATGCTTGGCAAGCGATGCGAAGTGCTCCGCAGGGTCTGAGGACTACTCCGCAAGCGCCGCGGAGTAGTCCGCAAGGGCTGCGAAGCACTCCGCGCCAGCTGCGGACGATTCCGCGGTGGGGTCAATACCGAGCCGCACGCTTGGGCGGTGAGGTACACTTGATGTGACGATGCTCATCGACTCGTTTTTCACCCGCTGGTCCGCGAGCGGCGACGCGGAGCGTGCCAACAAGGACTCGTTCCTCAACGAGCTGTGTGACGTGCTCTTCGAGCCGGCCGTGGACGCTCAGGGCAAGCCGGCGGCCGTGCACTTCACGGTCTCTCTCGCCGTGCGCAGCTCGGTCAGTTTTCCAAGAACGGATTGGAGATCTCTACGCCGTTGACCGTCTGGCCATGGGTCAGGTCCTCCGACCAAAACCGTCCTGCGCCGGAGGCTTTTGCAGCTACGAGGAGCATGGCGTCCCAGAAAGAAATCTGGATCTCGCCGGACAGTTCCCCAGCACCCAGCACGTCTTTGGCATCAGGAGAGTAGACCGGCCAGAGGGACAAATCAGCCAGAATTGCCAGAGCTGTCTTTCGGGGCAGGGGCGACGGAATTTTCCGGGTGGCGATCCAGAAGAATTCCTGCATCACCTGGATACTGATCCTGCCCGTGCGTTGGCGCCACAGACGCTCGACGAGCGATCGAGCTCGTTCATGCTTTGCGGGTGTCGTCGGATCGTGGGCGTAGACGAGGATATTGGAATCGACGAACTCAGCGTTCATGAAGCTCGTCTCTCGTCCAGCCCGGCCGCTCGCCGACGCCCATCGATACACCTTGTCTCATACGGGCGATGGCGCGGTCTCGGGCCTCCTCGTAGGACAACTGTGGCTTGACTACCTCTTCGAGGCAGGAACCTACCAGCGTGGAAAGCGACAGTCCCCGCTCCGTGGCGACGTGCTCTGCCTTGCGGACCAGATCCGGGGGGAGGGAAAGGGTCACATTCTGATTCTTCAATGACGTCTCCTCCGGTGGTGATGGTACCACGGGATGACGACTCCCATTGAGGGCCCATCCCAGGCAAGAGTGGATCGCTTCCAGGACTACTCGTAGTATATGGCAGTCTTACTGGAGGAGGAGACGTCAGACATGTGGATCCTCATCCGAACGATTACCTACGCTTCGCTGTTCATCGCCTTCTTCCTGGTTTTCCTTCCCGCCCGTGTGCTGTCGCGGTCCGGCATCGTTCCGGCTCCGGAGATCGGCGTGTGGCAGATCCTCGGCATGATTATGGCGGGCGTGGGGGCCGTGATTGCGGTGTCCTGCATCCTGACCTTCGCGCTCGTCGGCAAGGGCACGCCGGCGCCGTTTGATCCGCCTCGGCGTCTGGTGGTTCGGGGTCCCTACCGGTTCGTCCGCAATCCGATGTACGTCGGGGCGGCCCTGGCGCTCGCGGGCGCGGCGCTGTTCTACCAGTCCCTGCCGCTCCTCGGTTACACGGTCTTGTTCCTCGTCATCACGCACGCCTTCGTGATGCTCTACGAAGAGCCGACGCTGCGGCGGACCTTCGGCGACGACTACGAGGCCTACCGCGCGAACGTCGGACGCTGGTGGCCGAGGCTACCGTGAGCCGGGCATCATGAGCCACAGCGCGGTCCGCCCGATGTTGTGATCCAACTCCGCCTCGATGACTACCTTGCGGTTGTAGGTCTTCGACAGCCAGTAACCGCTCCGGCTCGCGAGCGCCTTGGCAAGGTCGGCTTGTTCTTTCGAGGCATAGAAGAGCTTGCCCATCGGCAGGCCAAGGTCGGACAGCGAGACCTCATAATCGACCCCTGGACGCTTGAGGCCGCGCAGATAGCTCGCCAGCCCCTCGGCCGTCCTCCGATCCGTATCGTTGGAGTAGTGGATGGTGACGGTCGTCCCGGAGGCGTAGACCACGGTGACCCGCGCCCCCTTCTCGGCCTGGCTGCCGGCCGCCGGCTCCTGGCGCAGCACCTTGTTGCGTTCCTCCGTGCTCGGTTCCGACCGGCGGGCGATCTCGAAACCTGCGCCGCGCAGAGTGTCCATGGCCTGCCGCACGTCCATGCCAACCACGTTGGGGACCTCGATGCCCGTGGCGATCGGAACGGCGTAGAACAGGTTGACCCGCGTCCCCTTCTCGGCCCGGCTGCCGGCCGCCGGCTCCTGGCGTATCACTTGGTTCCGCGTCTCTGCGCTCGGCTCTGACCGGCGGGTGAACTCGAAACCTGCGCTGGTCAGGGTCTCCATGGCCTGCCGCACATCCACGCCGACCACGTTGGGGATCTCGATCCTGGTATCCGGCGGCGGCTCGGCGTAAACAAGATCGACCGGAGTCCCCGGGTCGAGCTGCTTGCCGGGTTTGGGCCACTGGCTGAGCACGCGCCGCGCGGGCGCATCGGCCGTCTGCTTCGCCTCCTGGTCGCCGACCGCGAGGCCCGACGCCCGCAGCCGTTCGCGCGCCTCCTCCAGAGAGAGCCCGACCAGATTGGGCGCGCCGACCGTCTTCTCCGGCTGAGAATCGCTCGTCTGCCCGCTGTCCGTTGTCGCCTCTGGCTCGGGTTTCTGCGTCTGCCCGGTCCCTTGGGTGGAACCGGTCTGGGGAGGCTTCGGCTCATCGCGAGACCACGGCGACCACAAGGCCAACCCGGCGGCGAGCAGCAGGGCGACGACGGCGCCGATCCCCCAGAGCAGGGCCCGGCTGGGCGGCTTCGTCTCCGCACCCGCAGGCTCGACGCGAACCGGCAGCGGCACGATGGGCGGAGGCTGAGCCGTTCCGGTGCGCCTCCCTTCTTTTTCCAGGGCCGCGATCAAGGCTTCGACGTCGGCGTCCCAGCGGCTGTCCCGGATCTCCACGGCCTGGCGCCGGGTGAGGCGCTTCAACTCCTCGGGGAGCGCGTCGGTGGGCGGCATCTCCGCGCCTTCCACGAGCACGGGGACGACTCGCACGTCGCGTTTGAGCGCGGCGGAGATCTCCGCCCGGATGAAGTCGTTCGGGTCGTCGAGCCGCCGCCGTCCCTGCTTGTCGCAGCAGGTCAGCCACTCGCGGCCGATCACCGCGAGCAGCACGTCGCACGAGCCGACCGCCTTGTCGAGGGTCTCCACGAAGTCCACCCCGGCGTCGATGCCGACCACATCCAGGAACACGTTGTCCCGGCCGAATTTCTCCCGCAGCCGGTCGAAGAGCCGGCCGGCGTGGCCGGCGCTGTCTTCGCGGCGGTAGCTGATGAAGATGACGGGCATCCTGGAACCTCGAAGAGGGCTCCGATCAGTGGTTCGAGCCTTCGACTTTACCACTTCGGCGTAAGCTATGATGGCGCAACTAGCCTCGGCAACAGCGAATTCCGAAGGGGTGTGCGGCACGTGGCGTTTGCTGCGCTCGCCGAGGACAGGTGAGGGACAGGCATGCCTGGGATTTTCATCAGCTATCGCCGTATCGATACCGTGGCCTGGGCGGGGCACCTGTTCGCCGACCTCCGGAAGAGCTTCGGTGCGTCCCAGGTGTTTATGGACATCAACGGAGGCATTCCGCGCGGGGCCGATTTCGAGCAGGTGCTGACGACCGCACTCGAGGGATGTGATGCGCTGCTGGCTCTCATCGGCCCCCAGTGGATTGGCTGCACTCGATCGGACAAAACTCGCAGGCTGGACGCCCCTGACGACTGGGTCCGGAACGAGATCTCCACGGCCTTGCGCCGCAACATCCCGGTCATGCCGGTGCTGCTCGGCGGCGCGTCGTTCCCCGGTGCGGAAGAGCTTCCGGAGAACCTGCGCGCGTTGCGCAAGCGGCAGCATGCGGAGGTCACCGACACGCGGTGGGACTACGACATCGGCGAGCTCATAAAGGATCTCATCAAGCTGACATCGCTGAGGCCCCTGGATGACGTCGTCTCTGCAAACACAGGCATCCGTCTGCTCAAGGATCTCATTACCAAGGTGCCAGCGGTCGCCGACGCGGTAAGCCGCTCGAAAGAGGTCATCGAAAACACGTACTCCCAAGTCGGCAAGCTTGTGCTATTCAAGCGTGTCCACGATTCGTTGCACGTCATCGAGGTCGATTGCCTTCGCCCGATCCAGGCAGGAGGCCCTACGGGCAGGCTGCGGCCGTTCAAGATCCGGTTCGCCGGAGAGGCACGCCGCATCCAGGAGGCGATCCAGGGAAAAGAATTGAACGCCGTGCTGCGCGACGATCTCGTGGAGCGGCTGGATTCGACCACGGCGGCCCTGGAGACCGCGGTGGAAGCGCCGAGCGGAGCTGCCCATGGGCGCGTCGTCGGCGAGCTCAATGGGCTCCTTTCCGGCGTGTCTCCGCAGTTGGATGTGGGGATTGCCGAAGCCGCGGCGGGGCTGAATCTGGACCGCCTACTGGAACTCATGGGCAGAGTGAGAGACACGCTGCCCTCGCCGGCCGCGGGAAAGGATCCCGAGCTCGAGCCGTTCGTTCAGGGCATCGACGCCTTGAGCCGGCTGAGGGACGAGCTGAACACACGGGTCTCCGAGCACGGGCTCCTGCAGCGCCTCGATTCCAAATTGCGAACCGTGTGCGTTGGAGGGACCCTGCCCGGGATGCTCGCCGGCGAGTGGGTACGGATCCGGCTGGTGCGCTCAAGGCTCGCGCCGCCCTTTTCGCCGGAGTTGGGAGCGGTGAACGATGACCTCGTGGCCATCGAATGCGAAATCGAGGCAGGATTGGGACAAGGGAACGAGGCGGCGGCTCTGGATCTCGTAAGTGAGTACTTCCGGGCCGTAAGCTCGGTGTTCCGGGACGTCGACGGAAGCCTCAAGGAGTTCTGCCTGCGGCTGAGCGCCGTCGCTCAGCCCCTGAAAACAGTCCTCAGCATGTTCTAGGCCGGGAGACCTTATGTCCGATGTGGCAGTAGCCCAATCCGTCGCCCCCTTCGAGAGCGCCAGCGAGCTCCGGGAAGCGCACGCGCGTCTCCTGGAAGCGTTCGACTCTCAGCTCGAAGAGGACGCCAGCTCAGCGGGGGAGGCCGCCGCATTGGCGCGCCTCGAACCTGAGATCCGGCTGTTTCTGGAGCGTGGCGCGGCGACGGGCGTCTACCTGGAGGAGATAAAGGAGCGTACTTCCTGTCAGGTATTGTTGGATTATTGGCTTTCCAGCCTCGCGCAAGCGGGCCTGCAGGCGGGGAGCGTCCGCCTTGCGCGCTTCGATGCCGAGCAATTGCCGGACCTGAAGAAAGTTCGTTGTCCCTATGTCGGGCTGGAGGCTTTCCGAGCCGAGGACCGGACTTATTTCTTCGGCCGCGAGTCCGACGAGAAGGCGTTGCTGGCCCAGGTGCGCGACGCTCCGCTGGTCGTGGTTCTCGGCGCCTCGGGCAGCGGCAAGTCTTCTCTCGTCATGGGCGGCGTGCTGCCCGCGCTCGCGGCCGAGGGAACACTGCGCGTCGTTCCACCTTTCGTTCCGGGAAACGCCGTGCTCGAACATCTGGTGGAGGTGGTGCTGCGCAGCCGCGGCGAGACGGACGCCAGTCCGGCAACTGTGGCCTCGGCACTGCGGGAGAATCCCCAGAGCGTGCTCTCTCTGGTGAGTACGGAAGCGCCCCCGGCCCTGATCACCATCGATCAGTTCGAGGAAGTGTTCACGCTTTCCAGCGTAGAGGACAGAGAGGTGCTGGTAGCAAGCCTCGCTCAGCTCCTGGAGGCCGGCCACCGCGTGATCCTGACCATGCGGGAAGAGTTCAGGAGCCGCGTCGTCGAGCTGCGCGCGCTCTCGCCTTATCTCGATAGAGCCTGGTACTCGATGCGCCCCATGGACTACGACGAGCTCAAAGCGGCGGTGGAGAAGCCGGCGGCGCTGGTGAACCTCCAGTTCCAGGCCGGCATCGTGGACGACCTGGTCAAGAAGGTGCTGGGACAGCCCGCGGCGTTGCCGCTGCTGCAATTCACGTTGCGTTTGCTCTGGGAGAAGCGTGACCGCAACCGGATCACCTGGGAAGTCTATGACAAGGTCGGGGACCCTTTAAACGCGCTGAAGGCCTCCGCGGACCAGTTCTATGACGGGCTCGCGCCGCAGACTCAGATCGAGGTCCGACGCGTGCTGCTGGAGCTGGTGCGGGTGGACGAGCTACTCGAGGCTTATCGCCAGCCGGTGCCCATGAGCCGTCTCCTCCAGGCGGGCAAGGCGAACACCGAGGAAGTCATCAAATTGCTGGCCGAGAACGATTATGTCCGCATAACGGCGGGCGCCACCGCGACCGACGCGGTCGTCGAGGTCAAGCACGAGTCGCTGGTGCGCAACTGGCCACGCTTCGTGGGATGGATCGACGAAAAACGCATCGAGCGGCGGCAGCGGCTCTCCCTCAGCCAGGCGGCGCGGCGATGGGCGGAAAGCGGGAAGCCTACCGACGAGGGTCTACTGACTGGCTGGCAACTGGAGGAGGCGAAGAGCCATTCCAACCTGTCGGCTGTAGAGGAAGAATTCGTCCAGACCAGCGCCAAGGCCGTCGAACGAATGCAGCGGGAGAGAGAAGATGCCCTGCGGCGTGAGACCGAACAGGCGATGGCGCTGGTCGAAGCCAAGCGAAAACTGCTGCGCCGCACGTATGCCGCATTGATCTTTGTCCTCGTGGCCGCGGTTGTGACTGCGGGGGCGGCCTTCCACTACCGGAAAAAGGCAGAAGACTTGGATCGCAGAGCGAAGGAGCTGCGTGAAGAGACGAGAAAGCTGAGTGAGGAGACAAAATCGCTGAAAAAGAACGCGGAACAGCTTGCCGAGCTCCAGAAGAAGTACGACGATCTGTTTGTCAAGCAGGTGGTGTCCAAGAACCAACGACTCCCCAACCAGCCGATAACCATCTATCTGCACATCAGCAACGAGGAGCAGCGGCCCCGAGCAGAAGAGATCGCGCGGCTGCTGCGGCAAAACGGCATCAAGGTTCCGGGGATCCAGAAGGTGAGCGGTGCAACCCGTTCCGACGTACGCTATTTCCGGAGGGAAGACGAGTCGGAAGCTCAGGGGATTGCCAAGCTCCTGAACGAGTATCTCGTCGCGGGAGCCCCCATCAAGCCACAACTGATCAAAGGATTCGAGCAGAGAGTCCCGAGAAAGCAATACGAGATCTGGTTTGCTCCGGATGCGCTGGAGAGTCCCGCAATCTTGAGCGAGCGCACACCCAGTGGCGACCAGCAGAAGGGAAGACCGGAACCGGATGCCCGGGCAAGAGAGAGGATCTGGGTCTGGAACAAGGCACCAGAGGGTTCAATGCTCAGCCTCGAACTAACCGATCCATCATCCAGGGTCTTAGCAGCGGCCAATCTGAGAAATAGCTCGGGGAGGGAGACGACTTTTTCCGAGGCTCAGCTCCGATCAGGCGTTAAAACTCCTGTAGGCGGTGAGGATATCACGGGTGAGATCCGCTTACTTTTTGTTAGCGCAGAACAATCTGTCGAGATCAAGGCTCAGGTTTTCAAACCGGATGGCTCCTTGGTAGGGCTTCGTCATGTGACAGTTTCCGGAGGGTCTAGAAAAATCGAGCTGATAATCTTATTGATACCTGGGAGCAAGCAGGAGTCATGAGGCAGCGCGCAGGAGTTCTCGCACGCGCCGATCTTCGACATGGCCGACTTGCAGGAGAGCTTCTGGAACAATCTCCTGGATTACATCCAGGATCGCACCGTCGTTCCCATTGTCGGTTCGGAGCTCGTCACGATTCGCGAGAGCGACCGCGACGTGCCCCTTTACCGCTGGCTGGCGCAGCGGCTGGCGGCCGATCTCGGGCTGCCCGCCGCCGAGCTTGCCGAGGGTTTCGACCTCAACGACGTCGTTTCGCTGCACCTGCGCCAGCGAGGCGAGCGGGAGGAGCTCTACGCCCAGATCCACAGGATGCTGCGCAACGCCGCGCTGACGCCGAATGAGTCGCTGCGAGCGCTCGCCGGCATCCCCGCCACCGCTTCACAGCCTTTTCACCCAAGAACAATCGCCGGCGACCTTGTCCCAGAGCACCCTATCGGCGGTGACGAGATCGCCACCGAGCTGCTTCGCGAGGACGACGAACACGGCGTCGTACACCGTCACTTCATGCTGGATTGCAAAGGTCAGCGCCTCAGGCAGGATCTCGGACCAATCGGTGATCCAAAGGGGAAAGGACACAAGCTCGGCCCATATCATTCGGGCCTGCTGCTCACTAACGCCTTCGGTCCGTCGACTCCAGATGACGTTGGCGAGCTCGTAGAACAGCGAGGACGGGACCTGAATTCGGGCGCTCCCTTCCAGGAGCTCCGATAGAAGTGCTTCTGCCCGATCGGTTCCTTCCTCGTTGAAGAACCACTTCACCACGACGCTGGTATCCAGTACCCGGATTACCATCCCCGGTCGCGGTCCTTGCGGACGATCTTGGTGCTGTCCGGCATCGGTCCGAACGAGTCACGCAGGCGCCGGAGGCGCTCGAGGGTTTCGGCTGGCTCACGGGTGCGGCTGAGCTCCCGCTCCAAGAGGGCCCGCGCCATCTCCGACATGCTCATGTGATGTTCCCGCGCCTCCCGTCGGAGACGCTCCACGAGACCCTCATCGAGCATCAGATTCACACGCTTGAGGGAAGAGGCCATAATTACACATTATACACACTCGCGTGGCTGACCACCCGGCGCCGACTATAATGAGGCCAGCCACGCCAGCAGAGACTTCCAAGGAGTGCGCGGTTCATGGCCGACTTGCAGGAGAGCTTCTGGAACAATCTCCTGGATTACATCCAGGACCGCACCGTCGTTCCCGTCGTCGGTTCGGAGCTCGTCACGGTGCGGGAAGGCGACGCGGATGTGCCTCTCTATCGCTGGCTGGCGCGGCGGCTGGCGGCCGATCTCGGGCTGCCCGTCGCCGACCTTGCCGAGGGCTTCGACCTCAACGACGTCGTTTCGATGCACCTGCGCCAGCGAGGCGAGCGGGAGGAGCTCTACGCCCAGATCCACAGGATGCTGCGCAACGCCGCGCTGACGCCGCCGGAGCCGCTGCGGGCGCTCGCCGGCATCCCCGGTTTCGACCTGTTCGTCACGCTCACCTTCGACTCCTTGCTCGCCGACTCTCTCGGCGGCGCACAGCAGATCTCCTATTCGCCGAACACCGTCCGCGACCTCGTCTGTCCCAAGTCCGAGCTCCGGCAGCCCGTGGTGTTCCATCTCCTGGGGCGGGCGTCGGCTTCCCCGGACTACGCCATCTGCGACGAGGACCTGCTCGAGTTCCTGCACGCCATGCAGGACAAGCAGCGGCAGCCCAAGACGCTGTTCGACGAGTTGCGCGGCAACCATCTGCTCATCCTCGGTTGCAATTTCAGGAACTGGCTCGCGCGTTTTTTCCTGCGCACCGCGAGGAACCTCGAGCTGTCGCAGAAGCGCCGGCGCTGGGATCTGATGGTGGGCAGCCAGATCGCGCAGGACGCCGAGCTGGCGGTGTTCCTCGAAAGCTTCAGCTCCGACGCCCGCGTAGTGCCGTTGACCGCGGCGCAGTTCGTGACCGAGCTGACAACGCGCTGGCAGGCGGCCCATCCGGCGGCGGCCCCGAGCGCGGAACCCGAGGCACGCGAGGCGGGCACGGGCGGCAGGAGCGTCCCCAACGGGGCGATCTTCGTCAGCTACGCGAGCGAGGACCTCGCACCCGCCAGCCGATTGGCCGCGGGCCTGCGCGCGGCCGGTCTGGAGGTTTGGTTCGACAAGGAAGCCCTGCAGATCGGAGATGACTGGGCGCGCAGCATCCGGCGCGGCATCGAGCGCTGCTCGCTGTTCGTGCCGGTGATCTCGCGCCAGTCTCTCAGCGAGGAAAACCGGCGCCGATACTTCTGGCGGGAGTGGAACGACGCCGACGACTTCGCTCGCGGGATGGCGCCGGACGAGGCCTTCCTCGTTCCCGTGACCATCGACGACACGCGCATCGATCGTGCTCCGCTGCCCGATTCCTTCAAGCGAGCGCAAGGCAAGAACCTGCCGGATGGGAACGTCCCGCCCGACGTCGCCCAGTTACTGGTAGAGCTCGTGCGCGACTTCTACCGCCGGCAGCGGGCGGCATGATGGCGGAGCCGCAGCACCTGGCCCTGAGCCGCGACAATCCGTGGCCCGGGCTCGATTCCTTCGACGAGACCGACCGCGATTATTTCCACGGCCGGGCGGCGGAGTCGGACGAGCTGGTGCGGCTGGTCCGCCGCGAGCTGCTCACGGTGCTGTTCGGGCGTTCCGGGCTGGGCAAGTCATCGCTGCTGAAGGCCGGGCTGTTCCCGCTGCTGCGCGAGGAGGATTCCCTGCCGGTCTACCTGCGCCTCGACCATTCCGATGGCGTGCCGGCGCTGCGCGAGCAGATCTTCGGCGCGCTGCGGACGGCCTGCGAGGCCGACCGGGTCCAGGCTTCCCAGCCGGCCGGAGGCGAAAGCCTGTGGTCGTTCTTCCACCGGCGCGACGCGGAATTCTGGAGCGCGCTCAACCGTCCGGTGACTCCGGTGATCGTGCTGGATCAGTTCGAGGAGATCTTCACGCTCGGCGAGGAGAGCGAAGCCTCCCAGGCCCGCTCGGCCGCCTTCCTGGCCGAGCTGGGCGACCTGGTGGAGAACCGGCCGCCGGAGGCGGTGAGGCAGGCGCTGGAGGCCGATCCCACGGCGGCGAGGCGCTTCGATTTCAAACGCGCGGCGGTCAAGCTGGTGCTGAGCTTCCGCGAGGATTTCCTGGCCGAGATGGAAGGGCTCAAGGAGCGCATGCCCTCCCTCATGTACAACCGCTTCCGCCTGCCGGCGATGAGCGGCGCCCAGGCCTACGAGGTGATCACCTGCGCGGGCGGGCATCTGGTCGACGACGACGTGGCGCGGCGGATCATCCGGCTGACCTGGAAGAACGAGCCCAGCCCTCCCGTCGATCCGGCGGACTTTCCCAAGATCGAGATCGACCCGGCGCTGCTCAGCGTGGTGTGCAGCGAGCTGAACCACAAGCGCCAGCAGGCGGCGCCGCCTCTCGAGCGCATCACGCCCGAGCTGCTGGAGGGCGCCGACCGCGAGATTCTCACCAGCTTCTACGAGCGCGGCATGGCCGGCCTCGATCCCCGCGTGCGGTCGTTCGTCGAAGACGAGCTGATCACCGACCGCGGCTACCGCGACAGCCACGTCCTGGAGGACGCGCTGGATCTGCCCGGCGTCACCACCGAGGCACTCGACGCGTTGATCCGGCGGCGCCTGCTGCGCGTGGACGAGCGGCAGAGCCTGCGCCGGCTCGAGCTGACCCACGACGTGCTGGCCCGCGTGGTCAAGGACAGCCGCGACAGCCGCCGCGCCCGCGAGGCGGAGGAGGCGGCCAAGGCCCGGGAACGGGCGGCCCTCGCGCAGCAGCGGCGCAACCGTCGCAATGCGGCGTTCGTGCTGGCCGGAGCGTTCGTCGTGGTCGTTCTCATCGGGGTCGCCGGGTGGTTCGCGTGGAAAGCCACCCGGTGGGAGAAGGAGGCCGACGAGCTGCTGCACCAGGCGGAAAGCACGCGGCTGATGGCGAACGCCGATCAGCTTCAGGAGCCCCACTACGACACCTCCCTTCTGGTCAACCTGGCGGCGGTCGGGGTGGCTCCGGCAATGGATGTGTCGGCCGGGCTGCTGCGGCGCTTCGTGAGCCACCCGCGTCTGGCCGCGTTTCTGCCGGGTCACCGGAAGAAGGCCCTCGGCGTCGTCTTCAGCCCCGACGGCAAGCGTCTGGCCTCGGCGAGCGAGGACAAGACCGTGATGCTGTGGGACGTGGACGGCCGCAAGCCGCTGGCCACCCTGGCGGGGCACCAGGACGCGGTCCGGAGCGTTGCCTTCAGCCCGGACGGCAAGCGGCTGGCCTCGGCGAGTGCGGACAAGACGGTGATCCTGTGGGACGTGGACAGCGGCGAGCGCGTGGCGACGCTGGCGGGGCACCAGGACGCGGTCTGGCACGTCGCTTTCAGCCCGGACGGCAAGCGGCTGGCCTCGGCGAGCGAGGACAGGACGGTGATCCTGTGGGACGTGGACAGCGGCGAGCGCGTGGCGATGCTGGAGGGGCACCAGGGCGAGGTCCGGGGCGTTGCGTTCAGCCCGGACGGCAAGCGTCTGGCCTCGGCGAGCGCGGACGGGACCGTGATCCTGTGGGACGTGGACAGCCGCAAGGCGCGCGCTACGCTCGCGGGGAACACGGGCGCCGCCAACAGCGTCGCCTTCAGCCCGGACGGCAAGCGGCTGGCTTCGGCGAGCGAGGGAGAGACGGTGATCCTGTGGGACGTGGAAAGCCGACGGCCGCTGGCCAGGCTGGAGGGGCACAAGGGTGCGGTCTGGAGTGTTGCGTTCAGCCCGGACGGGAAGCTCCTGGCCTCGGGGAGCGAGGACGAGACCCTGGTTCTCTGGGACGTGGACAGCCGCAAGCTCCTGGCCACGCTGATGGGGCACAAAGCCGGGATCCACGACGTTGCCTTCAGCCCGGACGGCAAGCGGCTGGCCTCGGCGAGCGATGACAAGACGGCGATCCTGTGGAACCTGGACAGCCGCTATGCGTTGGCCACACTGGGACGCCAAGCGGGCGGCGTGTGGAGCGTCGCCTTCAGCCCGGACGGCAAGCGGCTGGCCTCGGCGGGCGAGGACGAGACGGTGATCCTGTGGGACGTGGCCAGCCGCAAGGCGCGAGCTACGCTCGCGGGGCACACGGGCACTGTCACCTTCGTCGCCTTCAGCCCGGACGGCAAGCGGCTGGCCTCGGGGGGTGAGGACCACACCGTGATCCTGTGGGACGTGGAAAGCCGCCGGCCGCTGGCCAGGCTGGAGGGGCACAAGGGTGCGGTCTGGAGCGTTGCGTTCAGCCCGGACGGCAAGCGTCTGGCCTCGGCGAGTGAGGACCAGACGGTGATCCTGTGGGACGTGGACAGCGGCAAGCCCCTGGCCACGCTGAAGCACGAGGCCGAGGTCCGGAGCGTCGCGTTCAGCCCGGACGGGAAGCTCCTGGCCGCGGCGAGCGGGGACACGGTGATTCTGTGGGACGTGGCCAGCCGCAAGCCCCTGGCCTTGCCGGAGTGGCACACGGGCCTCGTCTGGAGCATCGCCTTCAGCCCGGACGGCAAGCGTCTGGCCTCGGCGAGCGAGGACCATACCGTGATCCTGTGGGACGTGGACGGCCGCCAGTCCCTGGCGACGTTGAACGTGCACAAGGGGGCGGTCTACGGCGTTGCGTTCAGCCCGGACGGGCAGTGGCTGGCCTCGGCGAGCGGGGACCACACCGTGATCCTGTGGAGCGTGGACGGCCGCTCGCCCCTGGCAAGGCTGGACGCGCCTCAGGAGGCGGTCTATGACGTCGCCTTCAGCCCGGGCGGGAAGCAGTTGGCCTCGGCGAGCGAAGATGGGACCGTCATCCTGTGGGGCTTGGAGCTGGATGAATTCATGGCCGATGCCTGCCGTACGGCCAATCGGAACCTGACCTGCGAAGAATGGCGAGACTACGTCAGCGCCGACAAGCCCTACCGGAAGACCTGCGAGGCGCTGCCGGGGCCTGAGAGGTGCGAGTGAACGCCTCCCGCCGTCAAGCCCTCGCCGGCGCTGCCGCGCTGGCGCTCTCCGGCGCTTTACCTCGCCCGCTCTCCGCGCTGCGACCGGACACGGACAAGCCACGGACCGTCAGACCTCCTCGTCTCCAAGCCGGGGATACCGTGGGCCTTGTCGATCCGGCGAGCGCGCTCTGGGAGCCCATGAACGTGGAGATCGTGGAGGAGTCGCTGGCGGCGCTCGGGTTCAAGACGAAGCGCGGAGCGAACCTGCTGGCGCGGCGCGGCTACTTCGCCGGCACCGACGAGCAGCGCGCCGCGGATGTCAACGCCATGTTCGCGGACCCGGGGGTTCGAGCGATCCACTGCGTGCGCGGCGGCTGGGGCTGCGCGCGCCTGCTGCCGCTGCTGGACTGGCCGGCGATCGCGCGCCATCCGAAGATCCTCCTCGGCTTCAGCGACATCACCGCGCTCCTGCTCGCCCTGCACGCGAAGACCGGTCTGGTGACGTTCCACGGGCCCGTGGGCACGTCGCAATGGAATCCGTTCAACGTCGGCTATCTGAAACGGGTGCTCCAGGAGGGCGAGGCGGTCACCTTCGAGAACCTCAAGGAGGTGGATGAGGACGCTCTCACCGTGGTCGAGAACCGCGTGCAGACGCTGCATCCGGGAACGGCGCGAGGCCGGCTGCTCGGCGGCAATCTGACGGTCCTCACCAGCCTCGTGGGCTCGAGCTATCTACCGGACTGGGACGGCTGCATCCTCTTCCTCGAGGACGTGGAGGAGGCGCCGTACCGCATCGACCGCATGCTCACACAACTCCGGCTCGCCGGCATCCTGCAGCAGGCGCGGGCCGTGATCTGGGGACAGTGCTCGGATTGCCGGCCGGGCGAAGGTTTCGGCTCGCTGACCATCGGCGAGATCCTTCAGGACCACATCCTTCCTTTGGGCGTACCCGCCTGGCGGGGCGCCATGATCGGCCACATCGAGAAGCAGTTCACCCTGCCGATCGGCGTCGAGGTCGAGGTGGATGCCACGGCCGGCACCGTGCGCATGCTGGAGCCGGCGGTGGTGGCGAATCCCGCGTGAAGGAGCAGGCAGCCTTGAAGACTTTGGCGGCCTACAGCGCGCTCCAGCTATAGACGGCGACCCCGCTGCGCCGGTAGCTGCGATCACCGTCGTAGACCAGAGCGGCGGGCGCCTGGGAATCGCCTACCAGCGTGCGCCAGAAGTCGATCCCTGCAAAGAAGTCCTGGACGACGGTCTGGGCTGATTTGATCTCGACCGCCAACCTCTCGCTGCCCCGGTCGATCACCGCATCCAACTCGTGGCCGGTGGCGTCCCGCCAGAAGTACAGATCGGGTTCCCGGCCCTGGTGGAGAAAATTCTTCATCAGCTCCGAGACGACGAAGCTTTCGAAGATGGGGCCGCGGCTGGCGTGCAGGCGCAGGTCTTCGGCGGACTGGATGCGCAGGAGGTAGCAGAGAAGCCCGGTGTCGAGAAAGTAGAGCTTGGGGCTCTTGATCAGCCGCTTGCCGAAGTTGGCGTGGTAGGGCCGGAGAAGGTGAACGAGGAAGCTCGCCTCGAGGATCGACAGCCAGCGGGCGGCCGTGGTGTGCGTGATGCCGCAATCGTTGCCGAGGGAGGTGAGGTTGAGGAGCTGCCCGTTGCGGCCCGCACAGAGGCGGACGAAGCGCCCGAAGGCCTCGAGGTCGCCGACGTTGACGACCTCTCTCACGTCCCGCTCGACGTAGGTCTGGTAGTAGCCGGAATACCAGGTGGTCGGGTCGAGGCCTTTGTCATGGATCCTCGGATAGAAGCCGCGGAAGAGGATCTCCATGAGGTCCGTGCCGCTCTCCCGGCGCCCCCTGGGGAGCTCGCGCCCCAGCTTCTCCAAAGGGAAGGGCTTGCGGCCCTCGAGCTCGCTGAGCGCAAAGGGCAGCAGGTGGAGGATGGCGCTCCTCCCGGCCAGCGATTGGCTGATGGAACGCAGCAGGAGGAAGTTCTGTGACCCGCTCAGGATGTATCGCCCAGGCTTATCCTCCCGGTCGACGAGGGTCTGGATGTAGGAGAAGAGATCCGGGGCCCTCTGCACCTCGTCGAGGATCACGCGGCCGGCGAACTGCGCGAGGAAGCCACGGGGGTCCGCGAGCGCATACTCCCGCACGTCGGGCTCCTCGAGCGACGCGTACTCGTGGCCGGGAAAGGCCGCCCGGACGAGCGTGGTCTTCCCCGATTGCCGCGGACCGGTGAGGGTCACCACCGGATACTGCCGCGCTACTTTCTTGAGGGTGGTCTCGAGGCGGCGGCGGATCATGCAGATTGAATTTCCGATGTTCAATCTACAAGAGGCGGCCCGGGCCGGTCAAGCCCTCAAGCAGGGCGGCACCACAGGGCCGCCCTGCCTTGTGGACCCGCGGCGATCCGCGTCACGGAGGTGTCCGCCGCGAGCGCAAAGGTCCGGGGCCCACGCCGCAACGCGGGGCCCGGTAAACAGGGGAAGTTTTGCCTGGCACGCCCGCCGGCCTACCTCAGAAGGGAGATTCGCACGTCAGGCCACGGCTAGCGATGGCGTCGCGCATTATCTGGAGGCAGACCGCGGCCTGATCCGAGGCGATGGAGGGGAAGATATGAGTTGACGTATTGAGGTTAAAGTACCCGCAACTAGGATTTGGCACTGGATGTCCAAAGGATGCGGCGGCCTCGAAGAAGAAGTAGCCGGGAATAGGCACAAAAGAGCCGGTAGAGACATAGACGGCGTGGCCAAAGTCAATGCAGGAGTTGGCGCCTGCCAATTGAGCGTTGAACTCGGGAATGCTCGTGCAGGGGCAGGAGACCTCGCAGGGAATGTCGCGGCCGGTGATGTTCTGGAACTTGCTTCGCACCTTGGAGCAGGCGGTGGCCGAGGCGTTGGGCTCGGTATTGGGATTGCTATCGTTGGCGAGCTCGCAGTCCATGGCCTCGCAGTAAGCGTTGCAGAGGCCGTAGGCAGCTCCGGACTCGTTGTCGCAGACCGTCTCGCCGGCTGGAGGCAGTCCGTCCGGGGTCTGCGCAAGGACGCCGGTGCCGACGAGCAGCAAGGCGAAGGCGAGGGTAAGACGGGCTTTCATCATCGTTCTCCTTTTCTCAATTTTCCAGGAGATCCCCCGGGTTGGCAGGGAACGCCACCGGAGAGCCGCCTGGCGCGACTTCGTTTCGGTTTGTATTCCTAGATTAGTTCTTGCGATTTTGCGTGTCAATAGCCGCTGACAATGCTTTTAGGGGTCTCCGCCCCCTCTCCAGAGAGCCTTCTCTCTGGAGAGGAGAGGAAGGGCGTAAACCGTGGCTTGGGACGCTTCTACATACTCATTCTCGCGGTACCGCTCCCGTAGAGGCGCAGTCCGCCCGATCCCGCGATGTCGTTCGTGGGATACGCCCGCAGAGGTAGAGGCGTCCATCGAGGTGCCCGACGGCTCGGCGTAGCGGTGACGATGGTGCGCACCCCCAGCTCCTACGGCGCGTGCTCACAGCCGCTGACGGTGCCGGTCACGCCGGCGTCTTTCCACGCGTCGCCGGCGCTGCCGCAGGCGAGGGTGCCGTTGACCGTCGTGCTGCCGATCAGCAGCGCCCGCGAGAAGGTGTTGATGAACGTCGAACCCTTGAGCTGGCTCTCGAGACCCGTCTCGGGCGAGGGCTCGACGGTGAGCAGAGCGAAGGAATCGAAATTGTTGGAGCGCGGATTGCCGCTCGCGTTCACCCCGGTCGAGGTCTGCTGCGCGCCATAGAGAGAGATCTGGCCGCGGTCGAAGGCGGTCACCTGGCCGGCGAAGGGTCCGGCTCCGTACAGTCCCGCGGTGCCGTTGGTGAAGGCGGCCGCCGCGGTCATGGTGACGTTGAGGCTGCACGGAAGCCCGCTGCCGCCGGTGATGCAGTCGAGGTCGCCGTAGGAATCGTTGGTGACCAGGATGCCGCGCTGCCCGGTGATCACGCTGTCCCACAGCGAGAAGAAGCTGGCGCGGTTGGCGGCTGCCGCGCGGTTGGTGTTGTTCTCCAGCCGGCAGCCGAGGCAGATGGCGAAAGAATTCCGCTGCACGTTGAGGCCGTGGAAGCCGTTGTCGGAGAGGACCAGCTCGGAGGCGTCGAGGAAGCTGCCGGCGGAGACGTGGGCACCCATGGAGGTGTTGTTGGTCATGCGGCAGTTGACCGCCTCGGCGCCCGAGAACCACAGACCGAGCCCCGAGCGGTCGGCGCCGGTGTGAGTGAACGAAAGGTTTTCGATGCGGACCAGCTCGGAGTACCAGATCTCCAGCGCCGCGTAGACGGTCGACGTCGAGGCCACGCCGCGGACGCCGTCCGTCAGGGGATCGAGGCCGTGCAGGGTCAGCTTGCGGCGCACGATCTTGACGTTCTCGTTGCACAGCCCGCGCACCTCGAGGGTGTCGCCGTCGGCGCTGGCGTCGATGGCGGCCTGCAGGCTGTCTCCCTTGGTGCAATCCACGACCTTGAGTTTCTTGGCTTTGGCGGCCGGGGCCGTCATGGCGGCGGCCCGCAGGCTTTTGCGGCGCTCGAGCATCTGCTCCTTGCGGGCGCGCGGCGTCGCCGGCGCCGTGAGCGGTGCCTCGTCGAAGGCGAGGTCGTCGGGCTCGACCAGGGACGGCGGAGCGGCGCCGGCGGCAGCGGTGAACGATAAGACGAACACGGACAGGGAACGGACGAGCACGGACGACAGAGTTGAGGCTCTCCTCTCTGTTTTCATGATTTTCTCCTCCCATCAGTTCATCCTTAGGGTGATGCGAGGGGAGGAGGTATTTCCTCAGCGATCAATGGAGATCTGCCGGCAGGCGGTTTCCCCTCGCGAGCGGAGGCCTCGCCCTCGTGAGCGGAGTCGCTCCCCTTGAGAGCGCAGACTTACCCCCTCCGAACGGGGACCGCCCCCTCGGCTGCCGAAGCATTCCCCTCGCCTGCTGAGACATTCCTCCGGCGAACGGAGACTGCCCCCTCGCCTGCTGGATCATTCCCCTCGCGGACTGAAGCATTCCCCCCTGTCTGCAGAAGCATTCCGCTCGATCGCGGAGTCATTCCCCCCGTGGACTGAAGCATTCCCCTTGGCGATCGAAGCATTCCCCCCGATCACGGAGTCATTCCCCCCGCGAGCGGAAACATTCCGCTCTCCACCTCGCGCATTCCCCCCGAGCGCGGAATCAGCGACCGGTAGTCGCGGTGGCGACGGAGCGGGGTGAGGTCCATCAAGGCCAGAGCGTCCCTGCCGCGAGAGCGGTGAGGAGCTTGGCGAGCGGCCAGACCTCAATTCCCTCCGGAGTGCGCAGCTCGCGTGTGCCGGTGTAGACCAGGACCCGCCGCGCGAGCCGCGGCAGGTCGCCGATCGCCGTGAGGCCGGACAGCCAAGCGGGCGTGAAGCGCTCCCCGGCTTTCACTTCGAGGGCCAGGTGCTCGCCGCCTCGCTGGAGGAGAAAATCGACCTCGACCGACCGAGTTTCGGCCGGCGCCCAGTAGGCGATCTCGTCGAACAGCGAGCCCGTGTCGCCGTAGGCGCGGAGCAGGGTGTGGATCCAGCCTTCGAACAGGGAGCCCGCCTCCTCGGCAGACACGGCGCCGAGCTGCTTTTTGACCGCGCGCACCAAACCGGGATCGAGCCAGTAGAGCTTCGGATGCTTGCGTTCCCGCACCCGCAGGCGGGTCTCGAAAGCCGGCAGCCGCCAGGCGAGAAGGGTGTCCTCGAGGATCTCGAGATAGCCTTGGACGGTGGTCCGCGCGGTGCCCGAATCGCGGGCGATGCCGGCGACGTTGACGACCTGGCCGTGAGCGAGAGCGGCGATCGGGAGGAAGCGGACGAAGCCCGGAAGATTCCGCACCAACGCTTCACCCCGAATCTCCTCACGGAGGTAGAGCTGGACGTAGGCCGCCAAGGTCGCGGCTCGATCCTCGGACGCCACGACGAGAGGGATGCTACCGAACTGCAAGGTGCTCGCGAGGTCGAAAGCGGCGCCCAGCTCTTGCGGCACGAAGGGGTACATCGTTCGCCATAGAGCCCGGCCGGCCAAGAGGTTGGTCCCCGCGGTCTTGAGCTTCCGGGCGCTCGATCCGAGCAGCGCGAAGCGCAGCTCCAGCTCCTCGATCGCGCGGTGGACCTCGTTCAGGAGACCGGGAATCCGCTGCACCTCGTCGACCACCACCCAACTGCCCGGCTCGAGTGTCCGCAACTCGGCTCCGAACAGCGCCGGGGTGGCCAGGAAGCTTTGAAAAAGCCCCTCGTCGAGAAGGTCGAAGCGGTGAGCGCCCGGGAGGGTCTCGCGTGCCCAGGTGCTCTTGCCGACTCCGCGGGCACCGAACAGGAAGAAGCTGCCCTTCGGCGCGACCGTGATCCGCGGCAGTACCGTTTTGACCATGCCGCCGTCATTCTACGCCGTAAAATGCCGGCATGGTGTACAAGCTTGCAGGAGCGCTTTCGTTCTCCTTTTTGGTGATTTGCGGTTCCAGGCGGGAAGAAGGAAGGCGGGCTCCCGTAGCCGGGAGCCCGCCTCGCGGCTCAATAGGTGAAGTCGTAGTTCACGCAGGAGGCGCAGCCGCCGTCGCTCACGCAGGTCGTCCAGTAGTAGTGGTGACCGGAGGTGTGAGCGCTGCCCGGCGGGAACGAGGTGCTCCAACTGATGGAGCAGCTCGGAGCGCCGGAGAAGGTGCCGTAGACCACGGCGCCGTTGCCTGGCGTACCGGAGTAGGTGCCGGAGCTCGAGTTCCAGTAGTAGCCGGTGTTGCTGTCGTAGAACGAGGAAGCTACCTCGGACCAGGCGCCGTGGAAGCAGGCGCCCCACTGCGTGTCGGTGGCGTTGCCCTGCCAGGTGGTCGGGGGGGCTCCCGATGGATTGGGGCTGAACGTGGCGTCGGGGCAGGTCTTGTCCCACACGTGCTCAGAGTTGGACGTGGTGGAACTGTTAGGCCACTCGATGTAGACCGGATTCGCGGTCTCGTCGATCGATTGCGAGGACCAGCTCCAGGGGCCCTTCGTCGCGTTGCCGTAGGCATCGGTGCAGACCCATCCCGCGGTGGGGGTTTGCCAGGAGCCGTTCCGGTTGGCGTTGAGCTCGCCGCATGTATTGGCCGGCGCGCCATAGATGTAGTAGTAGAGGTCTCCCGTGTCGTCCCAGTTGATGGCGTAGTTGAAGTAGCCGGTGCCGCCGGTCTTGGCTGCCGCGACGACGGGCCGCACCAACCGCCGCTCCGAGCCCGCCGGCGTCAATCCCACGGCCGTGACGACTTCACCGCGCAGCACCTGGATCTCGAGCTGCGCGCCGCCGACCAGGGCTTTGGCCGTCAGCTCGCCGAGCGGCATCCGCCAGCGCAATGCCCGCGGAGCCGTCGCCGTCAGCGAAGTCAGCGCGCGGCCGTCTGCGTCCAGGAGGCGGAGCCTCACGCTGGCAGGACCGGAGAAGGCTACGGCGGCGTCGAGCTGGGCTCCGACCTCCGCGACCTCGGCGAGAACCAACCGCGTTTTGGTCGACTGCCCGGCCCGCAGCGTGGCGCCTTCGATGGCGGTCGTGGACAGCAGCTCGACGACCCACTCGGGCCGCACGAAGTCGATCTGCGCTCCCTCCGGCGTGCGCTTGATCTGCGCCTCGGAGTGCACTTCGAACTCCATGCCGCGAGCGTCGAACCCGGCCGGCGCGCGGAGCACGAAGACCTCGCTCTTGGCGGCTGTCCGCACCTGGGCCGTTCTTGACGTTGCGCGCACGGTGAGCTCGCCGGCGTTGAGCTTGAGCCGTTGGCCCGGGTTCGTACCGCTTGCCTGGATCTCAATGCTCGCCGGCTTGTCGCCGACGTTCTTGAGCCAGAGGGCCGTGGGCTTTCCCGCGGCGGCCGGCCTGCTGAGGCTAGCCATGGTGAGGGTGATGGCAAGGACTACAAAGAACGATTGCTTCATTAGGACCTCCTTTGAAGAAGCGTGTCACTATCTAACGGCATGAGGATTTTGTCAATAGCCAATATCTTGGTGCGACTCAATCCCCGGTGCGTGGGGGCATGTAAGATCTCCCCCGTGCCTGACCGGCTGGTCCTCTTCGACGTGGACGGCACCCTCTGCGACACCTATGGTCTCGATGACGTGGGCTTCTGCGAGGTGGCCGCGGAGATGCTCGGCGTGCGGGTGCCGTCGGAGAGCTGGAAGGCGGCGCCGGAGATCACGGACGCCGGAATTCTCGCCTGGCTCTGGGACCGTCACCGCGGATGCCGGCCGACGCGGCAGGAGCTCGACGAGTTCATCGCTGCCTTTGAGGCCGTCCTCGCGCGCGAGCTGCGGCGCGGCTCCTCTGGCGGAGCTCTCGCGATGCCGGGTGTACCTCAGCTCCTCGAACGCCTCGCCGGGGCGGGATGGGACGTTGCCTTCGCCACGGGAGGTTGGGGCCGCACGGCGCGCCTCAAGCTGCGCACGGCCGGGCTGCCGGTGGAGCCGCTGCTCGCCTCTTCGGACGATTCTCCGGACCGGGTAGAGATCTTCCGCCTCGCCGCGAACCGGGCTGCGGCGCGCGACGGCGGGCCGCACGCGCGCCGCGTCCTGGTGGGCGACGGCCTCTGGGACGTGCGGGTGGCGGCGCGTCTAGGCTGGCCCGTGCTCGGCGTCGGAGGCGGCGAGCACGCGAGCCGGCTGCGGGAGGAAGGGGCGAGCGCCGTGGTCGCCGACTTCCAGGATACGGAGGCGGTGCTAGGTCTCCTGCGGCACGCCGGAGGGTCGTAGCGGCGGCCCTACGTGGCCGCCGTTTTCTGTTCCGCGCATCAACAGACGGCGGACACGTAGGCCCGCCGCTACGGCGTTGTTCTTTGGGGGTCATACGGATCGGGCGACTCGCCGCGCTGCCCGCAATCCCGAGGCGAGCGCTCCTTCGACCGTGCCGGTGCGGCCTTCGGCGTCGGCGGCCTCGCCAGCGATGAAGAGGGTCCCCACGACGGGCCGCGCCCACCACCGCGACCTCGGTGCTCTCCATGCCGGCAAAGGATAGCAAGGACATCCGGTGCGAGGACTTTGCTCGTAGCCAGGCTGCAAGGTGTTGTCCCGCTTCCGGGACGGTCTGGCACTTCCCTAAGGAGGGTTGTTTTGCGCTCTGGGGCCGGTAGGAGTTTTCTTCCTTTCATTTCCGTGCGAGCGATAGCGGCAGTCCCCGATCCCGTTATGGGCGCGGCGGGGAGAGTTTTTCGAGCGTAGCGAGGAAAACAGAGTAAAACAGTGAACACGCGCAGACTCGCCATCCTTTCGCTGCTCGCCCTTTCCGGCCTGCGGATTGCGGCGCCGGAGCCGCCGTCGCCGGGCGGTGTTGAAGCTCGCGGGCCGTTGTCGCCGTCTGACTTGGAGATCCGGCCGGCGGCGGTCGTCATCTCGGCGAAGGATTCCTCGGCGGCGAGCTTCAGCGTCCGGCGTTACCCGCTGCGGCGCAAGGAGAGGCCGGAGTGGCGGGAGTGGGGGATTCCGGCCCGTTTCGACGTTACTGAGGACGGCGAGCTGCTCCGTCTCGCGGAGCGGGCACCGGGCAACAGCTTCTCATTCATCTTCAACTTCAACACCCTGGGCCGCATCTGCGACGACGACCGCGGCCCGCCGTTGAGCTAAGGAAGGCAGGCCATGAGCGACGAGCTTTTCGATTCCCAAACGCAGGCCGCCACGCTGGTGGGGGTGCTGCGCGCGCGGGCGCTCGAGCAGCCTGACCGTCGGGCGTATACCTTCCTCCTGGACGGCGAGTCGCGGGAGGTCCATCTCACCTACGGCGAGCTGGACCGGCAGGCGCGCGCCATCGCCGCCCACCTGCAGGCCCTCGACGCCGCCGGCGAGCGCGCCCTGCTCATCTATCCGCCCGGATTGCAATACGCGGCGGCGTTCTTCGGCTGCCTGTACGCCGGCGCGGCGGCGGTGCCGGTCTACCCGCCGCGGCCGAACCGGCCCGATGCGCGCATCCGCTCGATCCTCACCGACGCCCGCGCCCGCATCGTGCTCACCACCTCGGCGATCCTGCCCGCGGTGGAGCGGCTGCTGGGCGGCGAGGCCGGCATCCACTGCCTGGCGACCGACGGTCTGGACCTCGACGCGGCGGACGCGTGGCGGCAGCCGGCTCTCGCCGGGGACAGCCTGGCCTTCCTGCAGTACACCTCGGGCTCCACCTCGGCGCCCAAGGGCGTCATGGTGAGCCACGGCAACCTGGTGCACAACGAGCGGCTGATCCAGCGCGCCTTCCGCCTCACCGCGGAGTCGGTGGTGGTGGGCTGGCTGCCGCTCTACCACGACATGGGCCTGATCGGAAATCTGTTGCAGCCGCTGTGGGCCGGCTGCCCCTGCGTGCTGATGTCGCCGGTCGACTTCCTGCAGCGCCCGCGCCGCTGGCTGGCGGCATTGTCGCGCTACGGCGGCACGGTCTCCGGCGGGCCGAACTTCGCCTATGACCTGTGCGCCCGCAAGGTGTCGGGCGCCGACCTCGAAGGTCTCGACCTGTCGCGCTGGGCGGTGGCCTTCAACGGCGCCGAGCCGGTGCGGGCGGAGACCCTCGAGCGCTTCGCGGCGGTGTTCGCCCCTTGCGGCTTCCGCCGCGAGGCGCTGTATCCCTGCTACGGCCTGGCGGAGGCCACGCTGTTCGTCAGCGGCGGCGCCGTGGGCGAGCCGCCGGTGGTGCGCCGCTTCCGCGCCGCGGAGCTGGCGCGGCACCGCGTGGCCGCGGCCGCTCCGCGGGACGAGTCGCGGCTGCTGGTGGCCAGCGGACGGCCGGTGCCGGGTCCGGACGGGCAGAAGGTGGTGATCGTCGATCCCGAGACCTCGCGCCGCTGCGCGGAGGAGGAGGTCGGGGAGATCTGGCTGCGCGGGCCGAGCGTCGCCGGCGGTTACTGGGGCCGCCCGGAGCTCACCGAGAGCGCCTTCCGCGCCAGCACGGCCGAAGGCGAGGGGCCCTTCCTGCGCACCGGCGACCTCGGCTTCCGCCACCGCGGCAACCTCTACGTGGCGGGCCGGCTCAAGGACCTCATCATCATCCGCGGCCGCAACCACTACCCGCAGGACATCGAGGTGACGGTGGAAAAGAGCCATCCGGCCCTGCGCCCGGGCTGCAGCGCCGCCTTCGCCGTGGAGGCCGGCGGCGAGGAGCGGCTGGTGGTGGTGCAGGAAGTGCGGCGCGAGGCCCGCCATGCCGACTTCAGCGAGGTCCTCGACGCCATCCGCCGCGCGGTGGCCGAGGAGCACGAGGTGCAGCTCCTGGCGGCGGTCCTGATCCGCACCGCCACGCTGGCCAAGACCTCCAGCGGCAAGGTGCGGCGCCAGGCCTGCCGCGAGGCCTATCTGAGCGGCGAGCTGGCGGTGGTCGCCGCCTGGGAGCAGGAGGCCACGGGGGTCTTGAAGCTCGAGATGGCGCCGTCCGAGGTGACGACGGAGGCGGGCGCCCGGGCCTGGCTGGCGGCCGAGCTGGCGTCGCGGGCCGGCGTCGCGGCCTCGGCGGTGGACGTGCGCCAGCCGCTGTCGCGCTACGCGCTCGACTCGCTGCACGCCCTGGAGCTCGCCCACGCCGTGGAGGAGCGGCTGGGTCTCGCGGTGCCCATGGAGGTCTTCTTCGAGGGCGAGACGGTGGCCGGCCTGGTGGCGCGCGCCTTCGCCGCCCGCGCGCAGTCCCTGGACGAAACGGGCTCGTTCCTGCGCGGCGGCCGCGAGGCGCCGGAGGAGACCGAGCACCCGCTCTCCCATGGCCAGCGGGCGCTGTGGTTCCTGCACCAGCTCGATCCGGCGAGCGCCGCCTACAACGTGCCGGGGGCGCTGACCATCGAAGGCGAGCTGGACGCCGGGGCCCTGCGCCGCGCCTTCCAGGCCCTCGCCGACCGCCATCCGTCGCTGCGCTCCACCTTCGCCGCGCCGGCGGGCGAGCCAGTGCAGCGCATCCAGCCGGGCATCGAGGTGCCGTTCGTCGAGGAGAGCGCCGCGCGCTGGAGCGACGAGACGCTGGCGGAACGGCTGGCCGAGGAGGCCGAGCGCCCGTTCGACCTCGCCGCGGGTCCCCTGCTGCGCGTCTTCCTCTTCGAGCGCTCGAAGCAGGAGCACGTCCTGCTGGTGGTGGTGCACCACATCGTCACCGACTTCTGGTCGCAGGCCGTGCTCCTCGAGGAGCTGGGCAACCTCTATGCCGCCGAGCTGACCGGCGAGCCCGCGAACCTGCCGGCGCCGACGCTGCGCTACGCGGACTTCGTGCGCTGGCAGCGGCGCATGCTGGCGGGGGAGCGGGGGGAGCGCCTGCGCGCCTACTGGCGCGGCCGGCTGGGAGGCGAGCTGCCGGCCCTCGATCTGCCCACCGACCGGCCGCGGCCGCCGGTGCAGACGTTCGGCGGCGCGACGCTGCGCCGGCGTCTCTCGCGCCGGCTGGCCGACGGCCTGGCCGCCGTCGGCCGCCAGGGCCAGGCGACGCCGTTCATGACCCTGCTCGCCGCCTTCCAGGCGCTGCTCTACCGCTATACCGGCCAGCCGGACCTGATGGTCGGCGTGCCCACCGCCGGCCGCGGCACGGCGAGCCTCTCCGGCGTCGTGGGCTACTTCGTCAACCCGGTGGTGGTGCGCGGCGGCCTGCACGACAGCCCGCCGTTCGCGCGGCTGCTGGCACAGGTGCGCGGCAACGTGCTGGAGGCCTTCGAGCACCAGGACTATCCCTTCCCGGTGGTGGTGGAGGAGCTGCAGCCGGAGCGCGATCCGAGCCGCTCGCCGCTGTTCCAGGTGATGTTCGTGCTGCAGCGGGCGCCCCGCCTGCGCGGCCAGGACCTGACGCCTTTCGCCCTCAACGAGCCCGAAGTGCGCATCGTGGTCGGCGGCCTGCCGGTGGTCTCCACGCCGCTGCCCGAGCGCTTCGCCCAGTTCGACCTCACGCTCACCCTGGGCGAGGTCGACGACGGGCTGGTGGCCGCCTTCAACTACAACACCGACCTCTTCGACGAGACCACGGTAGCGCGCCTCTCGCAGCACTTCGAGACCCTGCTCGCCGGCATCGCCGCGGCGCCGGACCGCCGGCTGGGCGACCTGCCGCTGCTCGCCGAGGCGGAGCGGCACCGGATGCTGGTGAAGTGGAACCACACGCGCGCCTGGTATCCCGAGGAGGCGGTCGTCGCCGAGCTCTTCGAGCGCCAGGTGGACCAGACGCCGCAGGCCCCGGCGGTGATCTTCCACGGCGAGGCGCTCAGCTACGCCGAGCTCGACGCGCGCGCCAACCGGCTCGCCCGCCGCCTGCTGCGGCTGGGCCTGCAGCCGGAGGACCGCATCGGCATCTTCCTCGAGCGCTCCCACGGCCTGCTGCCCGCCATCCTGGCGGCGCTGAAGACCGGCGCCGCCTACGTGCCTCTCGATTCCGACTATCCGCGGGAGCGCCTGGCCTTCATGCTGGCGGACTCCCAGGCCCGGGTGGTGCTGACCGAGGAGAGCCTGCGGCCGCTCGTGCCGGAGGGGATTCCGGCGCTGTGCGTCGACGCCCTCGCCGACGAGATCGCCGGCGAGAGCGACGAGCGGCCGGCGCGCCGGGCCCTCGCCGCGCACGCCGCCTGCGTGGTCTACACCTCCGGCTCCACGGGGCAGCCGAAAGGCGTAGTGCTCACCCACCGCGGCCTCGTCAACCTCATCGTCTCCTTCATCCGCAGCTACAGCCCGGGCCCCGAGGACCGCGTGCTGCCGCTGACTTCGGTGGCCTCGGCGAGCTTCGTGGGCGAGATCTTCCCCATCCTCTGCGCCGACGGTGCCCTGGTGCTGCCGGACCGCGAGGAGATCCTCGACACCGCCCGGCTCGTCGAGCTCATCGCCCGCGCCGAGGTGTCGATCCTCTCCACGGTGCCGTCGCTCATCGCCACCCTGAACGTGATGAAGGACGAGCTGCCGCGCCTGCGGCTGATCCTCTGCGGCGGCGAGGCGCTGACGGCGGGCGACGTCGACCGCATCCTGGAATCGGCCACCATCGTCAACGGCTACGGGCTCACCGAGACCAGCGTCTGCTCGACCGTCTACACGCTGAGCATGGCGGACGTGCAGTCGGGCGGCACGCTGCCCATCGGCCGGCCGTTGATGAACCACCGGCTGTACATCCTCGATCCCGAGCTCAACCTGATGCCCATCGGCTGCCGGGGCAAGCTCTACATTGCCGGCGACGGCCTGGCGCGCGGCTACTTCGGCAATCCGGCGCAGACCGCGGACCGCTTCGTGCCCGACCCCTTCGCCTCCGGCGAGCGGATGTACCGCACGGGCGACCTCGCCGTCTGGCTGCCGGACGGCAACATCGCCTACCGCGGCCGCATCGATCAGCAGGTGAAGGTGCGCGGCTTCCGCATCGAGCTCGGCGAGATCGAGAGCGTGCTGGGCCTCCACCCCGGCGTCGCCGCGGTGGCGGTGGTGGCGCGGCAGGAGGCGCCCGGTGAGCGCCGGCTGGCGGCGTACGTGGTGGCGGCGGCGGAGCCGCCGGCGGTGGAGGAGCTGCTCGCCTGGCTGCGCGAGCGGCTGCCGGAGTACATGGTGCCGGCGGCGTTCGTCTTCCTGCCCGCCCTACCGGTGTCGCCCAACGGCAAGGTGGACGCCAAGGCGCTGCCGGCTCCGGAGCGGCTGCGCCCGGAGCTCGCGGCCACCTATGCGGCGCCGCAGAGCGAGCTGGAGCGCATCATCGCCGCCGTCTGGCAGGAGGCGCTGGCGGTGGAGAAGGTCGGCATCCACGACAACTTCTTCGATCTCGGCGGCCATTCGCTGCTGCTGGCGAAAGTCCACACCCGCCTGCGCGAGGTGCTGGAGCGCGAGCTCTCGCTGGTGGACCTGTTCAAGAACCCGACCGTCTCCTCCCTCGCCGCGGCCCTCAGCCGTCCGGCGCCGCGTCCTGAAGAAGGCCGCGCGGCGGTGCGGCGTCCGACCCTGGTGCCGCGGCGTCCGGCCGCCGGCGGGCGCGACGAGCTCGCCGTCATCGGCATGAGCGGCCGGTTCCCGGGCGCCCGCGGCGTCGACGAGCTGTGGGAGAACCTGCGCGCCGGCCGCGAGACGATTCGCACCTTCTCCGATCAGGAGCTGCTGGAGGCGGGAGTCGATCCCGCGCTGGTGGCGAATCCCGACTACGTCAAGGCCAAGGGCGTGCTCGGCGACGTGGATCTCTTCGACGCCGGCCTCTTCGGCCTCTCGCCGCGCGAGGCGGAGCTGATGGACCCGCAGCACCGCCTGTTCCTGGAGTGTTGCTGGGAGGCTTTGGAGCGGGCCGGCTACAACTCCGGCAAGCCGCTCGCCCGCGTCGGCGTGTTCGGCGGCGAGAGCATGAACACCTACCTGATCACCAATCTGCTCTCGCACCTCGAGCTGGTGGCTTCGGCGGATACCCTGCAGGCATCGCTCGGCAACGACAAGGACCCGCTGACCTCGCGGGTCTCCTACAAGCTCAACTTGAAGGGGCCGAGCATCACCATCCAGAGCGCCTCGTCGACCTCGCTGGTCGCCGTCCACGTGGCCTGCCAGAGCCTGCTCAACCGGGACTGCGACATGGCGCTCGCCGGCGGCGTCTCCATCCACCTGCCGGAGCTGACCGGTTACATGTTCCACGACGGCGGCACGACCTCGCCCGACGGCCACTGCCGGGCCTTCGACGCGCGCGCCAAGGGCTTCGTCAGCGGCCACGGCGCGGGCATCGTGGTGCTCAAGCGCCTGGCCGACGCGCTGCGCGACGGCGACCAGATCCACGCGGTGATCAAAGGCTCCGCCTGCAACAACGACGGCTCGCTCAAGGTCAGTTATACGGCCCCCAGCGTCGACGGCCAGGTGGAGGTCTACTCGACGGCCTACGAGAACGCCGGCGTGACGCCCGACACCCTGACCTACGTCGAGTGTCACGGCACGGCGACGCCGATGGGCGATCCCATCGAGATCGCGGCCCTCACCCAGGCTTTCCGCGCCCACACCGACCGGCGGAGCTTCTGCGCCATCGGCTCGCTGAAGACCAACATCGGCCATCTCGACTCAGCGGCCGGAGTCTGCGGCCTGATCAAGGCCGTGCTGGCGCTGGAGCACAAGCAGATCCCGCCCAGCCTCCACTTCGAGCGGCCGAACCCGCAGATCGATTTCGCCGGCAGCCCCTTCTTCGTCAACGCCGCGCTGCGCGACTGGCAGACGGACGGCGGGCTGCCGCGGCGGGCCGGCGTCACCTCGCTCGGTATGGGCGGCACCAACGCCCACGTCATCCTGGAGGAGGCGCCGGCCCTGGAGCCCTCGGGGCCGTCGCGAGCCCGCAAGCTCCTGGTGCTCTCCGCCCACAGCGAGGCGGCCCTGGAGCAGGCCAGCGACCGGTTGGCGGACTTTCTGGAGCGCAACCCGCTGGTGGATCTCGCCGACGTCGCCTACACCCTGCAGCTGGGCCGCCGTCCCTTCGGCCACCGCCGGGCGCTGCTCGCCGGCGGTCTGGAGGACGCGGCGCGGGCCCTCGCCGTCCGCGATCCGGAGCGCCTCCTCACCATGAGCCCGGAGCCCGGCGACCGGCCGGTGGTCTTCCTGTTCAGCGGCCAGGGCTCGCAATATCCCAACATGGGACGCGGGCTCTACGACTCCGAGCCCGCCTTCCGCGCCGAGGTGGACCGCTGCTGCGAGCTGCTGCGCCCGCACCTCGGGCTCGACCTGCGGGAGCTGCTCTTCCCGCCGCTCGGTGAGGAGGGTGGGGCGGCGGACCGGCTGCGGCAGACGGCCATGGCGCAGCCGGCGCTGTTCGTCGTCGAGTATGCCCTCGCCACCTTGTGGATGCAGTGGGGCGTCCGTCCGCAGGCGATGATCGGCCACTCCCTCGGCGAGTACGTGGCCGCGTGCCTCGCCGGCGTCTTCACCTTGCGCGACGCCCTGGCCCTGGTGGCGGCGCGCGGCCGGCTCATGCAGAGCATGCCCCCGGGCGCGATGCTCGCCGTGCCCCTTCCCGAGGCGGAGGTGCTGCCGCTGCTCGGCGGCGAGCTGTCGCTGGCGGCGGTCAATCGTCCTTCGCTGTGCGTGGTGGCGGGTCCGTCGCCGGCGGTGGAGAGGCTGCGGGCGGAGCTCGAAGAGCGGGGCCTCGATGTGCGGTCTCTCCACACCTCGCACGCCTTCCATTCGGCGATGATGGACCCGGTCCTCAAGCCCTTCGGCGAGCGCATGGCCGACGTCCGCCTGTCGCCGCCGCGGCTGCCCTATCTCTCCAACCTCACGGGCACCTGGATCCGGCCGGAGGAGGCGACCGATCCGGCGTACTGGGCGGAGCAGATCCGCTGCCCCGTGCGCTTCTCGGAGGGTCTCGCCGAGCTGCTGAAGGAGCCCGGCCGGGTGCTGCTGGAAATCGGCCCCGGCAACACCCTCACCACGCTGGCGCGCCAGCACCCGGCCCGCACGCCGCGGCAGACCGTGCTGCCGTCGCTGCGCCACGCGCGCGAGCAGGCGGAGGACCTTCCCTTCCTCCTCGGCTCGCTCGCCCGGCTCTGGCTCGCCGGCGTCGAGGTGGACTGGAGCGGCTTTCATGCCCACGAGCGGCGCCGCCGGGTGCCCCTGCCGACCTATCCTTTCCAGCGCCAGCGCTACTGGGTGGAGCCGCGCCAGGACGGCCTGCAACGCACCGGCAAGCGGCGCGAGCTCGGCTCCTGGTTCTACGCCCCGGCGTGGCGGCAGGCGCCGCCGGCGGCCGCCGGAGAGCCGGACGCCAGGCCCTGTCTCGTCTTCCTGGATGAATGCGGTCTCGGCGGCGAGGTGGCGGGGGTGCTGGAGAGGCAGGGCCGCGAGGTGCTCACCGTCGCTCCCGGGCAGGCCTTCGCCCGCACCGGCGAGCGCTCGTTCACCATCGATGCCTGGAACGCCGCCGGCTACGACGCCTTGATGGCAGAGCTGGAGCGGCTCGGCAGCCTGCCCGGCGCCGTCGTGCACCTGTGGAACGCCGGTGCGCCCGCCGCGGCCCCTGAGCTGGAGCGGGCGCTGGAGCTGGGCTTCTACAGCCTGACCTTCCTGGCGCAGGCCCTGGGCAAGCGGAGGGCCGTCGAGCCGGCGCGCATCCTGGCGGTGACGAGCGGCGTCCAGGCGGTGACCGGCGAGGAGGAGCTGCGGTCCGAGCGCTCCCTGGTCCTCGGCCCCTGCCGGGTGATCCCGCGGGAGTACCCGAACCTCTCCTGCCGCGCTCTCGACGTCGTGCTGCCGCGGACCAACGGCGACAGCCTGATGCGGCTGGCCGGCCGCATCGCCGCCGAGCTCGACCTCGATGGGCCGGCGAGCGAGACGGTGGCGCTGCGGGGGAGCTTCCGCTGGACGCAGGAGCTGAGCTCCGCGCCGTTGCCCCAGCCGCCGCCGGGGCTGCCCGCCCGCCTGCGCCAGGGCGGCGTCTACCTGATCACCGGCGGCCTGGGCGGCCTGGGCCTGGAGACGGCCGGTCTGCTGGCGAGGACGGCCGCCGCGCGGCTCGTGCTGGTGAGCCGCACGCCGCTGCCGGAGCGGGAGGATTGGGACGGCTGGCTCGCCGCTCACGACGACGCCAACCCGGTGAGCCGGCGCATCCGCAAGGTGCAGGAGCTGGAGGCCGTAGGGGCGGAGGTGATGCTCGCCGCCGCCGACGTGGCCGACGCGGCGGCCTTGCGCGCGGTGATGGAAGAGGCCGTGGAGCGCTTCGGCGCCGTGCATGGCGCCATCCACGCCGCCGGCCGGCCCGGCGGCGGCATCATCCAGGTGAAGACCCGGGCGGCGGCCGATGCCGTGCTGGCTCCCAAGGTGCGGGGCGCGCTGGCTCTCGACGAGGTCTTTCGCGGCCGGCCGCTGGACTTCCTCATTCTCTTCTCCTCGGTCACCGCGGTGCTGGCGCAGCCGGGGCAGGTGGACTACGTGGCGGCCAACGCCTTCCTCGACGCCTTCGCCCAGGAGCGCTCGGCGCGCGGCGAGCCCACGCTGTCGATCGGCTGGGACGCCTGGCGGGAGGTGGGCATGGCGATCGAGACCGAGGTGCCGGCCGAGCTGCGGGAATGGCGCCAGAAGGAGCTGTCGCTGGGCATGAGCAGCGCCGAGGGGGTGGAGGCCTTCCGCCGCGTCCTGGCGTCCCCGGCGCCCTGGCTGGTGGTCTCCACGGTCGACCTGGCGGCCCGCCTCGCGGAGTCGCAGGCAGCCGGCGCACTGGCGGAGTTGGAGAAGGCCGAAACGCCGCGGTCCGCCCACCCGCGGCCGGTGCTGGCCAACGCCTACGTGGCGCCGCAGAGCGATGGCGAGCGGCTCATCGCCAGGGTGTGGGAGGAGCTGCTGGGCATCGAGCAGATCGGCGTCCACGACAACTTCTTCGACCTCGGCGGCAACTCGCTGATGGCCATCCGCGTCATCTCGCGGTTGAAGAAGGAGCTCGGGGTCGACGTCTCGGAGGTCAGCATTTTCGAGGGCTCGACGGTGGCGGCGCTGGCGCGCCTGCTGTTGCCGCAGCCCGCGGAGCCGGCGGCGGTGGAAGAGAGCCGCAGCCGCGGCGAGCGGCGGCGGGAACGGCTGGCGCAGCGGCGAACCTTGATTCGAGGAGTGTAGGCAAGCGTTACGCGTTTACATCAACATACTTGTCGACAGGAGAGAACTCATGTCCAACATGCCGCTGAGCCCCGAGGGCCAGACCGCCAAGGCCTGGGGCTTCCAACTCATCATCGATTGCTTCGGTTGCGACTTCGACGTCTGTTGCGATCTTGACAAAGGGTACGAATTCCTGGACAAGATCTGCATCCACCTCAAGATGACCAAACAGACCCAGCCCTACATCTTCAAGACGTGCGAGACGACGTTCCCGGGGAAGCCGGGCTACAGCGGCTGGGTTCCCATCATCGAGAGCGGCATCCAGATCCACACTTCGGCCAACAATCAATTCATCAGCATCGACGTCTATTCCTGCAAGGAATTCAGCCAGACCGTCGTCGAGGAATTCGTCAAGGATTGGTTCCACCCGGAGTACATCGAATCCATGCTGCTCTACCGCGGCAAGGGAGTCTACCAGCGCCGTCACGGCCAGAGGCTGGTGACGAGCTCCGTGGACCAGCTCGCCCTGTGAGCTGATCGTGCACCGCCCGCGAGCATTCTCATGGCGTGATCGATCGAGGTGCGGCGCCATGCGGCGAAGGCGGCCTTGCAGACTGTCAGTCAAGGAGGAACGAATTCATGGGACTCGATAGAACCACCGTCACGAGGCCGGCTCGCCGCCGGGCCTTGTGGCTGGGGGCCATCCTCACCCTGGCCTTACCCTGGGCCCTGCTGGCGCAGCAGGAGCCCCCCGCTACGCTTGCGCCCGCGCCGTCGGCCGAGTACGTCGTCCGGCCAACCCGGTTCGAAACACCACCGGTGATCGACGGCCGTCTGGACGAATCGGTGTGGACGACGGCGGCGCGGCTCGGCGACTTCCGCCAGCTCGAGCCGAAGGAAGGCGAGCCGGCGACCGAGCCGACCGAGGTCTACCTGGGCTTCGATCAGGTCGGCCTCTACATCGGCGTCCGCTGTCACGACTCGGAACCCAAAAAAGTCGTCACCACGACGCTGACGCGCGACAGCGACATGACCTACGACGATACGATCCAGATCCTCTTCGACACCTTTCGCGACGGGCGCAGCGCCTATCTCTTCGCCACCAATTCGGGGGGAGTGCATGTCGACGGCCTGGTCCGCAACGAGGGCGAGCAGATCAACCTCGACTGGGACGCGATCTGGAACGTGCAGGGCTCACGCGACGCCGGCGGCTGGACGACCGAGATGGCGATCCCCTGGCGCACCCTGCGCTTCCCCCACAAGCCGGAGCAGGAGTGGGGGTTCATCATCGAGCGTCTGGTGGCCCGCAAGCAGGAGCGGACCTTCTGGAAGGCTCCCAAGAAATCCTGGTACGCGCGCTGGAAGCTCTCGGAGGCCGGCACCATCGTCGGCCTGGAAGGTGCGAGCCCGGGGGGCCGCTTTCACTTCGCGCCCTACGCCATCGCCGGCGCCAAGCAGCCGCCGAAGGACGCGCTGGACGACTCGACCGACAACATCGGTCAGCTCGGCGGCGATATAAAGATCAACCTCACGTCCGACCTGGTGGCCGATCTGACGGTGAAGACCGATTTTTCGGAGACCGAGGCCGACCAGCAGGAGGTCAACCTGAGCCGCAACCCGCTGTTCTTCCCGGAGAAGCGGGGATTCTTCCTCGAGAGCGCGAGCATCTTCTACGCCGGGCAGCGGCCCGATCCCGAGCACGCCTCCGAGTATCACATCTTCTTCAGCCGCAGGATCGGCCTCTCCGAGGACGGCCGGGCGCCGATCCCCATCCTGGGCGGCGCCAAGGTGACCGGCTACGCGGGGAAATACAGCGTCGGCGCCCTGAGCGTGCAGACCGAGGATACGCGGCAGCCCGACGGCTATGGGGGCCTCATCATCGCACCGCGGACGAACTACAGCGTGGCGCGGGTAAAGCGCGACCTGGGCAACGGCTCCACGATCGGCCTCATCGGGCAGTCGAAGGACACCTCCGGCTACTACAACCGGGTCTTCGGCGGCGACTGGGACATCACCCTCAACAAGAACCTGCGGACCGGCGGCTACCTCGTCCGCAGCTCGACTCCCGACCTCGAGGGGGACGACGTCGCGGGCTCCGCCAACGTCTACTGGGACAGCCGGCACTTCCGCCTCCACACCGAATACATCGACATCGGCGAGAATTTCAACGACGAGATGGGGTTCATCGCCCGTACCGGCGTCAGAGACCTGCGGACCGACTACTTCTGGATCCTCTGGCCGGAGCGCGGACCCTTCAAGCTGGTCTGGTTCACCTACGACTACGAGTACATCGAAGATCGCGTCACGGGCAAGCTGCAGACCCGGAACAGCCACATCCAATACAACTCCTACTTCAAGAACTCGTCGGGATTCGCCTACAAGTACTTCATCGTGACGGAGAATCTCACCGCGCCGTTCGAGATCCAGAAAGGCATCGTCATCCAGCCCGGCACCTACAATTTCTCCTACCACTTCTTCGGTTTCCAGACCGACTACACGAAGCCGCTGGGCGCGGTGGGGCGGGTGGCCTGGGGTGAATACTACGACGGCCACTACACCCAGACCTTCTACTACTTCGCCTACCGTCCGGTGCCGGGCCTCATCGTCGACGGCACCTACCAGCACACGCACGTGAGCCTGACGGCGGGCCGCTTCGATTCCGACATCGTGCTGGGCGAGGTCATCTACGCCTTTTCGAACCGGCTCGCCACCCGGGCCTGGTGGCAGTGGACCAAGGGGGCGAACTCGCGGACCAAATTCGACGTCTCCTGGGAGCTCAAGAACGGCACCAAGCTCTTCCTCGTCTACGAGGACATCCGCAGCTACATCGACTTCTTCAACCCTCGGCAGCCGCTGTTCGGCATTCCGGGACGCTCGCTCACCTTGAAGACGGTGCTCGCCCTCTAGAGCGCTGATGGCGACGAACGATTCGCCCCGCGGGCTCAGCGGAGCCGAGATCGCCATCGTGGGGATGGCCGGGCGTTTCCCCGGCGCCCGCGACGTCGGGGAGCTCTGGCGCAACCTGCGCGACGGGGTCGAGGCGGTGCGCTTCCCCGACCCCGCGGAGCTCGCCTCGCGCGGGCTCGATGCCGCCCGCCTCGCCGATCCGACCTGGGTCAAGGCCACCTCCCAGATGGACGGCTACGACTGCTTCGATGATCTCTTCTTCGGTGTCAACCCGCGCGAGGCGGAGCTCATGGACCCGCAGCACCGGGTGCTCCTCGAGTGCGCCTGGGAGGCCCTGGAGAGCGCCGGCTACGACCCCCAGGACATCGCCGGGCGGACCGGGGTCTACGCCGGAGCCACCCTCTCCACCTACCTCCTCTTCCACCTGATCGGCAACCCGCTGGCCGCGGGCGCCGATCCGCTGCAGGTGGTCCTGGGCAACGCCTCGGATGCGCTCGCCACCCGGATTTCCTACAAACTCGATCTGCGGGGGCCGAGCCATAGCGTGCAGTGCGCCTGCTCGACCTCGCTGGTCGCCGTCCATACCGCCTGCCAGGCCCTGCTCCACGAGGAGTGCGACCTGGCGCTCGCCGGCGGCGTCTCGATCCAGGCCGACGCCGGCCTGGGCTACCGCTACGTACCGGGATCGGTGGTGTCGCCGGACGGACACTGCCGGGCCTTCGACGCCGCGGCCCAGGGGAGCATTTTCGGCTCCGGCGTGGGGCTCGTCGTCCTCAAACGCCTGGAGGACGCGCTGGCCGACCGCGACAGGGTGCGCGCCGTCATCCTGGGCTCGGCGGTCACCAACGACGGCAGCCTGAAAGTCGGCTTCACGGCCCCGGGAGTCGAGGGGCAGGCGACGGTGATCAGCGAGGCTCTGGCCGTGGCCGGGATCGACCCGGCGACGATCGGCTACCTGGAGGCCCACGGCACCGGCACGGCCCTGGGCGACCCGATCGAGATCCGGGCGGTGACCCGGGCCTTCGGCGAGACCACCGGCCGCCGGGGGTTCTGCGCCATCGGCTCGGTGAAGAGCAACCTCGGCCACCTGGACGTGGCGGCCGGCGTAGCCGGGCTGATCAAGACCGTGCTCGCTCTGGAGCACGGGGAGATTCCGCCCAGCCTCCATTTCGAGCAGCCGAACCCGAGGATCGACTTCGTCTCCTCCCCGGTTTACGTCAACACCGCGCTCACCGCCTGGCCCGGCGGCCAGGCCGGGGACGCGCCGCGGCGGGCCGGGGTGAACTCCTTCGGGCTCGGCGGCACCAACGCCCACGTCGTCCTCGAGGAGGCGCCGGCGCCGCAGCCGTCCGTCCGCACCCGTCCCTGGCAGCTCCTGACCCTCTCGGCCCGCACTCCGGACGCCCTGGCGGCGGCGGGCGAGCGCCTGGCGGCTCATCTGGCGGCCCACCCCGGGCTCGACCTCGCCGATGCGGCGTACACCCTGGCCGCCGGCCGCCGGGCGTTCGACTGGCGGGAGGCCCTGGTCTGCCGCGACCCGGAAGACGCCGCAGCCTGCCTCGCGGCGGGCGATCCGGTGCGCCTGCTGACCGCGCCCGAAGCTGCCGCGGGCTGGCCGGAGTCCGGCCGGCCGGTGGCCTTCATCTTCCCGGGCCAAGGGGCGCAGCACGTGGGCATGGGGCGCGACCTCTACGAGTCCGAGCCGATCTACCGCGAGGAGATCGACCTCGCCGCGCAACTCCTCCTCCCGCGCTTGGGGCTCGACCTGCGCGACGTCCTCTATCCGGCCGCCGGCGGCGAGGAGGAGGCGGCGCGGCATCTCGCCAGGACCGCCGTCGCCCAGCCGGCTCTCCTCGCCGTCGAGGTCGCCCTCGCCCGCCTCCTCATGGCCTGGGGCCTGTCGCCGCGGGCGATGCTCGGCCACAGCCTCGGCGAGTACGCGGCGGCCGTCCTCGCCGGCGTCTTCACCTTCGAGCAGGCCCTCGACCTGGTGGCCGAGCGCGGCCGCCTCATCGAGCAGGCGTCGGGCGAGGCCGGAGTGATGCTGGCGGTGCCGCTCTCGGAGGCGGAGATCGCCCCCTTCCTCGGCGGCGAGGTCCATCTCGCGGCCCTCAACGCGCCGTCCCTGGTGAGCGTCGCCGGACCTGCCGCCGCGGTTGCGGACCTGACCTCGAGGCTCGGCGAGGAGGGGGTCGTCGCCCTGCCGCTCCAGGTGGCTTTCGCCGGCCATTCGCCGCAGACCGAGCCGGTCATGGCGCCTTTCCAGGCGCGGGTCGCGGCGGCGGCGCCCAGGGCCCCCGAGATCCCCTTCGTCTCGAGCAGCACGGGGAGCTGGATCGACGCCGGGGAGGCGGCCGATCCCGCCTACTGGGCGCGGCACCTGCGCCAGCCGGTGCGCTTCTCGGACGGCGTCGAGTCGCTGCGCGCCGAGCCCGGCATGGTGTTCCTCGAGGTGGGCCCCGGCGCCGGGCTCGCGCCTCTGCTGCGCTGGCACCTCGACTCTCCCGGCGAGCGGCCCGTCGTCGCCGCCATGCGCCAGCCCAAGGACACCAGCTCCGACGTCGCGGCCCTGCTCGGCGCGCTCGGCCGGCTCTGGGTCTCCGGCGTGCGGATCGACTGGCAGGGCTTCTACGCCGGCCAGGGGCGCCACCGGGTGCCGCTGCCGACCTACCCCTTCGAGCGCCGGCGCCATTGGATCGAGGCGCCCGGAGCGGCGGTCTCCACTGCGGCCGCCGCGCCGGCGGTCGCGGCGCGCAAGGCGCGGCCGGCTCTGCGCACCCATTACGTCGCGCCCCGCGATCTCTACGAGCGCGAGATCGCCCACGTCTGGCAGGAGATGCTCGGCGTGGACCAGGTGGGAGCCGACGACAACTTCTACGAGCTGGGCGGCCATTCGCTGCTCGCCACCCAGGTCGCCTCGCGGCTGCGCGACACCTTCCGGGCCGAGCTGCCGCTCCAGCCGCTCCTCGGGGCTGCCACGTTGGCCCAGGCGGCCACGGTCGTGCGGGCCGCCCTCGCCGGCGCCGCCATGGCGGCTCCCGGCACGGCTGAGGAGCAACCCCGCGGACGGATCCCGCCGCGGGCCGGCGAGGGGGCCGCGGACCGCGCGCCGCTCTCCTTCTCCCAGGAGCGCATGTGGTTCCTCGACCAGCTCGACCCGGGGACCCCGATCTACAACCTGTTCAACCGCGTCGAAGTGACCGGCCCGCTCTCCATTCCGGTCCTCGGCCGCTGCCTGGACGAGCTCGTCCGCCGCCACGAAGCGCTGCGCACCGTGTTGGTGGCCGAATTGGGGAGGCCGCTGCAGCACATCCTGCCGCCTGCTCCCGTCCCGTTCCCCGTCGTCGATGTCGCCGGGCTGCCCGCGGCGGCGCGCCGGGCGGAGATGGCGCGGCTGGAGGCGGCGGACCACAACCGCTCCTTCGATCTGGCGCACGGCCCGCTCTTTCGGGGGACCCTGCTCGTCGCCGGACCGCAGGAGCACGTGGGCCTGTTCAACATGCATCACGCCATCGGCGACGGCTGGTCGTGGGTGGTGCTGGTGCGCGAGATCGCCGCTCTTTACCAGGCGTTCGCGTCGGGTCTCCCCTCGCCGCTTCCCGAGCTTGCCATCCAGTTCGCCGACTTCGCCGCCTGGCAGCGCGAGCACCTCCAGGGAGCGACGCTGGAGAGCGAGCTCGGCTACTGGCGCGAGCAACTCGCCGCAGCGCCGCCGCCGCTGCGCCTGCCGGCCGACCGGCCGAGGTCGGCCGGCCAGGGATTCGTCGCCGGCGGCGTCGACCGCCTCCTGCCCGCCTCTCTCGCCGCGCAGCTCAAGGCGCTGGCCGACCGCGAAGGGGCCACCCTCTTCATGCTTCTCCTCGCCGCCTGGAAGACCCTGCTCTACCGCTACACCGGGGAGGAAGATCTCCTGGTCGGCGTTCCCATCGCCAACCGCAACCGCAGCGAGATCGAAGGGCTGATCGGTTTCTTCGTCAACACCCTGGTGCTGCGCACGCGGGTGGCCGGCGGCCTCAGCTTCGCCGCCCTGTTGGCCCGCGTGCGGGAGGTGGCGGGCGGCGCCTACGTCCACCAGGACCTGCCGCTCGAAACGGTGCTCCAGGCCACGCATGCGGGCCAGGGACAACCCTTCTCCGTGATGTTCCAGGTCCAGAACCTGCCGGAGCCGCAGTTGGAGTTTGCAGGACTGACCCTGCGGGCCTCGCGCGCCGGCCTCAACAGCCAGTTGGCGACGGAGATCTTCGACCTCTGCCTCGTCCTGGAGCCGGGAGACGAGGGAATCGCGGCCCTCATCGTCTACAACGCCAGGCTGTTCGAGGAGTCGACGATCGAGCGCCTGCTCGGCCAGCTCGAGGTCCTGCTCGGGGCCGTGGCCGCGGCGCCGGAGGTTACCCTGGACGAGGTGCCGCTCGCCGCCCCGGCGGCGGTCGCGGAGGTGCTCTCCTGGGCGACGGAGAAGTCCGTCACCCCGGAGCTGCCGGTCCATCTCGCTTTCGCGCGGCAGGCCCGGGCGACCCCCGGCGCCGTGGCCCTGGTGGCGGGGGAGAGCGGCGAGCACGAGATCACCTACGAGGAGCTCGACGCCCAAGCCAACCGCCTCGCCCACCATCTGCGCGGGCAGGGGGTGAAGCCGGAGATGCCGGTGGCGCTCTGCCTGGAGCGCTCGCCGGCGATGATCGCCGCCCTCTTCGCCATCCTCAAGGCGGGCGGCGCCTACGTGCCGATGGACCCCGCCCTTCCCCGCGAGCGCCTGGACTTCCTGCTGACCGACTCCGGAGCGCCGGTCGTGGTCACCGAGCAGCGCCTGCTCGCCGCCTTCGGCGAGGAAGCGCTCTCCGGCGTGCGCGTCGTCTGCCTGGAAGCGGATCGCGACCGCATCGCGGCGTGCCCCGCGAGGCCGCTGGAGGACGAGCCCCTGCTGGAGAGGCTCGCCTACGTCATCTACACCTCCGGCTCGACGGGCAAGCCCAAGGGGGTGATGGTGTCGCACGGGTCGCTCGCCAGCTACATCGCGGGGGATTGCCTCGAGTACTCCTTCGGCCCTGCCGACCGCGTCCTGCAGTTCGCTTCGATCAGCTTCGACAACAGCGCCGAGGAGATCTACCCCTGCCTCACCACGGGCGGCACCCTGGTGCTGCGCAGCGACGCGATGATGCGGTCGAGCGCCGACTTCCTCGCCGCCTGCAAGGCGCGGGGGATCACCCTCCTCACCCTCCCCACCGCCTATTGGCACGTGCTGGCGGCCGACCTGACGGCGGGCGCCGACTGGCCGGCCGGCCTGCGGCGGGTCATCATCGGCGGCGAGCGGCCCTTGCCGGAGCGGCTGGAGGCCTGGCGCCGGCATCTCGGCACCCGGGTGCGGTTGTGGAACACCTACGGTCCGACCGAGTGCACCATCGGCGCGACGATCGCCGACCTCGCGCCCTGGCTCGGCAGCAACCACGGCCTCCGCGAGGCGCCCCTCGGGCGGCCGTTCGCGGGGTACAGGGCCTACGTCCTCGACCTCCAGCAGGAGCCGGTGCCGGCCGGCGTGCCCGGCGAGCTCTGTCTGGGTGGCGCCGGCGTGGCGCGCGGCTACCTGGGGCGCCCCGAGCTGACCGCCGAGCGTTTCCTTCCCGATCCTCATGCTGCTGAAGCGGGCATTCCCGGCGCTCGCCTCTACCGCACCGGCGATCTGGTGCGCTGGCTCCCTTCCGGCAACCTGGAGTTCCTCGGGCGCACCGACCGCCAGGTGAAGGTCCGCGGCTTCCGGGTGGAGCTGGGGGAGATCGAGGCCGCGTTGGCCCTGCACCCCGCGCTGCGCGAGGTGGCGGTCCTGGCGCGGGAGGACCGGCCGGGCGAGCTGCGCCTGGTCGCCTACGTCGTGCCCCACGCCGGGCGGGAGGCGGAGGCCGGCGACCTCCGCTCCTTCCTCAAGGAGCATCTCCCCGAGCACATGGTGCCCGCTCTCTACCTGACCCTCCCCGCCCTGCCGCTCAACGGCAGCGGCAAGGTCGACCGCCGGGCGCTCCCCGCTCCGGACGCTTCCCGCCCGGATCTCGCCACCGAGTACGAGGCCCCCGCCTCGCTGGCCGAGGAAGGGGTGGCGGCGATCTGGTGCGAGGTTCTCGGCGTCGAGCGGGTGGGGGTGAACGACGACTTCTTCGAGCTGGGCGGCCACTCCCTGCTCCTGCCGCCGGTGATGAGCCGATTGCAGCGGGACTTCAGTGTCGAGGTTCCCCTGCTCGATCTGATCGAGCACACCACCGTGGCGGACCTCGCCATGACGGTCGAGGAGCTGCTGCTCGGGCAGATCGAGCGCGAGCTCACCCTCGCCGGAGACGGCGGGCGGGAGGAGAGCGTTGCAGAGCCGGCCTGAGACCTTGCCGAATGCAGCGGAGCGCGAGCAGCTCCTATCCGCCTTCGACGAGCCCGCCTCGACTTCCGCGTCCGACGTCTGCCTGCAACAGCTCTTCGAAGCTCAGGCGGCGCGAATTCCCGACCGGCCGGCGCTCGTGGCCCCGGATGGGCGGCTGACCTACCGCGAGCTGAACGACTGCGCCGACCGCCTGGCGAATCGCCTGCGGGCGTTGGGGGTCGGTCCCGAGATCCTCGCCGGCGTCTTGATGGACCGCGCGGCGGACCTGATCGTCACCCTCCTGGCCGTGCTCAAAGCCGGCGGCGCCTACGTGCCGCTCGATCCCAACTACCCGAGGCAGCGGGTGCTGCTGATGCTCGCGGCCTCGCGAGCGAAGGTGCTGGTCACCCGCCGCCGCCTCGGCTCGGCGCTCGGGGACGAGCTGCCGGCGTCGTTGCAGACGGTATTCCTCGATCCAGGATGGGAGAGCGAACCGACGGGGGAGGGAGGAATCCACCAGCACCCCGCGTTGCCGGACAACCTGGCCTACGTGATCTTCACCTCGGGTTCGACCGGCGTGCCGAAGGGCGTGGCGATCCAGCATCGGAGCGCCGTGGCCATGACGCGCTGGGCAGGCACGGTATTCACACCGGAGGACCTTGCGGGGGTGCTCGCCTCGACTTCGATCTGCTTCGACCTGTCGGTCTTCGAGATCTTCTTCACCCTGGCCGAAGGAGGAAAAGTCGTCCTGGCGGAAAACGCCCTGGCCTTGCCCGCCCTGGCCGCAGCGGGCGAGGTGAGGCTGATCAATACGGTGCCGTCGGCGATGACGGAGCTGGTGCGCCAGGGCCGGCTGCCTCCGTCGGTGCGCACGGTGAACCTGGCCGGCGAGCCGCTCAAGGGCGCGCTGGCGCGGGACATCTACGAGCAGCTCCCCGGCGTCGAGCGGGTGTTCAACCTCTACGGCCCGACGGAGGACACCACCTACTCGACCTGGTCGCTGGTGCCGCGCGATACCGAGCGTCCGCTGATCGGCCGGCCGCTGGCGGGAACGGCGGCCTATGTGCTCGACGCCGCGATGAATCCCATGCCGATCGGTGTCGCGGGGGAGCTGTACCTGCAGGGAGAGGGGCTCGCCCGCGGTTACCTGCACCGCCCGGACTTGACGGCGGAGCGGTTCGTTCCGGATCCCTTCGGTCCTCCGGGCTCGCGCCTGTATCAGGTGGGCGACCTCGTGCGGGAGCTGCCGACCGGCGAGCTGGACTTCCTGGGCCGCCTGGACCAGCAGGTGAAGGTGCGCGGCTTCCGCATCGAGCTTGGCGAGATCGAGGCGGCGCTCTCCCGCCATCCGGCGGTGCGCGAGGCGGCGGTGCTGGCGCTTCCTGAGCCGGACGGCGCGGGAAACCGCCTGCTGGCCTATGTCGAGGCGGACGATCCGTCGCCCGGGCTCGCGCGCGAACTGCGGACGTTCCTCGGCAAGAGCCTGCCGGATTACATGGTGCCCTCGGTGTTCGCGCGGCTGGAGAAGCTGCCGCTGACTCCGAACGGGAAGATCGACCGCCGGGCGCTCGCCGCGATGCCCCTGCCCGCGGAGAGCGCCGCCGCGGAGGGATTCCGCCCCCCGCGCAGCCGCATGGAAGAGGTGCTGGCCGGCATCTGGAGCGAGGTCTTCGGCCAGGCGGTGGGGGTCGACGACAACTTCTTCGACCTCGGCGGCCATTCGCTGCTGGCCGCCCGCGTGGTGGCGCGAGTGCAGGCGGCGCTCGGGCTCGACATCCCGCCCTCCTCGGTGCTCGAGGCGTTCACCGTGGCCGGTCTGGCGGAACGCCTGGAGGGAGCCCTCGCCGGGCACGGCCTGGCGTCGCCCTCCCCGCCGCCCCTGCCGCCGATGACGCCACGGCCGCGGGACCCGGGAGGCGAGCCGCTCTCTGCCGTCCAGCGGCGCCTCTGGTTCCTCGAGCGGCTCGTCCCCGGGACGGCGGCGAACAACATCCCGATCGTCATGCGGCTCGACGGGCCCCTGGCGCCCGCCGTGCTGGAGCGCAGCCTGGCGGAGATCGCCGCCCGCCACGAGGCCCTGCGCACCACCATCGAGCCCGGGCCGGACGGCGAGCCGCGCCAGCTCGTCGCCCCTCCCGCGCCCTGCCGTCTGCCGCTCGTCGATCTCTCCGGCCTGCCGCTGCCCCGGCGGCTCGAGGAGCGCGGCCGGCGGGGGCGCGCGGAGGCCCGCCGGTCCCTCGCTGCGGGCCCGGGCGCGCTGTGGCGCTGCCTGCTCCTCCGCCTGGGGGAGCGGGAGCACGACCTGCTCGTCACCTTCCATCACGTCATCGCCGACGGCGAATCTATCCCGGTGCTCGAGCGCGAGCTGGCGGCGCTCTACGCCGCCTTTTTGCGCGGCGGCTCCTCGCCGCTCCCGGCGCCGGCGGTGCAGCCGGCTGACGTCGCCGCCTGGGAGCGCGAGGCGTTGAGCGCGGAGGTCCTCGCCCCCCACCTCGCCTGGTTCCGGGGGCATCTCGCGGGCTCCACCGGCGGGCTCGACCTGCCGGCCGACCTGCCGCGGCCGCCGGTGCGGAGCTGGCGCGGCGTGAGCCAGCCCCAAGCGTTGCCGCCGGCGCTCGCTCGCGCGCTCCGCGAGCAGGCGCGCCGGTGGGGCGTGACGGCGTACATGGTCCTCATTGCCTCCTGGGTGGCGCTCCTGCGGCGGGTCAGCGGACAGGACGACTTCGTCGTCGGCACGGTGCTCGCCCATCGCGGCCGGCCGGAGCTCGAGGGGCTGATCGGCTACTTCGCCCACGACCTCCCGCTGCGCGTCGAGCGGCCCGGCGATCCCGCCTTCGGCGACCTGCTCGCCGCCGTGCGCGCGGGAGCGCTCGGCCTGCAGGCCCACCAGGACCTGCCACTCGAGCCCCTGGCCGAGTTGCTGCGGCCGGGCCGGGCCTTCTCCGCGGAGCCGCTGTTCCAGGCCTTCCTGGCCCTTCATGGCAACGCCGGCCGGCGCGAGCTGGCGCCCGGCCTGACCGCCGCCTGGAGCGAGGGAGACCACGGCGCGGCGCAGTTCGATCTCCTCCTGGACCTGGAGGACCGGGGAGAGGAGATCGCCGGGCGCCTCATCGCCAGCGCCGACCTCTTCACGCCGGCGACCGTCCAGAGGCTGGCGCGGGGCTGGATGGCGCTCCTCGCCGATGCGGTGGCGCGGCCGGACGTGCCGGTCTCGGCGCTCGCCCTCCTCGCCGCAGGGGAGCGGCACGCGCTCCTCGTCGAGCAGGGCCGCGCGGTGAGCCCGCCGGCCTGGGACGGGGCGGTGCCGGCGCGCATCGCGGCCTGGGCGGCCGCGACGCCGGAGGCGATCGCGGTGCTGCCGGCCGAGGACGGCCTGCCCGGGCTGACCTACCGCGAGCTGGTGGAGCGGGCGCGGCGCCTCGCCGGCCACCTGCGCTCCCGCGGCGTGGGGCTCGACGTGCGGGTCGGCGTCTACGCCGAGCGCTCGCCGGAGACCCTCATCGGCATGCTCGCCGTGCTCATGGCCGGCGGGGCCTTTCTGCCGCTCGATCCGGCCCATCCCGCCGAGCGCCTCGCCATGACCCTGGAGGACTCCGGCGTGCCGGTGCTGCTCGCCCGCAGCGCCCTCGCCGCCACCCTGCCGACGGGTGAGGCCGAGCTCGTGCCGCTGGAGACGGAGACCGCTGTGGTCCCGGAGGCCCTTGAGGAGGTTGATCCCGATGACCTCGCCTACGTCATCTACACCTCGGGCTCGACCGGGCGGCCCAAGGGGGTCCTCATCCAGCACCGCGGCTTCCTGTGGGCCGTCGAGGCGCTCGCCGAGCGGTCCGGGATCGGACCCGGCAGCCGGGTGCTGCAGTTCGCTTCCGCGAGCTTCGACGCTTCGGTGTGGGAGATCTGGAGCGCCCTGATCCGCGGCGCGACGCTCGTCTTCGCCCGCGCCGAGGATCTGCTCCCCGGCCCCTCGCTGCTCGCCACTCTGCGCCGGCGTGGGATCACCAACGTCTTCCTGACCCCGACGGCTCTGGCGGCCATGCCGGAGGGGGCGAGCCGCGAGCTGTCGGACCTCCGCGGCCTGGTGGTGGGCGGGGAGGCCTTTCCGCCCGACCTCGTGGCGCGCTGGGCCCCCGGGCGCCGCCTATGGAACGCCTACGGTCCGACCGAGGCGAGCATCTGCGTCTCCATGGCCCGCCTCGGCGAGGACGGGCAGGTCCCCATCGGACGGCCGGTCGGCGACAGCCGCTTCCTGGTGCTCGGCCGCCACTTCGAGCTCGTGCCCGCGGGAGTGCCCGGCGAGCTCTATCTCGGCGGCGCGGGGCTCGCCCGCGGCTATCTGGGAAAGCCCGACCTCACGGCCGGCGCCTTCCTCCCCGATCCCTTCTCCGCGGTGCCGGGGGCGCGGCTCTATCGCACCGGCGACCTCGTTCGCTTCCGGCCCGACGGCCAGCTCGAATTTCTCGGCCGCGCCGACCGGCAGGTCAAGGTGCGCGGCTTCCGCATCGAGCCGGGGGAGGTCGAGGCGCAGATCGCCGAGCATCCCGGCGTACGCGAGGCCGTCGTGGTGCCCTACGAGGCCGCACCCGGGGATCTCCGGCTCGCCGCCTATGTGGCTGGAGCGGGTCCGGCCGTTCCCTCCGCTCATGACCTGCGCGCTTTCCTGCGCGCGCGGCTCCCCGAGCACATGGTTCCCTCCTTCTTCGCCTTCCTGCCGGCCCTGCCGCTGACCCCGGGCGGCAAGGTCGACCGGCGCGCTCTCCCGCCACCCGCCGCGGAGGAGCCGGCGCCCGGCCCGGCAGGGCCCCGCACCCCGGCCGAGGAGCTGCTGGCCGGGATCTGGGAAGAAGTCCTCGGCAGGACGGAGATTGGCATCGCCGACGATTTCTTCGATCTGGGCGGCCACTCCCTCCTCGTCGGCCAGGTGCTGGCACGGGTGCGCACCGCCTTCGGGGTGGACCTGCCCGTGCGGGCCGCGTTCGAGGCCCGCACCCTGGCAGCGCTGGCGAGGGGCATCGAGGAAAGGTTGCGGGAGCTGTCGGCAGGCATTGCCCCGCGGCCGCCGCTCACCCGGATCTCCCGCGCGGAGCCCCTGCCTCTCTCCTTCGCCCAGCAACGGCTGTGGTTCCTCGACCGCCTGGATCCGGACTCCGCGGTCTACAACCTGCCGGTGGCGTTCCACCTCGCCGGCGCGCTCGACCCAGGGGCCCTGGAGCGCAGCCTGGAAGAAGTCTTCAGGCGACATGAGGCGTTGCGCACCACTTTTGCCGAGGGCCCGAACGGGACCCACCAGGTGGTGGCGGACTTTGCTCCGGTGGGTCTGCCCCGCGTCGACCTCTCGGGCCTGCCCGCCGCGGCCGCCCGCGCGGAGGCGAGCCGGCAGGCGGTGGGGGAGGCACGGCGTCCGTTCGACCTCGGCCGCGGCCCGGTGGCGCGGGCCCTGCTCCTGCAACTCGGCGAGCAGGAGCACCAGCTGATCTTCTGCTGTCACCACGTCGCCTTCGATGGCTGGTCGATCGGTGTCCTGCAGCGCGAGCTGGGCGCCCTCTACAGCGCCTTCGACGCCGGGCGGCCTTCGCCGCTTTCCGAGCTGGCATTCCAGTACGCCGACTTCGCCGTCTGGCAACGGCGCTGGCTGGCGGGGGAGACGCTCGCGGCGCAGCTCACCTACTGGCGGGAGCGGCTCGCCGGCTCGCCCGCCGCCCTCGAGCTGCCCGCCGACCGGCCGCGGCCGCCCGTACAGAGCTTCCGCGGCGCCACTCTCGCAGTCCCCTTGCCAACCGGGCTCGCCGCCGGGCTCCGCGGTCTCAGCCGGAGCGAGGGCTCGACCCTGTTCATGACCGCGCTGGCGGCATTCTCGGGGCTGCTCAGCCGCTTGACCGGCCAGGCCGACCTGAGCCTTGGCTCGCCGGTCGCCAACCGGACGGAAGCCGGCATCGAGGGCCTCATCGGCTTCTTCGTCAACACCCTGGTCCTGCGCTTCGACTTCGCGGGTGATCCGTCCTTCCGCGACCTCCTCGGCCGGGTTCGCGAGTCGGCGCTCTCAGCCTACGCCTACCAGGACCTCCCCTTCGAACGTCTGGTCGAGGAGTTGCAACCGGAGCGCGATCCGTCGAGAAGCCCGCTTTTCCAGGTGGTGTTCTCCCTCGATCCGGTGCAGGGTGGCGAGCTTGCCCCGGGGCTTGGCTACGAGCTGCTGGAGATCGACACCGGGACGGCCAAGTTCGACCTCACGCTCTTCCTGAAGCAGGAGGCGGAGGGTCTGTCGGCCGTCCTGGAGTACGCGACCGACCTCTTCGACGCTCCCACCGTGCTGCGGCTCAGCCGCTCTTTCCTCTGCCTGCTGTCGGGGCTGGTGGAGGAGGGGGCCGGGTTGCGCGTCTCCATGCTGCCGCTTCTGGGAGCGGGGGAGCGCTGGCAGATCCTCGGCGAATGGAACGAGCCGGGTGTGCCGGCTCCGGCTGATGTATGCCTGCACGATCTCGTGGCCGCCCAGGTCGAGCGCACCCCGCTGGCGGTGGCCCTGGTCGCCGGCCGCGAGCGGCTCACCTACAGAGACCTTGGCTTGCGCGCCGGCCGGCTGGCCCGGCTTCTGGCCGCGCGCGGAGTGGGTCCGGAGGTCCGGGTGGGGGTCTTCCTGTCCCGCTCGCCGGCGCTGGTGACGACGCTCCTGGGCATCCTCGAGGCGGGAGGGGCCTACGTGCCCCTCGATCCCAACTATCCGCGGGAGCGGCTGGAGTTCATGCTGGAGGATGCCGGCGCCACGGTCCTCATCACCGAAACGGCTCTCGCCTCCCGCCTGCCGGCGTGCCGGGCGCGGCTGCTGGTGCTCGACGCCGAGCCGGAGGACGAGCCGGCGGCGGCCGCACCCAGGCAGGCCTTTTCCGGCAACCTCGCCTACCTCATCTATACCTCGGGCTCCACCGGCCGGCCCAAGGCGGTGGCGATCGAGCACCGCAGCGCCGTGGCCTTCGTCCGCTGGGCTCAACGCGTGTTTGGGCCGGCGGAGCTGGCGTCGGTCCTCGCCGCGACCTCGATCTCCTTCGATGTTTCCGTCGCCGAGCTGTTCGTGACCCTTGCCTCCGGGGGCCGGCTGATCCTCGCCGACAACGTTTTGGAGCTGCCGGAGCTCCCGGCGGCGGGCGAGGTGACCCTGGTCAGCGCCGTGCCCTCGGCCGTCGCCGCCATGGCCGAGCGGATACGGGCAGCCTCACCTGGCGTGAGAGCGGTCAACCTGGGGGGCGAGCCGGTGAAAAACTCCCTGGCTCAGGCCCTCTACGCCACCGGCGTCGAGCGGGTGCGGAACCTCTACGGACCTTCGGAGGACACCACGTACTCGACCTGCGAGATCGTGGAGCGGGGGAGCCGGCGGGAGCCGGCGATCGGCAGGCCGATCGCCGGCTCCTGGGCCCGCCTGCTCGATTCGCATCTGCGCCTGGTGCCCGTCGGAGTGCCCGGCGAGATCTATCTCGGCGGCGCCGGGCTGGCGCGGGGCTACTTCGGCCGGCCAGCGCTGACGGCCGAGCGCTTCGTGCCCGACCCGCTGGCTTCCCTGCAGAACACGCCGGGCGAGCGCCTCTACCGCACGGGCGATCTCGGGCGTTACCTGCCCGACGGCCGCATCGAGTGCCTCGGCCGTCTCGACCATCAGGTGAAGGTGCGCGGCTTCCGCATCGAGCTGGGCGAGATCGAGGCCGCCCTCCTCGCGCATGCGGGGATTCGCGAGGCGGTGGTGGTGGCGCTCGACGCGCCGGACGGCGACCGCTTCCTGGCAGCCTACGTCGTGGCCGCAGTCGGGCCGGCACCCACGGCCGGCGAGCTGCGCGATCACCTGCGCGGCCGGCTCATCGAAGCCATGGTGCCGTCCACCTTCACCTGGCTCGAGCGGTTGCCGCTGAATCCGAACGGCAAGGTGGACCGCAAGGCCCTGCCGGCTCCCGAGAGCGGCGGCGAGGCGCCCGGCGGGCCGGCGGCCCCGCGCGGCTACGCCGATCCCCTGGAGGAGCTCCTCGCCGGCCTCTGGGCCGAGGTTCTGGGGCTCGCGGAGCTGCCCGGAGCCGAGGACAACTTCTTCGAGCTGGGCGGCCACTCCCTCCTCGCCACCCGGGTGGTCTCGCGGGTGCGGGAGGCGCTCGGGATCGAGCTGCCTCTGCGCGCCCTCTTCGCAGCGCCGACGGTCGCAGCGATGGCCGCGGCGGTCGCGCCGCGGCGGAGCGCGGCCGAGAGCCTGGCTCCGTCCGCTCCGATCGAGCCCCTGGCGGAGAGGTCGGACCTGCCGCTCTCCTACCCCCAACAGCGGCTCTGGCTCCTCGATCGCCTCGAGCCTGGCTCGCCGGTCTACAACCTGCCGCTCCCCTACCTCCTCCGCGGTCCCCTCGACGCCGCGGTCCTGGAGCGTGCGTTCGGCGAGGTCATACGCCGGCACGAGGTCTTGCGCACCACCTTCGAAGTGGTGGCCGGGAGCGGCGAGCCGCGGCTGGCCGTCGCCTCGCCGGGCGCGTTCTCGCTCCCCCGGGTCGACCTCACCGGCCTTCCTCCGTCCGTGCGCGAGTCCGAGGCCGCAAGACTGACCAACGAGGATGCCGCGAGGCCGTTCGACCTCGCGGCCGGCCCGCTGTTCCGGGCTGCGCTGCTCCTCACCGGCGCCGCCGAGCAGCGCCTGCTGACGACCGTGCACCACATCGCCTGGGATGGCTGGTCCACGGGCGTGCTGCTGGGCGAGCTGTCTACCCTCTACCGGGCCTTCGCCGCCGGGCTGCCCTCGCCCCTGGAGGAGCTGGCGATCCAGTACGCCGACTTCGCCGCCTGGCAGCGGCGCTGGCTCGCCGGGCCCCTCATGCAGACCCAGCTCGCCTACTGGCGGCAGCAGCTCGCCGGAGCGGCCGAAGCGATCGATCTGCCGACCGACCGGCCGCGCCCCGCGGCCGAGACCTCGCGCGGCTCCCTGTTCTCGACTCCCCTGCCCCCGGCTCTCGCGGCCGGCGCCCGTGCTCTCGCGCGGCGTCAGGGCTCGACGCTCTTCATGGTGCTTCTCTCCGGGTTCGCCGCCCTGCTGCAGCGCGCCGCCGGCGAGACGGACCTCCTCGTCGGCTCGCCGGTGGCCGGGCGGAGCCGCACAGAGATCGAAGCGCTCGTCGGCTTCTTCGTCAACACCCTGGTGCTGCGCGCAGACCTCGCCGGCGATCCGCGCTTCGACACCCTCATCGCCCGCGTGCGCGAGATGGCGCTCGCCGCCTATGCCCACCAGGACCTGCCGTTCGAACGCCTGGTCGAGGAGCTGCAGCCGCAGCGCAGCCTGGCCCGCAGCCCGCTTTTCCAGGTCGGCTTCGCCCTCGGCGTGGAGGAGACGGTCCGTGAGCTCGCCCCGGGGCTGCCACTCCGCGAGCTGTTCGTGGAGACGGGGACGTCCAGGTTCGACCTCACGCTCGCCATCGAAGGCCAGGGCGACGCGCTGGCGGCCCATTTCGAGTACCGCACCGACCTCTTCGACCGCGCCACGGTGGAACGCTGGGCCGGCCACCTCGCCCATTTGCTGACCGCGGCGGTGGCCAGCCCGGACCTCGCGCTGTCGAGGATCGACCTGCTCCCCGCGGCGGAACGGCACCAGGTCTCGCGCGAGTGGAACGACACCGCCGCCGCCGCCGCTCCCGGGGCCTGCCTGCACGAGCTCTTCGAGGCCCAGGCGGCGCGCACGCCGGAGGCCGTGGCCCTGGTGTCTCCAGACGGCCGCCAGCGCCTGCAGTACCGCGAGGTCGACGCCCGGGCGGAGGCGCTGGCGCGCCGCCTGCGCGCCCTCGGCGTCGGACCGGAGGTGCCGGTCGGCGTCCTCGTGGACCGCACGGTGGAGCTGGTGGTGGCCCTCCTCGCCGTGCTCAAGGCGGGCGGCGCCTACGTGCCCATCGATCCCGCCTATCCCCGCCACCGCGTCGCCGTCCTGCTCGAAAACTCGCGGGCTGCGATCCTCCTCACCCGGCGCTCCCTGCTGGCGGAGCATGGAGGCAAGGTGCCGTCGGCCGCCGTTCCCGTCTTCGTTGACGGCGGAGCGGAGGAGCCTGGGGAGATCGCCGAGAGGCCGGCCGTCCGGCCAACGGCGACGAACCTGGCCTACGTGATCTATACCTCGGGCTCCACGGGAGAGCCGAAGGGCGTCGCCATCGAGCACCGCAGCGCCGTCGCCTTCTCCCGCTGGGCTCGCGAGGTCTACACGCCCGAGGAGCGGACCGGCGTCCTGGGCTCGACCTCCGTCTGCTTCGACATCTCGATCATGGAGATCTTCGTCACCCTGGCCTGGGGCGGCAAGATCCTGCTGGCGGAGAACGCCCTCGCCCTGCCCACCCTGCCGGCCCGCGACGAGGTGACGATGATCAACGCCGTGCCTTCGGCCATGGCCGAGCTGGTGCGCAGCGACCGCCTGCCGGACTCGGTGCGCGTGGTCAACGTCGGCGGCGAGGCGGTCGAGGGCTCGCTGGCGCGGCGGATCTACGAGCAGAGCCGCGCCGAGCGCGTGGTCGACGTCTATGGGCCGTCGGAGGATACGACCTATTCGACGACGTCCCACATTCCCAGAAACGTGGAGACTCCCGCCGTCGGCCGGCCCATCCACGGCTCCCAGGCCTACATCCTGGACGCCGGGCTCCTCCCCGCGCCGATCGGCGTTCCCGGCGCGGTGTACCTGGCCGGTGACGGCCTCGCGCGCGGCTATCTGGGGCGGCCGGACCTGACGGCGGAGCGGTTCATCCCGAATCCTTTCGGCGAGCCCGGCGCCCGCCTCTACCGCGTCGGCGACCTGGCTCGCTGGCGCACCGCGGGGGAGATCGAATACCTCGGACGCATCGACCACCAGGTGAAGGTGCGCGGCTTCCGCATCGAGCTGGGCGAGATCGAGGCGGTCCTTCTCTCGCACCCCGCGGTCGAACGGGCCATCGTCGCCACCCACGCCTACGGCCCGGAGGACGTCCGCCTGCTCGCCTGGGCGGTGCTCAAAGCGGGGGAGGAGCGGGTCGAGACCGAGGCCCTGCTCGCCTGGGTGCGGGAGAGGCTGCCGGAGTACATGGTGCCCTCGGCGGGCGTCGTGCTCGCGGCCCTCCCCTTGTTGCCGAACGGCAAGGTGGACCGGCTCTCCCTGCCGCTGCCGGCCGCCACCTCGCTGCCGGCCGCCGAGCTGCCGCGCTCCGCCCTCGAAGAGCTGGTGGCCGGCCTCTGGGCCGAGGTCCTGGGCTGCGAGAGGGTCGGCCTCCACGACGACTTCTTCTCCCTCGGCGGGTATTCCCTGCTCGCCGTCCGTGCGCTGGCCCGCCTGCGGGGGGCGACCGGGGTCGACCTGCCGCTGCGCGCGATCTTCGCCAACCCGACCGTGGCCCTCCTGGCGGCGGAGATCGAGCGCAGCCTGCGGGCTCCGGGAGCCCTGCCGCTGCCGCCAGTCGAGCCGGCCGGAGCCGGGCCCGAAGCCCCGGCCGCCGCCGCCCAGGAGCGGCTCTGGTACTTCCACCAGCTCGACCGCAGCGGCGCGGTCCTCAACGTCCCGAACCCCCTGCGGCTGAGCGGCCCGCTACGGCCGGCCGTGCTCGCCCGGGCGCTCTCCGAGATCGCGCGCCGCCATCCCCCTCTGCGCACGACCTTCGCCAACAGCCCGGAGGGGCTCCGGCAGCGCATCGCGCCCGCCGCGGACCTCGCGCTCCCCCTGGCCGACCTGAGCGCCCTGCCGCCGGCGCAGCGCGAGGAGGAGGCCCGGCGTGCGACGGAGGCGGAAGCGCGGGAGCCTTTCGATCTCGCGGCGGGGCCGCTCTGGCGGACCCGCCTGCTCCGCCTGGGAAAGGAGGAGCACCGGCTGCTCCTCACCTTCCACCACATCATCGTCGACGGCTGGTCGATCGACCTTCTCGAACGCGAGCTGGGCGCCCTCTATCCGGCGTTCGCTCTGGCCCTTCCCTCCCCCCTCCCCGAGCCGGTGCTCCAGTATGCGGACTTCGCCGTCTGGCAGCGGCGCGAGCTCACCGGCGAGCGGCTCGCACCGCAGCTCGCCTGGTGGCGCCGCCGGCTCGACGGGGTGCCGCCGGTGCTCGACCTCCCCGCCGACCGGCCGCGCCCCGCGCGCCCGGCCTTCCGGGGAGCCGCCCGCTACCTGCCGCTCGCGCCGGAGCTCGCCGCGCAGGTGAAGGAGCTGGGGCGGCGCGAGGGGAGCACGCTCTTCATGACCGCCCTCGCCGCCTTCGCCGCCCTCCTCGGCCGCTACACGGGCCGCACGGACATGGTCCTCGGCTCGCCGGCCGCCAACCGTCACACGCCGGGGACCGAGGGGCTCTTCGGCTTCTTCGTCGGCATCCTCCCCCTCCGTCTCGACCTCTCCGGCGATCCCACCTTCCGGGAGCTGCTGCGGCGGGCTCGCGAGACCGCCCTCGGCGCCTACGCCCACCCGGACGTCCCCTTCGAGCGCCTGGTGGAGGAGCTCGGGGTGGCGCGGGACAAGAGCCGCGCGCCGCTGGTCCAGGTGATGCTTTCGGTGCGCAACGACTCCGGCGAGCCGCTCCGCTTCGCCGACCTCGAGGCCGAGCCGGTCGAGGTGCACAGCGCCACCTCGCAGCTCGACTTCACCTTGGGAGTCGTCGACGTGCCGCAAGGCCTCACCCTCGCAGCCGAATACAGCACCGAGCTGTTCGCCGGCGCGACCGTCGAACGGATGCTCGAGCACCTCTCCTTGCTGCTCGGCGCGGTGGTGGCCGACCCGGAGCTCCGGCTCTCCGCGCTGCCGGCCGAGATCGGAACGCGGCCGCAGGTGGCGGCACCGCAGCCGGCGGCAACGTCGCCGGGACCGTCCCCATCGGCGGACCGCGGGGACGACCGCGGGGCCCGGCTCGCTGCGCGCCGCGCCCGGCTCTCCGCCGAGGAGCGGGCCCTGCTGGAGCAGCGCCTGCGGGCGCGCGGCCCGCGGGCGGAGGCGCCGGCCGCGGCTGCGGCTTCGCTGGTGCCGATCCAGCCGGCCGGCCACCGCCCGCCGTTCTTCTGCGTCCACCCGGCCGGCGGCGACGTCCTCTGCTTCCAGGCCCTCTCCCGGCACCTGGGGCCGGACCAGCCTTTCCACGGCTTGCAGTCGCGCGGGCTCGGGCCGGGCGAGGCGCCGTTCGACAGCCTCGAGGAGATGGCGGCGCGCTACCGCGCCGAGATCACCGCGGTCAGCGCCGGCCCTTACCACCTCGGCGGCTGGTCGCTGGGCGGCGCTGTGGCCTTCGATCTCGCGCGGCAGCTCGTCGCCGAGGGACGCGAGGTGGCGCTCCTGGCGATCATCGACTCCACCCCCGGGCCATGGCCCCGGCCGGCCGGCGGCGCGGAAGTGGCGGAGGAGAGCGGGGAGGACGACGCCCCCTGGCTGTTGGAGATCGCCAACTACCTGGAGCGTCTCTGGGGCCTCGATCTCGGCCTCACCGCCGAGGTCCTGCGCGGGCTTTCGCCCGAGGCCCAGGCGCTCCGCCTGCTCGCGGGGCTCGAGCACACTCCGTTCGGCGCCAAAGCCGGCCCCGAGTCGCTCCGCCGTCTCCTCGCCGTGTTCAAGACCAACGTGCGCGCCTTCCGGCGCTACCGGCCGGCTCCCTACCCGGGGAAGATCACCCTCTTCCGGCCCGCCATGGAAACCGGCGGCTCGGGAGAGGAGCCGCCGGCCGACCCGACGCTCGGCTGGGGGGCGCTCTCGCCGTTGCCGGTCGACATCGAGACCGTGCCGGGCGACCACATCAGCGCCCTTGCCGAGCCACACGTGCAGACCCTGGCCGGACGGCTGCGGATCTGCATCGACCAGGCGCTGGAGCTCAGGCTCCAGCCTCACGGCAGTGGAGACTCCTTGACCCTATGAGATCCCGTCTATGGAAGTACCTGCGCCGGGCCGTCCTCGTCCTGGCCGGGCTGATCGTCGTCCTCGCCCTGGTGTTCTACTGGCTCGTGCGCCGCGCCTGGCCGGAGGTGGACGGCCGCCTCGCCGTACCCGGCCTTGAAGCGCCGGTCGAGATCGTGAGGGTCGAGCCCGGCGTCCCCCACATCTACGCGCGCAACGCCCACGACCTCTTCTTCGCCCAGGGCTACGCGCACGCCCAGGACCGGCTCTGGCAGATGCAGCTCAACGTCTACGTCGGCCGCGGGGAGCTCGCCGCGCTCTTCGGCGAGGGCGCCGTGGAGATCGACAAGGTCATGCGCATCCTGGGCATCGTCCAGGCCGCCGAGCGGGACTGGCGGGCGCTCTCTCCGCCCACCCGCGCCCTGCTCACCGCCTACGCCGACGGGGTGAACGCCTACCTCTCGGCCCACCGCGGCCGGCTGCCGATCGAATTCACCATCCTCGGGGTCGAGCCCCGGCCGTGGACTCCCATCGACTCGCTGGCCTGGAGCAAGTTGATGGCCCTCAACCTGAGCCTCAACCACGCCTTCGAGATCCTGCGCGCCCATCTGATCGCCAGGCTCGGCGAGCCGGCCGCACGGCGGCTGCTCTCCCCCTACCCGGCGAAGGCGCCGGTGATCGTGCCGCCCGGCGTCCGCGGCTATGCCGATCTCGCCGTTCCGCGCCCGCCGCGGGCCGGCCTCGCGGCGCTCCGGGGCCTCGGCATGGTCTCCGGCGCGGGGGCTCTGGCGTGGGGGAGCAACGGCTGGGTGGTCGCCGGCAGCCGCACGGCGAGCGGCCGCCCGCTGCTCGCCAACGACACCCACCTCGGTCTGCAGATGCCCTCGGTCTGGTACCAGATCGGCCTCCACGGCGGCGGCTACGACGCGGTCGGCTTCTCCTTCCCCGGCATGCCGCTCCTCGTCCTCGGCCACAACCGGCGCATCGCCTGGGGGATCACCAACATGTGCGCCGACGTGCAGGACCTCTACATCGAGAAGCTCGACGACGCCAAGCACCCACGGCGCTACCGCTTCCAGGACGGCTGGCGGGACCTCGCGGTGCGCCGCGAGGAGATCCCGGTGAAGGGCGGCGCGAAGCGCCTCCTGGAGGTGCGGGAGACCCACCACGGCCCCATCGTCAACGAGGCCATCGTCGAGCTCAAGGGGAGCCCGCCGATGGCGCTGCGCTGGCCGGCCCTCACCGGCGGCCGGCTGATCGACTCGCTGGTGGCGCTCAACCTGGCGCAGGACTGGCCGTCCTTCCACCGGGCGCTGGCAAACTGGGAGGCCCCTTCCGTCAACTTCGTCTATGCCGATGTCGAAGGCCATATCGCCTATCAGTCGACCGGCCGCATCCCCGTCCGCGCCGCCGGCCACCAGGGGCTGGTGCCGGTCCCGGGCTGGGACGGGCGCTCCGAGTGGCAGGGCTTCATCCCCTACGAAGAGATGCCGAGCCTGCTCGATCCGCCGTCGGGCTTCATCGTCACCGCCAACAACAAGGTGGTGGGGGATGACTACCCGCACTTCCTGGCCTATGACATGGCCGACCCCTATCGCGCCCAGCGGCTCACCGCCCTGCTCGCGGCCGGACGCCGCTTCACCCGCGAGAGCCTGCGCGCCATTCAGGCCGACACCCTCGGCCTGCCCGCGCAGGCCCTGCGTCCCGCGCTGCTCGCCGTGCCGCCGGCCGGCGAGCGCGAACGCGCGGCGGTCGATCAGGTGCGCCGCTGGGACCTCCGCTACACGGCGGAGTCGGTGGGCGCCGCGATCTTCGAGGCCTGGTACTGGCACCTCCTCGGCGAGACCCTGGGCGACGAGCTGGGCCCGGACGTGTTCAAGGAATACCGCATCGTGGGCATGAGCCAGGTGCCGTCGATCGTCGATCTCCTGGCGCGGCCGGACGATCCGCTGTTCGACGACCGGCGAACGCCCGCCGTGGAGCGCCGCGACGACATCGTCCGCCGCAGCCTCACGCAAGCCGTGGCCTGGCTCGCCGAGCACCATGGAGAAGACCCCGCGGGCTGGACCTATGGGCGGGTGCACTCGGTGACCTTTGTCCACTCGCCCCTGGGGCAGAGCGGCATCGCCCCGCTCGAGCGCCTGTTCAACAGCCGCACCTACCCGGCCCCGGGCACCGCCTTCACGGTGGACGCCGCGGTGGCCGACGTCACCAAGCCCTTCGTGGTGACCTTCGGCACCGCGCAGCGCATGATCGTCGATCTCGGCGACCTCGAAGGCTCGACCTGGGTCAACAGCACCGGCCAGGATGCCCAGCTCTTCCGCCGCCACCGCGAGGACCAGATCCCGAAGTGGGCGGCGGTCGAGGACTACCCGATGAGCTTCGGCGAGGCGGCGGTGCGCGCCCACCCCGAGGCCCGGCTCACCCTGGTGCCGCAAAAGTGACCCAGGAAAGAAATGCCTTTCTCCCTCCTCTCCCTCGGGGAGAGGAGGGCCGGGGAGGTGAGGGCTTCGGAGGGCAGATCCCAGCCGTCTTCGAGCTACGCCACCTGCACGGCCTCCGGCGGTGTCTCATGGGCCAGGAACTCGCGCACCTCGCGCTTCCAGGCCTGGATCACGGCCACGACGAGCAGGGCCCCGCCACAGCCGAGGTAGATCAGCGGGATGTTGCGGTGGAGGAGGTCGGCGATGACGCCGGCCGTGGCGGCGGCGATCGGCATGGTGCTCAAACCCAGGGTCTCGAGCAGGCCGAGCACGCGCCCGCGCATCTCGGTGGGCGTCGTCACCTGCGCCAGGCTCAGGGTGTGGATGGTGTTGAAGCCGCTCATCACTCCGGCGGCGAGGAGCAGGGCCAGCGCCTGCCACGGCGAGCGCGGGAAGCCGAAGGCGAGCGCCACCACGCCGAAGCCCATGGCGCAGGCGAGGTAGGCCCAGGTCCGCCGCCGGCCCGTGAGATTGGTGGCGCCCGCCGTGATGCTGCCGAGGAACGAGCCGGCGCCGAACGCCGCCACCAGGAAGCCGTACCAGTCGGGCTTCACGTGCAGGAAATCCTCCACGTAGAAGGGCAGCAGCACCACGATGGTGACCATGAAGAAGCTTTCGAGCGGCCCCAGGAAGAGGAGGTAGCGCAGACCCTTGCGGCCGGCCACGTAGCGCAGCCCGATCTTCACCTCGCGCCAGAACTCGGCGCCGGCCTCGCGCCAGCCGGCCGTCTTCTTGGGCGTCGCGGGCGGGGGCGGGAAGCGCACCAAGGCTTCGGAGATCGCTGAGAAGAAATAGGTCAGCCCGTCGATGAAAAAGAGCACTCCGGGTCCGATGAGGCGGAAGAGCACGCCGCCCGAGCCCTGCCCGAGGAACGTGGAGACGTCGAGCGCCAGGCGGTTCGCCGAGTTGGCCCGCGTCACCTCGCTCTCCGGCACGAGATCCGGAATCGAGGCGCTGATCGCCGGCCGGAAGAAGGCGTCGCAGATCCCCATCACGGCGGAGAGGAACAGCAGCCAGCCGAGGATCAACGCCGAGCGCCCCGGCACCATCAGCACCAGGGCCGCCAGCGCGATCGCCGCCACGCCGCGCACCACGTCGGAGAGGATCAGCAGCTTGCGCCGCGACATGCGGTCTGCCAGGGTGCCGCCGAACGGCCCGAAGAGGATCGCCGGCGCCCATTGCGACAGCATGCCGAGCCCGAGCAGCGTTGCCGAGTCCGTCTGGCGCTTGATCCAGAAGATCATCGCGACGGAGAACGCCTGCGAGCCCAGCATGCTGATGAACTGGCCCTGCCAGAGCAGCAGGAAATCGCGGTTCAACAGGCGCTTGGGCCGCTGGTAGCTCATTCGCTGGAGCTTTTCCCTTTACGTTTCGAGAGGAGCCACGATGAAACCAGCCTCAGACATCCCGCGGCCGAAGGGCTCGCTGCTCTCGCACTCGCTGCGGTTCGTCAAGAATACGATGCGGTTCTACGAAGAGGCCTCCCGCGAGTGCGGAGACATCTTCACGACGCGCATACCGGGCCTCGGCAACTGGGTCTACGTCTGCTCGCCGGATCTCGTCAAGGCCATTCACGCGGCGCCGCCCGGAGTCCTGGCCGCCAGCAGCGACGAGGAGTTCAGCCTCGTCCACGTGCTCGGACGCGGCGCCGCCTCCTCTCTCGAAGGAGCCGCTCACCAGGAGCGCCGGGACGTTACCTCACCCTACCTCGGTGCGCAAGCGAGCCTGCGCCGCGTCGAGGAGATCCGCCGCATCGCCGAGCGGCGGCTCGCCGAGTGGCCGCTCGGCAAGCCTTTTCCCCTCGTGCCGGCGCTGCAGAAGATCGCCCTGGAGGCCCTCATCCAACTGTTCTTCAGCGCCGCCGGTCCGGAGAAGGTGCGGCAGCTCGCGGACCTCTACGAAGACTTCTCCTTCAAAGCCGTGCGCTCGCCGGCCGTCTCCCATTCCAGCTTCCGCATCGACCTCGGTCCCTGGAGCCCCTGGGCACGGGTCAAGAAGCGGCAGGGCGAGGTCTTCCAGGCGTTTTCCCAGGAGATCGAGGCGCGGCTGGCCGCAGCCGATCGGCCGGCGGAGGACGACTTCGTGCTCGGCATGGCGCGGGCGCGGCTCAAGGACGGCGGCGGGCTGTCGCGCGAGGTGATGATCGCCGAGATCCTCGACCATCTCTTCCAGGGCCACGAGATGACCGGCGACTCGCTGGCGTGGATCCTCGGCGAGCTCCTCGCCCATCCGCCGGTGCTCGCGCGGCTGCGCCAGGAGCTCGGCTCGGTCCTCGGCGAAGGCGAGCTCCGGAGCGAGCACCTCGCCGCTCTCCCTTACCTCGAAGCCGTGGTCTACGAGGGCCTGCGCCGGCGTCCCACCAACCTGTACACCTCGCTGCGGCGGGTGAAGCAGCCCTTCGAGCTCGGCGGCTACCTGCTTCCCGAGGGCACCTGGATCGCCGTCTGCTACCCGGCCCTCTCCATGCGCGAGGACCTCTTTCCCGATGCCGCGAGCTTCGACCCGGACCACTTCTACGGCAAGACGATCCCGGAGGACGCCTGGAGCCCCTTCGGCGGCGGCTCGCGGGTCTGCGCCGGCAAGGATCTGGCGCTGGTGATCCTCAAGACCGCGCTCGCCACCATCGTCCGCGGGGCCGAGCTCAAGCTCGCCCAGGACGAGCTCCACCCGGTGCGCCACGCCTACTACTACGAGCCCAACAAGGGCCTGCTGGCGGTCCTCGAAAAGCGGCTCTGAACGCCTCCCGTCGCCGCTGTGGGGACTTAAACGACGGCAAGGTAAAGGCTTATCCTTACCGTGGGCGGCGGAGACCGGCGTATTTAAGCGTGCGACCACGACGTGATCAACGTGGACCAAGACGAGATTAACGTGGACCACGACGTGGTTAACGTGGACCACGACGAGATTAACGTGGACCAAGACGTGGTCAACGTCGACCAAGACGTGGTTAACGTGGACCAAGACGTGGTCAACGTAGACCACGACGAGATCAACGTGGACCAAGACGTGGTTAACGTGGACCACGACGAGATTAACGTGGACCACGACGAGATTAACGTGGACCACGACGCGATCAACGTGGACCAAGAGGCGGTCAACGTAGACCAAACCGTGGTCCGGCGGTACCAACTCATGGTGCCACGCGTCCTCAGCTCCGGCTGCGGAGATGGCGGAGGAGGGACCGTGTACCGCCGCCTTCAACTGCCGGACCGCTGCCGGGTCGAAGTCGCGCTCGCTGCGCGTCCTGAGGCTCCTTTTACGGCGGACGTAGCAGCCACGCTGGGGATCGCGACGCCGGAGGTGCGCGTAGATCGGGACGGCTTCGCCGCTTCGGAGACGCCCCGCCGTTGGTGTGACCGAACCGACGTCGATGATCGACTGGGGCGTCTCTACGGAACCTCCGAGACACCGCCAGAGATAGAGGTTACGGAGGCGGATTTCGTTCTCGCGACGCCTCCACAATCACCATCCTTTTGCCATCGCGACACGGTACCGTAGAGACGTCCCCCAGTCCCGCTACGACATCCTTACGCAGGCCACGGGGACGGCGGGGCGTCTCCGCAGCTCAGTCATGGTGGAAGTAAAAGCGGTTCCCGCCCAGATCGTCGATCGTGGCACCGGCTGACCGATTGTGGATAAGGGCTCTATCTTGCTCACAGGCGTTCCTCACTCCGAAGACGTCGTTCGCTCATGCGCCCAACGACTAAAGCTCACCGGCGGCGACCGCGCATAGAGCGGTTGCCGTCCGGTGCAGCGCGTGTGTTGGGCGCCGATGCTCTTCCAACTCCTGTTTCTAAGACTTGCGGTTGGCGTAGGTGCTCATAATGACCTGCTCCGCCTGTTTTACAATTCTACACAGGGCTCTGTATAGGTTGTGGAAAGTGACACGGACACTGGGCGCACTTGGATCACCGAAGACAAGCCCACTAGGTGTACTCCGAAGTTCTCTATATGCAACTGCGGCTAGAGTCCCAATCCAAACGTTCTCCTCGAGCAAGCTGCGCTGATCGGAATCGATCCCGTCCTTCACTTTATCGAACAACTCTTCTACAGTGAGAGGTTCAGAAGATGAATGGACTAGGTTAACCTCAAGAGCTGCCGCTAGCTCACCGCAACGTGTTCCACGCCCCTTCAAACTCTCAATCAAGGTTAGTGGATGTACAAGCAAGAGTTCTAGCTCTCCTCCGTACTCTCGCAGGGCCTTCACGAAGTACCTCTTGCTATCTCGTTCCTTTCCTGTGCTCGGGCTAGGATAGATTATGCGGGCCAAGCCTTCGATATAGAGACAACAGAGCGCTACTGCCTCGTCCTTCCTAGAGTCCCTATAAAGGGTCTCTAGAAAGCTCACCTTATCCTCGATACCTCGGGCGGCAGCTTCGAAGATCTCAGGCACTACCTTGGCTGTTCTACGCATGCCTCCTTTACTCCTTACGCCCAACGCTCTGCCGATGAGCGGCGGGCCGGGCGCGAAGCGGCCGGTTCCGCCCGCTCGATCGGCTGGTTCGGCGCTACCGTGACTCTCATCCTCGAAATCGCTCGATGGCGTCAAAGGTTAAGTGTACCAGTTCGTCAACATAATTCGATATTCCAAAGGCATAAGGAGGGACGCCACGCTCCGGTTCGAAGAGTGCCACAGAAAATATGGTAGGCCGAGCAATCCCCAGCTCGCGAGCTCTTCTGAGAAAACGCATGCCTTCATCTGGCACATCTCCGCGCCTCATGTCTGATATCACGACGTCAAAATTGTAGTCAGCGAGCCTTTGGAGCGCAGAGTCCGTATCTTCTGCAACATCCACTTGTATCCCGCTATTGGTTAAGAAGGTTATTGTGGGCGCCATATGATAAGGATGATCGTTGACGACCAGAGCGCGAGATCCTAAAAGAACCTCCTGGATGCGCGCAGCTCGCTTGGCAATTCTGCTCTGGGCATCCTTGGGGTGCAGAAAAGTGGGTACTTGCCCTAAAGGCGGAGCTGATTCTGACTGGCCATGCAACAGGAGTACTAGGTTTTTATAAGCAGGAGAATCAAGCCCTCCCGATAGATCGATGTAGAGTTTTCCAAACAGCCATGAGGGGGCGCAGTCTTGCCAGTTCCCAGCCTTGAGAATTGGGATGAATTTGCGGTGATTACGATGCTGAAAAACTTCAGCCGTCATAATATCGCCTTCGTAACCGACACCGCCTTGGCGTGCATCAGATCTTGCCTTGTACTTCGGCGTACATACAATTAGGACATAGTCGGAATCGCGAACCGATCTGTCCATGAACTCGGGAAGTTGATCTCCGGGGACTAGTTCCCACTGATCAATCTTGCAGTCGATGCCATCGGCACGAAGGCGTGTCGCGAATTCGCGTACCCAATCACGCGTATCGTCCTCCCAGGCATAAGAGACAAACGCCGTGGTTCTTTTCTTTGAATCTCTTGGCTCTCCCATTCCTATTCTCTCGATTCACTTCTCGGGAACTGACGCCGAACGCTTGGCGCTTCAGCGTGCGCCCGCTGCAGGCCGCCACCCTTCCTCGAAGTCACCAATGAGCACAGGGCACTGAGGATGAGAATGGTTCAAGCGTCCGCTGCAGCGCGGGTTCGCCAGCCTGTTGCTTGAATTGTACCACGGTCGGGAACGGGCGCTGCTCCATCGGGCAGCGCCAAGCCGGACTCAGATCCGAAAGACCATAGACGGTTTTCAAAGTGCGCATCGACCCTGCCACTGCCGCAGCCCGCACGGCAGTAATCTCCCTTCGTTAGGCGGGTTCGCGTTTCTGGAGGCTCTTGATAGCCACCCAAAGGAAGAATAGGCCAAAAACAAAGTCACCCGCACCATAGATCGAGAAAAGCGTTGCGGTTAGCGGAGACTCGGAAAAAAGTGACGGCAGCGTGCTCCCGTTCTTGGTAAGCCACTTAACCCATGTCATGGTATAAATCATCTTTTCGACGAAGAAAACCAACAGAAGATAGGGCACGAATTGGTAGGATTTAGCGACAGAACAATAGGCAAATCCCCAAAGCATGATAGACACCAGACCAAGCCAAGAAAAGACTATAGGGTCGAGTGAAGAAAGCAACGGGTTCGTAAAGAACTTCGAGAAGGTAAGGACGCCAATGACATTGAATGCGCCGGCGAACCAAAAGCCTTTGGTGATGATCGGCTTTGGGTGTTCGTTACTAGACCTCATAGCATTCTCCTTGACCTTGGAATAAGAGGAGTCATGGGTCGCTGGCGGCGAACGCTCTGCACTTCACTGGCGAGACGCGAAGCGGATCGTCCGGTGCAAGTGTCGGGTTCGGCGCCGACTTGCTCATCCGAGACCTACGCCAAGACTTTACTCTCCGCATTTTCGGTTAGGCATGCAATGGTCTTGAATGATCTTGCCTGCTAACGACATGCCGCCGAACCTCGGATGCCAAAACTCGAGACCACAATAGGTAAAAAGCTACTGCCGTGTGCTTAAGCCTATCAAAGCGAGAGCGCCAAACAAAGGCGGTCCGAAAAGCATGAGTAGGCCAATCAAACGCCAATAGGGCCTTGGAACCGCCGACCAACGTACTCCGGTTGTCTCGAAGGCTGGACGTAGGGCTTCGTTGAGTGCGTAGATTGCCGGCCTAAGTGTGGCGAGGCTGAAGAATGGGACTTTCGCCAATTGTACCTGCGGGTTCCAATTTCGATCGAAATAGATCGCCGAGGAAATGGTCACGCCGCGAGGGGCACGAGACGGGACCACTGGTACTTTGCCTAAGCGCATCCGGTGAAAGGCTTCCGTAGTTAGCGCCTGGGTGCTTCTCCCCTTGGGGGTAAGTACGACAACTCGTTCGGGCGAGAGGGTCTCTACAGCCAGTTCCAGCTCGGCGAGGAGTCCATCGGTGTTTCCTGCACGGATAACTACGATGCGGGCTGCCCTCATCATCCGTTGCACCTCAGCCCTCCAGTCGGAACTCTCGATGTAGACACGACGTACTCCAACCTGGGGAAGCGCCTCGCCTGGCGCCCCAACTGCGATACATGGGCCAATGCGCGTCAGGAGCCATGCGAGATCTTCCTCCTCGGTTGTGAACGCAAAAAATTCGGACCCGAGCTTGGCTGAATCATCATCGTCCCTGAAGGAGCGAAGGTACAAAACCGGCTGTCTCGTGTCTACCGGAAACGATGCAACTTCTACAGCGTGATACCTTCTGGCCTGGCGTAGAAGACGAAGGCCTATGAGACAAGTTAAGAATCCAAGCATGTCATAGGGCACATCCCTTGGGAGACGCCCTCCAGTTACCATAAAAATATCGATCTGAGTCCCCACAAGGAACGTGGCATACCCCAGTACTAGAACAACCACAGCGATCGCCTTCGCTCCCAGCGCGACTACATGGCGCCTGCGGCTGACATCCCTTCCGCCTTCTGCACCAATACCCATGTGATCCATTTTGGCCTAATTTCGGATTCGACGACAGCCGCTCGCCGACTCGTTTGCCGCCTAACGCGAATGCGCGTGAGCGGCGGCCTTAGTCGTCCGCTCGACGCGCCGTGTTAGCCGCCGAGGAAGAATCATCGCTTGCCTGGAACACATTACGAACGGTCCCGACGTGCTCTTCTGCGGTGATCTCGCCGTGCGCGAGCCGCTCGGCCGAATCAACGAGTGAGCGCAGCCCGATGAGGCCACCCACACGCTTCTCAAGCGACGCACGGAGGCGCTGGTCGTGGCCAGGTGAGAACGCACCCCGCGCTGGAGTCTCACCACATCCGCATTCACAGGTCAAGTTGCCTCCTTTGTTATGAGCTCGCGTCGTTCGGCGTCACGTTCCCGGTCGGGATCCTCATCGGCCGGAATTGTCTCGAGCTTGGCAACGTACGAGGCCGGTAAACCATGCTCCTTCGCGCCTATGACTAGGAAGCTCTTGTACCAAGTGTATGGCCGGAGCCCTGGACGCTTTGCGGCTTCGGTTGCGTAGTAGACCCACGCCTCCACTGAGCTACCTCCAGGGATCCCGACAGGAAGCAGCGTGCGCGTGTACCCCGGACCCTCTCCATGATCGAGAAACTCGAGTTCAGCGTCGGGTATCGAGTAGACCACACCCCAGACCTCTGCCTCGGGTTCGGGTTCTACATTCGCCTTTCCGGAGCGGTGCTTGCTGCTCCACTTGTTGAACAGAAGTCGGTGTCCACGGAGCAGGGCAGCCCGACCAGACTCCTCTGGTGTGACGCCGTAGTCACGGAACCGGGCCGAGTTCATGTTTGACCCGTACGCGAAGACGCTCACGCTCACATCAGCTCCTCGCTCAAAGTCCGGCTAACCGCCTAGTTCACAGTTTATCCGCACTCTCCTCTTTTTCTGGGAATGCTTATCGTCAGGTGCATTTCTTTTCTGCCTCAGGTCGGGAGCAGCCGGCAACTTATTGATTCTGCGTAGGTTGATCTTATACCTGTTTCTAATCCTCGGCAACTGGAGGAGGGCCGCTGACGGATAAGCGCCTCCGGTCTTGATAGTTACGAAGAGATGCTCAATGACGTACAGGCTTGCCGGGCAGAGCAGAGAAGTTGCGTGGAATGAGCGGATAAGGGCGCCCGGCGGAAGGAGACTCTTCAGGCAGGGAAGGTGCGCGGAGTGTTATCCTGCTGAAATAGGGTCCCGGGGTGAGCCTCTCACTGAACGCCTATGTGATTGCAGACGTGCGGGTTGCGCCGAGTTGGAAGACGGGAGGGTGCGGAGTGCTTATCCGACCGCGCAGCCGGATAAGCATCTGCGGCTTTCGCGGAGGTGGGCGAAGGCCACGGAGACGGCGAGGCGTCTCCGCAGCGGTGATGTTCCAATCCTCCACGACCTCCGGCGTCGCGATCGACCAGCTCAATCCCTATCCTCCTCTTCCTGGATCAGCTACAATGCCGCTGTGCCATATTGAGCTCGATCGACAGAGGAGGGTCGGTAACCGTCATGGGAAGACAACGCTGGATGCTCACCTGGGGAATTCTCCTGCTGGCGGCGGTGACGCCTGCTTCGGCTTCCTGGTCGCCCTTGGGCGGCGGCCCCGTCGAGCCGGTGATCAATCTGCGGCTCCATCCGGCCAAGCCGCAGCTCCTCTATGCCCGCGTCTCTGAAGACACGTTTGAGGCATATCTCTGGCGCAGCCGGGACGGCGGCGCCACCTGGCGCGACGTGCAGAGCGGGCTGCTGCACCCGACGACGGCGCTCGCCCTCGATCCCGCGGACCCGGAGCGCATCTGGGTCTGGACGCCGGACGGCCAGCTCTGGCACAGCGGTGACGCGGGCGAGACCTGGATCCTGCTCTTCGCGACGCCGCACGACCAGGTATTGCCCGACGTCCGGCAGTTGCTCGTGGACCGCGGGCTGATCTATCGCGTCGAATCTGAAGCGAGCGGCGCGGGCGGGACGCGCGTTGACGTCTCGCGCGACGGCGGCGCCTCCTTCCGGGCGGGCGCTTCCGTGTTGCACTTCTTCGGCACGGAAGGCATCTTCGTCCATCCGGTGCGCGGCGAGTTGGTGGCGTTCAGCGCCAAGGGCCTGGAGGTGAGCGCCGACCAGGGGGCCACCTGGAGCCTGCGCGGCACCTATCGCAGCGGCTTCGCGGGAGGCCGTTTCGCGCCTTCCTCCCCCGATGTCTACTACGGCCTGCCGCTCCGCGTGCAGGGCACCCTCGACGAGTGCCTCGCGCGCAGCGACGATGCCGGCGCGCACTGGGTGGCGTCGGCGCGCCCGCGCCTGCCCTTCGGCAGCTCCCTCTGCTATGACGTGGCGATCGATCCGCGGGATTCCCGGCACGTCTGGGTCGCCGCCGTGACCTTCACGTCGGAGGGCAGCGGCCGGCTGCTGTTCGAGTCGCGCGATGCCGGCGCGAGCTGGTCGCCGCCGCGGGGCATGCCCGGCACCGGCGTGGTGGCGCCTGGCGGCGACGTCGTCTATACAGCCGGCACCTACGCCGGCGGCATCCAGGGCCGCGGCCTTTACCTCAGCGAGGACGGCGGCCGGACCTGGCAGGCGAAACACCAGGGCATCGCCAACGGCGACCTGCGGCGCGGCTTCGTCGCGCAGCGCCTGCCCTCGGGCGGCGCCGGCCGCCGGCTCAACGCCCTGCAGACGCCGCCCGGCGACAGCCCGGCGGCGCTCGTGCGCAGCGACGGCGGCAAGGGCTGGGTGAAGTCGCTGAACCGGCCGGGCTCCCTGGCCGACGCCGGCCGTCCCTTCCTGGTCGCCGTGGACGAGCACGGCGCTGTCGTCAGGAGCCAGAACGGCGGCGAGACCTGGAGCGCCGTCGCTTCGGCGCCGCTGAATCCCCTCAGCCTGTGCTCCAGCCTCGGCCAGCCCCGGTTCGTGTCGCTCGAAGCCTTCGAGGACGTCGGCGCCTCCGGCCGCGTCGCCTTCTGGACGAGCGACGACGCCGGCTCGACCTGGCGCCGCACCAGCCGCGGCCTGCCGATCAATTGCAATCACGCCATCTCCGTGGATTGGTGCCCCACCTATCCCGCTTATGCGGTGGATCCCTTCAATACCCGGCGGCGCTGGGTGGCGATCGCCGGCGGTTTCTTCGTCCAGACCGGGCTCTTCCTCAGCGAGAACGGCGGCGGCTCCTGGCATACCGCGTCGACCGAGCTCTCCGAGATCTTCGCGCTGGCCGCCGATCCCAAGGTCGAGGACCGGTTGCTGGCCGGCACCTTCACCGGCCTGTTCCTGAGCGAGGACGGCGGCCGCCACTGGCGGGCCTTCGGCGACGGCCTGCCGGAGGGCGACGGGGTCCGCCAGTTGGCGTGGGATCCGCGCGCCGCCACCTGGTACGCCGCGACCTCCAGCCAGGGGATCTTCCGCAGCCTCGACAACGGCTTCACCTGGTCGCTGCTCGCCGGCGCGCCGGACCACGACGCCCCCGCCATCGCCGTCGATCCCCGGCTGCCCACCGCCCTCCTCGCCGCCTTCCGCGGCCAGGGCGCGTGGCGCTGGACGCCATCTACAGAGGAGGGCCGGTAACCGTCATGGCAAGACAACGCTGGATGCTCACCTGGGGACTTCTTCTTCTCGCGGCGGCCGCGCCCGCCTCCGCCGGCTGGTCGCCTCTCGGCGGACCTGTCTCCGAGCCGGAGATCGAAGTGCAGGTCCATCCGGGCCGTCCGCAGCTCCTGTACGCCCGCGTCATCGCCTCCGTGGGACCCGAGGAAGGGTATCTGTGGAGGAGCGAGGACGCGGGCAAGACGTGGACCAACGTGCAGCGGGGGCTCGAGCGGCCGTCGAGCGCGCTGGCCATCGATCCCGCGGATCCAGAGGTGATCTGGGTGTGGACTTCCGACAATCAGCTCTGGCGCAGCGGCGATGCCGGCGAGACCTGGTCGCGCCGTTTCGCGACTCCGGCGGATCAGATCGTCCCGCTGGTCTTCCAACTCCTGGTCGATCCACGCCGGCCCGAAACCATCTATCGCGTCGACTATGACGGAGTTGGCACGGGTACGCGCGTCGCGGTGTCCATGGACGGCGGCGCCTCGTTCCAGGCGGGCGCCTGGGTGCCCCATTTCACCGGCCTGGACAGCATCTTTCCCCATCCGATCCGCGCCGAGCTGATCTCCTTCGACGAGAAGGGTCTCGAAGTGAGCGCCGATGACGGGCAGACCTGGAGCGTGCGCAGCGCCTTCGGCACGAACGGATTCGTGTCCGGCCGCCTGGCTCCCTCGGCTCCGGACACGCTGTACGGCGTGCCGTATGACCCCGCGCAGTGTCTGGCCCGCAGCGACGACGCCGGCGCCCACTGGGTGACCTTGCCCCGCCCGTCCCTACCGTTGGACAGCGCCCGCTGCGTAGACGTGGCCATCGATCCCAGGGATCCGCGGCACGTCTGGGTCTTTACGGAAGCCTTCTCGCCGACGTTAGAGCTCTGGGTCTTCGAGTCGCGCGATGGCGGCAACACCTGGTCGCCGCCGCGGACCCCGCCGGCGTTCGGCGTGGTGGCGGCCGGCGGCGACGTCATCTATAACGGCATCGCCACCGAGCCTTACGGGCCCGGTCTCCACGTCAGCACGGACGGTGGACAGACCTGGCAACCGAGGCACAGGGGGATCGCCGCCGGTGACCTGCGGGGAGGCTTCGTCGCCCAAGGGCTCCCGGATGGGATCGTCGGCCGGCGTCTCGTCGCCCTGGAGACGAAGATCGGCGGCGGTCCGACCGGTCTCTTTCGCAGCGACGGCGGCAAGGACTGGGTGAAGCTGCCGTTCCAGGAGCCGTATCAGGTGATCGACGCCGGCCGCCCGGCTCTCCTGGCTCTCACTGCGCAGGGAGTTTTCAGGAGCCAGGACGGCGGCGCCACCTGGAGCACCGTACCCTCGGCGCCGCGGGGCGCTGTGAGCTTGCAGTCGAGCTCGACCCAGCCCCGGTACGTGGCGCTCGAAGCCTTCAAGGATGTCGGCGACTTCGGCAAAATCGCCTTCTGGACGAGCGACAACGGCGGCATGACCTGGCGCCAATCCAGCCAGGGACTGCCGCTCTCCTGCACGCATGTGGCTTCCGTCGACTGGTGCCCCTCCTTCCGCTCCTATACGGTCGATCCCTTCGATGCCCGGAGACGCTGGGTGGTCAGCGGCGGCGGCTTTCCTTTCACCCTCCAGTTTTTCCTCAGCGAGGACTCCGGCGCCTCCTGGCACTCGATGATGAAGAACCCGCCCACGATCCTCGCGCTCGCCGCCGATCCCGCCGCCAAGGGCCGGCTCCTGGCAGGGACCGACGACAGGATCCTGGTGAGCGGGAACGGCGGCAGGCGCTGGCGCCGCCTGGGCAGCGGCCTGCCCGAGGGCGCGGCGGTCCGTCAGCTCGCGTGCGACCCCCGCTCCGGCACCTGGTACGCCGCGACGACCGACCGCGGCATCTTCCGCAGCCTCGACGACGGCTCGACCTGGACGCAGCTCGAAGGCGCACCGGACCACGATGCGCCCACGATCGTCGTCGATCCCAGAAGGCCCGAAGCCCTCCTGGCGGCCTTCCGCGGGCAAGGCGTGTGGCGCTGGACGCCCTGAAATCCCACCTTTTCCGACGAAGCCTTGACGGTCTAGGCTTCCGCGCTTATCATGCCTAGCGTTCTAGGCATCGCATTCGCCTGGAGGTGAAAGACCGATGACGAAACAGAAAGCCGACCTGCTGCTGGGCACGCTCGACATGCTCATCCTGAAGGCCGTCTCGCTTGGGGCCCTGCACGGCTACGGCATCATCCAGCGCATCCGCCAGATGTCCGGCGAGATGCTGGAGGTGGAGCAGGGCTCGCTCTACCCGGCGCTCTACCGCATCGAGCAGCGCGGCTGGGTCTCTTCCAAGTGGGACCTCAACGAGACCGGCCGCCGCGCCAAGTTCTACACCCTCACCAAAGCCGGCAGCAAGCAGCTCGAGGTCGAAGAGGCGAGCTGGGACCGCCTGGTCCTCGCCGTCGCCAAGGTGCGGCAGGCCACCTGAGGATTCGCCATGCGACAGCTCAGAGTCATCTCGGCCCGCCTGAACGGCCTGCTGCGGCGCGACGCGGTGATCGCGGACATGGACGAGGAGATGCGCCTCCACCTGGAGATGCAGGCGGAAGCGAACGTGGAGAAGGGGATGTCGCCCGAGGAGGCGCGCCGGGCCGCGCTCCGCAGCTTCGGCAATCTCGACAGCCTGCGGGAGAGAGGCTACGAGGTGCGCGGCGGCGGCGTGATCGAAACCTTTTTGCAGGACCTCCGCTACGCGGCGCGGATGCTGGCGAAGAGCCCGGCGTTCACCGCCATCGCGGTGCTCACCCTGGCGCTCGGCGTCGGCGCCAACACGGCTATCTTCAGCGTCGTGGAGGCGGTGCTGCTGCGTGCCTTGCCGTACCGCCACGCCGGGAGGACCGTCGTCCTGTGGGAGAACGACCGCGCGGAGAACCATCCGCACAACACCCTCAGCCCGGCGAACTTCTTCGATTGGCGGGACCAGGCGAAGTCCTTCGACGAGGTGGCCGCAATCGCCGACCGGCGGGCCAACCTCACCGGCGAGGGCGCTCCCGAGGAGGTGCCGTTCCAACTCGTATCTCCCAACCTCTTCGTGCTGCTCGGCGCCGAGGCGGCGGTGGGCCGCACCTTCCGGCCCGACGACGTGAAAGGCGAGGAGCGGGCGAGGATCGCCATCCTCAGCCACGGCCTGTGGCAGCGCCGTTTCGGCCGCTCGCCCGGCGCCGTCGGCCGCAGCCTGCGGCTCAACGGCAACGACTACACCATCGTCGGCGTCATGCCCGAGGGCTTCACCTGGTTCATCAAGGAGAATTCGCTCACCGGCAAGCCGCCCGAGCTCTGGGTGCCGATCGCGCTGGCGGAGCGGCTGCGCGACCGCAACGCGAGCGGACGCTGGCTGCAGGCCGTGGCGCGCCTGGCCCCCGGCGTCTCGCGCGAGCAGGCGCAGGCGGAAATGGACACCATCGCCGCCCGCCTGGAGGGCCAGTACCCGGGCTTCAACAAGGGTTGGGGCGCGACCGTCGTGCCGCTGCGCGAGCAGTTGGCGGGCGAGATCAAGCCGGCCCTCCTCGTGCTGCTCGGCGCCGTCGGCTTCGTGCTTCTCATCGCCTGCGTGAACGTCGCCAACCTGCTGCTGGCGCGCGCCACGGGCCGGCACAAGGAGATCGCCATCCGCTCCGCCATCGGCGCCGGCCGCCGCCGCATCGTCCGCCAGTTGCTGACCGAGAGCCTGCTGCTCGCCTTCCTGGGCGGCGCCCTCGGCCTGCTGCTCTCCCGCTGGTGCGTCGAAGCCCTCGTCGCGCTCAGCCCGGCGAATCTGCTCGGCGCCGAGCAGGTCGACGTCAACCTGCCGGTGCTGCTCTTCACCTTCGCCGTCTCGCTGCTGACCGGGATCGTCTTCGGCCTGGTGCCGGCGCTCGAGGCCTCGCGCGTGGACCTCGGCGAGACCCTGAAGGAGACGGGCCGCGGCACCGCCGGCAGCTCGCGTGGCCGCCGGTTGCGCGACGTCCTCGTCGTCGCCGAGGTCGTGCTCGCGCTCGTGCTGCTGATCGGCGCCGGGCTGATGATCAAGAGCTTCCTGCGGCTGCAGGCCGTCCATCCCGGCTTCGACGCCGCGAACCTGCTGACCCTGCGCGTGCAGTTGCCGGCGGCGAAATACCCGGAGGAACACCAGGTGGTCGCCTTCTTCCGCCGGGCCGCCGCCGAATTCCGGACGCTGCCCGGCGTGCGCGCGGCCAGCGCCGTCAGCGCCCTGCCATTCGCCGACCTCGGCGCGGCCACCGGCTTCACGGTCGAGGGCCGGCCGGCCCCGCCGCCGGGCGCCGATCTCGCTACCGACGTGCGGGTGGCCGACGAGGAGTACTTCCGCACCATGGACATCCCGCTGGTCGCCGGGCGTACGTTCGACGAGCAGGAGGCGATGGAAGACCGCAAGGTGGCGGTGATCAACGAAACGATGGTGCGCAAATACTTCCCGGGCGAGAACCCGATCGGCCAGCGCATCTCCGTCGAGATGTGGGACGAGCCTCACCCGACGGAGATCATCGGCGTGGTCGGCGACGCCCGGTACAGCCAGTTGGAGGGCGACCTGCGGCCGATGGTCTATTTCACGCCCCCGCAGCTCGTCTATTCGTCGATGACGCTCATCCTCCGCACCACCGGCGATCCGGAGAGCCTCGGGCCCGCCGCCCGCCAGCGCATCCTGGCGATCGACAAGGACCAGCCCGTGGCGGACGTCCGCACGATGGAGAGCTGGCTCGCCGAATCCATCGCGCGGACACGGTTCGGAACCCTGCTGCTCGGCGCCTTCGCCTGCCTCGCCCTCACCCTGGCGGCGGCGGGGATCTACGGCGTCATGTCCTATTCGGTGGCCCAGCGCGAAAGCGAGATCGGCGTCCGCATGGCCCTGGGCGCCAAGGCTCTCGACGTGCTGCGGCTGGTGATCGGTCAGGGGCTGGCGCTGGTGCTCGCCGGAGTGGTGCTGGGACTGCTCGGAGCTCTCGCCCTGACACGCGTCATCGCCAGCCTGCTCTATGGCGTGAGCGCCACCGACCCGCTGACGTTCGGGCTCATCGTGCTGCTGCTCACGCTGGTGTCCATCGTCGCCTGTTACATCCCGGCGCGGCGGGCGTCGCGTGTGGACCCGCTGGTCGCGCTGCGCTACGAATGAAAAGGAGCTTCCGATGAAGCGATTTCTGATGGCAGCTCTGTCCGTCGCCGTCCTCGGCCAGACGGCCGACGACAAGGCCGCTCCGGCCCGGGATCCCTTCGCGCCGCTCGCCGACCACCACGCGCACCTGCTCAGCCCGGCCGGCACGAAGCTGATCAACGATCCGCCGCTGCCGGAGATCGCGGTGCCCGAGGACCTCGCGCGCCTGCTCCGCGCCCACGAGAAGGGATGGAATGACAAGTCGGCCCTCACCGGTCTCTTTACGGAAGACAGCCTGGCCTTCGATAGCGAGGAGCCCCGCTGGATCCGCGGCCGCGACGAGGTCACGACTTTCCTTGCGGAGCAGCTCTTCGCGCGGTCGTACCGCATCACCCCGATCGCCTACGGAGCGGAGGGTTCCACCGGCTACCTCGCCGCCTATTTCACTCGCGGCGACGGGAAGCACTTCGGACAGGTCCTGTTTTCCTTGCGCAAGGACACTGACGGAGCGTGGCGGATCGCGGTCGAGAAACCCACGTTTCCAGGGCCGACGGTCCGCGAGCCGAAGCCGGCCGAGCAGCTCATTCCCCAGCTCGATGAAGCCGGGATCCAGCGCGCGGCGGTGCTTTCGGCCGCGTACTGGTTCGGCAGCCCGACCATGCGCAAGGCCGAGGGAGACGAGTACGCGAACGTGCGGGCGGAGAACGACTGGACCATTCAGGAAGCGGCGCGCTTTCCCACCCGCCTGTTCGCTCTTTGCAGCTTCAACCCGCTGAAGGACTATGCCGCTGCAGAGATCGACCGCTGCGCGAAGCTCCCGCAGGTGAGGGGTCTGAAGCTCCACTTCGCCAACTCGGACGTGGACGTGAAGAACCCGGAGCACGTAGAGAAGGTCCGCCGCGTCTTCGCCCAGGCCAACGAGCGCCGGCTGGCCATCGTCGCTCACCTGTGGACGGGGCGGGACTACGGACGCGAGGACGCCGAGATCTTCCTCAGCCAGATCCTGCCGGCCGCGCCCGACGTGCCGGTGCAGATCGCGCACTTCGCCGGCGGCGGCCCGGGCTACACCGACGAGGCCCTGGAGGTCTACGCGAAGGCGATCGCCGCCGGAGATCCGCGGACGAAGAACCTCTACTTCGACGTCGCGACCGTAGCCGACGTAAGGTCGGACGAGCTCCTGCGTACGTTCGCCATGCGCATCCGGCAGGTCGGCCCCCAGCGCGTCCTCTTCGGCACCGACCTCGGTCCTCCTGCGGCGCGCCAATCCTGGGCGCATTTCCGCGCGGTGGTGCCGTTGACCGACGAGGAATTCAAGACGATCGCGGCGAATGTAGCGCCGTACCTGCGTTGATCAACAGTTGATCAACCGAGGGCGGCCAGCTTGCGCAGCAGGTCTTCGCGCGTCGTCCGGCAGCCCCCTCGAGCTCGCCTGCGTTCTCCAAGTGCCTCTAACGCAAGGAGTTGCAGGTGAGTGCAAGATAACAGGCACTTTTTTCGTCTTATTGGAGGTGCAAATGCCTTGCGCACCCACTTGACGTAGCTACGGAGAGTAACTACAATGACCTGGTATGAATGGGATGAAACCAAGCGAGTGGCGAACCTCCAAAAGCATGGAATCGACTTCGTGGGGGCAGAGGCGGTCTTCGAGGGCTTCACGATCACGATCGAAGACACGCGGCTGGACTATGGCGAACAACGCTTTGTCACGTTCGGTGTTCTGGAAGGCAGGCTCGTGGCGGTGGTTCACACCGAGCGAGCCAACGTCATCCGGTTCATCTCGATAAGGAGGATGAGGCGAAATGAAGAGAAGATCTACCTCTCAGCACTCTCAAACTGACTGGGAGCGGGTTGATCGGATGCGGGATGAAGATATCGACTTGTCGGATCTTCCGGAGATCCCTCCCGAAGCGTTCGCCCGTGCTCTGGTGCGCAAGGGCCTCAAACCGGTCCCTCGAAAGTCTCAGCTCACCCTGCGTATTGACACCGACGTCTTGGAGTGGTTTCGGGCCAAGGGGGCCGGCTATCAAAGTCAGATGAACGCGGTGCTGAAGGCCTATAAGGAGGCCCATCGGAGCTAGACCTGAAGGGGTCGGCAGATTCTGTTATCCTTGAACTATGCTCGATTGGAGCCAGTGTCCGGCGGTTGAAAGGAATCCGGGAAAAGTCAGCGGCGCCTGGCTTTTCAAGGGCACGCGTGTGCCCGTCAGAGCTCTTTTCGAGAACCTCGAAGGCGGAGCGCGGGTAGACGATTTTCTGGAGTGGTTTCCGGGCGTGACTCGTCAACAGGTCGAAGCCGTCCTCGCGCATGCCGAGCAGAGCCTCGCCGAGGTATGACCCGTAAAGACGGATCTTCACCAACAGCGTGAGAATCCTCCTCGACCAAGGAACGCCCGCACCGTTGCGTCGCGAGCTCAAAGGCCATTCGGTTGCCACAACCTTCGAGATGGGCTGGTCGGCGCTCGAGAACGGCGATCTATTGAAGGTTGCCGGACTGGAATTCGATGTCTTCGTCACGACGGATCGAAGCCTTCGCTTCCAACAGAATCTCGCTGGCAGACGGTTGGCGATTCTCGTTCTCCCGACCACCAACTGGCCCAGAATTCAGGCCCACATTGTTGAAGTCATCGCGGCCTTGGACAAGCTACGCTCGGGTGAGCTTCGCGAACTGACCTTCTAGTCCCTCAGGAGGAGCCACCGCTTGAGCCAGCTCTTGATCCAGCAGTACCTCAACCAGCTCCAAGATCTGCGCAAGGTGGCGGGCACGCGCCGCGAATCCGTGGTGCGTGAGGCGTTCAAGGATCTTCTTAAGGGTTGGGCGCGCGCGCACGACCTGATCTTCGTCCCCGAGTACGAGATCGCCACGCCTACAAAAGAGCGTCGCTACGTTGACGGCGCGCTGCTGCACGCGTTGCGTGTGCCCTTCGGCTACTGGGAGGCGAAAGACGAAAAGGATGACCTCGACAGCGAGATCGCCGTAAAGCTGCGGCGCGGCTATCCGCAGGACAACATCATCTTTGAGGACTCGACGCAAGCGGTCTTGATGCAGGCCAAGACCGAGGTAATGCGTTGCTCTGTGGAGGACGTGGAGAAGCTCGAGAAGCTCCTACGGCTGTTCTTCGACTACGTGCCGCCCGCGGTGGTGCAGTTCCGGAAGGCGGTGGAGCAGTTCAAGGCGGATCTTCCCGCCGTGCTCGGCGCCCTGCGTGACATGATCGAGGAGGCCCATAGCACCAACGAGAAATTCCGCCGAGCATCGCAAGCCTTCCTTGAGCACGCACAGGAGACCATCAACCCCAGCCTCACCGCAGCCGACGTGCGCGAGATGCTGATTCAGCACATCCTCACCGAGGAGATTTTCATCGCGGTTTTTCCGGGTACCCCGTTCCACCAGGACAACAACGTGGCGCGCGAGCTCTACAAGCTCGAGGCCAGCTTTTTCACCGGCAACACCAAGTTCCAGACGCTCAAAGGGCTGGAGCCCTACTACGGTGCCATCCGATCCGCCGCAGCGCAAATCGTCACCCATCACGAGAAGCAAAGCTTTCTCAAGGTCATCTACGAGGGCTTCTACAAGGTCTACAACCCCAAGGCGGCGGACCGGCTCGGCGTGGTCTACACACCGAATGAGATCGTGCGCTTCAATGATCGAGAGTGCGGACTGGCTGTGCGAGCAGCACTTTGGGCGCAATCTGATCGACAGGGACGTCGAGATTCTGGACCCGGCCGCAGGCACCGGCACGTATATTTGCGAGCTTCTGGAGCACTTCCGCGGCCAGCCGAAAAAACTAAGGCACAAATACCTCGAGGAAATTCACGCCAACGAGGTGGCGATCCTGCCGTACTACGTGGCGAACCTGAACATCGAAGCCACCTTCGCAGCGATCTCCGGCGAGTACGAGGAATTCCCAAACCTTTGTTTCGTGGATACACTCGACAACGTGGGCCTGCACACGGCAACGGTCGGCACGCAGGGATCGCTATTCGGTAGTGTGACGGAGGAGAATGTGGCCCGTATCCGGCGCCAGAACAGCCGGAGGATCAGCGTAGTCATTGGCAACCCGCCGTACAACGCGAACCAGCTCAATGAGAACGAGAACAATAAGAACCGTCCATATCCGGAGATCGATAAGCGCATTAAGGTCACCTACATCGCCGAAAGCACGGCGCAGAAGACCAAGCTCTACGACATGTACGCGCGGTTCTTTCGATGGGCGAGCGACCGCTTGGCCTCCAACGGCATTCTAGCCTTCATTACCAATCGCAGCTTCATCGACAGCCGTACATTCGACGGCTTTCGCAAGGTCGTAGCGGAAGAGTTCAGCGAGATCCGACTAGTGGATCTCGGCGGCGACGTTCGTACCAACCCGAAACTTTCGGGCACGAAGCACAACGTCTTCGGTATTCAGACGGGTGTGGCGATCAGCTTTCTGGTGAAGCGCGCGAAATGGCAAGGCTGCCGTATCTTCTACACCCGCCGGCCAGAACTCGAGACGGCCGAGGAGAAGCTCGCCTTTCTCGGCGGCGTAAGGATAGGCGTATTGCCGTTCGAGGAAATGCGGCCAGACGCGAGACACAACTGGATCAACCAGACGAGCAACGACTTCGACAGTCTGATACCGATCGCCACTAAGGAAGCGAAGGCAGCGAAACGGACCGCACAACAAAAGGCGATCTTCAAACTCTTCTCGCTCGGAGTTTCTACTAATCGCGACGAATGGACAGTAGGATTCGATGAGGACAGCGTCCATGCACGAATGAAATTCCTCGTGAGGCACTACGAGCAGGTGCTAAAGCGAGGTGGTCCGTTTGGCGATGTCATCAAATGGTCTCGCAACCTGAAGCGGCGATTCGACCGCGGCAAATCGGAGGCATTTGACTCTTCTCGTCTTCGTTCCCTCGCCTACCGGCCATTTTGTCGTAGAATAATCTATGATTCTGACCTCTTTATTGATGAACGTGGCTCAGCCGATGCGATGTTTCCCAGGAACGCGCGGAATCAATGTATTCTTCTAACCGATCCGACGGCTCAGAAGCCTTGGATGACCTGCGCTGTAGATCACTTACCTGATCTTCATTTCGTGGGTGCTGCTGCCGGTACTGTGTGCCTGGCTCTGGGAAGGTTTGGTGAGGATGGCAGGCTTCACGACAACCTCACAGATTGGGCCCTCGACCAGTTCAAGCAGCACTACCAGCCCGGTCGCGAAAAGAAGGAGAGCCCGATCACTAAAGAAACCATCTTCTGCTACGTCTACGGCGTGCTGCACGACCCGGTGTACCGCGAAAAATACGCTCTGAACCTCAAGCGCGAATTTCCGCGTATTCCCTTCTACTCTGACTTCTGGCAGTGGGCCGATTGGGGCAAGACTCTGATGGACCTGCACATTGGTTACGAGACTGTAAAGCCCTGGCCGCTCCGCCGCAGGGACGTGCCGGACGAAGAAGCGCGCAAGGCCGAAATCGCGCCGAAGACAATGCTCAAGGCCGATAAGGAATTCGGCCACATCAGGCTTGACAGCGAGACCACCCTATCCGATGTCCCGCCCGAGGCTTGGGATTATCGGCTCGGCAACCGTTCGGCGCTCGAGTGGATCCTCGACCAGTACAAAGAGAAGAAGCCCAAGGATCCCACCATCCGTGCCCGCTTCGATACCTACCGCTTCGCCGACTACAAGGAGAAGGTTATCGACCTCTTGGCGCGCGTTACGGCAGTGAGCGTGGCCACGGTCCGGATCACCCGTGACATGCGCGGCGCCCGGCGGTAGTCTTCTGGCTGGGCTACCGGAACGATAACTTCACGGTGCTGCTAGGGAAATAGGTACAGCGCCATCTGAAAGCAATGGGACCTTGAAAAGCCGCTGCACATTCTTCGTTTCCATCTGTTTTGTCCACGCAAACCATGCACGCCTGCCAGGGAACTGGAAACTACACTGCACCCAAACGATCGTCGCCTCTGAGGGGACAAATGTCACGTAGCTATGTCGAAAGGTTAGTCGAGGGTCGATGTACATCGCATTCGCGAAGTAACGACGCTTGCCGTCGATTCGCTCGTCGATCGTGCGCGTGCAGCAGAGCTGGTAGTTGATTCTCGCATCACCATCAGTGATCTGGTCATTAGGAAGAAGGTACCGAACAGCGACGCGAAAGTCCTGGTACCAGTGACGGACAAAGCCTCTATTGGTTACCAGAGCAATGATTTCGACTAGCCACTTACCGTCTTGCTTGCCCACGAATTCTAGTTCGACCTGAAGCTCTGCTCCTGGGTCACCTTTGCGCTTGATGAGAAATTGCCACGCAATCCAAACGCCAGACATGGCACTAAATGCCAGGCTAAATGCCAGGGTGATTGCCGCAAGTATCAGGTCGATCGTTCCCATCGCGCCCGCCTACACTATACCCCATTGATCATCATGCACGAGCTGCCGGCGCGCGGTTGAGCACGGGAGCTCATTGCAGGTCCTTACGTCGGCATCAGCTCCCCGAAATCCCTGTACACCTCGTGTTCTCCCGCCTCCGCCGGCCGATTTCCCGGCCGCACCATCAACCCCGTCCGCATCCCCGCTGCCGCGGCCGCGTCCAGCTCCTCCCTGACGTCGCTGAGAAACAGGATCTCTTTAGCCGGTAGATCGTACGCACCCGCGATGGCGGCGTAGGAGGCCGCCTCGCGCTTGGGGCCGGTCGTGGTGTCGTGGAAGCCTTCGAAGAGAGGCGTCAGGTCGCCATGGTCGGTATTGCCGAAGAGGAGCTTCTGGGCTCTGACGCTGCCGGAGGAAAAGATCCGCAAGCGCACTCCCGCGTCACGCCAGGTCTTCAGCGCCGGCGGCACGTCGGGGAAGACGTGGCCGCGGAGCTCGCCCGTCCGGTATCCCTCTTCCCAGATCAAGCCTTGCAGCAGCTTCAGACCGGTCGACTTGCGGTCCTCGGCCATCAGATGGCGGGCGTAGGCGGCGCCGGCGCCGAAGGGGGGTAGGGGAGTGCCCTTGGCGATCTCCTCGTCGTATTCACTGCGCAGGCGGTCGAGCGCCTCCGCCGGCTCGGGCTCGAGCTCGGGCCGCGAACAGTAGTCGTCGAGACGGGCGGCGGCGTAGGGGAAGAGGACGTCGTAGACGAAGGAGATGGAGGTCGTCGTGCCCTCGATGTCGAGGAGGACGGCCCCAATTCCCTCCGGCAGGGGCACGCTCTACAGCGTCCTGTGGGCCGGAATGTAGGACGGCCCGAAGCAGAGCGGCTGGAACTTCGCCTCTTCGCCGGTCTCCGTGTAGTGCGGCGTCCAGCCCGAGGTGTCCTGGAACAGGCGGATGGCCCGGATCGTCTTGTCCGCGCAGAGGTCGAACCAGTGGTGGGTGCCCTGCGGCACGCGGATCATGTCGCCCTTGACCACCTCGATGCTGAACACCGGTCCCTCGTTCGGATGGACGTGAAACAGGCCGCGGCCGTGGACGATGAAGCGGACCTCGTCCTCGTCGTGCCAGTGCTCCTTGTTGAACCGGTTGAGCATCGCCTCCAGCCCGGGGGTCTCCGGCTTGACGTTGATCACGTCGGCCGTCACATAGCCGCCCTCGGCCATCAGCCGTTGAATGTGCTCCTGATAGGCGTCCAGGATCTCCTGATCGGCCGCATCCTCCGGCAGCGAGTCCGAGCCGCCGTAGCGGCCATACCAGATCCCGACGCCGGCGAGGAAGTCGGAGATCTCCTGCGGATCCTCGATCTTTCGTCCTTCCTGGGGAATCGTCACCGTTGCCATACACAAGCCTCCTCGCGCCCACGGCGCGTCCTATCTCTCTGGTGTGCGAATCTAGCAGAAAGGGGACGGGGGAGGACCGATCCGCAAAAGGACACCAAGGACGCCAGGGACGCCAGGGACAAGGAGACTCTGAACGGCCCCTGTCCTTGGAGTCCTTGCTGTCCCTGGAGTCCTTGCTGGGGGCGGTATTGTAAAGTCCTCCCAGCCATGTCCCCCTCCACCAATCCCCGCCACATCCTGGCCGCCGCCGCCCGTCTCTTCTACGAGCGCGGCTGGATGATGGGCACGGCCGGGAACCTCTCGCTGCGCCTTGGGGATGGCACCTTCTGGATCACCGCCAGCGGCAAGCAGAAGGGGCGGCTCCAGCCGGAGGACTTTCTGCGCGTTGCGCCCGGCGGCGAGGTCGTCGAGCGTGGCCGCGAAGAGGACCGGCCGTCCGCCGAGACGAGCCTCCACGATGCCATCTACCGGTTGTTCCCCGAGGCTGGAGCCTGTTTTCACGTCCACTCGATCCCGGGCAACGTCGCCGCTCGGCTAACCGCGGGCGACACCCTCCGCCTGCCGCCGCTGGAGATGATCAAGGGCTTCGGCATCTGGGAGGAGGAGCCGGAGATCGACCTGCCGGTCTTCCGCAACCATCTGCACGTGCCGCGCATCGCCGAGGAGATGACGGTCCGCTTTCAGGCCGACCCGCCGCGCGTCCCGGGTTTCCTCATCCGCGATCACGGCCTCACCACCTGGGGCCGCGATGCCGACGCCGCCCTCAACCACGTCGAGCTCTTCGAGTACATCTTCGGCTACATGGCGGCGGCCAGTAAGAACGGGATTTCCTCGCCTCCAAAGGGCCGTTGAGGGACTTGTACGGCTATCGGGTCTCCTTGTACGCGTGCTGGAAGCCTCTGTACGCGTTCAACCTCATGAGTAGGCGTACAGGGGCTTCTGTTACCCGTACGGCTTCTCCTTCTACGCCTTCAGGTCTACATTGCAGGCGTCCAACGACTCCTCGGATGCGTACAGGAATTTTTTTAGCCGTACGGGGCCATGCTGTACACCTGCCAAAATTTTTTTAGCCGTTCAACTTCGCGCTGTACGCGTGCAACTTTTCTTGTACGCGTAGAGAGTCACGTTGTACGCGTGCGAAGTCATTCTGGATGCCTACCGGAAAAGTTTTAGCCTTACAGGTTCTTGCTGCACGTGTGCAAAAAAATTTGCAGCCGTTCACGGCCGAGCTGTACGCGTGCAGTGTCTCGCGATACGCGTAAAACTTTTTTGGCAGGCGTGCGAAGTTTTTCTGTACGCTTACCAAAAAAGTTGTAGCCGTACAACTTTTCCCGCTACGCGTACAGGATCTCGTTGTACGCCTACAAGTTTTTTTGTACGCGTACAGCTCCGAGCTGAACGCGTAAAATTTTTTTGGCAGGCGTTCAGGATGAGCCTGAAGGAGTGCCGATCCAGTCGCGATGCCTCGGCCGTCGTGCCCTATCCTTGACGCGAGCTTGCGGATCGGTACGGTTGGAGTAGGAGGGAAAAAGGGCGGAGGCGTGCGCGAACACGCCCCCGCCGAGCTGAAGCTACTTGGACGTCTCAGGGCCGGGCGCCGGGCTCTCCGGGTCCGGCGGCTTCTCGGGCGGCTTGGTGGTCGCCTTGCGAGCCCGGCCGCGGAACGGCTTTACTCCCCACTCGACCAGCTTCTCGCTGTCGGCGCCGAAGTGCTCGACAGCTCCGGTCCGCATCAGATCCACCAGCTTTTGCCCCTGCCGGAGGGCCTTCTGCAGAGCCTTGGAGACGTCCTGCTTGTTGGCCGAGAGGGCGTGGTGCTCGTTCGTCAGGCTTCGCGCCTGTTCGAGCAGCCCTCGCAGCTTGGCGAGAGGGGCCTCAAAGTGCGGGAGCTCGGCGGCGTGGGCCTCTTGGGCCGCCGCCACCTGCTCCCACCCGTTGAGGGCGTTCAGATACCGCTGCAAACGAGCCATACAACACCTCCTTGTGAAATCCGACGGCCGACATGGACGCCGGAACTTGGATTCGCCTCCTGGAGAAGAGCATGGCACGAAAGAGGCACTGTGTCAACTAATAGCATGTAGAACGGTTCCGTATAGTGAATAGCCGTATTCAGTCCGAGAGGCGTTTTGTCCTGTAAATCCGCGTGCTTCATCCCCAAACCTCTGAAACTATGAGCTTTAAGGACTGTGGGACAGGTTTTTCCAACTGAATAGCGCTATTCACTTTTTAGACCGGCCAGAGGCCCTGTTTTCAGGCAGGGGCCCACGTAAGTTCTGGAATCTATGTGAGTTAGCGGAGAAAGGCTCGCTCGGGAAGAACTGAATAGCGCTATTCAGTTCAGGCGGGTCTGAAAGACGGCGTCGCGGCTCGTTTGGTCTGGAATGCGGACCGGCGACCCGAAACCCTTGGCCACCGGAGTTATTCTGGACCACGATGGGACGGAGAGGTCGTATGCAATTGAGCCTCTCTTCTACGTGCACGGCAAGTCACTGAGCTACAGGATTTTAGGTAATCCGCTCGAGACCTGCAGCCTTTATCTTGCGGCTCCGGAAGAGAAGGATTCCCGCGCGCAGCCTTGCTACACCCTCCGCGCTCGTTGACGGCAGATTCTGCAATGTCCTATTATCAGCTAAGTGCTTACTAGCCAATGGGATAGATAGTTAGCTATCCGGTTGGCTTAGCGACACGGGTGGTGGATAAGTTCGATAAGAAGCTCATCTGTAGAGGGCGCTGATACTCGCGTGGTAAACGAACCGAAGAAACACCATTACGTCCCTCGATCTGTACTCCGCAATTTCAGCATCAGGGGCGAGCAGCGTTCGGTCTTCGTGTTCGACAAGAGCAGCGGCCGCAGCTTCGCGTCGCCAATCGGTGATGCCGCTGCAGAGCGGGATTTCTATCGCGTCGATCTTGGTGAGCGGCACATCAACTTTGAGCCGCTCTTTCAGAATCTCGACGATCGCCTTGCCAGCCTCGTCGCCAAGCTGACGACCGCGCCCTCTCTCAAGGAGCTGGATCCAGCCGATCGCTATGACCTCGCTGTCGTGACCGCCTGTCAGCTGCTGCGGACCAAACTTCAGCGCACTTCCCCCATGGAAGTGGCGCGGCAGTTGTCGCAACGACTAGAAGAGTCAGGGTTCGGGCTGCCCGAGGAGACGCTCGACGAGCAGCAGGTTCGCCTCGGCTCTCTGAGGCGGCTGTTAGCACTCGAGGAGGTCGCCGCCGTCCTTGCTGCCAAGGATCTCGTCCTCGTCAAGACTGCGTCTCCAGCCCTTTGGACCTCTGACAATCCCGTTGTGTTCTACAACAGCTTCCCCTACGGGCGCCCTGCCCTTGCTGCTCCGGGCGTCGAGATCTACCATCCGATCGCACCAAGCCTGTGCCTCGCCTTCCTCTGTCGGAGCCTTGGGGAGATCCTTGCCGAGTCGCTTGACCCACGGCATCCCCGCCCTGCCTCTAACAACCCTCTCATGCCGCGACTACTCGCCAGCATTCGGGAAGGTGTACCGCTCGACGGCGACGACAACTACTCCACCTACCTAAACGAGCTTCAGATCCGTAACTCCAGTCGATTCCTCTATAGCAGCCGAGATGACTTTGGGTTAGCTGCTGAGGTCCTGACGCGCAATCCGTCTCTTCGGGAAGTCCGGTCGCTGGTGACCGTCGGCGAAATGGGGACATGGTTGCCGCCGAATCCCGACATGCCCTCAGGCACCTGGTTGGTGGTTGAATCCGGCCATCGGCACCACATTCTCCCCGTGACCCTCATTGAGGATGACTCATGGGCTTTCGCGTTTACTACCACCGATGAGACTAAGCTTTTGTTGATGGAAAGCGATTCGCCGTTCGACTCGGTCACCCTGTACTCCGACGGCCACGCTCTCCAGATGATCCGCGGAGTTGTATTCCAATACCTGGAGCGTAACGGGCTTAGGTACGTCCGCGTCCAGCACGCTGACCCAAATGACAACGCACTCGCAGAGCAGATTCATCGGCGGCGTCTGTGAGAGCGCCGTCTAACCCTCGTTGCAGCGGACAACACCCGGGCGTTCGCCCAAAGCCTCGGTCGGCCTGAGTTTCTCGTGGAAGTGGAGGCGCTCGCGATCGGGAGGTGCTGAGATCCTGGAAAGGCGACCGCGGCGGGCCGCCTCTCCAGGACACCTTCCGAGCGCTGAGGATCTAGGAACAGGGAAACGAAGTCGTATCGGCGATCAGCCTGGGAACGCCGCTCTGAGGGTTCGCGTAGGTCTTCGTCGTGCCGGTCTTCACGTCGCGCACCGTGACTTCCTGCCGCAAGGCCGAGGCCGGCGAGATGAAGACGGAGTAGTGGCCGTTGGTCGCACAGGTGTTCAGGATCTTGATGAGGATCTCCGGGTTCTCCTGGGAGAAGAACCAGAGCAGCCCCCAGTCGCCCAGGCCGTCGAAGCCGTCCGGCACCGCGCGCGCGGCGAGGCGCCGAGGACGGAAGGTGCCGGTCACCGCGAAACGGCCGTCGCCCAGGCAGAGGGAGGTGGCCGTGGCCTGGCAGACCGGCGGGTTTTTCACCACCAGCTCCGTGGTTTCGAGCGCCCCCGAGCCGCTGGCCCCGGAATCGAAGACGGTGACGAAGTAGGTGCCGGCGGCCAGAGGCCCGATGGTGGTGGTGGCCGTGTACTCCACGAAGCCGACCGGCAGGATGGGGCAGTTGGCCGGCGTCACCTGGAGCTCCACCCGGTTGCCGGTGACTTCGTCGAGCTCCAGGAGCCCCTCGTTCTCGCAGGCGAAGGCGATCGACTTGAACGTCACCGTAATCGGCTGCCCGGCTACGGCGGGGGAGGGTGAGAACCGTATCTCCGAGCCCTCGGCGGCGCCGAGCGCCACGAACGGTACGACGAGCCCCCAACACCAGATCCTGGACGACCGCTTCAGGACGGACCTCAGACAACTCTTCTTCACAGCAACCTCCTCGACAGATTACGTGCCCGTTGTTGTTTCGACCGCGCGACCAATCCGCACGTATGCCACCGTAGCATTTCCCGACAGGCGGATCAAGCCGGTCCGGCTGCGCTCGGAACTCGCAGGACATCCCGCCGTACAATGATGTTGGGTGGCCGCGGCGTCATCCTCATGGCGCGGCCGAGCCCACATCGAGGAGGCCGAACATGAACCCAGACCCAAACGTGCTGGCGACGATGCAGTTCGTTTTCGCCATTTCATTGGTGGGGATCCTCGCGGGGTTTGCCAGGCAGTGGCTCAAGGTGCGCACCCAGCAACGGGCCTTGGGGGCTTCCAATCAGGAGCTGGAACAGAAGGTCGAACGGCTGGAACAGGCCAACACGGAGAACGCCCAGCGGCTCGAGAACCTGGAGGCGATCGTCGTCAGCCAGACGTGGAACACGCTCCAGGAGGCCGGCTTATCGGAAGCGGACCGCCAGCGCCGGATCGTCGCCGCCCGCCCTCACGAGGCGTACGCGCCGGCCGCCGAGGAGCTGAACCGCCAGCGGGCCGCCGAGCTCGCCCGCCGAGTCGGCGGATGAAGCCGCGGCGCACTGCCGGAGAGGAGGAGATGCCATGGAGGAGGAACCGACCTGCGGCAAGGGCCTGGCGGAGAATTCCGTGCTGCCGGCGAAGCTGGGAGATCTCACGGCCGCCTTGGCCGAGGTGCTCGAGGTCCACACCAAGGCGCTCGATCGGAGCGATGAGAATTCGAGGCAGGAACGCGACGTCTACCTGGACCTGGTGAAACAGCACCGGGAGATCGCCGCTCGGCTCCAGGCGACCGCTAAGCAGATGGCCGGATACCGGGACCTGCCGATGGGCCGGCACGACGAGGCGGCGATGTCGGGCCCGGAGCCGCTCGCGGTGTTCGAGAGGTTCGTGAAGCTCGAGCAGGAGCTCCTGGCGCTCCTCCAGAGCCGGGTGGAGCAGCATCGGCAGATGCTCGGCGATATGGGTGGCGGCGGCTAGGAGGGGAGCTCGACCCGGCGCTTCTCCGCATCCGGCTGGCGGCGGTAGAGCGTCACCACGTTGCCGACGAGTCCGACGTGGACGCTGCCCGAACGCTCGGCAATCTCCGCGGCCAGCTCTTTCTTGCGTCCCTGTGGATCGGCTAGCCTCACCTTGATCAGCTCGTGGTCGTCGAGGGCTTGGTCGATCGACGCGAGCACCGGGTCGGTGAGGCCGTTTTTCCCCATCTGCACCAGGGGCTTGAGGTGGTGGGCCAGTCCTCGCAGGTGTTTCTTCTGGGCGCCGCTGAGCTCGGCCATGCGCTCCTCCTCTCGCCGCTGATTCTAGAATGGACCGGAATGGAGGAATCCGCGCATCCCATCCTGCTCTTCGACGGCGTCTGCAACCTCTGCAACGGCTCCGTGCAGTTCATCATCCGGCGGGATCCCGGGGCGCGGTTCCGCTTCGCCTCGCTGCAGTCGGAGGTGGGGCAGCGGTATCTCGACGAGCTGCGGATCGACAGAGAGGCCCTCGACAGCCTGATCCTCGTCGAGGGAGACCGCTGGTCCAAGGAGAGCGATGCCGTCCTCCGCATCGCTCGCCTTCTCGGCGGTCCCTGGAAGGCGCTGGCGGTCTTTCGGCTGCTCCCCCGGCCGCTCCGCGATCGGCTCTACCGCCTCATCGCGCGGAACCGCTACCGCTGGTTCGGCAAACAGGAGAGCTGCTGGCTGCCGACGCCGGAGCTGCGGGGGCGGTTCCTGGATTCACCTAACCTCGCGGGAGAGGACGCTGCCGCACGCGCAGGCGTTCGATGACGGTGTACCGGCGCTCCAAATCGAGTCCATCAATGAAGAGTAGAGAGAGAATCGCGTCCGCGGCTTCGTCGGGGGTCTTGGGCACGAGCCGGAGGTAAATGACTCCAGGGGGAGGAGGAAGATTGCGGCGATAGATCAGTTCTCCATAATCGCGGTCGAACGTAAGCAGGACCCGGTTTTCCGCGACCGCGCGGTCGAGAACTGCTGGGTCTTTAGCTCCCGCCTCAACTTCAATGATTGCCAGGACATCGTGCCCAGCCGTCCGCAACTTGCGGACGCTGCCGAGCGGGAAATTCTCGTTGGCTAGGAACCGCATCAAGCGGTGCGGAGACGGACCGTGTACAGGCTTTCGTCTTGCATGGCTTCGGCTGCAAAGGCGAGAACCGCACGCAAGGAATCGGAGGTGAGCGTTGGGTAGTTCTCCAGTATCTGCTCCTGGGTCCATCCCGCTGCCAGCAATCCTAGTAGAAACTCAACGGAGAGCCGCGTGCCCTTGACGACCGGTTTGCCAAGCAGCACCTCAGGATCGGAGTGGATGTAGTCTTCCCAGCCCATACAAGCCAGCCTACTCCCATAGCGGGTGCTAGGCAAGCGGGGCTACGCAGGCTCGACCACCACGGCCGTACCGTAGCAGAGCACCTCGGAGACGCCTTCCATGATCTCGGTGGCGTCGTAGCGGATGCCCACCACGGCGTTGGCGCCGAGCTGCCGGGCCTGCTGGAGCATCATGTCGAACGCCTCGGCGCGGGTCTTCTCGCAGAGCTCGGTGAAGATGGTGATGTTGCCGCCGACGAGCGTCTGCAGCGAGCCGCCGATGGTGCCGAAGATGGAGCGTGAGCGGACGGTGATGCCGCGGACCACGCCGAGGTTCCTCTTGATGGCGTAGCCGTCGAGGGTGAAAGTGGTGGTGGTCAGGGCGGGATTCATCGCAAAATCCTCCTCTGGCCTATCCTACGCGGCCAACGCGGCCCACGGTTTCGATCCGGTGCGGGACCGGCTGGCGGCGCGCGGCACCGCCAGCGGTTGGACCCAGGGCCTATCCAGGGTTCCTGAAGGTCCAATAGTCCCGAGCCCGGGACCTTTGTATCCTGAGAGCAAAGGTGGCCTCCCCAGGAGATATTCAGCCCGTCGTTCTCCTTGGACGGCTCGGGAGAAATCATGTTCCGCCAAAGAAGCCTGTCCTGGATCTGCTGGTGCCTGGCGTTGCTGCCGGCGGCGCCGCTCGCGGGCGACAGCCTGGAAGGCCGCGACGCCTTTCTTTGCGCCGTGCTCGAAGTGTCGCGCTGTACGCCGGAGGAAGGCTGCGCCCGGGTCGCGCTCGCCGATGTGAACATTCCTGATTTCGTGGAGATCGACCTCGCGGCGAAGCTCGTGCGCACGACGGTGGCGAGCGGAGAAAACCGCGCGACCCCGATCCTCGGCGTCACCCGCCAGGAGCGGAAGATCTTCCTCCAGGGCGTCGAGAAGGGGCGCGCCTGGAGCTTCGTGCTCGACGAGGAGAGCGGCCGGCTGATCGCCGCCGTCGCCCGCGAAGAGCTCGCCGTCAACGCTTTCGCGTCCTGCACCCCCCTCCCCGCCGCCCAGCCGTGAGGAAGACGTCGAACCTTCAGACCCCGGAGACACCGACCATGAGCCGACCCTCGATCTCGCTCCTCCTCTGTGTCCTGTCCGGCACGGGAGCCCTCGCGCAGTCGCCGCCTCCCGCACCGCTGTCGCCGCCCTCTGCACAGAAGACCCTGGCGGCGACGCTCAAAGTCTACGTCTATCCCACCAAGGGTCAGAAGGCCGAGCAGCAGTCGGCCGACGAGGCCGGATGCTATACTTGGGCGGTAGAGACCACCGGGATCGATCCGTTCCTCGTGCAGAAGCAGGCGGAAGCCGGTATGCAGCAGGCCGCGGCGCAAGAGGCCGCGGCGCAAGATGCCCGCAAGGGAGCCCGGGCTCGCGGCGCGGTCGCCGGTGCGGCGACCGGCGCGCTGATCGGCGAGATCGCCAGCAACGACGCGGGCGGGGGCGCGGCGGTGGGCGCGGCGGTGGGCGTGGTGGCCGGCGGCGCCAGGCGGCGCCAGGCCCGGCGTCAGGGCGAGGAGCAGGCCCAGGCCACCGCGCAAGCGGTGACCGCCGTCACCGAGCAGCAGATGGGGGACTTCCGCAAGGCCTTCTCCGTCTGCCTGGAAGGCAAGGGATACCTGGCCAAGCTCTGAAGCTCGAGACAATGGGCGCGCGCGGACGCGCGAAAGGAGAATCGGACATGGACATCCTCATCACCATAATCGTGGGCGGCATCGTGGGCTGGCTCGCCAGCATCGTCATGAAGACCAACGCCCAGATGGGAATCCTGGCCAACATCATCGTCGGCATCGTGGGCTCTTTTCTCGGCTACTGGCTCGCGGGCCTCCTGGGGATCGCCGCCGGCGGCGGCATCGTGCGCTGGGTAGTCGCGATCCTCGGCGCGGTGGTCCTCATCGTCATCCTCAAGGCGCTGAAGATCTTCAAGTAGGCAACCGCCTGCCGCGTTATACAATCCAGCCTCCGTGCGGAGCGGTCGGCTCCAGGGAGGCGTGGCTTTGCCGCTGGACAAGAAGACGCTGCTCAAGAAGAGCATCGCCAAGGCGATCCAGTCCCCCGGCAACATGGTGGCCGGGGCGGTGAGCCTCGCCGCCTCGGCGGTGCTGTGGAACCCGCTGCCGCTCATCCTCTGGGGCCTGGGGGCCACCGGCTGGGTGAGCCTGACGGCGACCGGCGACCGCTACATCCGCAAGATCGAGGAGGAGGAGCGGCGGGAGGCGGAGCTCAAGGCGGAGCGGGAGCGCGAGGTGCTGCGGCAGAGGGTGGAGGGGATGCTGGCCGAGAACCCCGTCGCCGGCTGGATCCGCGCCGGCCTGATGCCGGACTACCTGGCGGTCTTCCGGCGGCTGGCCGAGGTGCGCGGCCGGGTGACCAGGGTGCTTTCCGAGCGCACGGATCTCGACGGCTTCACCAAGGCGGGCATCCTCCAGCAGCTCGGCTACATGCTGACGGCGTACCTGAACTTCGTGCGCGAGCGGGTGGTCTATCTGCAGATCCTCGCCAACATCCGTCCCAACGCGGACTTTCCCCGCGAGCCGCCGCCTCCTCCTCCGGTGCGCCGGGGGCCGCAGCCGGTGCGGCCGCCGGCGGCCGCCGGGCCGCTGCCGAGCGTCGACAAGCGGCTGGCCGAGGTGGAGGCGAAGATCCAGCAGCTCCAGGAGCTGGCGAAGACGGAGCCGGCGACGGCCCGTACGCGCCAGTGGCACATCGGCATCCTGGAGAAGCAGCGCGAGCTGCTGCTCGAGTGCCAGAAGCGCGACCAGTGCGTGGTGGCGCAACTCGGCGCTTTTGCGGACGTATTTGAGGTTATCCTCGGCAGGGTCAGCGCTTCGCAGTTCAGCGCCACCGAGGTCGCCAGCTACATGGGCACCGTGGTAGACCAGATCGTGGAGACGGAACGCTTCCTCGACACGTTGCGGCCCGCCATGACCGAGCTCATGGGAGGCGTGGCGGCCGTCTGAGTCAAAACATAGGAGACAAGAAAATGAAGCTCACCCCCTTGGGGAAGGCGATCATCGTCGTGGCCTTGCTGGTGGCCGCGTTCTTCAGCATCAAGCGCTTCGCTCCGGACCTCAAGTCCTGGGCCCTCGGCAAGAAGGGCAAGGAGGCGAAGACGGAGTCCGTGGAGAAGAGCGACTTCGACGCCCTGGGCAACGCGCCGGCGGATCCGGAGCGCGGCAAGGGCTCGGAGGGCGTCGCCGCGTCGGGCAGTCTCGGCGGCAGCGGCAAGCTCGACCGGCCGCTGGTGGTGGCGATCAACACCTGGGCCGGCCACGCGCCGGGCGTCGTGTTCAACAACGGCATGGATCCCAACCCGGGCTCGAGCTACCAGCGGCAGTACGGGATGGACGTCAAGTTCGTGCTGCTGGAGGATCCGGCGGCGAAGCTCGCGGCGTTCCGCAAGGGCGACGTCGACATCATGTGGGACACGGTGGACAACTGGGCGCGCGAGGCGTCGATCCTCGCCGAGCAGGGCCAGCAGGCCAAGTCGATCATCCTGCAGGACTGGTCGCGGGGCGGCGACGGCGTCGTCTCGCTGGCCTCGATCAAGTCGATCGAGGAGCTGAAAGGCCACAAGATCGCCTGCACCCAGTT